>CAZVWQ010000053.1:0-2507 GCA_964631275.1 uncultured Candidatus Saccharibacteria bacterium | reverse complement strand
CGGAAACTTAGACGGTGGAAGTAACTGGTGGGATGGAATTGACCTGTGGAGTGAGGTGAGTGGAAACTGCCGGGAAGTGGTGGATAGAGAGAATTTTGATATTGAGGAGGAGATTGAGGTAAAGGCTACAAACCCTAAGTGGAAAGTAGAAGAAGATGCTATTATGCCAAATGTCGATTCACGAAACAGAAAAATCAAATTTGAAATAGTTTCTAATAACAAAAACAAAATTACAAATGGTTATGACGGTAAATCAAAAGTCTGGATAGTTGTTCATGGTTGGTACAGAAATCCAAGAAAAGAAGATAAAACTAAAAACAACTACATGCAAAATACAGCCCAAAAAATCATCAAAGAAAATCCTAACGACACAGTTCTATTACTGGATTGGAGACAAGCCTCAGCCTCCACAGAAAATTTGGGTATAGGTGCAGCTATCCCAACCGATGTCAATAGAGCTGCTAAATGGATTATACCAACAGCCAAAGAAGTTTCAGTTAAACTTAAAGACTGGGGTATGAGCGATGCTAGCAGAATTAACTTTGTAGGACATTCTTTGGGTACAATGTTGTCTACCGAAATAGCTAGAGAAATGGGAAATGGTCAAAATGCTATATTGCTAGACCCTGCTAGCCAACTAAGTCCTGGAGCTACAACTGGATTATTTAGAGATTATGATTTAGATGGAAATACAAGTAGCGTACAATCTGCAATTTCTATTGGCGGCCAAGATTATTTCAGATCACCTTTTAATTTCTCTAGAGCTTTTGTGGGAAACAAATCAGCAGCAGGAAGTGATAGACTAACAGTAACCGCTCACGAAGCAGTCAACGTAGATTTCAACAGAAACATAGATTTAGGCCAGGAACATTTTTGGGTGATTGAGGTCTGGGATAAGGTAATTGACCAATATCGCTTTTACGAAGACAGACTAAGCTTAAGTGATTTTAGAAACCACTACACCAGCTATATTGACGGATTTGATCTTAAACTTAATGTTGATTATACTCTACCAACAGAAGATCAAAAAAAACAAAGCTATCACTTGGAGTTTAGTAATACCAATCTGCCTAACATAAGATATACCAGAATTGGTTTAAAAAAAGGAGCAACTTATCTAAATCAAAATATGCCAAGTGTTCATGATCCAAAGTTTAGTAAAACCTTTTATCTTCCGTATTTTTCTGATAATAATGATAGAATCTCACTTCTAAAACCTAGCTCAGAAGGTTCAGTAATTACCAACTACAAAATCTCTACAACCAAAGACAATAAAAACCAAACCTTTCCAACAATCCAAAGAAAGCATTGTGTCCTTTATAGCATTAAATATATTTGCACAGACTTTTATGATGAGGTTGTTGTTGGCGGGGAGAGGAGTGGGGAGGTGACGGAAGAGGCTTTAAGGCAAAAAGAAGAAGAAATATTTATTTTTAGATAAAAAATTAAACTTGAAATATGGTAAAATTTATTCAAAATAACTTAAAAAAAATAATATCAATAATTAGTATATTAGTGATTATATTTGTTCCACTTCTTTATTATTCTTACCAAGAAAATTTAAAAGAAATACAAAAAACAACTTGGGAATACTGGGAAACAGGTGACGAGAGGAGAGGTAGTTTAGTTATTTACTACACTATCCAAGATAATAGGGAAAGAGAATATTTATTACTTGATTTTTGGAATTTAATAACTCAGATAGTCTATAGAATTGAAACTGAAGATTATGGAAGAAAACCTAAAATTCGCTTTGAAACCTTTTATCTAAAACGAACAGGTATTAATTCATTTGAAGTAGAAGAATCAATCATCAGCTCCTCAACAGATTTTACTTTTGAAGAAGCATTAGAAATTGCTAAAAAATATGATGTCTATAAAAACAATCCTTACCCAGATAAAATTGCTAATTATCCTGATTTAAATTTAACCCCAGAACAAATCCAAGCCAACCGCCAACGAATCCAACAAGAACAAGCCGAAGAAAACAGATTACAAAACACTCCAATAGAAGAACTTAGAAGAGACTTTGTATTTCTAACTGGACAGCAATTAACCCAAGAACAAATAAATGCCATGCCACCAGAAATACTACAGGCCTATGATTATGTAGTAACTAAAAGGGAGCTTGAATTATTTGAAAATCAAGAATTAAGCAAAAAATGGGAAGATTACGCTATAGATATTTTAGGCATAAAAGAAATAACCCCAGAATTAATGCAAGCCATGCCACCAGAAATAACAGAAATCTTTGAAAAAATACTTTTGCAAGGTATCTCCAGCCTAGACCAAGAAGAATACCAAATTTGGATAAAGTATGTAGATGAAAATTTAGAATAGTAAAAGTAACACCAATCACCATAGATTTCAAATCAGGAGATATTTAATCACGACTCTATTTACAATAACCAAACCAGCTCAACTAACCAAAATGTATCTAACACTTGGTATTAGTGGGGAGGGGTATGCTGAGGCTCAAATCAAAGTTTCATCAGCCTACGGAAATC
>CAZVWQ010000052.1:0-2635 GCA_964631275.1 uncultured Candidatus Saccharibacteria bacterium | reverse complement strand
GATTTCCGTAGGCTGATGAAACTTTGATTTGAGCCTCAGCATACCCCTCCCCACTGACTTTGGCTATAGCTTTGCCACCTGCTAGAGTTAGAGATTGAACTTTTACATTGGTTGGAATATAGCTGATGAAGTCATCTCCAACTTTAATGATATGTTTTATCGTGCCTTGGAAATTGTCAATGAAGAATTTACCATTTCTTATTTGGCTTTCTACAACTTCTTTGATAAGGGTTTTAGTTGTAAACTAAACTCTTTCTTCTACTCATTAAGTAATCTCAGTTATTGAACAAATTATTTGATTGATGTTGAGAATTATTTCAACATAGTCCCTGCCTGTAGTATCAAAGTCAAAGCCGTAATCTGTGTCAGTGTAAATATTGGCTATCATTTGGTTATAAAATCCAGATTTAACTACTTTTTTATTGCCAGAATAAGACTCAACAATGATATCTTGTTCTATATGAATTATTAATACATCTTCTTGAGTGTATATTTTTTTCTTTGAAAATTTAAATTTTTTTTTGCTGTTATTTAATCCATTAAACATGGTAATAACATGATTTTTAGGGTCAAAGTCTTCAATATTATAAAAATCTTCAATGTTAAAATCGTAAATTTTAGTGTTTATATTAATTAACATATGCAGTAACAAGTCTAGGTCTATTTGTTTCTGGAAAATTAGGGTTTGTACCGTTATCATATATCCAACCTGTCATTACTGGTTTAGTTTGACCATTTGGCCCGCTTATACTTAAGACTTTTTTAAACTGCTTCCCATGTTGCGATTCAGTTATCTCAACTACTTCATCTGAATATTTTAACATTTCTTTTGATATTTTGTTTGTTAAATCATCAACATTTTCAGAGGTGTACCCTAATGCAGATTTAAAAACTTTTGCTTTATTTTTACCAATTGGGTGTTTAGGATTAAGCGAATAATCTATTAATTTTTTAGAAACCCCTTGCAACTTATCTAGATTTACAAGTTTTAAAGTATGCCTCACCAACTTCTTCCCACTGACTTTGGCTATAGCTTTGCCACCTGCTAGAGTTAGAGATTGAACTTTTACATTGGTTGGAATATAGCTGATGAAGTCATCTCCAACTTTAATGATATGTTTTATCGTGCCTTGGAAATTGTCAATGAAGAATTTACCATTTCTTATTTGGCTTTCTACAACTTCTTTGATTAGGATTTTGAGTTGGATACTGGCTAAGTTTGAGGAAAGTTCTTGAATAGCTTGTTTGATACCTACTACTAAGCCTTTTTGGATGACTTCAGTTCCAAATGAAGTTAGAAAAGCTCCAACTCCAGCACCTCCCACACCTACAAGGTCAGCTGCTAATCCTCCCCCTCCAAAAATACCTGATATTGTTCTTTCTATACATGAGGCTTGTTTACCTGTAAGAAGATTTCTACCTGTAGCGGAGATTATAATATCACCAAGATCACCAATAAATGGAATGAAACCAACTAGATCTGAGAAACCTTGGCGAACTGAATCAATCCAGTTTCCAGCCTCTTCTGGTTGGTCTATCAAAGCACACTTTACTATTTCAGCCTTAAAATTAACCCCTCTTTGCTTAAGGTAATTATCAATCTCTGTAGGTATATTAAAAGCTCCCCAGTTTATCATTTTTTCTATCTGTTCTTCGGAAAGCTCTATTTCTGTAGTTAATTCTTCATCTCCCTCTGTATAACAAAGACTTCTAAATTTATCTGCTCCTAGAGGTATTGGCCCAACAAAGCCATATGGGTAACAGGCAACACTAAAGTAATCTTCGTCATCACCTGAACTAATTGGTTGATTTTCCTCATCTTCTACAGTTTGGTCAGCACAATTATATAGCAAAGTGTTTGGATTAATGGCTGTAGCTAACCAAGAGCCACTTTGCCCTTGCAAAACTGACCAGTGCAGATGAGGTCCTGTAGTTTTTGTTCCAGTATTTCCGCTAAAAGCAATTAGTTGACCTGCTTTAACAGAATCTCCAGCTTTGACTTTAGTATTAGATAAATGTAAATATCCCGTCCTTACATTTAATTGTGGGTGCCAAATTACTAGCATATTACCACCACCACTGTCATCCCAAGAATAAGACTGGACTATCCCATCTGCAGGAGCAATTATTTTTTGCGATCTTCCACCAGTATTTAGATCAATTCCATTATGAAATTTTATTTCTCCTGTAAAAGGATCTCTTCTGTTACCAAAATTACTATTAATTCTAATTTGGCCTTCTAAAGGAAACTGAAGTTTTGTAGCTGTTGGTGTTTCTGAATTGCTTACTGTACAAGCAGTATTCAATATTGGTGCGTCTTTAGTTCTAAAAGTTATCGTAACTGGCTCACTCTCGTTAGTAGCTCTGTCTTTTAAATAAACATTCCATGTATAATCAGTAGAATAAGTGTAATTGTATAAATCTATTACTTTTAAAGTTAAATTACCCGAAGAGCCTAGTTTAGAATATCTTGTGGCAGATCCAGCTACAAAAACCTCCGAAAAGGCCTCACCAGAAATATTTAAATAGATATTAAAGTTACTTTCATCTGCAGAGTCAACTGATAGGCTTGCCTTCCCCGGAGCAACCGTATCCCTCTCGACATAGCTATGCACCCAGTCACTAGAGTTACCTG
>CAZVWQ010000051.1:0-2744 GCA_964631275.1 uncultured Candidatus Saccharibacteria bacterium | reverse complement strand
TAACTAAATCTAAAAGACTTTTAATATTTTTGTAAAGTTAGGGGGTGTAAGGGGTAAGCACTACTCAAGTAAAGATTATGGGCCCTACTTTAGCAGAAACTGATTTGGTTAGTTCTGAAGAATTAAAAAGTTTAAAATCTCCTGAAGCTGTTGTCTGGATTAAGGTTGGTGATGAGCCGACTTGCCCTCAGACTCATAGAATTAAAGGAAAATTTGATAATACCGTAAATGTTTATTATACGCTAGACAACAAATCTTACAATCGAGTAATCCCTCATATTTGTTTCAGTTCAGAGGAATTTGCTAGAGACACGGCTGGTTTTATTAAGAAATTTTGAGTTTTTTGTACAAACTTCCGCAAAATTAGTTAAAAAGCAACTATAAACACCTGTTTGATTAATTATTCAATATCATTATTTAAAAGATATAGCTAATTCGTATACTAGTTAGACATTTTGAGTATCCTAAAATTACTTTAAAACAAGCTTATAATATCTAATAGCCTATCTAAGTTGAATATGGAATAGTATGCTATAAATAAAAACTTAACTTGATACTAGGAAAATATTAGACTTATCTAGAAATCTTTTTTCACACTTCAAAAAACTTTTTTTAATAAAATTAAATTTTGTAAATTTGAGCTTTTGGATAAAACTATTGATTTTTTACGGAAGTTTTGAAAAGCTTTGAGCATCTATTTTTTCTTTGATTAAACTTGTCCGAAAATAAGTTTATCCCAAAATAAGTTCAAAATAGCTACTTTTTTCTTTGAAATAGTAGAAAACTCACGACTTTAGTTCAGCCATTAGTTTTTCCTATAAATAAAAGGTAAATCAACTATTTTTTTCTAATTACGAGACATGACTAATGAGCTACAGTCGTAATTATTCCCCTTTCCAAAAGTCCTGAACAAACATAAATGTCACTAAAAATGTTAAAGTTTGAGCTTTCTTCTCTAACAAAATAAACAACTTTTTTGGTTATAGTTTTGGATTCCAAATTTTGACTATCTCTTTGAATCACCTGATATACAGTTATCCGCTACTCAAACTAGATAGTCTGTCACCTTGAACTTATTTCAGGATCCTTATGAATAAAACAAAAATGCAAATTGTAAGTGTCTAGTCGATCTATAGAATTGCTATATATTCTCTTCCTGAGACCAAGAAAAACCTGCCTGGCAAAGGAGTTTGGCCTGTCACTATTAAGATCAAAAGTATCGATAGAATTGTTGAGACAAACTGCAAAAATAAAACTGCTGGAATAGTCAAAAAAATTAAAAGTTATTGAGCTTTCATTTGCTTAAATTAAAATAAATAATGATCGTTTTAGAGTCAGTGCTTTTTTTGAAACCAAATACAAAAGACTTTTATACTCACCCCAAATCAAAAACGGACTTTTTTTGGAATAAACTCCCAGAATTCTTAGAATTCTGAGCTCAAAAAGATATACACAAGGGCTAAGATTGTTTCTGATTTGTCCTAATCTGAATTGCTTTGCATTTTAAAATCCTATATGAATTGTATAACATATTTTTTTAGATGTAAACTATGAACTTCAATATTTTTACTCTGCATCCAAATATCTTTGAATCTTTTTTTGCTAATTCTTTGATTGCTAGAGGGTTAGAAAAGAAAGTCTTTGAATATGATCTAATCAACTGGAGAGAAAATTTTGGTTTGGATAGTTACAAACAAGTAGACGAAAAACCCTTTGGCGGAGGTTCAGGTATGATTCTAATGGCAGAGCCAATCTACAGAGCTTTAGAAAGTGTTGGTGGAATTTCTAATTTATTTGAGCAACCAAAAGTAGAAACTACTCACCAAAGAATCTATCCTAACAACTCAGGATTTTATAACCTTTGGAAAAGTAACCCTGAAGAAATAAAATCTGTAACCGTTAATCTAACCCCAAGAGGTTTTACTTTGAACCAAAAAACTGTAGAGTGGCTAGCTAGTAATTTTGAAAAAATTAATTTACTTTGCGGTCGTTATGAAGGCTTTGATGCCAGGGTATCAGAGGTTGTTGATCTAGAGATTTCCCTAGGAGGCTTTGTTCTTGGTGGTGGCGAAGTGGCGGCTATGGCTCTAATTGAGAGTGTCACTCGGCTTTTACCTAGTTTTTTGGTCAAAGAAACTTCAGCTCTACATGATTCTTTTTCTAGCCAGTTAAACTTCTATGTCGAGCAACAGGAATATGTACTCGGGAAGAGAAATTTTTCTAAAGAAAATGAGACGAAAAAACCTATGAAACTTGAAGTGGCAAACTCTACTTTTTCTAGAAAAAATAATAATCAAAAACTAATAAGTTATGTTTCAAAAAACCATACAAATCTATTCGACAATCAACTTTGGCAAGAAAATATCCTTCCACGTATCGAGCATCCACAATACACCAGACCAGAAACCTGGCAAAACTTTGGCGTACCTAAAATTCTAAAATCTGGAAATCACAAAGAAATTCAGGAGTGGAGACTTAAAGGGTGGAGAGAACCTACCAAATAAATCAAAACTTGCAAGAATTAAGAGACCCTAACCAATTCCGTGTAAGTTCTTAGTTTCAGACATCACTAAGATTAATGTATTTAGTAGTAAAATTCAATTCTTGCGGGAGTCTTGTGTAATTGATTGCCTTTCGTATTTTCTTCCTGAATTTTGAGTATATATCTTTTGTCCTTTTAGTGAGTAACCATATCTTCTATGAAAGTACTCATCAAAACCAGATTCATCTTGATAGTAGATATT
>CAZVWQ010000050.1:0-3038 GCA_964631275.1 uncultured Candidatus Saccharibacteria bacterium | reverse complement strand
TTGCCAGTTCTTGTAGATCGGCATCGACATCGGATTCCACCATGTCATCCAGAGAGGGGCGCAGAGGAGGACTCTCCAGCTCCTGCTGAAATTGGGAGAACAACACATCTTCTTCGGTGGGATCCGCACTCATCACGGCTTGTTCGATGAAGGTGGGAACTTTGGCCAGGATGGGCTGGAGATTGCCCACCACGGTGGCAAAGGCGTTGATGCGGTCGCGCAGCTTGCGGTAGACCTTGGCCTCGACGGTGCCATCGTAGTAGAGGTTGTGGATCCTGACGGTGGCATAATGTTGCCCAATCCGGTCGATGCGTCCGATACGCTGCTCGACCCGCATGGGATTCCAGGGCAGATCATAGTTGATCAGGACGCCACAGGTTTGGAGGTTGAGTCCCTCGCTGGCGGATTCGGTGCAGAGCAGGATTTTGATGGATCCCTGTCTAAATTGGCGTTTGATGGTTTCCTTGGGACAGCTTTGCCATGTGTCTTGAGAGAGTTGTTCGCCCCCGCGACCGGAGTAGCAGGCCATCTGGGATCCATAGAGGGGCTGCAACAAGTCCCGCAAATAGTCCATTGTGTCGGTGTACTGGGTGAAGACAATCAGGCTTTCTCGCAGGCTGAGTTCTTGATGGATCAGGGTGCGAAATTGGTTAAATTTGCTGTCTTCTCCAGTGTTGTCAAATTGACGCAGCAGGTTTTGCAGGTGGTCGATTTCGCGGGGATCCACAGGCTCAACATAAGACTCTAACCCTGTGATGACCGCATCATCGGCATCGTCCAGATCCTGTAAGTCATCGTCGGTGAGACCGGATCCCTGTTGGGTGAGCAGGGCATTGAGGCGACGGCTGAGGGATTGTTGGATGGCGTAGAAGGAGCTGGTCAGGCGTTTGCGGTAGAGGGTCATCAAAAAGCCGAGGGCTTTACGGTTTTCTTTTTGGGCCAGATTGTAGAAGTGGCGGACATAGGTACTGACGGCTTCGTAGAGGGGGGCTTCTCGGTGGGGTTCGAGGGCGATGGCGAGGTCGGCAACCTCGCGGCTGGGGATATCTCGCTTCAGCAGCCCCCGGCGATAGTAGTGGCGCAGGGTATCGCGGGTGTGGCGGAACATCAAATCTTTGAGCGGGGTGTTGAGGGTGAGGAACTGGCGAGAGAGGGTGAGGAAAGGTTCATCTTCAAGGATTTGACGGGGATTGACGATGGGTTGTCCCTGCTGCCAGAAGTCTTGGAGGCGATAGGCGGCTAGTCTTTGGGTACGCTCCAGATGAGCTTGGAAGCGGGGACAGGATTGGCCGCCGTGGTGAAAATAATCTGTGGACATCTCTTGCCAGAACTTGAGGATCCCTTTGTCGGGGTGAGGGGTGGAGAGGGTGGCAAAGTAATCACAGAAGGCATCGGGGGAGTTCCAGTAGCCTTTCATGCCCAATAGGGAGAGCAGGTCAAAGATTTCGACGGGATCTATCTGCATCGGGGTGGCGGAAAGCAGCAGCAGGGATCCCACCTTGCCGGACTCTTGCAGTTGGCGCATCAACACGAGCAAGCGGTTGGGGGTGTCTTTACGGGCTTGGGGGCTTTTGCGGCGGGCGTGATGGGCTTCGTCGAGGATGACCAGATCCCAGGGATCCGCGCTCAAGAGTTCTTGCATCCGGTCTTGACGGCGGACGAGGTGGCTGGAGGCCAGGATGAGATTTTGGGTGTTCCAGGGATTGCTGGACAGAGGGATACTGTTTTTGTCAGGGTCTCTGAGTTCGCCTTGGGTGAGGCTCCAGAAGTGGAGGTTGAACTTTTCTCGCAGTTCGTCATGCCATTGGGGTTGGACGCTGGCCGGAGCCAGGATGAGGACGCGGTGGACTTTGCAGGAGAGAAGCAGGTAGCGCAGGATCAGCCCCGTTTCGATGGTTTTGCCCAACCCAACTTCATCGGCAATGAGGGCATTGCGGGGGAATTGAGCTGCCATCCGCCGCAGGATTTTCATCTGATGGGGCCAGGGATCCACGGGGATGGTTTGCAGGCAGTAGTCGAGACAGCCGGGATGCTGGTGGATGTGGGCGAGGGTGTGAAAGGCTTGGCGGTCATGCTCTGAGATGACGGGTTCCGGCTCTGGGGGTAGCTCCGGGATGGGTGGTGCTACGAATGGGTTAGAGGGCAGTGGGCGGTTGTCGTGTTCCTGCTGAGGATCCCAGATAGGGGCGGTGGTGGGGGCGTAGCGCAGCAGTTTGTGGTGGATGGCGTCGGGGATCTCGAAGACAGAGACATGTGGCATTTGGTTGTCCCAGAGGTGTTGGAAGCGGTGGATCTCTTCTTGGACGCGCTCCAGCTCTCGACCGCCTGCCCAGGCACAAAAGACATGGAAGGATTCGATGTTGTGTTCCCAACCGCTGGTGGTCTCGTTGTTGGATCCGCTGAAAGCCAGTTGGTCGCCCTGGGAATCGGTGAAGATGCCGACTTTTTCGTGGAAGAGATGGTGGGGATCCAGCTCTGGCAGGCCGTTGCGGGTGAGGGGGATGGCGATGCGGATATCCAGGATCCCGTGCTGGATTAGCCAGCTCAGAATCTCAAAGTGTTTGAGCTGGGCAAAGGTGGTGGGTGGGGTGAGTTGGGTATCCAGGGTTTGGGTGAGGGCATCTCGCAGTTGGTAGCCCTGCTGGATAGCCTCTAGATCTTGAGGGGAGAATTGGCAGCCCATAACCAGTCGAATCCGGCCTTGCTTGTGCAACATCGCTCCCAGCCCACGGGCGACTTTGCTGAGGATGGCGCTGTTGAAATAGCCGGATTTGCGGTCGTAGTGGATGGCGCATTCCAGGGCGGGGATGTAGAAGTCGGCGACGGGGTTGTTTTCATTGCTGGCATAGCTAATCCGCCAGGGGTGGGTGCGAAGGGAAAGCATAGAGCATCGGTCAAAGCGTGATGTCAGATAGGATAACCGTTGGGATGGTAGAAACGTTTTTGAGTCGTTGATCGTTAGTTAAGAACGTGCTGCACTGACTGAACAAAGCAGTGCTGATGTGAATGGCATCTGGCAGCTTGAGAGAAGATTTAAT
>CAZVWQ010000049.1:0-3232 GCA_964631275.1 uncultured Candidatus Saccharibacteria bacterium | reverse complement strand
AGTATGCTACGATGAAGTCCTCAGAAGAAGTGTCTTAAAAAAGGGGTACCTGTCATCGTTGCCTGCACCGCCGAAGAAAAAGGTGGGAGCAGGGCCGCCAGTAATGGAGCTGTCGGACAATCCGGAGCCAACGTAAACAGAAAGAAATTGTGCCTCTAGCCCAACATCACGAATCACATCATACCGATAGATGTCAGTAACTCGCGCTAATAAACCCCGTTCTTCGGGCCCGTTTTCTCCAGAGATAGTTTCGTATAGGCCGTACGGAATTCGGTCGAACGTGGACGAGGAAGCACGTTCCCCGCCGAACACTGCGGCGTTGAGATCGACTGTGAGCCACTCACCGCCGCTCTCCAGGTTCATAATGTTGCCGTAGGGCCTTTCTCCAGCCAATGGTGATGCTGCCAACGCCGCGTGTTCGACTGCGATCTCGGAGAGGTACGTTGCGACATCGCGCGCGTCGGCACGTAGCGATTCGCTGAGCCCGTAGGCCGCATCCATCGCGAGATGCACGTTCTCGTCGATGTCGCGCAAAAGCGGTTCCAAGACATCCGCTCCGCCGGCTGCGCGGCCGGCTGCACTGAGTACGATATCTGCGAAAAGCTGTGCTGATCCGGTAGAGAGGCCGCTTGTTATGTCAAACCTTGGGTCGACGGCCTTCGCAAAATCTTCATCAACGAATGATCGTAGGAAGCCCGCTGTCTCTTTGTAGTCCGAATCAAGACCAAGTAGTATGTCTGCAAAATACAAAAGAAAATGCAGTTGCATCTTGTGAAGCGTGATTGTGTCAATGATTCCAAACTCCGAGCCTGCATCAAGTTCTCCAAGAAATTCTCCACGTCGTGACGCATTGCCCCAAATTAAAAGAGCCGTTATCGTGCCGGTACTGAGCGGCGACCCCAGAGGCGAAAACAGTGCCTGTATTGCTGCACCGGTCTTTGCTAGCTCGATTGCCTCTTGGAGAATTTCTCCATCAACACGAAGATTAATAATGTTGTTGTAAAATGGCAATGCGAGCCCGTTTACGCCGTCGCGATCCCTGTCAACAAGAGCATCAAGACCATTTTCAAAAATTTCATTGTGGGGGCCGGAGGCAAAAGCAATCGCTCTCTTTCCAGTCACTGCGGACATATATCCGGCAACAATTCCACCGAGGGAATGCCCAGTGAAGCTTACATCAGCACCCTCAGTAGCTGGTAGCTCACGCACCAGATCGTAGAAATCCCAAGTGGCTTGAAGATACGCCTGTGTGCCATTTTGATTAAGCCCGGCCCCCAGCGGTATTGACGTATTGAGCAGTTCATCCGTGTCGTCGGTCCCACGGTAGGCTATCACAATCGCGCCATCTGGCGCCTGGTACGCAGTGGCCTGGAAGTTAGGGGCAGCTTGGAGGCTTCCCGGCCGCGCTACAAGAAGATCTTGCTCCGTAGCCAAACGTGTCCATCCGAAGGGTGGGAGATTAAGCGATGTGTTCGCCTTCTGCCCAGCGCCCGCGTAAGCATCCTGAGCTAAGTGGGCATAAAGCATTAGCTCGTTAAAGCCAACGCTGTCGGAAATCGGTTGCGCGGCGGAAAAGCACAAAGGGACGATAGCCATTTTATGCTCCCAGTGCTAGTGAAGGTGCGGCCGACTTTTGTTTATCAATCTTTTTGTAATTTAGGTAGAAGTAGCGGTTTTAGAGCCGCCGCAATATCCATTGGAATTATGGGCCCCAGAGCATGAGCATCAGCCATTCGGGCGGCTATACGATTGATCTGCACTGGAGAATCAGAGCCGAAAGGTTCGGATAGAACAATGAAGGAGGGAGCATCATTTGTTTTGGGTGACCAGTATAAGCGCAAATCGAGCGATGTCCCGACCTGTTGCGGGCCAAAACTTACTCCCGTACCGGCCGCATAAGGCCACCGTTCAGGCTCAAACACCGAACGTTCAAACCAGACACGTTCTTCATCTGTGTCTGCAACCGCAGTACGGCTCCGTAGATCTCCGGAGGCATCTAGTGCGCGGATCAACTCTGTTGCGCCATATCGCAACTCAAGCGCAAGGGTGCCGCCTCCCTCAAAGCGAGCGATCGCAGGCACGTCGTTCGTGCAATCTTCAATGGGACGTGCAGGTGATCCACTCGAAAAACTCACATCCAACTGCGACGCGTTGCTTTCGGTGAACGTGCAATGATGCACGACAGTCGCACGAACGTTTTCACCAGCCTTTTCGACGTCTATGTTGAACTCGATGTAGGTCTCAAGAAATGGCTCGCGCACTTCCGTTACCGGAGTTTCGCGTTGAGCGACATCAGGCACGGGGGTGGTGAAAGAGCCAGGCAGTCCGCCGCTCAGAACGATCACACCTACGAGCGCAAGAATCGCGAGCCCTCCAACGATAATGCCGATACGTCGCAAATCTTTCATAATGCGTATAGCTACCATACCACGGTGTCAACTCGACGGTAAAGTGGTTAACTTGTTGAATCGAAATCAATTTTTGTGGGGCCGCTACGAAGGTCTTGATAGTGTTTCTTGCATCGCTTACAACCCAAAGTATATTGAGTCTTTCATCCCTTACATCAACGCGCGAGCACTTTACCTCAGCGACACAGATGGAATTTTGTTGCGTCCGCTTTTGGAAGGCGGCAGCCCTACTTGGTGCCGTCAAGTTGGCGCTTGAGGACTTCGAAGATATTGGGGGCTTTGTCTAACAACGTACCGGCAAGTACGTCAATCAATCCGAAAAAAGTTCGAGGTCTGTCTCGCAAATGGTCACATTCTGCTTCATGCTCGAACTGTGGGGGCATTGGGGACGTGCCGTTGTAGTGCTGCATCAGCGCGATGCGTAATCTGCCGTCTGCCGAACACGGCTGCGGGATCGTACGCTGCGCCTATGCCCCAACCACCCTCAACGGAACAACTCCAAGAGCACTACCGTGCCGCATTCGGTGAGGAGCTTGGCGATGACGATGCGGCCGATCTGGCCCGTCAGCTTCTCGCTCTGTACGAGCTGCTCGACCGGGTCCCACCGCCGGCGCCCTGAAAGTAGAACTACGCCGCGTGAGGGAGCCCGCGCCGATCCTGCGTCCGGCGCTTCTTGATCTCGTTGAGTTGCCGGATGCCTTGGAGAACTTCAAGCAACGCCCCGTCCTGCTGATCCCAAAGGGTGTGGGTTTCGTCGACGGTGGCCCGCAAAACCTGCGCAACACCGCGCTTTCCGTCAATTACCGCTCCGGTGATTGTCCATC
>CAZVWQ010000048.1:0-3536 GCA_964631275.1 uncultured Candidatus Saccharibacteria bacterium | reverse complement strand
TCAGGAATATATAATTTTGAGTTGGATAGTAGTTAAATCGCAAGAGGTCTAGTGTTTTATTTAAAAAAACTAATTTGTTAGAAAATATAAAAGCAGGTTTAGCCGCCTGTGTAATTATTTAAATGATTAGCAATTTCTTCGTCTGCTTCATTTTTATCAAAGAAACCTTGAACATCTACAGTTTTACCTTGCAATCTTTTATAAGTTCTAAAAAAATCAGAAATTTCATCCAGTTTATGTTTTGGTAAAGCATCTAGAGAATTTATGTCACTAAATCTAGGATCGACTTTTGAAATTGGCACTGCTATAATACAATTGTCTTGGTCTCCATCATCTATTTTTTTGAGTATTCCGATCGCTCTACACTTGATTACTGTACCAGGTTCTACTTTATTAGTTAGCATCACAGCTACATCTAGGGCATCTCCATCAGCCGCTTTTGTACTTGGAATAAATCCATAATTAAAAGGATAAAAATCTGATGAATAAAGTACTCTATCAAGAAAAATAGCCCCAGTATCGGGGTCTAATTCGTATTTGTTTTGTGATCCATAAGGAATTTCGATAACTACGTTGAATTTTTCCACTGACCCAGATGGTAAGAAATATAAGTTTTTCATATGATTTATTAAGTTTTTGTAATTAAAAAAAATTTACTAAGGTTGTAAAGTTTAAGTTTAAAATTGTTGGCAATAGACAGAATAAAATAACAATTCTAGTTTAGTTCTATGATTAAATAGAGTAAAATAGGTGAAACAAAATTTACAGATAAATCGCCTATTTTTTGTGTTAAAATAAATATGGTCTTATTTGGTTAAAGAATTCAAAGTTTTATTTGTAATATTAAGGTTAACAAAATTACGAGTAGCTATAAACAAAAGTAAAGCTTCCAAGGCTAAGACTAAATAAGCAATTATTTGCTGAGTAAAAATACTCATTTCAGTGTTACCTTCAAAAACTCTCTGCCTAAGAACCAAAAAACTAAGTCCATAAATAGTTCCTGTAGTAATTGTGTATTTAATTAAATTATGAGAAGTTCCTAAAAAAATTTGAACCATAAAGACAATTGAAGCAACAGAAAACCACTGCAAAGTATCTTTTGGGTATTTATCTTGAGATAAATGATTTACCGCTAAAAAAATCAAGACTAACTGAATTCCCGCCAAAATTAAATCAAGAACTAATAAAAAAGCCTTTTTTTCTTTTAGCCATTTTTCTGTATGGGCAAAAGTTACAATAAAAACTTTGACCGACATAATTACCCCAGCAACACCAAGTAAATAAGAATATTGGTAAGCCTTCTCAGCAAAATCTTGAAAAGCTAAAAAATAGACTGCAATCGTAGTAAAAATTAAAACACTAGGCGTAAAAAGCCAATTTTCGTTAATACGTGGCCAAGAGGGCATAAATAAAAAATGATTGTTTGTAACACAATTAGCTAAGATCAGCTAACTTGTCAAAAATAAATATTTATTTGAGGATAAGCTAAGTTTTTTTTACAAATTTACCTTAAACTGAATTTCTTATTTACTATCTTCATTCTCAAACAAATTATAGTTATATCAAACTAAATTTAGGCAAATTATCTCAAGTCTAGTTTAGAAAACAAGTTTGAAAGACTTAAAATGCCTAAGCTGTGTATAGAGGTTAGCTAAATTACTCAAAATAAATTTCAGTTTTTTTAGAATCAAAATTTTTGGTTTTATTTGGATTTAACTAGTGATATACCCAAATACTAACTAAATTATGATTTAACTGAAGGTTTTAATTTGATTAAATAAGAAAAACAGAGTCAAAAAAACTCACTAATTAGTTAATAGTTTTAGTATATAGCTAATTTCTAAACAAATTAGACGTTTTAATCTAGTAAAATAATCTTGTTTGTTTGACTAACCTTGATTCTATTATTTTTTGAATTAAAGTCTAAAAAAAATTGTCTAGTTAGTACATGGGTTTACTACTATAGTATCAAAAAATATTTAGGTATAGGTATAAAATCTCTATTTACAAGTCATTTAAATAATAATAGATAAATAGTCTTGTCCCATAACCCAGATTTACAAAACTTTGACCCCATAAAATAGATATTAATCAGCAGTAAAAATAAGTTTTGAGACGTGATAAATCATTCTTTTTTATTTTTATAAGATTTTTAATAGATTAAAATAAATCGCTTTTGTTTAGTTTATAAGTAAAAAATACTCTCATTTACTTATTGACAAAGGTATTTCATTTTTGAAAAGTTTTCAAACAAGCTATCCAAAAAACCTAAGTGTAGGATTTGTACGAAAATCATACTAAGCAAAATTTTGGCGTCGTGGCCGAGTGGTTAGGCAGAGGTCTGCAAAACCTTGTACACCGGTTCGATCCCGGTCGATGCCTCCAAAAATAGAAAAAATAGTCTTATACCAATCTATTTGCTATTACCTAAATTTAGCTCTTCATAAGAAAATAAATCTTTTATTTAAACTAAATTTTTAACTGGTAATTACCGTAATGATTAACTCAAAGGGTATATACCTAATTGAGTTTCAAAATTTACATTTTTTAATTTAAAAAGTCATAAAATAGGTTTAAAATTTAATTAAGTTTAGCTCTCAGTATCAAATTTGATCACGGAATGGGTTTATATTATTAAAACTTATCAAAGCTTCCATAAAAAATCAATTTTGCTACTTAATATAGGGATTTTTATTATTAAGTTTACTATATTTAGTATTTTTCTCAAAAAACTACGGAAGTTTTATTCTTTTAAAGAATTTTTAATATCCAAAATGTCTAAGCCGTATATGGATTGGCTATAAAATTAACCAAAAAATTATCTTTGTGATAAAATTGATACTTTTTTTAGATTTAAAGGGTAGGTCATTTTTTTAAATTATGAGACAAAATTAATAAAGCCAAAAAGGTTATAAAAGGTAAATAAAATCTTTATGCTAAATTTAGATCAAATAACAGAATCCATCAAAATTCAAAATATTATTTTTTACAAGCCTGGTTGTCCTCACTGTGCAGCTGCCAAAAAGCTACTTGATAAATTAAAGACTAATCAAAAAATTCCAGGATACGAAACAATCTATATTGGTTTTGACCCAGAAAACAAAGATAATTATACAGATGACCAAACCTTGAATCAATTACTCAAAATTAATTTTAATTACCAAAAAGACACTCAGACCAAACCACAAATTTTTATGCATTATGATAGTCAGTTGGAATGGGTTGGTGGCAACGATGATTTTCAGGTTAGCCATTGGGCTAAAATGACCTGATCAAAATTCATGGATTATAACTCTTTCATAATTTACTCTCAACAAACAAGAATTTGGTGTAGATTAAAGTATATCAGTTACACTGGCTATTTTAGTAATAGTCTTGTCTTATAACTTAGATTTACAAAACTTTGATCCCATTAAATAGCTGTTAATCAACCTAATACCCTTTCGCCATAAATCATTTATTACGATATGAGACGGTTTTGCCCTTACACCCCCAAAGTTTTAACTAGTATCAAGTAAATACCATAAATACTTGAT
>CAZVWQ010000047.1:0-3569 GCA_964631275.1 uncultured Candidatus Saccharibacteria bacterium | reverse complement strand
TTATTGGGGATCCCAAGCGACCGACTGTAACGGTCAATTCGTTGGAGGAGGGGCGATATCAACCTCAACAGTTCCAGGAGGGGGGGCAGTTGGAGTCAAGGATATTCCCTGAGTTGAAAGTTGAGGTGGAAGAGTTACTGCTGATCTAGTTTTCTCTAAGATCTAACTCTCTATAGCAATCAGGAATGATTCATGAGGCAGCTTCCTGTCAGATCTAATGATGGAGAGGCATTCAGCGTACACAGTCCACTCACAAATGACAACAGATTGCTATATCAGGTTGTTAGTCGTTTGACTACTTATTTTTGAAGTGTTTCATGGAGGATATCATCATGTTTAGTCTTGTTGAGAGTGAGCCCACGCTGGGATTACTCACGATGCCGACTGTCGAGCTTGCCTTTCTGGTGAAAGGGGAACAGCTGCCTGCGGATCATGGATACGGGCTCTATGCATCTCTGGTAAAGTTGGTGCCCGCGATTCGAGAGCAAAAATGGTTTCAGTTACAAACCATTCCGGGAATTGCTGATGAGAAAGAGAAAATTCAGCTTACCTCCAGTGCCAAATTGCGAATCCGACTGCCCTGGGATAAGGTGCCCTTGCTTTATGGACTTGCAGGGCAGAATCTGGCTATCGGACAACACCAGATTAGCTTGGGGATCCCTCAGATTTTTACTCTGCGAACCTCTTCACTTTTGAGATCTCGTATTGTAACAATCAAGGGATACGAAGACCCTGAATCTTTCCTAGAAGCTGTAAAAAGACAGCTTGAGACTCTTGAAATCACCTGCCAGGTTTGTATCAGCACAGATCGTAAGGGTAATTTCGCCCGACGGACAATCAAGGTGCAGCGATTTAGTATTGTCGGCTTTGGGATACACGTCTTCGACTTGAGTGAGCAGGACTCTAATCAACAGCCCCGCCGCAAGCAGCGGGGTATGAAACAGCCCTTTTTATGATCTCGCACGCCCCAAGGGGCGGGGAATTGACCCTTAGAGATTAAATTACAGGAGCTGGGTCTTGGAGGTAAGCGTAGCATGGGTTGTGGTGTAATGTTCATTTCAGAACGGGAACGGAGGTTGGTCAATGAGTAAGGTATTGACTCCTCCAGCAAAGCTTCTGGCAAAAAGCAAGAGGCAAGGGCGAGATATAACGCTAGAAGCTCATCTGCAAGATACAGAAAACGCAGCCGAGCGAATATTTCAATTGGATAGGAGATGGGGAGAGAACTGGTGTATCTTCTTTGGTTTGCATGGTGAGCTACGAGGTAAGTTCCTTCAAAATCTGAGAGTGGCAGCACTTTTTCATGATATTGGCAAAGCGAACGAGGACTTTCTCGCCGCTGTTTTGGAGCCAGGTTTCAAAGAACAGACCCTTCGCCATGAGCATCTTAGTGCCTTGATCCTCCACTTCCCTGAGATTCGGAATTGGCTTAAGGGGAATCCAGATCTCGATTTGGAAGTGATCACGGCATCTGTTCTGTCGCACCATCTTAAGGCCAGTGATAGAAAAGTGGATGGATTTGCATGGGGACAGCCTCGGACACAGAAGGAGACTGTACAGCTTTTCCTGAATCACCCAGAGGTCAATAGGATCTTGTTGAGGATTGCCCACCTTGCATCTTTGGAGAAGGTTCCTGTCCTAACAGCGAAACCTTGGACAGGGAAAAAAGACAGTCCTTGGTATAAAGCCTGGGATGAGGGCACCCGAACAGCTGTTCAGTTAAAACGCATCCTGAGCAAGGAGTCTCAGAGGGATCGCCAAGCCCTTTTGCTAGCCGTCAAGGCTGGCCTGATCGTGGCCGATGCGGCGGCGTCCGGTTTAGTAAGGGAAGGACACGATATTGGAGAGTGGATCGAGGAGGTTGTTTCCTCTCCAGCTATTGGACGGGATGAGATCTCAGAAGCCATCCTCAACCCACGAATTGAACAGATCAAGGCTCGCACTCAGAAATCGTTTCGGCTACATTCTTTTCAGGAGGGAGCTGCTTTGCAAGGGTCTCGAACTCTGTTATTGGCGGCTTGCGGTGCTGGCAAAACCTTTGCCGCATGGAAATGGGCTGAAGCCCAGGTTCGGCTCAAACCTGTAGGCAAGGTGATCTTTCTCTACCCCACTCGGGGCACAGCAACAGAAGGATTTCGGGATTACGTGGGTTGGGCACCGGAGGCCTCAGCTGCTCTGATCACTGGAACATCCAGGTATGAACTAGAAGCAATGGCCAAGAATCCGGCAGAGTCTACTCAAGATAAAAAGTTCCAACCCGACGAGAGACTATTCGCTTTGGGATACAGTCTGTTTATGAATCAAGGGGTACAGTACAAAGCCAGAAAGTCTTTCTGTCCAAGAGTTTCAGCCTCTCAAGTGGTGCCTATTTTACCTAAATAGACTGTATTGGTCTCGGAGGTTTTTCAGTGCCACTGTTGATCAGTTCTTAGGTTTTCTGGAACACAACTATGGCAGCCTTTGTCTTCTGCCTGCTTTAGCCGATAGTGTGGTCATCATCGATGAGATCCATAGTTTTGACCGCAAGATGTTTAACGGGCTGGTCAACTTTCTGCGCACCTTCGATATCCCCGTCCTCTGCATGACAGCAACTCTGCCTCCTGCTCGCCAGCAGGAACTTGAGGGAGTTGGGATGCAGGTATATCCAACTGCTGCCGACCAGGTTCATCTGACGGATCTGGCTGCCGAAGAGGAGCATCCCCGCTATTGTCTTCAAGCAGTGACGGGCTTTGCCCAGGCCTTTCATAGGGCGGTAGAAGCCTACTCCCAGGATCTACGAGTTTTATGGGTAGTCAACACCGTGGATCGCTGTCAATCCATTGCCGAGAAATTGGAGGAAGTACTCTCAACGGAGGTGTTAACCTACCACAGCCGCTACCGACTGAAGGATCGGCAATGTATCCATGCTCACACGGTTCAAGCATTTGCATATCGGGAGGGGAAGGACATTCCACGAGCAATCGCAGTCACCACACAGGTCTGCGAGATGAGCCTGGATCTGGATGCCGATGTGTTGATTACAGAGTATGCTCCGATTCCTTCTCTGGTGCAACGATTTGGTCGGGCCAATCGACACCGGATTCGTGAGCGAAAGTTTGGTGATAAATCTTTCCAGGCGGCATTGACGGTGTATGAACCCCCAAAGTGCTTGCCCTACTCGAAGGAAGAAATCCAGCTCACTCGTACCTTTATTGAGACGCTAGGAGAGGGCGATATCAGTCAAAGACGGTTGGCCCAATTGCTGAAAGATCTTTCACCGGATGAGAAAGAAGCTGATGAATACACCTCGTTCTTGAGTGGTGGTTATTATGCCAGAACAAGTTCATTTAGAGACACGGATGACTTTGCAATTCCCAGCATTCTGGATAGTGACTTTGATGAAGTTAGGACGCTGATAAAAGCCTCCAAACCTTACGATGGGCTGATGGTCAATGTTCCAAAGCAGGAAGCAGTGACTGATTCTCAGCAACCCAGTTGGTTTCCCAAATATCTGGGTATTGCTTCAGCAACTCAATACAGCTCATTTAACCATTAAGGGGTACGATATAAAGAGTTGATGGAACGAGAGA
>CAZVWQ010000046.1:0-4359 GCA_964631275.1 uncultured Candidatus Saccharibacteria bacterium | reverse complement strand
AGGCTGGTTTACGCACTGCTGCTACTGTACCTCAGTGGAATGATAAACGCTGTATCTAAGGTCTGTCAACTCTTATGCCATCTATTTAATAAGGCAATTGATGACAAAGATTTCATATTAAATTAATTTAAATTATGACTATTTCTTATTGTCTTTCAAGACAGTTTTTAACCACTCTCTTAGCTTGATTTCTTAGATAGTGAGGTAATGAACGCTGAACCAACCTTTTGGATCTATCCAGAGAGTTTTGGGATGGAATCCAGCGGTAGTAGCCAGTTCCTGGAATTCAGTCACTGTGTACTTGTATGAAAACTCCGTTCGCAGGGTTTCACCTTGAGCAAATCTAAACTGCTGGTTTTGCACATGAATGGTTTGGGGCTGCTGGCTGACCAAAACCATCTCGATCCGCCCTAATGGGTTGTAAAAGGCTTGGTAGTCAAATTGATCAGGCTTGAAATCGGCCCCTAACTCTCGATTGATGCGGGTGAGTAAATTTAAGGCAAAGGTAGCAGATACTCCTTGAGAATCCTGGTAAGCCGGTTCTAAGACCGCAGCATCTTTTTTGAGATCAACTCCAATGATCAGGTTGCCTCCCGCTCCCAGTAGCTGGGCAAAATGTCTGAGAATCTGTCGAGCCTCTTCGGGAGGGAGGTTTCCAATTGAAGAACCTGGAAAAAAACCAACTTTAGGCCGATTTTGCAGGGATTCTGGCAGGGTAATGGCGTTGGTAAAATCCGCGCAAATGGCCATCACTTCCAGATCTGGATAGAGCTGAGCTAACGATTCACAAGACTCCATGAGATGCTGCTTAGAAATATCAAGCCCCACATAGGTTTTAATTTCAGGATCTGCGTCGAGCAGGATCCGAATCTTTTGACTGCTCCCGCTGCCAAATTCCATCAGCACTGAGTCCCCCATCAGCCCAGCGATCTCTTGGGCATGAGTCTGGAGGATCTGCATTTCAGTCCGGGTCAGATAGTACTCCTCAAGCTGACAGATATCATCGAAAAGTTCTGCTCCTCGCTTATCGTAGAGAAATTTGGGGGGGATGGCTTTAGGAAATCGAGAAAGCCCCTCCAGAACCTCAGCCAAAAAATCATCTTGGGGAGGATGGAGGTCGTAAAACTGAATCGTTGAATCCATGATTATCGATATGAAATGACTGACTCGAGTGAGCGTTTGTCCGCCACTTCCTTTTATTAAGACGCACAGGAGTGGGAATCGGATTTATATTGCCAAACGAATGCCACTGAATTGCCATCGAGCGGCGGGTGGGAAGAAATTGCGATAGGTAGGCCGAAAATGACTGTCAGGAGTGGCACAGGATCCCCCCCGCAGCACCATTTGGTTGCACATAAATTTACCGTTGTACTCGCCCACCGCACCAGCAGCGGTTTTGAAGCCTGGGTAGGGGGTGTAGGGACTTTGAGTCCACTCCCAGACATCCCCAAAGAACTGATCCGGTCGGGTGATCCCCTGCGCGGCGATGGGATGCAGATAGCCGTGGGATAAGAGGTTACCTTCTGGACGTAGAGGGGTTGATGCCCCCTCCCATTCTGCTTCTGTGGGCAACCGCTTACCTTTCCAGCGGGCAAAAGCGTCAGCTTCAAAATAGCTAACATGGCAGACAGGATCCTGGGGGGCCAAGGGCCGCAATCCCGCCAGGGTCATGACCCACCACTGCCCCTCTTCGTACTCCCAGTACAGAGGAGCCTGCCAGCCTTGAGTTTGAACAGTGGCCCATCCCTCTGCTAGCCACCACTCCGCCTGCAGATAGCCACCGGCTTCGATAAAGTCCAGATAGTCAGCTTGGGTAACAAGGCGTGAGGCTAACCAGTAGTCCTGGAGGTAAACCAGGTGATGGGGTCTTTCGTTGTCGAAGGCAAACCCTTGGTCATCAGCTCCTAGGCTGGCCATGCCACCGGGGTAATCGAGCCATTGCTCTTGAGAGGGGGCAGCGGCAGGAGACGCTTGGGGTAAATCAGGGTTGTAGCAAGGACGTAAGGGATTAGTCGCCAATAGATGCTTAATATCCGTTAGCAATAGTTCTTGGTGTTGATGTTCGTGGTGTAGGCCCAACTCCACCAGCCCCTGAATGACAGGATCCCCAAGATGCTCCTTGAGTAAGACTCTCATGGCCTGATCGACATAGGCTCTATAGTCATAAATCTCGTTTACTGTTGGGCGAGACAGTAGCCCTCTTTCAGTCCGGGAATGACGGGCACCTATTGTTTCATAATAGGAATTAAAAAGATACCCATACCGGGGATGAAAGAGGTCGTAATTCCGCAAGTTGGGATGAAGTAGGAACGTTTCAAAAAACCAGGTGGTGTGTGCCAAATGCCACTTGGGTGGACTGACATCTGCCATGCTCTGGATCCCATAATCCTCAACTTTAAGGGGTTGACAGAGGTTTTGACTAAGCTGCCGCACCTGTTGGTATCGTTCCTGCAAAGGCAGTTGACTATTGAGTTGATTTAGCGCAAGAGGAGTGACCATAAAATTTCCCTTGAGCTAAAAACAGTTGCATTGAATCGAGAATTATCCCATTATAGTCTGTTGTCAGTGCCGCACAATCTGTTCAGCAACTATCTAATTCTGAAAGGCCGCAAATTCGTCAAAATTCTTGTAGGCGGCAAGCGAGCCTTATGCCAACACAACATCGAGTAAAATACAGCACAGAGACAACCAAGATACATTTGAGTATCATTTAACCACATAACTTGTGCGGAAACTATCAGTCACTTATTTGGATCCCTGCTAAGTAGGTGGGCTGGATTAAATATAAAACAGCTTGACTCGTCTAACCCTTCCTGGGCAGGGTTTTTGGAATTTGGCAGGTTAAGACATCTTACAAATAATTAGTCCTTCCTACTTACAGCCTGTTTATGCATCAAGGGGTACAGTACAAAGCCAGAAAATCTTTCTGTTCAGGAGTTTCAGCCTCTCAAGTGGTACCTATTTTACCTAAGTAGACTGTAGCCCCCTAAAAAAATAGCATTACAGACCTGGCGCAATCGGTCGTGCGAGATCGTCCACCTCGTTCGGGAGTGGCGTATCGAGGACGAGCCTTGCCAGCGGTGTGGCGGATGTTATAGACCGTTGTTCCTAGCAGCGCAGTACCTTAGTATCCTTCCGCGAGTATCGGGAGATGCTTTACCAAGGTGCGAGTCGATTGCCTCAAGAGGTTCTGCTGGCTGACCGAGGCTTTGCCCATGTCAAGGCGATGGCGGCCATGAGCACCGAGTATGGCCCTCGGCCATAACAACGTCAACGGGGAGTTTTAAGCCATCATCAATGATGAACCCACCCACCCAAAAACCTTTCGGGAGTATGAATTCGGCAGTACCATAGGGAGCCCTCTTTTTTACTCGTAAACCGCTCCCTGATGGCCTTCCCTGACTCCTTCTTCTCCTGCCAAGCTGCCCTCAATCCTGTGAAGCGTCTGTCACACCACATTCGGTATGTCCATTCCCACCTACGACCAATTCATCGAGCCAATCCTCCGCCATCTTGCCGCCCATCCCGAGGGATCCCGTGCCCGTGATGTCTACGAAGCCGCCGCCAGTTCCCTTCTATCTCAGCAAACAGTGCAAAAGAGCCGCAGTATTCACTACCACGGCCCAATTACTAGTTATTCAAATTTTCCAATCATTCAAAAGGTATTCGACTGTCACCAGTATTGTTGGGTGATTGAGCAGTTAACCTCAACGGCGCCCAATGTCTTCCCCCACACCACGGCGAATACGGGAAAACGAACGTGCTTCTCGCAATCTTTGACCCGGATAAGGCTCTTCAGAGGGTTCCAGGATCGGAGAGTCAGTTGTCAGCGAGGCAAACAGATTATCCGTGGTGTCAGATCCCAAATGATCAGTTCCCACGTGCGAGCTTGAGCCAATCAAGACATCTTTGGCGATATCCGCATGACGACTGCTCACCACGATGTCCTCCCCCATTCCCTGACGGACGCGAGCTTGGGTGCGCACACGCTGCAAGGTTGCTCCGGGAGCAGGAGCAGATTCAGCAGGCAACGCCGCTCCCAATAATGAGACGAGAACAGTAGCAGAAAAGGCAGCATTCCATAGATTCATAATGAACCTCCAACAAGATAATGAGGTGAGTGTTTGGAGAACTAGACTCCAATAGCAATAGAGAAACAGCACAGTTGAATCTGTATTTCTCTGTTATCTAAAGGACGAATCAAGTTCGGATCTGGATTGCTTATTCCAGTCATTAGAAGAATCATCAGAGCCTCAACACCTCAAAATGTCCTTTAGCTCAGTCACCAAGAAAGCCTTAGCCTGCGGCGAGTCTTATCTCCTGTAGATTGATCTATAGGACGATCATGATTTAGAGATA
>CAZVWQ010000045.1:0-4805 GCA_964631275.1 uncultured Candidatus Saccharibacteria bacterium | reverse complement strand
GTAGGCATATACCTACTTTATTTCTTATTTCTTTTTATTTCGCAAGAGGTCTACTATTGAAATACAAGATTTTTCCTACTACTAGAACTAGTTTTCTCAAAATAAGCTAAAATAACTAGCTTCGCCTTTGGAGATAAAAAATTCGTATATTAGTCGAATCAGCAGTTTTTTATTAATAAAAAAGCAAATCTCAGTTTTTTTGGAGTCTAATTTTAGATTTAGTTAGGCTAAAATAAACCTCAAAAATAAATATTAGAAAATTTAAAAAGTCCTAATTTGGATTGATTTGAGTATAAGTATAGAAAATCTACAGATAGTATTTTTTGATCAATTTTGAGAGAGTTATTAGCTTAAGCTTTTGCTGTAATTTTGGGGAAAGTCTAAAATTTGACTTATAATTGTATTTAGGTTTTTTTATTTTTATGTCTAATTATAAATACTTACCCGGTAAAGATATTCTTGATCGCTACCATAGATCAATTGCATTGCTTAGATCTAGCATCATCAATTCTAGTATTCTAGATAATATTAGAGTTTATATTCCGGCTTGGAAAGGTGATTATTCGATTAAAGAATTAGCTACAGTTAATCATCCAGAGGCCACTCAACTTCTAATAACTCCATTTGATAAAAATACTATTCCGGTAATTGCTAAAGCTATTCAAGATTCTAGCTTAGGGGTAACGCCTATCGACGATGGAGCAGGTATTAGATTAAACTTTCCTCCATTAACTGAAGAAAATAGAAAACAAAGAGTAAAAGAATTACATGGTTTTCAAGAAGAGTCTCGCAAAGACCTTAGAGTTCATAGACAAGATTTTCTTAAGAAATTAAAAAAACAAAAAGAAGACGGAGAAATTAGTGAAGATGAATTAAAAAACTTAGAAAAAAAATTACAAGAAGAAGTGGATAGCATAAACAAAGAAATTGAAGAAATAACCAAAACTAAAGAAGCAGATATAATGAAAATTTAAAAAACTATATTTAAGTATTTATAACTGTTTTCTCTCCTGGCTATACCTAATCCGTTAGTATTACCCTAAATTAGCTCCTCATAAGAAAATAAACCCTTTATTGTGAGCTAATTCTTAACGGTTAATTATCGTAACGATTAGCCCAAAGGGTTATAATTATTTTTTTAGTTCTTGATTAATTTTTTGGACATCTATAATCGTCTGTTGATGCTGAGAGTCACTTTCACTAAAGTATTTTTTGCCAGTAACATCACTTACAAAAAACAAATAGTTGTTATCAATAGGATTAAGAGCAGCAAGAATATTGTCTAGTTGTGGGTTGGTTACTGGGCCGATTGGAGCCCCGCTAATTTTATAAGTATTATACTTATTATCTATATTAGGATTATTAATTAACGGAATACAATCTTTGATAGTAAAAGTTTGTTGGCATAGTTTACGTTTAGTAAAGGTAGCTTCGTCTCCTTGACCTTCAATTACAAACTGACCATACTCGGCAGTTACGTCTGATTGCCACTTCATATTAATTTCTTTACGATTAACAAAAACCTGAGCCATTTTTTTTCGCTCTTCATTAACCTCATCTCTAAGATCTTTAGTTACTCCTGTGGCTGGCCTACCAGTTTCTTTTTCTATAACTGAAGCTAAGATCATTACATTTTGAAATTCACTAAAATTACTAACTTCATCTTTTACAACTGACCATACTTTTCGGTCATAATTATTTAACATCCGATTAAAAATATCTTTCGGTTTAGAGTTTAAAAAGAATTGATAAGTATCAGGATACATATAACCCTCTGGATAAAATCTAGCACAGGTTTTGATATTACCATATTCACAGTCCAATGGTTCAGGTAAAAACTCATAAGCAGTTCTATCAAAGTTAATAGGATCTTTAGCAAAACTAATTAAGTCATCATAATTAGCTACACCCTCTTGACTAAGACTAAAAATCATTTCATCGAGTGTTTCGCCTTCTCTAAAGGTTAAAGTAACCACTGGCCGATTAGCTGCTTCAGCAATTTCTTGAGCTATCCTAAACCTCTCTTGTTCGATTTTTTCTAAGACTTCTTGAGGGCTAGTATTATTAAGTGCAATAGTGTATTCACCAGCTTGTAAATTATCTACAGTTCTATTAATTCTATTAAGTATCAAAAAAGTAGAAGCACTATTGATTACATTATCTCTTTCTAGATCTTTGGCTACGTTAGCTAAAGTCTCGCCAGGTTCTACTATAAAGCTATATTCCCCACTTGGAGCCTTGCTAGGAATACTATAAAAATCAGCATATACTCTAAAACCAAAAAAACCTAAAATCCCAAATATAACTATAAAAATTACAAAATAAAAAGTTTTTTTAGACATAATTAAAAATTTATTATAAACCTACGACGTAAAAAATTTAATGTCAAAACTATATTTTATTTTTATACCCTCTCTGGGCAAATCATTTATACAGAAGTCCTTACAAAAATTGTGTCTGACATAAAAACTATTTTTAATTTTTAATATATAACAAAAGTTATTTTTGTTCAAATTTTATGTTTTTGTTCATAATTTTACTTTTAAAAAATAAATAAAAAAGGATGTTTTAGAAAGTATAAGGCAAGATTAATATGTTGATTAATTTATCTCTTTCAATTTGCAAGTTAATATAACCTGAGACTCATCTTTAGAAGTAGAAAAGTTTATTGGCTTAAGTCCTACAGAATCTAAAGTCTCTATAATTTGTCTAATTGATTGATGACTATGTCTCCACAAAATTATAGGTTTATTTTTAGGTAAAAAAATTACTTTATCAAAATCTTCACTACTAATTTCAATAAAAATATCAAAAAAAGGGTATATCTTAGTGTATCGTGATTTATCTTCATCATCATAATACATTTTTACATCATAAAAATCTTCTTGGATTCCAAAAGTTTCCAATACCCACTTATCCCTCTTAGAAATTTTTTCTAATTTAGTTTTTGGTTTATCGCTAAGATTAAAATTAAAATAACTTTTTGAAGATTCAGAATCAATAGTTTCTCCAATAATAAGAATATCTTCAAGGCTCATTGAATTTCTAATATTGATCATCGTGCCAATTTTATCACGTTCGTTTTCAATTGTGCTACCAAGAAATAATAAAAGGTTTTTAGTTTTAAATTTATTTTCCTTACGGTTACTCTCATAAAACAGCAACTTAATAAGGTTGTCTTTATTTATGTCTACCTTAATCATATCGTATTTAATGTCTTTTTCTTTGAATTCTTCAGTGAATTTTTGATTAGCAATATTTAACATTTCTTGGCTAAAATCTAAGCCTATGTATTTATTTATCCTCTCCCTTTTAATTAATTTTCTAATAAAATCCTTTACGGGTGTTAAATCACCTACACCAATGTCAAAAACATTGAATTTTTGTTTTTTTTCAATAAAATTTTCTAAAAAATAATAAATTGAATCTAAAACTTCGATTGTGTTAGTAACAGGATTAATAATAGATCGAATTACAGAATTTTTTGCATATTTGTGCCATTCTTCTGCACCGCCATTCATGTAAGTGAACTTATTTGGTATTTCTGAATAATTTTCTAAACAATTTATAATTTCGGCCAACTCTTCTGTGTTAAATATTTCATAAAGTTCTTTCTTTGGTTTAACATGTTTTTGAGGTGAACTTGGATCATATTTTCTTCCGTTTTCAACGAATTTCTTGATAATAATTTTATTGTGTTCGTTGTCTAGAATAAAATCCTTTCCATTTTTTTCAACTAGTATCAAATTATTTTTACCTAATTTAGCTTGATCTATCCATCTTTTAACTGTTGTTCTAGTAACGCCATAAGTTTTTACTACATCAGATCTTTTTAGAGTTTTCATCAAAAATATTATTATTAAAAAGTTATTAAACTTGATAAGGTCTTACAATAATGTAATACATATTGACTTTTATTTACACCATAAATTTTACAGTATATTTACTCAAACAATATTTATAATTTAAACGATTTTTATGTATATACAAAACGAGTTCTAAGTTTTTTTGGCTAGCTTACCAAAAATAGCTACCGACTTATATTTAGCTTGTAATCTTTATTTTTCTTTAAACACCCAAGTAAACACCCAAGAAAAAGCTATTGTATTCAGATCAATTCAAGAAATCTTTAAAAAGTAGTTTAACTACTAAAACAGACTTAAAAATAAACTAATAAAGCCTTTACGTCAAGTAAAAACAATAATAATTATTTTATCAAAAGTTGATTTATGCAAAAAAATTATAGTTACAATTAACGAACAAAAAATTCTACAAAAATTTGCCTATAACCTAAAAAAAATAGGTTAAAAAAGGCCTTAAACAAAAATATCTTACCTCTTTAGCTAATCTACACAGAACCACTATAGTAGCTTACGAAAAAGCAAAAAGCAATATAACCTTAACTTCTTTAATCAAAATATTAGCAGTTTTAGGGATAGGTGTAACAGACTTGTTAGATAATACTGTTTAATAATAGTTTTGTTTCAAAACCTTTTTAAAATTCCGATTTTTTTTAAATAAAATAAAAAGTGGCTATTTTACATAAATTCACGACTTTTTATCTTATACTTAAATCAACCTAGGTTAGGATTTTTTGAATTTTCAAATACTTTTTTTAATACTCTTGTCTTGTAAGAATCCTACGGGTTGTAATATACACCCAAATGCTAACTAAGTTATGATTTAACTGAAGGTTTTAGTTTGATTAAATAAAAAAAACACAGTCGGGGGGACTACACTGGGTAGTTAACCTTACACCCCCTAACTTTACAAAAATATTAAAAGTCTTTTAGATTTAGTTAACT
>CAZVWQ010000044.1:0-4996 GCA_964631275.1 uncultured Candidatus Saccharibacteria bacterium | reverse complement strand
GATTTTTTGTATGTAGACTAATTTTAGGGTTTTTACTTAAATACATATTGAGGATTTTGAGATTTTTAAGTGTTTCTCAACCCTCTTAAATTATTAATGATTTTTGTAAATAGGGCTGTTTTTTTACAGTAAAAAATTCAAACAAGCTATATACAAAATGCTAAATTATGCATAGATTGACTAAACTCACAGCAAACTCTCATTTTCTTTTATAGTAGGCATTTTGGCTGGTTTTGGTTTTTCTAAAAAAACTTCTTTAATTTCATGAAGATCAAAGTATTTGAGCCTTTTTCTTTTTTTGATTTTCTTAAATAATTTTTCAGTCAGCCTAACATCATTCATACAGTAATCAATTAACTTAGCCCATTCTTTATCCCAATAATAATTCTTAAACTGTTCGTAATTATCTGTTTTGACATCATCTGCGAGGTTGGCTTTACACAAATCATTTAGTCTTAATCTAACTCCAGAACGATTATAAACCTCCATCATAATATCGTAACTTGGCAAGTTAAGAAGATTCCAGCTGACGTATTTTTGGAGTACTGGCAAATCAAAACCAAGGTGGTTGTAGCCAATTATGAGGTCTGCTGACCTTGTTAGTTCCAAAAAATCTAGTATATCACTTTCTAAGAAAGCTACATACTCATCAATCCAGCTAATATAAGCTCCACAGACGCTACATCTGAATTCGTTAATATCGAATTTGTCTGATTTGGACGGCGAGTAGGTTTCTATATCAAAGGTAATATAATTCATTGCTGTTTTGTATTTGTAGTAATTTTGTTTTATCCAAACTTAGTTCTAATCAAAAGTCAACTAATAATAAAACATACCATTTCGTCATAAATCATTTACTATGATATGAGACGGCTTTACCTTAAAAAGCTAAACTTTTCTTTGAATTTTTGGAATAGTTTTATAGTAAATTGGTATAAAGTCTTAGATTAAGAGCAATTCTAAATTACAATTTTTGAAACAACTAAAACTTAAAAATCTTTATTTTTAAAGAACAATTAATCAAATAGCATTTTATAGTTATTTTACTATTACCATTTCGTTATTAAATTTAGCCCACCACTTGAGCATTTCTGATTCTTCTAATCTAAATTCGTCAAAGTAAGGATCATTAAAAATATATTCAATTTTACCTTCTATATTAACCTCATATCCAATCAAAAGATTTGCATGGTGCTGAAAGATATTATAGTTTTGACCATCTAAAGTTTGGTACTCTATATTTTCCTTAAAAGCATCATCCCTAACATGCCACCAAATAACTGGATAATCATCATTTAAAGCTTGTTTTATTTGATTTAGACTGCCTCCATCAATTTCTTCGCTATCAGGTCTGTATTTTTTGGCTAGTTGAGCAATTGGTCCGTTATTTACCCCCCAACCTGTACCATCTAAGATAGACTCTTCTCCATTATCACCCTTGCCTGTAAACCAACCCTTAACATCACCTACAAAGGCTTCGTCAGGATTACCCCAAATTACCCTATCTTCTGCTATCTGCTTAGTAAAAGGTTCAGAAATACCTAATTCTTCAAGTAGATCATCTTGAGTTTTGTTTATGTCATAGTAACTTAAGGCCATTTGTAAACTAGCTACTTCGCACGATAAAGGATAGATTTGTTTAATTAAATCAATATCTAAAATTACTTTCTTTGGCAGTTCTTCTGATTTTTGATTCTGAATATTTTGATTAACACCTAAAACCGACCTAGGGCTTAATGCTTCAGATCTTTGGTTTTCAAATTTTCTAGCTTGAGAAATTATACTCTGACTCTGATTGTTTAAACTAATAAACAAAATTAGATTCAGACTAACTAGAATTATCACTAAAGGAAACAAAAATAAGCCAAGTAATTTCTTTTTTCGTTGCCTGGATTTTTTTATATGCCAATATTTACCATTACCATCTCTAAATTTAACCATACAAAAATTATACACTTTTTTTTTGGCTCTGTAAAGTTTTTAATCCACTCTAGAACTAGATTTTTTAACATTTTTAACTCTATTTATCATTTGTAAAATAAGTATAACAAAAATAGCTGGCGTGCCTAACTTTTTATATTTTTGTTTTTAAACATATTATATCTAATTACTTTAATATTATTTTTCTAAAAGGATTTTAAAATCAGCGGTTTAGTAAGTCTAGTAAATTCTTATCCCTAAAAAATTTTTAATGTACTTTTTTTTTAGTAAAAAACCACTACTAAGGCTATAAAAATCAAGTTATAAAATCCTATAAGATATAGAAATATTTTTGACTTGCAAAAAAAAGAATATCATTCTATACTAATTTAGTAGTATATTAGCAAATTTGAGTTTGTTTAGAAAATATATCAGCCAAATACAAGATATTTGTATTTATACTCAAAACTTAATAAATTTAAGACAAATCAATTTCAACTTTTAGAATCTAAATTTTTAGCTTCAATATAAGTCAAAATAAACATCAAAAAGAAACATTTGAAAATTCAAAAAATCCTAATCTGAATTAATTATAAATATTATTTTTATTTTATTAGGCTGCACTTAACCAAGTTAACAAAACTCAAATAATAAGATTTAATTAAAATAGCTGATAAATGCATCTTAAGGCAATGAATAAACACAAAACGCTATCGGTTTTTAATCCTAGGCTTTTACTTCTTTTTTTGATAGGCTTAGGCTTAACAGCCATTAGTTTTTTTGTGTATCGTAATTTGATTATTGTAGTTACTACTTTGATTAGCACAGTTTTGGTTTTTTTAATTCTTCGAGGCAAAGTCAGGGAGATAGACATAGAGATTAATGAACAAGGATTTATTTATGAAAAAGATAAAGTTAAATGGGAAGATTGCATAGCTTGGTCAATAGTTGACTTAGGAGAAGATTTGGAGTTTGTAATTCAGACTACTGGCTTTACCAAAAATTTTTATTATTTTTATACAAAAGACAATTCAGAAATATCTAAAGAATTTATTAACTATCTGAGCCAGCAAGCTGTTTATGATGAGAATGTAGCTTATCGAAATCAATTCCATAATCTTTTACGTTATTTTGATCTAGTCTAAACAAAACTCATGGCCAAAAAAAATGAAAAAAAACAAAATAAATCTAAACTAAATTTACAAGATTTAAGTCAAATTCAAAAAATTATCTTAGCTTTGGCTATAATTATCTTGATACTTGGGAGTTTAGTTTTTGGGAATTATTTTTTTAGGGATAATATACTAAGTGTTGGTAAAGATAAAAATACAGAAAATGCTGATGGACAAGTTCTTGGAGCTCTAAAAAATTTGGAATCAAAAATTGGCTCCACTAACCCAGAAAATCTTTTGGTTGAAGAAATTAACTTAATTGATTTAGATATTTATCCAGAATCCTGGGTAAACAGAAACTTTAGCTCTCTAGAAAGTCAAAATCAACTAATCTCAGGAATAAGTGCAGATCCTGACAACGATGGGCTAACTAATAAAGAAGAGTATTTTTACGCCTCTAACCCTAAAAATGCTTACACCTTGTGTGGTCAAAAATTAGATAAAGATGGTTGTGACAAAAATGACAAAGAAAATGTAGACCAAAAAATCAGCCCTTTAACTGGATTATCAATTGAAGGTAGCGATTTAATCGAAATCAAAAGATTAGACAAAGCCATTGCCGAAGACCTTGAGGAATCCTTTAGCAACGCCTCTAGCGATGGAGTTGATTTTCCTGAGGTATATCAATTAAGTAAACAAATAGATCTAACTGAAGAATACAACCAAGTAGAAATTACTACTACAGAAGTTAATCGGAATACTATAATAGGTTATCTTGATAATAGAGCTCAAATTCTTAAAAAATTTGCTGAGTTTGAAAGTTTATCTGTACTCACCGAAATCTATAAAGCTGTGGATATTAAATCCATTAACAGTCTTAAAAATCAATACCAAGGGATGCTTGATTCTTTTGAGAGTATTAGCGCTCCAGAAAATAACGCTGAACTTCATAGAGCTACGATTTATAGTTTGCGTAAAGGGATTTCTCTTTTGGATTATAGAGCTGAGGTTACAACTAATGGAACTATAGAAAGACCAGAAGTTAGAGAAGAAAACAAAAAAAGAGCTGTAGAAATGATTTGGGCTTTTAGAAAACTAACTTTAGAAAACGAGAAAATTAAACAAATTCAAGTCGATGAACTTGAATAAAAACTAAGTTGGTATATATTTTTAATCAGCTCTAGTAACCGATTTGCTATTAGCAAAAAAATAAAGTATACCTTTAATTGCTAATTAAACAACATTAGACCTCTTGCACTAAACTCAAAAAATATCTTATCTAGAGTATATGCTCTGGAAAAAAGCTTCAAAACTCAAGCCATCTGAGTTTAAAAGAAAAACAGGATTTAGATTGAATACATTTAAAGCGATAGTCTCTGTAGTGGATGATTTCAAGTCTAAAAAAAGGGAGAAAGACAAAAGAGGAGATCATAGTGATTTTAGCACAGAAGACGAAGTTTTAATAATGCTTTGATATCTAAAGAATATGCAACATATTTTAGTATAGCTAAAGAACTAGAGGTTCATGAAAGCACAATTTATCGTATAGTCAAAAAAACAGAAGATATTTTGATTCAAAGTGGTAAGTTTGCTTTACCTGGTAAAATTAAAACACTCAAAGCCTTAGCTGAAAGGTACAGAAACAGGAGAAAAAGATTTGGCCTAAGGTTTAATCTGGTAGCTGGTTTATGTAATTGGGAGTTAGGGAATGAAAATTAATGCAAGAGGTCTAATCCCGTGATCGTAATAACTTTTGAGAAAAACTTGTAGACATAATAACTAATGGTAGTCTAGCGGTGTTTATAAATAAAAATACAGATACATTTTTGAGATAACTACTTTTAATAAGATTCTTATTCTGGTGCTGTAGGCCAGAAAGCTCCTATTAATCCATTTCACCCCACAAACACCCTTACACCCCCTAACTTTACAAAAATATTAAAAGTCTTTTAGATTTAGTTAAC
>CAZVWQ010000043.1:0-5196 GCA_964631275.1 uncultured Candidatus Saccharibacteria bacterium | reverse complement strand
GTAGGCATATACCTACTTTATTTCTTATTTCTTTTTATTTCGCAAGAGGTCTACTCTTATGAATTGTAAAGTCTTTCTTTCTACCATTTCTAAGTATTTTGTAGATTGTAGGTGGTGTTACTTGGTATTTCTTACACAGATCACAGATTCTCATCTTGTGAGTATGTTTGTCTATATAGACTTGCTTTCTTTGTAAAGGTGTAACTCTGGTATTGGGGTGTATATGTACTGACATAGAGATAAAAAAAGTAATAATTTTTACTTCTACCCTATACCAATTAACAAAATTAATCTAGCTTTAGAAAAGCTTGAAACTATATACAACGCGTTTATTTCTTACAACGATAGTTTATTATTAGCAAAAACTAAATTAGATATTTCTTGAAAATTATTTAAATTGTTGGATTTTTGGGCTTTGTCAGAAATAGTTACCAAATAATTATCGATAAACACTTGCCGTTTGATTTCTAAATTTGAGAATATAGGATAAAACTCCGGATCGATCGGGATTGGCATTGAAATATCGTTAGATTCAGTATCGGGATTTTTAAGCTCGATTGAAGATGAGTTTTGATTTTGTATAACCTCTCCGTTTTGGTTTAATTTTTTATCTTCAGGAGCTGGGATTGGCAGAGGTTCGGGAAAATTTTTATTTGGAATTCTTTTGGCTTCTTCTAGATCTGTGTGACTGACTCTACCCAGAAGTTCAAAGCCAGAATCAAAATTTACTTTATAAGTATAAGTACCATTAAATTGCTTACCAAAGTCAATCTGATCAGTTTGTAAATTAACTGGAATAGAGACTAAATTATTTCTAACATCCCACAAAAAAGCTTTAGGATCAGTATTAACAATACTACTAGAGCCTGTTAATCCAAGCTCAACAAAATCTACCTCTTTAGGATTATTATCATCTCTAATATCAAAAAGGCTTAGCTTGACTCCTTCACTAAACCCTGTTTTTTCATCAGCTTGATTACCTACTCCAATCAAATACCCATCAGCAATTGGATGCAAGTAATTACTAAATCCAGGAATTTTTAGCTCTCCAGTAAGCTTGGGGTTATCTCGATCTGAAAGGTCAAAAGTAAACAGAGGATCAGTTTGGCGAAAGGTCATTACGTAACCTCTATCTCCCAAAAATCTAGCTGAAAAAACCCTTTCACTTTTGGCTAGACCGTCTATACTTCCTCTTAGATTAAGATTTTCATCAAAAACATAAATTCCATTTGATCTCTCGATATTTCTGCAACGTCTACCAAAAATACAAAAATTCTCTGCGTCTGTAGTGGTAGCTATTCTTAGATTACCATTGTATTCATCCATGGAATACTGATTTAGGATACTGCCCTTGACTTCACCTTTAGCTTGGAATTGAAACTCGTTACTGACAGCAGCAAATTTGTAGATTATAGTTTTGTCACTCTCCTGAATGTTTTGAATTCTAAAATTATAAGCTTTATATTGACTTAAATAAAAGAAATCAGATGACATGTATATGTTTTGACCATAGTTACCACCACCACCCAGAATAGTTTTACTTTTTAGAGTTTCTTTTGTATTTAGGTTATCTAGGGATATTCCAGAAATACTAGTTATGGTATCGTAGCTTATTATTGGTGAAAAATATTCAATATCTGAGCAATCTTTGTTTAAAGTTTGATTATTTTTTATGTCTTTGATTTTTGGTATAAACCTCTTTGCATCGGATTCTGTTATCTCTTCTTCTTCTTGAACTCTATCATAATAAAAATATTTGTTTATATTAGAAATTACAAAAAGGGTATTGTTTTTTACTCTAGTATCAGAGACGTTACCTTCTAGCGAGTATTCGGCTAAGGTCTCAATATCAGAAATTTTGGTTTGGCTTTGGAGTTCGTTAAGCTTTGGCTCAGATATGTCCAAAATTATAACCTGAATGAATTGGGCATCTTCATAATAATTATATTTTTCTTGATCTTCTTCTTTTTGCCATTCGTAAGTATCTCTAATAATCACTAGTTGGTTGGATTCTGGTAATAAATGCATTAGGTATTTCTCAGATCTTTGGCCTAAATCAACCTCAGAAATTTTTTTTATAATACCGTTTTTTATTTTAGTGATATTTAGGTAGTTATTATTAAGACTATAAATATACCTACCGTCTGTCTCAGCAATATCACCTTCGTCAACCTCAGCAACTTGGTTGTTGGTTTGAGAATACTCTGAACCTGCAATTGTGTTTTGTAGTCCTGGAGGCATCGTTTGGCCATCTATAGAATCCTCAAGGACATTGTTTCTAAACAAAAAAGGTTGGGGGGAAAATAGATCATCATCTAAATATTCTTTTCTGTCTTGCAAGTACTGGTTAAGCTTGTTACTAATATCTTGACAAGAGTCGAATCTTTCTAGAGCAAGAGCTTTAATTGGTTGACCTAAACTTATAGAGTCTCTATTAAAAATCAAAACTAAAGTAGCGGATATTATAGTTATAACCAAAAACAAGATAAGGCTTAGAGCAAGCCAAAACCAGTTTTTTTTTGTTTCAGATTTTTTTGTAGACATTAATGTTGAATTATTTATTAAAAATAAAGATTTCGGTTTAGACTTTGTTAGCGAATATGAATTGTCAAAAAATAAAGCCTAAATTATTTATTTAAATAATCTTACCTACTTTTTGCCATGCTATACTCAAGGTTAATTGACGCAAGTTTATTTTGTGCCTGGTATAACTAAGTTGAAACAGTTGACAAAAAAACAACTCTGAACCAAGCTAATGTAGCTTTGGCACTTTTAAATTTGAAGACATTAGTCTTATTTCAAAATCTTTCAAAAATCTTTTATTTTTTTTGAGCAATGGGACAAGTTTATTAGAATACTCATTTCATAATCAAATTTGACAGTAGAGCTAAACTTAGTTGAATTTTGAAGGTATTTTATAATTTTTTAAGATTCAAAAATGTAAATTTTGAAAATAAATTGAGTATACACAACTTCCACAAAATTGATCAAAAATACTACTTATAGACTTATCTATACTAAAATGTTAATTATTCAGTGAGTTTTTCTGACTGTGTTTTCTTTATTTAATCAAACTAAAACTTTTTGTTAAATCATAATTTAGTTAGCATTTGGGTATATATTCAAAAAAACTAATACAGTATTTGTGTGGAAACTCAGTATATTTAAAGTAAAATCAAAAAATATTATTAACTAAAGATAAATATATATACAGCTTCTAAAAATTAACCTTATCTCTTGTTATCCAAAGCAAAACCTTTACTTCCATAAATTAAGATAACTAGTGTTTATTTATGTAAGACACTTATAAAGATAACTTAAGCAATTAAATTTATCCTTATAGAAGCTATTTGATTACTTATTCCTCAAAACAGATATTTTTAACTTTTAGTTGTTTAAAATTGTATTTTAGAATTATTTTTAGTCTAATATTTTAGATTTTTTTATTCAAAATCAACTAAAACAATTTTTTAATTTTTATTTTTAAACTAACAAAAAATTTCAAGTGGGTTTTATAAAAGTTGGCAGGTATTTAGGTACGAAGCAAGTTTAATTTAACAAGAGATATTTTGAAATTAAAATCGGGGTGTGGTGCAGTGGCTAGCATGCATGCTTTGGGAGCATGAGGTCCTGGGTTCAAGTCCCAGCACCCCGACCACTAACTATACTCAATCTAAAGGAAATTTCAGTTTTTTGGAATCCAAATTTTTAGCTTCAGTTAGTTTTAAATAAAAATATCAAAAAGAAACATTTGAAAACTCAAAAAGTCCTAGTTTTAATTATTTGAGTATAAGTAATAAGTTCTAATATTCATCTTCATGAATTACAGCAGCCAACACAAAAAGCCATATTTAGTTACGTTTGTTGAGTTAGCTAAAAGTATTACTAAAAAGACAAACCAATTATTTTTGGATCATTTATCTTTTCTTAGTACTTTGCTTATTACTTTTTTGTCTTTAGCCTTTTTTTTGGTAGTTAGCTATCCAGAGATGTTTTCTCAAAGTAGTTTTTTTAGCCTGAGGTGGTACATGCTACTTGTATTTTTAGGTATTTTTAGTTTTTCTTATTTACTTAGTTTTAGATTAAAGAATAGCCTAGTTGAAGCTATTAGTGTTTGCTTGCAGATTAATATTTTAGTATTTTTTAGTTTTGTATATTTTTTGAGTATTGAGAATCGAGATTTTTATCCACCTTCGATTATAATTTTAGCCTCTCTAATTTTTTTAGTAGCTTATAATCTTTTTGATGAAAATAAACTCAGAATTTATTTGCTTGTGCCACAAGTTTTACTTTTTAGTTTACAGACTTTTTCGCTAATTGAGTTTTTGACTTTAGATAGAGTTTTTTTTCGTAACTTAGAAGATAATTTTTTACAGAGTATTTTTAGGCTTGACCCTCTTTTTTGGTTAGTTTTTTGTGCTTTGGGGATTGCCTTGATATCGGTTTTTCAGTTCAAATTAAAATCTTTATATGCAAATCTAGCTTTTGGCTCGGCTATTTTTTTCTTATGTTTTCAGATGTCTTTGATGATTAATGCAATTGGCCTAGAATTTTTTCTTTATTGGCAGAAGTCTTTAGTTTTTTTGATTTTTTGGAATTTTATTTTTCGTAGTTTTTTTGTAATTTCTAAAGAAATCTTCGAACCAGAATATTTTGTAAAAACAACTTTATCAACTTTATATCACGGGGTATTGATAATTTTTGTGTTTATTTCGCCACTTGTTTTTAAGTTTTTGCTTAATTTGCTTTGAGGTTGTTACTTATAGCCAATCCACCAGATAGCTTTACAAGATTAAAAAATAACCGACCTATCTATACCAAATTGATTTGGTGGATAAAACGATTAGAGAAGTGAGTTATGCCAAGGTTTAATACGGAATAGCTATACTTTTTAGAAGCACTATTATATCCAAATTAATTCAAACTAGGACTTTTTTAATTTTTAAATTACTTTTTGATGTTGATTAAATCAGACTAAAAAGAGAATTTAAACTTCCAAAAAAACTGAAATTTGGCTTGCGGTGAGTATAATTTAGAGAGTCAAACATATGCTAAACTATTAACTATTCAGTGTAGTTTTTCTTATTTAATCAAACTAAAATCTTCAGTTAAATCATAATTTAGTTAGCGTTTTGGTCTATTTAGCAAATAATACTTTTGTCTCAAAACTTTTCATAAAGACTATTAAATGTCATT
>CAZVWQ010000042.1:0-5309 GCA_964631275.1 uncultured Candidatus Saccharibacteria bacterium | reverse complement strand
TTCCAGAACTAAACGAAGGAGCAACTTGCTATATTAGAATCAAAAGAAATGACTCAAACAAAGTTGCTGATAATCTAGAAACCTTTGAAGCACTAATTACTAGATTAAAACTTCCAGATGGAACACTTCCGCCTCAAGAAGATACGAATGGCAATCTTATTGTAGATGCGGCTGTAGGTACTTATTCAAAAGAAAATGGCTGCTCAATGAAACTCTCTAAACAAGACCAAAGAATACTTATTGACAAATTCTATGCAATTGATAAAACAGAAATGTTTAACCACAACTATAGCTTTTCACCATTAGTAAAAAACACAGACAACACTTGGTACGAAGGAGGAATTACTAGAGATTTCTTTGCAGGAGCTGTACCAAAAACTACTGGGTCTATACAGATGTTACCATAAGTTATAGTCAATTGATACACGGCTAGAATCCGTCCAAAATCAAAAATTGTTTAAATAGAAATAGTAATCATGTCTCAGAACATATTCTTAGGCTGATTATACTCAATAATCTTGTCTCAAAACATATTTTTACTGTTGATTAGTATCTATTTTATGGGGTCAAAGTTTTGTAAATTTGAGTTATGGGACAAGACTAATTTCTAACTGTTATATAGATTATCTGTACTTGAAAATTAAAAAAGTCTTAATTTGGATATAAAAGCTTGAAATTTACTAAAACCTCTTGATAATCAAGTTTTTAGAGGCTTTTTGTGATTAAAAATATAGCTATTTGGGTTTTTTAAGTTTCTTTAAAACAAACTTAATAGCTAATAACTTATCTAAGTCGAATATGGAATTGCTATAATAGTACTTAAAAGTTTACGCCAACCTTAATTTTTTAATAGTATGTCAGTACCTACCCAGATATATTCCCAGGGTTCTGGCTCTGGTCCTTGGTTCTTTACACCTTCAGGATAGCTAGGTACAAAGCCAAATTTTTTAGCGTTGGCATAATTATTAGCCGAAATCCATGTATATCCAGGACTGTTAGCAAAAATTGGAGTAGACCCAAAAAGATCAATAGTATATCCACTATGATGTCTAGAATAGCCTGGAGGAGCAGTAAATTCTAAAATTTGAATAATCAAACTACCATAATCTACGGCCAATAAATTCTCTATAGAAAAAACCTGATCAAATTTCTGATTAAAAGCAGACTCTAACCTATCCATGAATATCTTTTTTTGATCCTCAACAGACCTATAGGTTGAAGTTAGGCCTAACTCTATATTTTCATTTTTGGCTTGCTTCTGCATAGCTAACCAAGATTCACTTACCTCAGCAACTAAGCCGTCTTCTGTTAATCTTTCAACTTCATCTTGACTTAATACAGATTGTTTAAGGTAACCTCTCTCTGTAGCTTTATCAATTATATAATCATCAATTACTGCATTGCCGGTAATTACTAATTCTTCATTACTAACTATTCCTGTAGCTTCTTTTTTTGGTAAGGCCTTTAATAATTCAAAAAAACTTTGGTTTTCAAACTTTCTTAGACCTTGATTATCAAAATCAACAGAAATTTTTGCAACTATAACTTGTCTCAAGTCTAAATATCGTTGATAGATTTCTGAATAACTAAATATTTGATCATCCAAGCTAAGTTCTTGAATGTTTTTATAAAAATTTTCATATTCAGCCAAATTAATATTACTTTGATTTAGGTCAATAGTTTTTCTGAAGGTTGCAATTAAATTACTAATTTTATAATAATTACTAACTAATCTATTTTCTAGAGTTTCTTTATAGGTTTGATAATTATCTAAATTTTGCTTTAAGTTAATTACTCCTATCGGTTTTTCGATATCGCTATGGTCAACTTCTAAACTAGTTAATTTGTCTATGATATCATTACTCTGAAATTCTATAATTTGAATTTGCAAAAGTAAGTTGTTTTCTTGGTTTTTTAGATCTCTCTGAACTGAACGATAATTACTAATACCAGCAATATAATTAGGTACTCCTGGCAAAAGTTCTGGAGAATCACAAGTTAGATCCTGAGTATCTAAACCGATTGCTTGTTTTTCTTGAATAACCTCTTGGCACTTTTCTGTTGATTGAGTTAAACTTTCAACATTAACTAGGCCACTAAAGCCTAGGGCAACAACAAAAAATACAATTGAAATAATCAAAAAATATTTAGCCAAAGGAGCAATGCCATTTGATTCAGTACTATAAGCCTGCTCTCTGTAGTTATTTTTTGAACGAAATGTTAATTCGTTGATGTTAGATTTAGATAAAAAATCTTGATCATAATTATCTCTATCTCCATATTCAAAATGGTCGCTCTGCTGGCTATAACCTTCTCCAGTAGAAGACCCGTAATCGTTAAACTTCCCTTTTTCTAGATATTTGTCTAACGGAAAAGGTTTGTGTCTACTTTGAATATCAGGCTTATTAAGGTGACTGCTGCTATCTGCCTGCGGAACTTCTGTATCTTTTTCCTCAAACCCAAACCGGAAACTATTAGCTCTAGTCTCGTAACTATCATCTTGATCTTTTTTTAGATATTCTTTTGGAAAGCCAGGCATGATTTAGTAAAAATAAAAATACCTTAATTTTTGAGAATAGTCTTGTTTAAAAACCTTTCGAAAGTCTTTAATTTTTTTATTAAACAAAGTAAAAGTAGTATCTTTGATAAATTTTAGCACTTTTATATTATAAAAATAAAAAAAGGGAGTTTATTTCTTTCAGTTTTAGAATAAGGCTTTTGAACTTTAATCTCTACTTTGAACTTTGAATTTTTAAAATTGTCTTAAAATAAAAACAGACTATTTTTTTAAGTAATAAATAAAGCTAACGTAAGAAACCTTTTGAAACTTTTACCAATTAAAATAAAAATTAAAGAAATCGTTTGAGCTAATTTTAAACAAGAAAATCTAAAGTCTTAGATTAAGAATAATTCTAAATTATAATTTTTGAAACAACTAAACCCTAAAAATCTTTATTTCTTAAAGGACAAGTAATCAAATAGGTTGTAGATGACTATCATGAAGATAAAATATACTAAACTGTTAACTACTCAGTGAATTTTTGACTTTATTTTTTTTATTTAATCAAACTAAAACCCTTAGTTAAATCATAATTTAGTTAGCATCTGAGTGTATACAAACTAGCTACATGTTTACATTTCAGAATAAATTTCTTGCTTGCCTTTTATTTATAAGAAAAATTAGGAATTTAAGTCAAATTAAATTTTTATATATTTGCTACATAAAGCACAAAAATTCTCTCCAAATAAAGAATTTAAACTCCAGTATATATAAAAAATTGTATATACAATCCAGGTACAGTAATTTTCTAAATTAACTCTAGTTAAACTATTAAATCTATTGTAAATTTCACAAATAAATTTATCTAAGAAGTTTTTAAAGGTTCTTAGAGCCTAAAAAAATCTAAATCAAAACTAATATACGTATATTTAATTTACTTACATTGACAAACCTAAAAAGAAACTGTTAGTTAGTTATAATTATTTAATCTTAAATAAATAGTTAGTTATGACTTTTGGATCTTTTTTTTTGATTTTTAGACGCCAACTAAAAGAAAAATGGGGTAGAGTAGTTCTAGCTAGTGCTGGAATCATGATTGGAGTTTGGGCTATTATGCTTACTAGTGGTCTTTCTCTTGGTCTTTCTAATACGATCATTACAGCCATTAATAGTCAGCCATCAGCTAAATTTTTTCAGACTTACAAGCTTGAAGATGGGAATACTAGTTTTTTGGAGCTTCAAGGGCCACCAAAATTTGTAGCTATGGAATTTAATGAGGTTCGAGACCTTGCAAATAAATATCCAGAAATTATTGACTCTTCACCTTCTGAAGCTCTTAACCTATATATTCAGACAAACAAAGCTAACGAAGATACAGCCTGTGTTGATCAATTCAAGGAAATTTTAACTACTTTACCTGAAGGTTCGGTTGGTTTGGCTCAAGTTCCTGAAGATCAAAAAAGTCAAGCTCAAAAAAACTTTGAAATACAGTGTGAAGGGATAACTATAATCAGTGATATTTTTCAAAACTTCTACGAAACTAACAGAACTAATTGGTATGGTAAAACTGAAAAACCAGGTCTTGGAGAGATTGTTGTCTGCTATCGTTGTGGAAATATAGAATTTTCTGAAAAAATGGGAGTAAATTCGCCAGAAGAATTACTAGGCAAAAAAATTATTATCGAACTAAATCAAGCTCCTGACTTTCAGCAATCCAAAGAAATTATCGACATAGCTAATTATCAAAGAGCAGCTAATATAATCTCTAAAACCGAAAAAATAGAAGTAGAAATTGTGTCGGTAGTAGATGACCGCAATTCCAATGGATTTTCTTTTTCTGGAGGTGCTAACAATAATTTTTGGATCAGTTTTGATTATTATTTACAAGCTATAAAAAAAGCTAGGCCAGAAGTAGATACTGATACTATAGGTTTTATCGAGTACAATCTTTTTGTTGATTCTTATGATAATTTAGATACTACAATAAAAAATATTCGAGCCGATGGATATTTGGCTTTTAGTTTTTTACAGGCTGTAATTGCTGGTATCGAAGTAGCCTTTCAAGTATTGACTATTGCTCTAGCTATATTTGGCTTAATTGCTATGGTCGCTTCAGTCTTTGGTATTATTAATGTAATGGCAATCTCAGTTCTGGAACGTAAAAAAGAAATTGGAATTCTCAAATCTTTGGGTGCTAGAGATGGAGATATATTTAAGTTATTCTTTTTAGAAAGTACAAGTCTAGGATTTTTTGGCTGGACTTTAGGCACTATTTTTTCTCTAGCTTTTGGTTATAGCATTAGCTTAATATTTTTCTTTTATCTAGAAAATGATCAAGCTATAAAGAATAACCTAGCTAGTTTAGGAATTACTGAATTTTACCCTATTTTTCCTTGGTGGCTATTCTTGGGAACTTTACTTTTAGCTCTGATATTTACTTCTCTGTCAGGTATTTTTCCTGCCATAAATGCTAGTCGCCAAAATCCAGTCGACGTACTCAGAGGCGAATAAAAGCCTAATTTTAGACTAATCTAAAACCTCCCTCTTGATTTATCCTTTATTACAAAAAAACAACCCCCGCATGGAGCGAGGGAAGGAGTTGAGGATTGGGATTAGCCAAAAAGAGATTTGAATTAGAGTTGTGCATATGATACAAACCCATTGTAAGAAAGGTTTCCAGTATTGGATAAAATTATTTTCCAGCCTGGTGGCAAATACAATGGAAGTGACATTGAAGCAGTGGTTGAATAAGCTACTAGACCTCTTGCGAAATAAAAAGAAATAAGAAATAAAGTAGGTATATGCCTAC
>CAZVWQ010000041.1:0-6017 GCA_964631275.1 uncultured Candidatus Saccharibacteria bacterium | reverse complement strand
AGCTAATCCTATCGGCGTTTATCCAATAATTGTAACTAACCCAGATAATAGTACTTTTATTTTTACTGGATTTAACTATGTAGGAAGTTCCACTAGCAGTTCTGTTGTTAGCACTTCTAGTTCAGTTAATAATTCCACTAGCAGTTCTGTTGTTAGCACTTCTAGTTCAGTTAATAATTCTACTAGCAGTTCTGTTGTTAGTGAAAATTTTGACGAAGAAGATAGCTTAGATTATCTTGATAATGAGGTTGATAGTGTTCCTGATTTTAAAGAAAATATAGAAAATTTATTTTTACTTGATTTTAATAGTTTAGGTTTTTCACCTTCTCAAAGCGAAGCGGTAGTTTTTGGTACACAAAATATTAATATATTAATCAATCATTTTGAAAATATTGATAATTGTCAGATTTGGCTAAAAGAATATGAAAAAGAAAATAGCTGGTTAAAATTAAAAACTAAAATAAATAATTCTAGTTGCCAAGCCCAATATCCAAAAAAAGAGCAAAAAAAACCCAATTACGATATTTATGTTACTATAGAAGATGTAAACAAGATAACTTGGAGTAGGCAATCTATTTACAGTATGTATTATGGAGAGGTTAGTACAGTAGGTATTGAAGCTTGCACTGTAGGCAAATCTAATAAATGTGAATAGTCTTATACTTCTTATGGTACCCCTACAAAAAATTGTGTCTGGAGGGTTCAACCTAAGTTAGGTTGAGTACGAGGTTCAGTAGGATTTAAAGTTGTATCTTTTCTAGTATCTACAATATTTTGTTTATTCTGTTGTTCTTTTTTTAGGTCAAATAGGCTAAAATATTTATACTCATGAATTGGATATTTCATATAATTTCTTTCTTCAAAATCTTTAATTACCATAAAGGTGTAATCTAAAAGTGAATCAGGAGATTCAAAAGATAATTTATTCTTTGTAGCTTTTCTAATTTGTCTGTTTAAGTTTTCAGTTATTAATTATTCTTAACCATAATTGTTTGTGTTGGATAAGCAAATTTAATTCCATTTTCTTCAAAATTTTGTTTAATTTCTAGATTAATTTTTTGTTTTATGTCCATCATAACAGCATAATCTGGGTTATTAACAAAATATACTAGCTCATAATCTAGGCTAGAATGGCCAAAATTAGTAAAATGCACCCTGCTAAACTCGCAAATTTCAATTTCTTTAATTATATTTTTAACAATTCCAGGAACCATTTTTAGCTGCTGACTGCTGGTAGAGTATTCTAAACCTAGCTTCATAACCACCCTGCGTCTTTGGATGTCTCCATAGTTGGCTATCCTACTTTCTGTTAATTCTTTATTACTATAAACTAACAAGTATCCACCTAGATCTCTAATTCTTGTTGATTTAATACCAATATGCTCAACAGTGCCATGGTCTTCTCCAACTACTATAAAATCACCTATTTCAAAAGGTCTATCTAAGTAAATAGTAAAGGAAGCAAAAATATCGGATAAGACATTTTGTAGAGCAAAAGCTACAGCGATACCTGTAATTCCTAAGCCTCCGACCAAAGTAGCTACATTTATATTAAAGCTTTGTAGTATAATTATAACAGCTATTAGCCAAATTAAAATATTTGCAAAAATAGCCAAAAAATTAGCCATCGAAGTGTCTACGCTTTCACCTTCATCAGTTTTTTTGCGAGCTATAAATTTACGAATTACATAAATTATTATTTCCTGAATTCTAGCAAAAAGATAAATAATCAAAACTACAATCGTAAAACCATTAATGTAAGACCAAGCTTCTTGTGGAAGATTAAGTCTGCGACTAGCTATATTAAAGCCTAAAATTAAATAAAAAGGAAGGCCAATTGAACTAATTGCTTTAATTAAAAGATCATCAGCTTTAGTGTCACTTTTTTTAGCTAAATTACGGAATCTGGCTAAGATAAATAATTTAAGCATAAAAGTAACCAAAATTACTACCAAAAATATACCCATCGCCTGAAGGTAGCTAAACAAAGAATTTCCCCAATAAAAGGTATTTTGTAAATATTCGGTGCTAATTATTGAAAACATTTACTATTTATAATATTTTAGTCTTGACGAGAGTATCAAGTGAAGGTTGATTATTTTATGCTCAGATCAACTCAAATTAGGACTTTTTGAATTTTCAAATATTTTCTTTCAATCTTTATCGAATCAAACTTAAATCAAAAATTAAGATTCCAAAAAAACTGAAATTTGCTTTGCAGTGAGTATAAGTTATACTTAATACGTTTGTTCATTTAATTTTTTATAAGCAAATAATACCTTGTTTAAGGGTAAATTATTATTGGTAATTACTGTAACTAATTAGTCAAAAGGGTGTAGCCTTTGTCGAAATAGTTATAAAACCAAAACTTTAGCATTTAACTTTTTCATTTTACCTTTGTCAAAAAACTCTAATGACTAAATTTTTAATTATCCGCCACGGCCAAACTGAATACAACTCTAAACAAACTCTTCAAGGCCAAATAGACTCGCCACTTACTGATATTGGGGTCCAAAATGCATATAATTCAGCTGACATTTTATCTAAGCACAATTTAAATTTTGATCTAGTATATAGCAGCGATTTGGGGAGGGCGTTTAGAACCTGTTACTTGATTTTAGCTAAAAAGCAACTATTACATTTAGAAATTAAAACTGATAAAAGACTCAGAGAAATTGACTTTGGGGATATTACTAACATGTCTAAAGAGATCAGGCAAAAATATCCTCACTACAAGGATCAAAAAGATTTTTGCTTTCCTGGTGGAGAGTGTTTTAGAGACATGGAAAAGAGGGTTTTCAATTTTCTAGACGAAAAACAAAAAGACTATCAGAATCAAAATGTTTTAGTGGTTTGTCACGGAGGTGTTATTAATATTCTTTTGGAAAACTTTACGCAAATAGATATTCGTGAGTTTAGGATTTCTAATGAGTTTATAGGAAAATTAGAATATTCTAAAAAAGTTAGTTTTGAAATTATTAATAATTGATTTTAGTTTCAAGTTTTTTATTAGACCTCTTGTAATTTAAAATTTTATTTTGGTTAATCAAACTTGTCTTGTGCTCATCCTTGTGTTAATTTGCCATAAACCTTGGTATCTATAAGTAGCCTATCTTTCAATAATTGGAAAATATAAATATAAAAAGTGTTTGTTTTATGGAGAAATAGCATTAACCCAACCCTATAACTCAAATTTGCAAATTTAAAACTTATGAAAACTGCAATTTATCCATTATCTGCTGATCCGATTACTAATGGACATCTAGATATAATCCATAGAGCTACTAAGATTTTTGATAAGGTAGTGGTAGCTGTAGGTCTAAATCAATCCAAGAAATATTTATTTAGCTTAAATGAAAGAACTCAGATGACAAAAAGAGTTTTAGCTAATTATTCTAATGTGGAGGTTATTTCTTTTGACTACTTACTTACTGATTTAGCTAAAGATCAAGGAATTCAATTCGTTATTCGAGGTTTTAGAGATTCTCAAGATTATCTTTATGAGCTTAATTTATATAAAAATTACTTAAGCCAAAATCCAGATCTTGAGTTTATTAATCTTTTTTCCTCACAAGAATTTATCTCTTCTACAGCCATTAAAGAAATTGTAAGTTTAGGCGGTGATGTTCACCAAGCTGTACCCATTTTTATTCAAAGTCAATTACAACAAAAAATTCTTAATCAGAGTTATTTAGCAATCACGGGAGAGGTTAGTTCAGGAAAAACTTACTTAGCTAAAAGTTTGTTAAAAAAACTACAAGCAGAGAAATTGCCGGTTAAATTAATCGACTTTGATCAGCTTGGACATGAGGTTTTGTTAAACTTTGAGATTGTTAAGATAATCAAAACAAACTTCTCTCAGGCTGTTAGTCAGGATATAGTTGACCGAAAAGCTTTAGCCAAAGAAGTTTTTAATGATTCTTATAAACTAAAGAAGTTAACCCAAATTACTCATCCAGAAATTTTGAGACTTTTTAGACAAAAAATTAGATATTTTGAGGGTTTAGTTATTTTGGAAATTCCTTTACTTGCCGAAAATAATTTAGAGTATTTAGCTAATAATCAGATTGTTATGGTTAAATCTGAAAAAGGTACAGTTAGTTCAAAATTTACCCCTAAAGATTTCGATTTAAGAAGGCAAAACCAGCTTAATTATGCTGATAAAAAAGAACAAATTAAAGAACAAATTAAAATTAAAGATAGCAATTTTGGAAATTTATTTGAATTTTTAAACACCAGCGAAGCTAAAATTTTTGAAGCAAACCTGAATAATTTAATTAAAAATATAAAACCTAAATTAAATCTATGAAACTTAATCCTTTTCAAATATATCACGAAAAGTTCAGGAACCCTAATACTAGAATTTGGGTCATCGTAGGAACTTTGTTGTATCTATTTAGCCCGATCGATATTATTCCAGATTTTTTATTAGGCATAGGTTTTGTAGATGATTTGGTCCTGCTAATTATGTTTTTAGTCGAGCTAGCCTATTCTGTGATATTTCCTGATAAAGAAATTAATTCAAAAAACTCCAAACAAAATATAATTGATGCTAAAGAAGTAAAAAATAAGTAGTAGCCATTCCTATAAATTAGAGAAAATAGTCGATTTACCTTTTTATTATATAGTAAAAATTAGCAATTCAACTAAAATAATAAATTTTTGTTTATTTTAATGTAGAAAATAGTTGTTTTGAACTTATTTTGAGGCAGGTTTAATAAAACCCGTACCAAAAAACTGAAATTTGTTCTGTAGTGATCATAAATCAAAATTAATCATGTCTCAAAACCTATTTTTACTGTTGATTGATAGTCATTTTATGGGGTCAAAGTTTTGTAAATTTAAGTTATGGGGCAAGATTATTAGCTTGAAGAGTGTAATAAAAAATATTCCTTAATTATTAACTTGTATGAAAATTATTGGTATAGATGAGGTTGGCAGAGGCTCAATAGCTGGACCTCTGGTTATGTGTTCAGTTATTTTAACTGACGAATATCCTAAATACTGTAACTGGTATGAACAAAAAAGCTCACAAATATGGATAAGGTGTGAAGATTTTAATTTTGTTAGAGATAGTAAAAAATTAGCCAAAAACAAAAGATCTAAAATTGTAAACTTGGTTAAAGCAAATAAAATTCCTAATTTAATTTTGCAAGTTAATAATAAGATAATTGATAGATATGGGATAGGAGTTTGTCTTAGTCATTTAGTTTGGTTTTTTTTAATTATTGCTAGTCAAGATAAAGGTTCAACAAAAATTATAATTGATGGTAAAATTACTTTGATAAGCATTCCTAACAAAAATTTAGTTCAAGAAATACTTTTTCAAAATTCGTATAACCTAAGTAATAAAGTTATTAATTTTATAAAGGACGAGTCTACAGAACTAATTGAAAATAAAGAAAATCAAAAAATAATTAGAGAAAACAAAGCTGATGATAAATATTTAAGTGTAGCTATAGCCAGTAATTTAGCTAAGGTGTATAGAGATAATTACATGCAAAAGATTGACTCAGAGTTTCCAGATTTTGATTGGAAAAACAACAAAGGTTACGCCACAAAAAAACACCTGGAACAAGTCAAAAAACAACCAAAAAATCCATATTTAAGATATTCATTTTTAAGTCGAATTTTATAGAAGCTATTTGATCATTTATCCTTTTAAATAAATATATTTTAACTTTTAGTTGTTTCAAAAATTGCAACTTAGAAATTGCTCTTAACGTAATATTTTAGATTTTATTGTTTAAAATAAATATACCCAAAGGCTAACTAAATTATGATTTAACAAAAGGTTTTAGTTTGATTAAATAAGGAAAATATAGTTAGAAAAACTACACTAAGTAGTTAACAGTTTAGTATCTATATCAAAAATTCACTAAACTTTTTCCTCTTAATCCTCTTAAGTTTATGTAACAAATGTAAATAGGATGCGAAAAAATTTACAGTACCGCTACACAAAATTAGACCTCTTGCGAAATAAAAAGAAATAAGAAATAAAGTAGGTATATGCCTAC
>CAZVWQ010000040.1:0-6110 GCA_964631275.1 uncultured Candidatus Saccharibacteria bacterium | reverse complement strand
ATGAGCCCAAAGGCACCGATAACTGTGAGTTCATCACCTACGTCGGGGAGCGGGGGACGGAAGCGCGCGGCGCGTGGGTCAAAGATGCTCGGCTCGGTGGCGTCATCGTCTGGTCCCTCGGCCAGGCCTACATGGACGAGAACCGCCGCGGCGACCGACACCCGCTCATGGAGGCGCTTGCACGAGGTTTGCGCTAGAAGCCCCTACTTGGAAGGTAACTTCCAAGCACTTCAGCAAGGAGCGGCACATGCGCTAACAGAGCACTTGACGTTCTTTGAGCACTGTAATATTATTTATTACACATGAAGCAAACCACTCGCAACATCATCAACATCTCTCTGCCGCCCGACATGGCTAAGGAGGTTCGTCACGAGGTCAAGGCTGAAGGGTTCAGCTCAGTGAGTGAGTTCTTCCGTCATCTGGTGCGTGAGTACAGGAAAGCTAAGCTGGCCGACGAGTTGCACCGTGAGCGCGCCGAATTTGAGGCGGGCAAAGGAAATAAACTGACCTCGCTCGCTGACTTGCGCTAGCAGGTGTATGCGGATCATCTACCTGCCTCGATTCGCCAAAGAATACAAGAAGTTACCGCGCGAAGTGCAGGAGGCAGCGGAGAAGAAAGAGAAACTGTTTCGCTTGGATCCCTTCGACCCGCGTCTCAAAACACACAAGCTATCCGGTTCGCTGGATGGTTTTTGGGCGTTCTCTATCACCTACTCACACCGCATCATTTTCGATTTCGCGGAAGCTAATACCGTGCGCTTTTACCGTATTGGCACCCACGACGTGTACGACTGATGATCTACCTTTCTATGACGACGATGTGATGAAGGGATGCGCTGAACCACTTCTTGGAAGTCCGACTTCCAAGTTCATTTTGACGGTTATTTAGCTTTGCTACTAAATCCGCTATTTGTGTGTGCATATTACCGGAATGTATTGACGAAGCTTAAAAGGTGTGTAATATACTCGCAGCTCGTTCAAGGGGTGCGGCGATAAGCGTCGTGCCCAACGCCCATCCTTCTGGATTGGGCTTCACCCGCGCGTCGCCTTCGGCACGCGCACAACGGAAAGGTACCTTCCATGAAGACCATCTTCGGCGGCATCGCCGCCATCGCCTTTTTGCTCGTCGCCGCCATCGCCCTCACCTCGCCGGCCTCGGCGACCTGCACCGGTTGCACCGACCTTTCGTCGGGCACCGGGGGCTTCCTCGAGTTCGATTTCGAGGGAGACATGGGCGCGGTCGCCGACATCGTCGGTGGCAGCAAGACCGGCGGCACCGGCAACGTCGTCGTGCGCGAGGTCGGCGCCCAGACGTTGGCCAACATCGACCAGCTCGTCGCGCTCACCGGTCGTACGCCCGCCGGCGACGATGGCGATGCTCTCAAGAACTCGTCGGTCACCTTCGACCTCATGCAGGTCGTTCGGACCGGCGGGCTCACGACGGGCCGGATCGTCACCGACGGCGACGAGGCCATGTCGGCCTCCGGCCTCGAGTTCCTGTCCGCTTTCGGCGGCGGGGGCCGGTTCACCTTCGACGTCGGCAACTACAGCTGGCACGACTGACGTCGCGCCACCGTTCCACAAAGGGCCCCCGCAAGAGGGCCCTAACCATTTCTCTAGAAATGGTTGCTTTTTATATAAAGTGTGGTATAGTCCCTCTGGGTTGAAACCTTGTAAACTTAGAGAGTGTCAACTAGGGAAAAACAACGTGATCAAACGAACTGCGCAGGCACTCTGCGCCTTGGTTTGCCTTGGCGCCGGAGGCGCTTGGGCAGATTCCGAACCCGGGAGTGGTGGGTATACCACCCTCGCTCCCGCGAGCCCGCCGTGCTCGATGGTGGAGTACGACAACAGCCGGGTTATTCCTGGCGAGTCGACGGTGATTCAGGGCGTGCCAATGAAGCGCTGTCCCTGCCACCTTCCGCAAAGCGTCGCTGAGATGATGATCGGACGTGATCTGGTCATCGTCGAATCGGCACGAGTCATCCACGGTACGGTGGGCACATTCCAGTGTCCGCCCCAGCCCCTGTGAGGGACAAACGATGAACAGGAACACATCTTGGGGGTTGCGGCTATTGATGTGCCCTCTCCTCGGTCTCTCGATCTCGGCGTGCGGGAACAGGGAGCCAATCGAGATCCGCTCGAAAATCGACCCCGAAACGGGGTTGCAGGTGGCGCAGATCGACTCTGACCCTGGCGGCGTCGACGGCGTCAACCAGACCATGTTGATGGTTCGCCAGCTCGCCCCGGGCACAGAGGAAGGGACGATGGTCCCCGTGGAAAGCCCGGATAAGGCGCCTGGCGGATGGTTCGTTCGCGCTACCGCTCAGCAAGACGACATCGGACGTGTGGTCGTCGACAACCTCACCGGCAAGGTCTTGCCGGCTGCGGTCAACGTCGGCGGTGCTCTTGGGGTCGCCACGATCCAGAAGTGCGAAGGTGACGGCTGTGGGAGGGGTGGCGTCTTGAACGTCGTCCAACCCATCGCATCGGCGGCGTCCTTGGCGCAGAACGAGAACACGTCCGGTGTCGGTGTCGGCGTCGAAGCCGGTGCCGCATCCGGCAGTCACCCCCACCTCAAGGTGGGTGGGTAGCGCAACAGTGGGGCGCGGCGCAAAGCGTCGCGCCCCCCATTTAAGGGAGAACTGCCATGGTGCTCCGCATCATGCTGGTGATCATCGGCCTGCTCGTTGCGCAACCGCTGGTCGCGCAAGAGCTGCCGAAGGGTATGTTCAAGATCGGTGAGGCGGCCTTCGCGGTCACGGACCCCAACACGGTCGTGACTCCGCGGGACTACCTCAAGGACTACTGGCCAGCGATCCATAAGGCAGCCCTCGACAAGGGGCTGACCGAGGAACGGAACCAAGCCGCGTTCGTGGGCGCATTTCTGGCGCACAATGGACTCGAACGAACGCACCGTGAGGGGGCGCTCGTACAACGTCTCGCCGAGTACGGCATCTGGGCGCCGGGCTATCCGAAACAGGAAGCGGCACGACTTGTGGCTCCTGCGTCGGCCGCGCCGCGCGCAACGGCGACGGGCGGTGACAACAAACTCGAGGCAACGCTTCGGGGTCTGCAAGCTCGGCTTGCAGAGCTTGCCGCGCGTCCCGTGGGTCTGACCCGCGAGGACGTGCTGGGACTCGTCCAGCGTGAGGTCGAGGGGATCGAATTCCCCGCGACCCTCACGCCCGACGAGGTCGCGGCACGCATCGAGAAGGCCGTCGAGGGGATTGAATTCCCCGAGACGCTCACGCCCGACGAGGCCGCCGAGTTGGTTCGTACTACGCTCGACGCTCGGTTCACCGAGTTGCTCACCCAGCACGATGTCGTTACGGACGACACGCTCGCCAACAAGGGCTTCCTCACGTGGGATTCCCTCGGCGGCACGGCGCAGGTCCCGTTCGTCGGCGAGACGCCGGTCGTGGTGCTCGTTGTCGGTGGCATCGTTTTTATCCTCGTTGGCGGCGTCCTCTGGGCGATCCGTCGTTCGGGGAAGACGACCGAGACCGCGACGGCAGCGCAGAGGGCGGCGGACACGGCGATCGAAATCGCAACCGACGCCAAGGCGTATGCCGAATCGACGGTGGCGGCGATGTTGGGTCGCTACGTGTTCGATCGGGCCGTTCCCACGGCCTCCGAACTCCAGCGTCTCGAGGTCGGCGGATCGTTGCCGATCCGCGCACGGCTCGACGAGGACGGCTCGTCCTACATGACGATCCGCTTCGTGCGACTCGACGGTGGCAAGTACGAAGTCCTCGGCCTGGGCACGCGACCTCAGGTGGTCTGCAAGAACGCGAGTCGCGCACTTGTGGCATTCGTCAACGCAGCGAACCGGGGCCTACTCGTGGGAGAAGAGGGAAACGTCGTCCCCATCTCCCGAGCGGCCTGAGGTCCGGGGGCGAGCGTCGCTCGCCCCCGACCACCCTTTCTTCCTGCTCATTTCCTTAGTCACTTTCTTCTGGTTGGGCCACACTGTGCCCAAGCCACACCCCACCCGCCGATGGAGGCCTGGTGCGGTCTTGGCTTTGCGACTGCTTTGATGCGCGACCACCCTTCTCCGCACACCCACGCACGAGCGTCTGGTGTTGCCTGAGTTGCGGTCTGTTGTGGCGTCGACAGATGCTGACCTCTCTATTGGTGACAGGAACGTGTACCTTCTGTGAGCGCTTCGGGCGTTCATCTGCTTGAGTCGCAAGACTCGCAGATTGAGCTCCCGCAAGGTCGTAGCTCCACTGTGTATGTGTTCCTTACCCGCCCCTGGCTTTTCGCCCGGGGCGTTGGTGCGTATACGGAAGTTGACTATTAAAAAAAAGTATTGTTTAATACAAAAAGAGCAAGGAGACGAGTCATGCAACGACGCATCGTTTCGTTGGGACTATTGTCCATTGCGGCATGTGCACGGACACAGCTCCCATCACCACCTCGGGTTTTACATCCGGGTTGGCTCACGCCGGCTGAACCACCTCGCTCGCACGTGCTTCGGGGTGGCGTGTACACCGACCTGCCGGCTCCGACCTTTTGGGTTCCCTCGGTCGGGCCGCACCTCATTGAGGTGAACTTCACCAAGAAAACACTTCACTACTATCGCGGCGGTGAAGGGGTACGCGGGTATAGGGTGATTACGCCCGACGCCACAACGCTCAACGGTCGCGTGGATCGCGGGCGAGTGACCGCGATCGATCGTACACCCTCCTGGTGTCCGACTGACAACATCCGTCGCGTCTTTCGAGAGCGAGGTAATCCGTTACCGGCAGGGTGTCTGCCGTTCGGTCACCCCCGCAACGCGATGGGGAACGTGAAGTTCCACATCGCGGGGTTCGGTGCCCGTCGTATCCACGGCACACGCGGCTACTCTAGGGAGTGGGAGGATGTAGAGACGTTCGGGTGTGTTCGCCTCATGAATGGTCGCCCCGGCATCGACGAGCTGGTCGAACTCCTCGGCCCACGAGCGGTCGAGGAGGGAATTGAGGTTGTGTTCTATCCTGGGTAACGAGCCGCCGGGGCATGCACCGGCGGCTCCCAGCTTTTTTGGTTGATCTTTCCACACGTACACCGAGCCCCTGGTATTCACCGAGGGCTCGTGTTGCGTCTGGGGAATGCCAATACCGGACTTCCGACGTCCGGTATTGGTATGAAGTGAGCGTTCTCGTGCTACCGAATGATGGTGCCTTCAAACGGCTTGCCTTCGAGGTACTGCTCGAGACGCCCGAGGTACTCACCGTTAATCACCGCGACTTCCATATTGTGCTCTTGTGCCTCGTGTGCGGCGACAGGGTCGAAGGGTGCGGAAAGCCCCGGATCCCAGTGTTTGGGAAGTAGCGCACGAAAGCTCGTCCAGTCGGTCTGCTCGATGGGTGAGGCGTCAATATATTTTCGCGGATCTTTGTCGTAGACGTAATCGATGTTTGAGAGATTGATGACCTTCTGCGCGCCCAGCTTCACAGCAATTTGCACTGCGCGCAGGTCAGTTGAGGCGCCGGGGCGAAAGCCGGCAGCAATGACGAGAGATTGGTCGGCGGGCACTTCCTCCGGATCGGTCACGATGACGGGGTGTGCCTCTGAAACGAAGATCGAGCGCACCAGGTGTGCGTTGAGGCGTGTTGAGTGGATGCCGAGCCAATCGAGATCTTCGGGGGTGAGTGCGGTCACGGCGCGCGCGGCTTCTTGGTAGTTCCGTGCGGTGCGTCCGCCGCCGGTGATGATGACGAAGCGCTGGCCGGCCGCAAGCTCACGTTGAATGAGTGTTTTGAGAGAGGAGAGGAAGTCTGTATCGATGTGATCGGGGACGATCAATGATCCGCCGACCGAGATGATGATGGGAGCTTCCTGCATCGCCGCTAACTATACGTCAGATACGCAGGTTGGGGCAAGGTGCTTGACTTACGAGAAAAAGGAGCGCTTAGTGAATCGAGAACAGGGAAGGAGGAGATTCCATGTTGCGAGGACCCCTTTTGGCTCTCGTGCTGTGTGTCGTGCCCGAAGTTGCGACCCCCGCATGGGTAGTGAATCCAATCGTCGAAATTGAAGCGGAACTTCAGGCAGAGTTTCGGCGCAATTTCGAGGAAGAAATGCAACACCTTGGGTATTTTTGCTCTCGCGAGAGCATGAGT
>CAZVWQ010000039.1:0-6939 GCA_964631275.1 uncultured Candidatus Saccharibacteria bacterium | reverse complement strand
TAAAAATACTGAGATATGTTTTCTGTTTTTGCTCTAGGGATTAGTTGTAAATATTCTTTTGCTGTGGTGATATCTATACTTAAGAGTCCATTCAGTCTTTTTCTGTTTCTTTCATTACTTTTAACTTTTGGTCTAGTGTTTTTTAAAGCCCAGGAATAACTGGTGTTTGGTCTTGTTGAGCAACTGAATTCGTCAAAGAAAATTAGCTTTACCTTGTATCCACAAGCTTCTAATTCTTGCTTTTTTTTAATTTCCGTTTAAGTTCAATTTGAAACTCTTTTTGTTTCTGACTATCAGCATTATCATAATCTCTATGAGCTTTTTGGTCAGACAAATTTAATTCACTTAAGATTTCATAAATTCTACTATCTTTTAGCTCAACCCCAAACTTTTGTTTAATCACTGCTTCTAAGATTTTAGCTGTCCATATGTATCTATCAATCTTGTAGTCTTGGGGTGATTTAGTTAAAATTATTTCTTTCAGCTTTTGTTTATTCTTTAAACTTAATCTTTGTTTAACTTTTCTACTAATAGGAGTGCAAACTTTGTCTAAACCCTCCTCTTTAAAATCAGTTAACTATTTTTGACCTGCTTTCCAAGAAATATTGAACTTTCTTAGAGTAGCCATCATGTTTCTAGATTTCCTAAGCTCTTCTAAGAACCTAAGTCTTTTTCTAATGTATTCCTGAGAATATTTGTGATACAGGTAATTACACCTTTTTTGATTGTAACCTGAGTTAAAGAAATATTTTAAATTAGAGTTAATTCTAGACATAATTGATCTCAAACTTTTTTTCATCAAAAGTCTAGTTTAAAGTAATATGTCTAGTGGTGGGGAGGGGGTAATTAAGAGGGTTTATTTGCTTATGAAGATCTAAATTTAGGGTAATAGTAAACGGATTGGTATAACACTAATAGGCAAAACTAAAACGGAAATTTAAACTTTCAAAAAAACTGAAATTTGGTTTGTATCGACTATAATTGAATTTTGAATCTATTCTATTAGTTTTAAGATTTAAAAATGTAATTTTATAAAGTGGATTCAGTGTATTTAGAAGTTTTTAAAAAAAACGATCTGAAATATTCCAAATACTAAATAAAAATTTATACAAATTTAATATATGGCTAGGTTTTACTTAAAATAAAATGAAATCTTTTTAAGTTTCTTACGTAGTATATATTAGAGAGTAAAAAATCCGGATTTTCTATACTCTCAAAAAAATATCTAATATTACTTTAAGTATTTCCATACTAACTTAGACATCTTATTAGATGTTAAAACTGTTTTAAAACAGATTTAGGATACTTAAAACGTCTAAGTGGCATATAAATTGATTTATAATATTAATAATACTTAAACGGTTAGTTATTTTAATTTATATTATTATCTTTATCTCAAAATTTTTCAAAAAGATTTGTTTTTTCGATTAAAAAAAATAGTAATATACAATTTATACCCTTTCCTAATCGTTGCAATAATTACCCGTTAAGAGTTTAGCTTAAATAAAAGATTTATTTCCTTATAAAAATCTAAATTTAGGGTAATAGCAAACGAATTGGGTGTAAGATACCAATTAAACTTCGTATAAATAATTAAAAATTCCAATTAAAACTTATAATTATGACAAAAATATTTAAAACTTTAACAGCGTCTGCTGTTGCTTTATTAACACTTGTGATTAGTTTTAGTCTTCCTGCTAACGCTCAAGCAACCCAAAACATCGTAGAAATTGCTTCTTCTAACAATAATTTTGAAACTTTAACTGCCGCCTTAACAGCTGCTGATTTGGTCGACGACCTTCAAGGAAGTGGTCCTTTCACAGTTTTCGCCCCAACTGATGCAGCTTTTGAAGCTTTACCAGATGGAGTTTTAGATGCTCTATTAGAAAACGAAAATAAAAATACTTTGATCTCAATTTTACAATACCATGTAGTTTCTGGTTCGGTTGACTCAAGCCAAGTAGTTACTCTTAATTCTGCTACAACTTTAGAAGGAAGCAATATCGATATAACTGTTAATGGCAGTAGCGTAGTGCTAAATGACAATGTAAATGTTACCCAAACTGATATCGAAGCTACTAACGGATTTATTCATGTAATTGATGCTGTGTTAGTGCCAAGTTCAGTAAATATATCTAATCTAACTAGTAGTAGTAATGAAACCTCTATGAATGCTACAGTTAGAACTGGAGGCTTTGGAGCTATTAGTTTTGTAACTCTTAGCTTAGTAGCTGCATTGTTAATTGCTTCAGTACCTCTTAGTTTGGCAAAAAAACAGAATAATAACCTATAGCTTTTAGCTTACTTTTTTTGTATATACTTTAGGCAAAAGATTATTTGTCTATTAATAAAATCTCTTTTATTTTAAATAATACTGTATTTTTTATTAAAAAGTAGGTTTTATAAAAATTAAAAAAAGAGTAGCTAAAAACTCTTAACCAAACCACCCGACCCCATAACTTAAATTTCTAAAATTTTTTAGAACCTTGATAAACAAAAGGTTTTTGAATTAAAGAGGTAGGTTCTGGGGTTATTATTTTTATATAGCAATTATAAAACTAAATTTAGAAAAATTATTAAGTCTTCTTTTGAATTATATGCTCCAAATCTTTTCTAAGCCTACTTCAAAAAATACTTGCTACTATAAAAGTTATGCATGCTATATTATCTGTTTTAGCTTTTTACAAAAAAATAACCTTTTATTTAAGTCAAATTAACTGTTAGTTACCTTAAAAACTATTAGCCAAAAAAGAGTAGTTGCAATCTTATATTAATCTTGTCTCAAAACCTATTTTTTACTGTTGATTAATATTTATTTTATGAGATCAAAGTTTTGTAAATTTGAGTTATGGGACAAGACTATTAAAGCAAGTTTAGAATATCCAAAAATGCCTAAATTATGTAAAGATTAGCTATAATTAGTCTTGCTTAGAACTTAAATTTGTAAAAGTAAAATTTTAAACTTTTTTTAATTAAAGATTATAATTAAATCTAAAAATAGGTTCTATAACTATAACTATTTGACTATGCAAATTTTTGTATAAAAAATCTATAAGCAAAATCTCAACCAAAAAGTGTGTCTTTAGTTTCTAACGAAAAAGAAATCATCAGGGAAGTTTTAGCTGGGAATAAAAATAAATTCCAGCTACTGATGGATGCCTACCAAAGACCGATTTACTTTTATTTATTAAAAATTCTCAAAGGTCACATAGAAGACTGTGAAGATGCCACTGCCGAAACTTTTGCTAAAGCTTACCTAAAGTTAGCTCACTATAATAATAAATTAAAATTTAGCTCCTGGCTTTATAGAATTGCTCACAACATTGCTGTTGACTTAATTAGAAAAAAAAGTAAATATTTCTTGCTTGAGTTAGATGAAACAATTATAGAAATTAAAGAAATTAAAAATTTAGAAATAGAATATAATTTATCAAAGATACTTAGTCTGCTAAATCCTTTTGATCGTAGTTTACTTACCTTAAGTTACTTAGAAGGTCTCGAACATGAAGAAATTAGCCAAATTCTAAAAATTCCTAAAAAACAGATCCCTCTAAAACTCCACAGATCTAAAGAAAAAGCCAAAAAAATAGTTCATAAATATATTTATGCCTACCGAAGGTAATTGGATTAAAATAAAAGAAATCTGGGAAGTTAAAATTAAAGATAAAAAACCAGATTCAATTTTGACCGTGAGAGTTATTACGGGTATAAAAATCTTTACCTTAGTTTTTATTATTTTAATATCTATATTTTTAATTTCTTTATTTTTCATTGATTTAGGAATGCTGTCCAAAGCAAACCAATATCTTTCTTTTAACTTTTTTGAATGGGTACTTTTACTTAATTGGGAATTAATTTTAAATTCTCTTTTAGGGGTTTTTATTGCCTATTTAATATTTAAAAACTCAGACTGGAAAGGTGCTAAATATTCTTTTTATTTAGTTTCGCTAAGTTTTGTGTTTGTCATTATTATCGGCTTTAACTTGTCTACTAATAACTATATTAATCAATTTAATTTAAATATAAATAATTATTTAATTAGAAAAAATTTAGAAAAAAATGCTTGGCAAAGAGTTTCTAATAGAAATATTTTTTATGGTGAATTAAAAGCTAAAAAAATTCATGATAACCAAGATGTAACTATAACTTTAGAGTTTCAAAACGAAAAATCTGATTTTTTAATGTTAAAACCAGAATTCGTACCTGAAGAGGGTAGTTTAATGTGGGTTAGATATTCTCAAACTAAAAACTCAAATCAAGAACGAATACTTATCGATATGGGATTGGAGGAGCAAGTTTAAATACACATTTCCGAGCCTTATAAAACTTACGTAAAAAATCAATTTTGCTACTTACTATACTGAATTTACTTTAATAAAGGATTTGTACTCAAATGCTAACTAAATTATGATTTAACTAAAGGTTTTGGTTTGATTAAATAAAGAAGCCACGCTTAGAAAAACTCACTGAGTAGTTAACAGTTTAGTATATATTTATGTAAATAAAAACTAGTTTAGGTACAAAAATCTTTACAAAAAGCAAAAAATAAGTAAGAAATCCAACATAAATTTGAATGGATTTAGTAAATCTCATAGTTATAAAAAATACTCAGCTTATAGTTTTATTTATAAAAAACTAAGAATTTGCAATATGAAATTAGAATTTTTATATTATTTGAAACTAAAAAATATCTATTTTTGAATTATTTTGCAAGATGACCAACGAATAATCTTGTCCTACTGGCCAAAAAAATAACCTATTTTTGTTTGTTTTAAACTAAAAATGCTGAAATTTATAAAACTATTATTTTATACTAATTTAATCAAAAAAAGATTTTTAAAAGGTTTTAGGACAAAACTAAACTGATTTATGACTCTCCAATCTTCTACAGCTGAACAAGGAATTAAGGTAACTAGCATTTTACTTAATATCCTGTTTTTTGCTGCTTTGCCTGCTTTGGTTTTGTTGGCGATATTTTCTCTTAACCCTTTGTTAAATTTTATTAGTGGATTATTGTTTTATATGGGAGTCAGCTATTTGGCAGGTGGATTTTTGTTTTGGGGTTTTAAGTTAATGGAAAATTGGGATAATAATTTTATTTTATACAAACGAAGTAAGTGGTCAGGTCAACCAGATATGCATAAAGTTTTTTATAAAGTTTGCTTGCCTGTAGGTTTCAAATGCAAACCAGAAGACATGGTCGGCTTTTTTTATGATATGCGTAACCTTGTTGGAGGTAAAAGAACTAAACACCAAATTTATAATTTAGGAAAATGGTATTACAATCTAAATTTTGATATTATTATAAAAAACAAACAACTTGAGATTTATATGTCTTTTCCTTACAAAAGAACAGACTATATTCTTAAGACTTTTAAAATGAGATTTCCGAATATAAAACTAATACAAACAAAAGACCCTTACACTCACTGGCCAAAAAAATGGATTCCAGGTAAAACTCGCCTCGGACCATACACAAAATTTCACGCTTTTGATTTTGGTTTAGCTGACACTGGACCATTTCCACTTGGAAGTCCATCAGAAGTTCCTGGTAGTCCTCTTACTGAATTACTCGAGTCATTCTTGGACTTTGATTCTAATGTTATGTTTATACTTCAATATGTCTTCAGGCCCTATCCCACAGATGACTATGAAGATAAATGGAAAAAACAATTAAGCCAACTAAAAAGTAAGTTACTATCTAGAAGTGCAAGTTTTAAATATGAAGACGAACAAGGTAAGGAAAAAACTGCTACTACTGGTGATCTAGTGACTAATACCCAAAAAAAGCTTATAGATGCTTGCGAGCAAAAATTAAATACTGCTCACTTTAGGGTTCATGGAAAAGTAATGATTTTCTTTCCACTTGGAAAAGATTATTATGGACCAACAGTAGAAAAAATGTTCAGAGGTTATACTGGTCAAACATCTGGAGATCTTAATATACTTACCAAAGATTGGCTTACAGCAACTGATAGATTTTTCTTTTCTAATAAAAACATTCTCGATACTTTTGTAGGTCCAATTATGGATAAAATGTACCATCCAAAAGAAAATATTTATAGAGCTAAAGTTCAGTATGATGGGCTACCAGATAGAGATGTAGACGTTAGTCACCCAAGTAGTGAATTTATGGTTGATGTTTATAGTGCTTCTTCGATGTTTCACTTTCCTAGTTTGCCTACTTTTCCAGAAGAATTTAAATCCGAAACTCAGCAATCTCTAGAAAAAGCTAAAGCTGTTTCTTTTGAAAAACTTAAAAATTTAAGACAAAAAGCTGTACAAAATAAGCAATCTCAAAACTCTAGTTCAGATAGTAACAATTACAATCGATTACAAGAACTAAAAAAATGAATTAACAAAGACAAACATAAAACTTCTACATTTACTAAGAAAAATATTAAATATGTTAGTTATCACAATAAAATATCTACATTTAATAGCAAAATTGATTTTTGCGAAAGCTCTAAAAATTAATTATATCTCAAACTTTCTGAAATATACTAAACTGCTCTAACTACTCAGTGAGTTTTTCTGACTCTGTTTTTCTTATTAATCAAACTAAAACCTTCAGTTAAATCATAATTTAGCTAGCATTTGAGTATAAACAGGTAAGTAGGGCTAAAGAGATAAGTAAAACTACCGAAATTAAGATTAGGATGTATACAATTATATATCTATTCTTGAATAATATCCTAGAGAAGAAGCTGAAAAGTTGATCTTAAAAAACCCTCTTAGAATTACTGTTAAACTTAGTTTTGTAGTAGATGGTTTAAAACAATTACTTATTAATAATCTGTTTTGCTTTTAATAAATAAATAGTTAAAAATTTTGATAAATCTATACTCAATTCAGTTTCAAAATTTACATTTTTAAATAATCAGGTCTCAAAACCTATTTTTACTGTTGTTTAATGCCTATTTTATGTGATTAAAGTTT
>CAZVWQ010000038.1:0-7629 GCA_964631275.1 uncultured Candidatus Saccharibacteria bacterium | reverse complement strand
AGCTAATCCTATCGGCGTTTATCCAATAATTGTAACTAACCCAGATAATAGTACTAATTCATCTTTTAATCTTCAATATATTGCGGATACAGTTTGTGATACTCCAGTAAACGACAACGAAACCAATTTTTGTTTAACTGTTTTGCCTGGCTCTTTAGTTGTTACTTCTCCACAGAATGCTAATTTTACAAATCAAGTTACAGCTTCTCAGGTTAACCAAACTGTATCTGTAAATATTCCAGGTATTGAGGTTAGTGATACTAGAGGATCTTTGATAGGATGGAATTTAAATATTAGAGTAAGTAATTTGGATGAAAGTAATAATAATGCACCGCAAGATATAGTCTTGCTTGGAGATAGTATTAGAACATCAGGACAAACTTATAGTAATGATGGTGGTACTAAATATCTAGAAAATATATTAGCTAGTAATGATAGTATTGTCTCTGGAAATCCTAATCAACTAGGACAGGCTTCAATCAATCCTGATTTTGATACTCTTTCTAATCTTGAAGCCACAGGCGAAACTGAGGCTATTACTATCTATACCACAAGTCAAGGGAAAGGTGCAGCTATTACTAATTTAGATTTGAGTATGACTTTAACTGTTCCTGCTTTTTTGGTTTATCCTACTGGAGATGCTAAAACTCAAAATAAATCTATCAATGGTGGTACTTATACAGGAGTTATTGTTTTAGAGGCTATCTAAATTTTTCTAAAAAGAATTATTTATAGAGCTTTTGTTCATTAATCTTATCCCATAACCCAGATTTACAAAAATTTAATCCTATAAAATAAGTATAGCTAACCCATATACCAGTTAGACATTAGACCTCCTGCACTGAAATTTTTATTCGTTTGGTTGAGTAAACAAAAAATTAGAAATTATAAGTTTTAAAAAATTCTGAATTATTGTTTTTAATTAGAGGTTAAACAGCTTTACTGCAAAAAGTCTATTTGAGACCCCTACAAAAATTGTGTCTGACATAAAAACTATTTTTAACTTACTGTCTAATATCTTATCTAAGTTGAATGTAGAATTGCTATATCAAACACAGGTATACAAAAGTGCGAAGACGACAAACCAAAGGTAAGGTAGAACATTTAAGCAAGACAACAAATGAAGAGTTTTGACAAAGGTAAAATTTGAAAACACGACTCCCACAAGAATTGAATTTTACTACTAAATGTAGCTTTAGTTAAGTATTTAAATACAAAATATAGTGGTGTCTGCGGAAGTTTTGAACAGACTTTATCGTGAGGCTGAATTGAGATTGTGGAAGTATTATTACAATAGACAAAGAACCTATCAAAGAATTAAAACAACCCCACATCAAAAATTCAGCAATCTTTTTCCTCTTAATTTTCCTCTTAAATTTATGTGAAAAATCTAAACAAGGCTAGAAAATTTACAACTTTGTTTAAAAAGACAAGTAATCAAATAGGTTTATATCAGATTAGCATGATGAATTTTTAAATATAATAGAGTCCAACAGCTTGGTCTAGGACGACTTCTCCATTCTGAAGAGTGATTACTCTTTTTTTGAGTTTATCTACAATTTCTTGGTCGTGTGTAGCTAATAAAACGGTGGTTCCAGAATTATTAATTTTTAGTAGCAAAGTAATAATATCGTAAGCATTAGCTTTATCTAGATTACCTGTAGGCTCGTCAGCAATTAAAAGAATTGGATTATGAGATAAAGCTCTAGCAATGGATACTCTTTGTTTTTCTCCACCACTTAATTCTCTAGGATAGCGATTAGCTTTACCTGGTAAACCGACTAAATCTAGTAACTTAGGAACATCTCTATAGATTTCGTTTTTTGAAGCACCAGCAACTTCCATAGCTAGGCTAACGTTTTCAAAGACAGTTCTGGTCTCTAGTAATTTAAAGTCCTGAAAAATATAACCAATTCTTCTTCGTAGATATGGAAGATATTCTGGTTTAATTTTGTCTACTCTAATATCCTCAATCCAAATCTCTCCTTGATCTGGTTTTTCCTCACCAGTTAAGAGTTTTAGTATTGTTGATTTTCCAGCTCCAGAATGTCCTACAAAAGACACAAACTCCCCAGCTTCAATTTCTAAAGAAATTTTTTCTAAAGAGTTATTTTTTTGTAATTTATATCTTTTACTTACGTTGATGTATTTAATCATAGCATGATTTTAAGTAATGAATAAAAAAAAAGTTCTTGACAAGACTAAAAAACAGACTTTTGTTATTGATGATTTAATCAAATTAATTAAAATTAAATATTATCAATATGGCTGATAAAAAGGTAAAAAATGTAGTAAAGATGTTAATTAAAGCAGGGGCCGCTAATCCTGCTCCTCCTGTAGGTTCTACTTTAGGTCCTTATGGTCTTAATCTGATGGAATTTTGTAAAGGATTTAATGATCAGACTAGTTCTATGACTGGTATGGTTCCAGTGGTCGTAACTATCTATGAAGACAGGACTTTTGATTTTGTTATTAAGACCCCGCCAGTAGCTGAATTAGTTAAACAGACTTTGAATATTCAGTCAGGAGCAGGTAATCCGCTTAAAGATAAAGTTGGTGAATTGAGTACCGATCAAATCAAAGAGATTGCCGAAAAGAAAATGCCAGATTTAAATTGTTATGATATACAAGCTGCTAGTCAGATGGTTATGGGTACATGTAGAAGTATGGGAGTAAAAATAAAAGGGTGACATAGTCTATACTCAAATGCTAACTAAATTATAATTTAACTGAAAGCAGAAATTTAGCTTCAAAAAAAACTAAAATTTGCTTTGCGATGAGTATAAATTAGTAAAAAATTCAAATGGTTTTTATGGGAATTCTAGGTTAGACTTAGATAAATAATCATATTTCAAAACCTAATTTTACTTTTGATTAATGCCTATTTTAGGGGGGTCAAAGTTTTGTAAATTTGAGTTATAGGACAAGGTAATTATCAATTTTAGGCTTTAATTTATGATATCCTTCCTAAAAGATAAATAAGGATTTAGCTTGGTTAAAAATATTCTTTCATCTCTTAAATTACACCATAACTTTATACTCAAAATTACACCATAACTTTATACTCAAAATTACACCATAACTTTATACTCAAATTAATCAATAGTCTTAGCTCAAAATAAATTCAAAATAACTAGCCCTCTCTTGAAATAAAAATTTATTATTTTAGTTAAATCAGTAGTTTTTTATCATAAATAAAAAGAGCAAATCGATTATTTTCTTAATTACGGAGCAAGACTAAAGTTTAAAACATAAAATAGCTATTTTTACTCTTATACTTAATCCGTTTACTATTACCCAAAATTTAGCTCTTCATAAGAAATAACTCTTTTATTTAAGGTAAATTCTTAACGGGCAATTAGCTGGTATAAAGAATATAGTGCCCCAAACTTGAACACTTGAGGCTTAGACAAATTATTAGCTACAAGCTTGTTTTAAAGCAAGTAGGATAGACAAAATATCTAAATTGTGCATGTATCTATTATACAACTTTCCCAAATTACTCAAAAAATACTATCCATAAATTCATCTCTATACAGAAACATATAATGTAATATTTGCGTAACCATATTTGCTCTTAAAATAACAAACTTCTCATTAATAGATCATTTTTAACAAGTCTCATAGCCTTAATAATTAAAAAAAATATAGAAAAGTTAATATAAACATAAGATTTGCGAAAAGATTAAAAATAAACTAAAATTTAGAATATACAAAATTAAAATAAATCCATAAATATTATTTAACTGCAATGACGACAGTAACAGCACCTAGGCATCGAAAAAGCAGGATCAGATTTTTTTGGAATTTACGATATAGGATGTATGCTTTAATTGTAGTTTTTATTGTATCTCCAATTTTGTTTTATGCAGCTGATATGAATATTCCAGAAAATGTAGCTGTGGAAGGTCTTGGTTATAAGATAACTGACAAAAACATTCTAGCTAGTCGAATCGAAAGAGTTAACCTTGGTCTAGAAAATGTTATCCCAGATCCAATCACTAGTCAGCCCATACCAGATAAGATTATTTACTCTCAAGGAGAAATTACAATCTATGATAAAAATGGAAAAATTATTACTGAAGAATTACGAAGTGCGGGTATTGATTTAGGTTTTATTTCTTCATTACCATTTCAAGATATTGGCTCTCCAGTAATTACCACTGATAAACAGGAAGAAGAGATAAAAGAAAAAATTCAAACTGGTAAAGTTATTCCTGAGCCAGAAAATATTCCTTTAAATAACCTAATACCAGCTCCTGAAAATTCTCCTTCTAATAGAAGAAGTATCCTAAATTATGATAAATATAAAATCAAAGCCCCAATAATCTACACTGCTTTTGAAGATTTATTTGAAAAAAGAGAGGATGGAACTTTTAATTTTAGTAAACCTATAGATACCAGCGATATTAATAGCCCAGTACAAAAAAAACTAGAGCAAGGTATTGTACATTTAGCCTATACTCCTCAGCCAGGTGAAGTTGGTAATAGTTACATCATTGGTCATAGTAGTAATTATTCTTTTATACAAAGTCCTTATAACAGAGTGTTTGCTCCAATCCAAGAAAAAAGTCAGGCTGGAGAAGAGTTTATAATTTATGATCGCTATGGTAGAGAGCTAAAATTCAAAGTTTTTGAAACTCTCAAAATTGCTGCTGAAGACGTCTCTGAGGCTTACAAAAATTACGAAGACAAAAGAGTAGTAACTCTACAAACATCTATCTTAGGCTATAAAGATGGTAAGCTACAAGCAACACATAGATGGTTAACTAGAGGGGAGCTAGTTATTGAATAACCAGCTTATTTAGAGATAAATTTTAGTAAATTTTATTCTAACCTTGCCAACTTTTGTAGAATCTATTTATTTCATATTGTTTTAGTTGTATCTTGCCTTAATCTAATTTTTTATTTGTCACTCTAAGAACCACCCTAAAATCAATAGATTTGTAAAAAATACAATAAATTTTTTTCTTTAAAGCATCTAGGTAAGAAGTTTCTTATTAATTTTGCTTATATAACTTGTCATAAAACAAACACTACAATTTTTGAACATCAAGTTTTACAAAATTCTCTAGTTTTTTAAGAAAAATACTAAATATAGTAAGTTTCACGATAAAATCCTTACTATTTAGTAGCAAAATTGATTTTTTGCGAAAGCTTTGATTAATTATTAAATTTCAAGTATACTTAGGTTTGCGCTAAGTTTTACTTTTAGATTAAGAATAGGCTTTTTAATTAAAACTAAACTAGGTTTTTATAAGCATTAAAAAATGTAAATTTTGGAAGTAAATTGAGTATAAATTGCTATAAAGTTTTGTAGAAAATTGATATTGCATATTACAAAATTCTCTATTTTTATTTGTTTTATAAAAAGTTTTATAAAAAAAGTGCTAAAATAAAAAATGCTACTTTTGTTTTATTTAAGTAAAAAAATAACTATTTAAAAAAAAATTAGAAAAACTATTATAAAATTCTTAACAAGTCTCATACCATCAATGGCTAGTCCAAAGATTATAAGCTATGTTCTTAATCATATGATTAATTTATTTTAAATAATAATAAATCTATTTTTTGCTATTAAATCTGTAAATAAATTTAAGTTTTGTAATATTATATTTTTAATGATCCTTCTTTTACTTTCAATATTAGCCAAAATTTTATACTTTTCTAGTCGAATACTAGGTAAAGGCAGCGGTACTAGTTTACCTGGATTAATTATAGAAAAATACTTTCGTAATCAGTTTTGGGGTTTATTTAAAGGATTTAAAGAAATTATTCTAATTAGCGGAACTAACGGTAAAACCACAACTAGAGCAGCTTTGGTTCATATTTTTGAAAAAAATCATTACCGAGTTTGCACTAATAGAGGTGGGGCCAACATCCTACGGGGCCTTGCTTCTAGCTTGCTTTTAGATCTTAATTTTGTCGGAAGACACAAAAGTAAAATTTGTATACTAGAAGTTGAAGAGGCTAGTTTGCCAATCTTAACAAGATATATAACCCCAACTAAATTAATCCTTACTAATATTTTTAGAGATCAGTTAGATGCTTATGGAGAAGTTGACAAAACCTTCAGCTACTTTAGTCAAACTCTTAGGAACATGAATCTAAAAACTAAAGAAGTAGTTAGTAGTGAATCTAACCTTGTTACTCAAGATTTTGAATTCTTTGAAAGACGAAAAGCAAAAAACAAGCCTAAAACAAAAAAATCAGACCTAATAAAAGTGTATCTCAATTACGACGATAAAAAACTACTTGGTCTCTTAGATAGATATGATTTTTATTCGATTGGTTTTGGCTTGGAGCTTGATGAAATAGACAAGCCAATGTACGAACAATCCAGTCAAGTTAACTCTTTACCTGACGAATTCTATTTGGCCTCTAATATAATCTCTAAAAAATTAAAATCTAGCTTTACTATCAAATTTGATAACGACAAGGAATACCTAGTTGAAACTCTTTTGCCTGGTAGTTATAATATCTATAATACTTTAGTAGCCCTAATTATAGGCTATGAGTTTTTTCAAGAAAAAGCACTTTCGGCTTTGAATACTTTTGAACCAGTATTTGGTAGAGGAGAAAGAATCAGCCTTAATGATTCTACAGAATTAGCTATCTTTTTGATCAAGAATCCAGCTGGTTTTGACCAGGTACTTAAATTAATCCAACATGACTTCGAAAATAAAAGTGTTAATCTAGCTATCGCTATTAATGACAAAATTGCTGACGGTAGGGATGTATCTTGGTTATGGGATGTTGATATCGAAAGCTTTATTGAAAATCAAAGTATAAATGAGTTAATCACTTCAGGAACTAGAGGTATGGACATGTTACTTAGGCTTCAATATGCTAAAGCTGATGTAAAACCCAGCCAAAATTATGATAGTTTCGACAAACTGATAGAAAAAATTGAAATTTCACACAAAGACTATATTATTTTAGCAACTTATACTGCTACTCTTAATATTCGTTCAATTTTAAGTAAAAAAACTACAATAAAAGATATTTCTTCAGATGGTTTCTAGGAGTAATTAGTCCAAAGAGTATAAGTCTAAATCAAACATCAAAAAGAAATATTTGAAAATTAAAAAAGTCTTAATTTGGATTGATTTGAGTATAGTTTTAGGCTGGTCTATAAGCGGGATTCTGTCTAGCACAATTAGCATCTGGTCACTGAGTTGACTCTCCCAGATTCAACTAATTATGGAGACGATAATTTGTCTATGCGTGCTACCTTTCTTGCACTTGCACCAGATGGGGTTTGCCACAGAGACAGTTACCTGCCTTTCTGCGTGAAGCTCTTACCTCACGATTTCAACCTTACAACAAGTATTGCGGTATATTTTCTGTTGCACTTTTCAGCGATTATAACTCGCTCCCTAGGCTTGCACCCGGCGGATTACTAGCCCGCCATCTACTTAAAAACCTAAAATGGCTTTTTGGTGTCCCGACTTTCCTCCCTAGAATTATTTCATCTAAGGTTTATCGTCCGACCAGCCTATAATCTTATAGTAATTTTTTATTTACAATTTGGTCAAGATACTACCATGCAGAGAAGGGGAAGTGGTGTTTGTGCTTACACCCCCAAAGTTTTAACTAGTATCAAGTAAATACCATAAATACTTGATT
>CAZVWQ010000037.1:0-11075 GCA_964631275.1 uncultured Candidatus Saccharibacteria bacterium | reverse complement strand
TTGGACTAATCGTTACGGCAATTACCCGTTAAGAATTTAGGCTTTTGAGTTTTTTAGCTACTTGTCTTTGACAAAATCTTAATAATCTATATTTGTGTTTAAGTTATTTTAATTTAATTATATATTTATATTTTATGGCCAAGAGCGTAGACGTTGATATTTATAGCGACGCAACAGCCAAATGTTCTAACTGTGGAAGCGTATATACTATCGCTTCAGCAATTAAGGAACTCACTATAGAAATCTGTGGAAATTGCCATCCATTCTATACTGGGCAAGATGTGGTAGTTGATACAGCTGGAAGAATCGAAAAGTTTCAAGAACGTTTAGCTAAAACCCAAGGCATGCAAGGTGCCAAAAAGCTCAAAAAACAAAGAGCTAGGAAAATGACTCAATCTCTAGCCGACTTAGTCGAAGAGGGGGAAGAAATTAGCAAATCAGAAAAAAATAAACCTCCCAAATCAGGTCAATCTTCAAAAAAAGCAGAGTCACACGCTAAAGAAAATGAATCTCAAAACCAAACTCTAGCAAAGAATTCTCAGTCTTCGTTAGAAGAGTCAACTCCTCAAGAGACTGAAATTAAAGTTAAAGAAGTAAGTCCTGAAGTTATAGCTCAAAACCCAGAGCCAAAAAAGACTATAGCCGAATCAGTTAAAGCAGAAACCTCGTCTGAAGAAAACAACGCATCGTAATCTAAAAAAATCACTTAAAATAACTTACTACTTAATGAATTTCTAAGTTTGTTTATTAAATAATCTTATTAATACCTCTTACATTGTTTACTTACAATAAAGCAAAAATTTGGTGTAGATTAAAGTATACCAGTTGCACTTACAATTTTGGCAATCATCCTTTAATAATCAAACAAGTAGATAGTTTAAAGAGTTGATTTTACCTAAAAGCTTTGTGAATTAATACGGTAATAGGTATATTTTGGAGCTTAACCATTGAGATTTGAAAAATTAGTTTGTCTCATTACTCAAAAAATAACCTATTTTTTATTTGCTTTACACCCAAATCAACCCAAACCAGGACTTTTTGAATTTTAAATGTTTCTTTTTAATGTTTGTTTCAACTTAGCTGAAACTAAAAGCTTAAATTCTAAAAAAACTGAAATTTGCTTTGTAGTGAGTATAAAATAAAAAGTCCCAAAATAAATAAAATAATCATTTTTATTATATTTAACCAAAAAAAATATCTTTAAAAGATTTGAGAACAAGACTACTAAAAGAAAATATTTGCAAATTAAAAAAATCTTAATTCCGATTAATTTAAGTATAACTGCGATACGAACCTAACTTTAAAACCTTAGTAGAAGTGTATATTTTTTAAGCAAGTTTAAAATATTATTTTTAAAAAGCTTAGTCAGAAGAAATTTTTTTATGAATTTAAAAAACATATCTGAAATTTAACTAATTGACATAAGCTTAAATTATTAGTTTTTTTGGATAGTAAAATCAAACTAAAATATCTTATGTATACTCTTGTACTCACAAGACATGGTCAAAGTGAATGGAATTTGAAGAATTTTTTTACTGGATGGACGGACGTTCGCTTGACCGAGCAAGGAATCCAAGAAGCTAGGAATGCTGGTAAAAAGCTTAAAACTGCTGGATACAAATTTGATATTGCCTACACCTCGGTTCTGACTAGGGCTATCCATACACTTGATTTAATTTTGGACGAAATGGATTTTGCATACTTACCAGTCAAAAAAAATTGGAGACTAAACGAAAGACATTATGGGTCTTTGCAGGGACTAAACAAGACCGAGACTGTTCAAAAATTTGGTCAAGAGCAAGTCCATAAATGGAGGCGAAGTTACGATATTTTACCTCCAGAACTAGAAATTACAGATCCTAGGCATCCCAAAAATGACTCAAGATATAAAAACTTACCAGATAGCTATTTGCCAAATACCGAAAATCTAAAGCTAACTGTGGCTAGGGTCTTGCCTTACTGGCAAGTAGAAATTGTGCCTCAGTTAATTGCTGGTAAAAAAATCCTTATATCTGCTCATGGAAACTCTTTAAGGGCTTTGATTAAACATTTAGAAAATATATCTGACGAAGAAATCCCAAAACTAGAAATTGCCACTGGCCAACCAATTGCGTACAAACTAGATCAAAACTTGAAGGTAGTAAGTAAAAAAGAGTTATAGCCAATCCCCCATGCATTATTACTTAGTGAGTTTTTCTGACTGTGTTTTCTTTATTTAACCAAAATAAAAACTTTAGTTAAATCATTATTTAGTTAGTATTTGAGTATATCTTATGCTAATTTACTATAAAACTATTCCAAAAATTCAGAGAAAAGTTTAGCTTTTTAAGGTAAAACCGTCTCATATCGTAATAAATGATTTATGGCGAAATGGTATTAGACATTTTTATACCCATTTTATAACCAAATTTAACATCAAAGCTAAGCTTAATTTGATTTTAAAGCTATTTTGTAGCTTTTTAAGATTTAAAAATGTAAATTTTGAAACTGAATTGAGTATAAAATAATTAATTCTTTGTTAAGATTTTTTTTGAACTTCTTCTACAATTTTTTTGAATGAGTCAATATCCTGAATAGCAATCTCTGAAAGCATTTTACGATTAAGTTCTAAACCTTGCTTATTAGCCATACCAAGGAATTTTGAATAGCTTAAATCGGAGCCAATCTGATCGAGAGCCCCATTAATTCTAGTTATCCATAAACTTCTAAACTCTCTTTTTCTTCTTTTTCTGTCTTTGTAGGCATTAGATTCTGCTTTTAATAACCTTTCTTTAGCTAACCGAAATTTACTCTTAGCTCCGTTAAGGTAGCCTTTGGCTCTAGAAAGTAGATATTTACGATGTTTTTTTGCTGCTTTGCCTTTTTTTACTCTAGACATATTAAGATTTAATTAATTAAAATTTTGATTAAATGGCTTATCTAAATAATTCTTTAAATTTTTGGTGAACTTTGCTAATTATAGTAGGCTTAGCAGCTTTAAGCTTTCTTTCTCTACTTTTACCAATTAACCTATGAGCATTATTAATTCTTTTAGTTTGTAATTTAGTTTCACTACTATCTTTAGCCCCAGAAGGCTTGAACCGTTTTTTGGCACCTTTGCGTGGTTTTGCTCTAAATTTCTTTACTTTACCAGCCATAATTAATGTTTATTTATACTTAACTTCTTCGTATGACTCTCTTTTATTAGTGTGTGGATTAAACTTTTTAAGGTTTAATTTTCTCGTTGGTTTACCTTTACCTTTAGATTTTTTGGTTAAATAGCGGTGATAAACTTTTTTTTTGGTACCGTCTTCTAGGGTTACTTCGGTAACACAGGAAAGAATTATTTTATTTTTTTGCCAAGCCATAATTAAAAATTAATCTTTTTTTATTTTATTTTCTAATTTTTTTTCTTCACCTAATTTTTGCATTTGACTAGCTACTCCTTCTTTTAGCCCTTCATTGTAAGCCTCAACTAAAATATCAAGGATAAACTCCACGGCATTGATCGAATTAATGTTACAAACAATAGTAGTGTTTAATTTTTTGGGTAAAACGTTAGCTTTAGTGTTAGTTAGGCCAATAACTGGAATGTTTTTTAGATTGGCTTCTTTGATAGCAATAGGATTATCATCGATATCTAAAACTAACAAAGCTCCTGGCCTGTTATTTTTAAGATCTGTTAAGCCGCCAAAGAATCTACCAATTTTGGCTTTTTGTTTTTTTATTCTAAGTTGTTCGTTTTTAGCTAATTTACTAAAGAACTCTTCATTTGACTCGATACTTTCTAGTTTAGAATAAGTTTTTAAAGTTCTTTTTATGGTAGTCCAATTAGTTAATGTTCCACCTAACCATCGACTATTAACATAAGGCATGGTTCCAGTTGAGAACTTACTAGCAATACCAGGAACTAAATGTTTAATATGGTTTGAGGTACCAACAACTAAGACTTGTTTTTTACGTTGACCTAGGTATTTCAGATATTTAACCGAAGATTCGATAGAAGTAATGGTTTTTACTAAATCGATAATGGTTATATCATTCATATAAGAATGAATACAACTCCTTAGCTTAGAGTTAAGCTTGGATTTGGAATTACCTCTATGAGCTCCTAGCTCAAATAATTTCATTAGACTTAGGTTTTGGGTAGCCATTTTGGTTAAAAAGTATTATATTATTCAAGAACTACAACGGCACCAGCCTCAGAAAGATCTTGCCTCATTTTTTCAGCATCTTCTTTTTTTACATTCTCAGCAACTACAAACGGAGCACTTTCGACTTTTGTTTTGGCGTCAGCTAAGCCAACGTTAAGAATATTTTTTACAGCCTTGATTACAGCAATTTTTTTGTCTGCTGGAACTTCATTAACTTTTACGTTAAATTCTGTTTTTTCAGGAGCAGCGGCACCAGCGTCTGCACCAGCAACAGGAGCGGCAACCACAGTAGCAGCAGGAGCAGCGGCAGTTACATCGAAGGTTTCTTCTATCTGCTTTACTAGTTCAGAAGCCTCTATAAGACTTAGTTCTTTTAATTGATCGATTATTTTTTGCACTTTAGACATAGCATTAATTTATTTAGATAAGCGGTTTTGCGACTTAATAATTGCAAGTCCTTTAATCTTAATGTGAATCTGCGATCTTTGTCAAGAAAGACAAAAAAATAAACTTTAGCCTAAAAAGATTCGTAATGCCTAGATTCATTAGTCTTATACCCTTTGGGCTAATCATTACGGTAACTACCGTTAAGAATTTACCTTAAATAAAAGATTTATTTCCTTATGAAGAGTTAAATCTGGGGTAATATTAGATTTCTTATTTATACTCACTACAAAGCAAATTTCAGTTTTTTTGGAATTTAAGCTTTTAGTTTCAGCTAAGTTGAAACAAACATTAAAAAGAAACATTTAAAATTCAAAAAGTCCTGGTTTGGGTTGATTTGGGTATAAAATTACCTATAAACAATTTCTATTTTTTACTTTAAACTAAAAAAAATGACTTATATACCTAGTTTTCTGGCAAATACTGTATAATATTTGAGTGTAGAAATCTGCAATTAGTATTTTTTTAATTTTGCAAAAAATTGTGTAGCAAGTTTTATTTTATTGCTAAAGTTACAATTTTATTTGGAATTATTTTTGTGAATATAATTTGTTTATTTTGTAACCAATTAGAAACTTTTGCTTTTGCTTTTTCTAAAACTTCCTGCTCATTAGAATCTTTTGGCATCTTAATTTCACCTCTAATTTTACCATTAATCTGGATAGCTATTGTTACTTCCTCGTCAATGCATAACTCAGTAGAAAATCTTGGCCAATAACTAGAATGAATACTCTTACTACTGTCTTTAGAATCAAACTCAAAAAATTTATACCATAGCTCTTCAGCAGTAAAAGGAGCAAAAGGAGCTAAAACTTTAAGAAAATTAACCCAAACAGAAGCTGGTATCGTCTCTAAATCTTTGAGATAATTAACAAAAGTCATAATCTCAGCTACTGCCACATTGTTTCTTAAGTCACTAATCTGGTCAGTTATATTTTTTACAAATTTATGATAATTGCTTAGCGTAGATGAATCTACTTTTCCTTGTTTAGACAATTCTTTATCAAACTCCGAAAATAAAACAAACCTACCATCTGCAAAACTTTGAAGATCGCTAAATTTTTTTAAGATTTGTGACTCAGGTAAAACCTCTTGGAGCTTTTCGTAACCTTGGTAGCCCCAGCTGCAGCCAATAATCTTGCTTTTATCCATAAACTCTTCTAATTCCAAAACGTCTGATTTAGTATCGGTAAAATAATAAATCTCTTGGTTGCTAACCCCCCAGTTTTTGCAAACCATTTCTACCTTTTCTTCTTTACTCATAGAATCCTGAAAATCGTAAATATAGTCGAATTTTAAGGTGCAGTTCTCTAGCATTGGTAAAATATATTCTTTACTTCCACTACTAACAATAGCTAATTTTACATTTTCTAATCTTTCGATTTCAGAAATAAATCCAGTAAAGAGGTTAATGGTTTTTTGATTTATATGGTTTTTAAAAAAATTAGTAAATTCATTGTGGTGAATAGTAAATTTATTTATATCTTCTGAGGTATTTTTTTTTGAGTGTCTGGGTTTATCAAAATATCCTTGTTGAAATTCTTCAGCTTTTTGTGGAGATAAGTTAAATGTTTTTTGGATTACTAATCTAGCAGCTAGAGCGGTATCTCCAATAACTCCATCAAAATCAAAAATCAAATATTTAGTTTGTTTTGTTTTGTAAATATCTAAGTTAATCTGAGAAACTTTTTCACTAAGCCTAAAAATATTATCGACTAACTTTTTACAAGCCTTGAGTCCCCCTTCTTGCCAGACAACTGTAGCTTCGTAGGGCCCAATAAAAGCAATATATAACCTGAGGGCATCAGCTCCCATGGTTTCTAAAACTTGTTTTGGATTAATTACATTTCCTTTAGATTTACTCATTTTTTGACCATCAGGTCCAAGTAGTATGCCTCCATTAATTCTTTTGTTATAAGGCTCTGAGGTAGGCACATAACCTTGGTCATAAAGAAACCGATGCCAAAAACGAGAATACAATAAATGTAAGGTTGTATGTTCGTTACCTCCAAAATAATAATCCACTGGTAACCAATAACCCAAACTTTTTTTTGATGCAAAATTAATAAAACTTTGAGGATCGCAATATCGCAGATAATACCAACTACTTCCAGCCCAATTTGGCATCGTGTCAGACTCATGCCTCCCAATTACTCTACCTTGCAAGTCTTTAATTTCTATCCAGTTACTTTTGGCTAAGGGTGACCTACCATCTATACTCGGCTGATAATCATCAACATCGGGCAATATTAATGGTAAATCCTGGTCTTCGATCATCTTAATTCTATATTTTTTGTTACCAATCTCAGTCCAACTATTTTTTTCTTGATTGATTATAAATTCAGCTAATTCTGGAACTAAAGAATCTCTAAAATGACCTTTATTTAAGTATTTTATCAAACTAGATTTAGGCAAAAACTGTCGAAATTCTTTCCACTCAGCAAACTCTACAGTATCATCATCTACAGAATAGTGTAAATTAATAAATTCAGTATTTTTATTTATTTTTTGAAAATCGATTGCTAAATTTCCATCAGTTAACTTAAAACTTTGAGCTTGCTTAATTATCTCCTCAGAATTATTAACTTTTATTTTTTGCTCATTCCAGCCAGTAGCTACCAAATTTAAACCTTTTAGCTTTAGATTATTTTCAGATAAAAATCTAAGACTGGCTAGCCCTCCAGAAGAATGTGCGATTAAATAGGTTTCGGAGCCAAATTTATCTTTTAAATTACTTAATTCTAACTCCCAAGCAGGATATAAAGCAAAATCTTCTTTGATATGAATTAAATAAACATCAAAACTATATTCTTTAAGTTTATTTTTAAGATTTTTGTAAAATGCAAACTGACTGTCGCCTTTGGCTGCTGGAACGATTATTAATTTAGCTGACATATCAAGTAAATTTCTGCTTAAAAAGCTTCTTTTAGTCAAACATAATTAAACCAATTTAGCTTGCAAATAGTATTTTTCCCAAAAACTTCCGTAAAACTGAAGATTTTATTTATTTTTAAACAAATTTTAACCTATATTTTGTTACCTAAATTAGCTAAATGCGAAAATCGTGAAATATAACCACATCCATATAGTCAAATTTGGAGTTAAGCCTAATTTTGATTGAATTTTGAATTTATTTATGATTTTAAGATTTAAAAATGTAAATTTTGAAACTGGATTGAGTATAAAATAATGTCACAGTATTGTACTATTCTTATAACAAATTATTATACCCAAATCAGGATTTTTTGAATTTTCGAATGTTTCTTTTTGATATTTGTTTCAACTTAACTTAAACTAAAAGCTTAAATTCTAAAAAAACTAAAATTGTTTTGTGTTAGGGTTATAATAACTATATAAATCTAAACATACTTTTATGACTAAAAAAATCAAAAAACCTAGAAAAGTTAATAAATCAAAAAACCTAGAAACAATCAAAGAAATTATAACTAAGTTCGAATTAGCTTATAAATTAGGTAAGCCTCTAAAAAAGTCTGAAATAAAACAAATTAAACAAACTTTTAACCAAATTTTATCTTATTAGAGATCTTAAAGAATCTAAAATTTCCTCTCTACCTTGATTCTTTAGACTGGAAACCAAAAAGGTAACTGGCTCAATTTCCCAATTTTTTTTGAAATATTTTTGCCAAATAGCTTGATTTTTCTGAATTTCTTGTTTTTTTGACTTATCAGCCTTACTAAAAATTATCCAAAAAGGTGTTTGCGTCTCACTTAGGCTGTGTAAAAACTCTTGATCAATTCTTTGAGGGGGAATATTAATATCAATTAAAACCATAACTAATCCTAAATTTTTTGAGTTCTTTAAGTACTGTTGAAGATTTTCTTCCCAGCCAAGTCTTTCAGTCTTTGATCTTTTGGCGTAGCCATAGCCAGGTAAGTCAACAAAATATAGCTTAAAATTATCTAAGTTAATTTCAAAAAAATTCATTAGCCTAGTTTTCCCAGGTTTAGAAGAAATTTTAGCTAAATTATTATTTTTAGTTAAATAGTTTAATAAGCTAGATTTACCAACATTAGACCTTCCAATAAAAGCGATTTCTGGAAAATTATTTTGATTTACACCTTTTGCATCTGGACTACTAGTTAAAAAATTAGCATGAATAGACATAATTTTGAAATTAGCAGATTTTGATTTTGTTAATTAAAATTTATAATATCTGAAAATATCTTTTATTTAATAGGCTTACTATTATCCTAAATTTAGCTCATTATAAGTAAACAAATTCTTTATTTAAGATAAATTCTTAATGGGTAATTAACGTAACGATTAGTCCAAAGTATAAGATGTAAAAAATGTAAACAGGACTGAAAATTTACAACTAAGATGGTTTTTAAATAGATTTTGTAAAAATAAATTAAACCTAGTCAGATTAAGCTTTTTTTAGATATCTGTGCTTTCTCCAAAGTCATCAAATTCACCTCGATTAAACACCCCATCTTTTTCTGTTTTTGGATCTTGAAAAGATGAGCTAACTGAAGAAGAAGTCTTAATAGAGGAGTTAATAGTGCTAAATTCAGAACTATCAGCTTCACCAGAAATAGTAGACCTATAATTAGAAACAGAAGAGCTGTTAGAAATTTGCCTACCGCTAGAAAGACTACTCTCTAAATTACTAGATTCACTAAATAAAGATTGACTTGAGCTAAGCAAAGAGCTAGAATCACTAAAAGATTCTTCTTCGACTATCTCGTCTTGGCTAGAAACTCTAGAATCACTAAACAAAAAAGCTAAAAATCCACCAAAAACTACAGTTCCAGTAGCAATAGCTAAAATCGCCAGAATTTTTTTGAGTCTTTTATTTCTCATATTCTTTTTTTAAGTTAATTTTTATTATTTGTCTAGAGGTTGATTTTACTCCTATGTTTACAAAAATAGAAACTTATTTAATTCTTTAATAAATTTTTAAAAATGCATAATCAATACGGACAAAAACAAGTCTTTTGGACGCCTAGAAAACTGGCTATGGCCTTTATGATTTTTGGAGTTATTTTTACGGCTTTGACTTATTATCCTATTAGTTTAGTTTTTTCTGGTCAATGGAAAATGAACCAAAAAATCGACCTTTTTAACCAAGTTGTAATTAACTATGAAGCACTAGGTTTAAAATCCATAACTGAATCTTTAGGATGGGATACTATTAATCCAATTGGAACAATTAGCATTAGATTTTATGCTATATCTATTTTATTAGGAGTTTTGGCTGGTTATTTTTTAACCTTACACTTATCTAAACTTAATTTTATTGCTGGTACGATTATTGACAGACTTTTAATAGGATTAATTATTTTTGGAATTATTGGAGCTAGGTTATTTTTTGTAATTTTTAAGTGGGATTTTTTTATCAACGACCCAAGTACTGTAATTACTACAATTTTTACTGGAGGCATGGCTTTTTTTGGAATGTTTGCTTTAGGTTTAGGATATATATGGATTTATTGTAATCGCTATAGATTTAATTTTTTCGAATTCTTAGATTTTATTTCTCCTGGTTTACTATTAGGTCAAATAATTGGTAGATGGGGAAACTTTTTTAATTATGAGAGCTATGGACCTGAGACTGCAGTTTTTTGGAAAATGTATGTTCCTGAAAGTGCTAATTATTATTTTGATTCAACCGCTAAATATTTCCATCCAACTTTTTTATACGAAATAATTCCTAACTATATTTTATTAATTTTACTTTTATTTTATTATGAAAAACTCACCGAAAAAAGATCTGGAATAGTCTTTGCTTTTTACGCTATTGGGTACGGATTAATAAGAACCTTTACTGAATTTTTTAGACTAGACTCGCTAAAGATCAACTTACCTAGTTTTTTGTATATTCCTTTAGGCTATTTTGGCGAAATTCAGTATTTATTAGCTAGTCAATTGGCTGCTATTGCACTACTTATTTTTGGTTTTTATATTATTGCTAAAAGGCGTAGAGTCGTATATTTCAAAAAAAATATGTCAGAGTTTAATATTTTTTAAAAGGTTTAGAAACAAAAAAACAAACTATTTTGCACGGTTTAAAAATAGGGTTATATAATAAGAATTCCTGATTTATTTGCTTAAAACAAATTTTTAAATTACAATTTTTTTAAGTGCAGCAAAATTTAAACTATAAAATCATTTTAGATTCCTTAATTCTATTTTATACCATTTCGACATAAATCATTTACTATAATATGAGACGGTTTTAGCTTAAAAAGCTAAACTTTTCTTTGAATTTTTTGGAATAGTTTTATAGCAAATTGGTATTAGATAGAACTTTTGATTTAAAAATAGTTTAGATTTATAAAACACAACGCAAAAACAAAAATATGTCTAAAATTAAAAATTTCATTAAAAATAAATATTTACTTGTTATTACTTTAGTAATAACCATGAGTTTAAGTTTTCAATTCTGGTCAATACCAGTTTTTGCAAATCCTGTAGTTAACACTGCTACTCCAACTCTTAGTTTTCCTGGTGGAGGAGGTGCTTTGACCCTTAAT
>CAZVWQ010000036.1:0-11223 GCA_964631275.1 uncultured Candidatus Saccharibacteria bacterium | reverse complement strand
CTTTATATAAAAACACCCTAGTATAAATCAAAAAATCTTTTTTTGCAAACTTTTTGATAAACCCAGTAAAATCAAAATAGTAATCCAAGTTTACCTATAGTAATATATATTAGATTAGATTATACAGCCCAGATGTTTTCGGCAACTAAATCAAATTTAGTAAACCCTCGAAAAGTGTTTTGATTACACCTGACTTTAGCTAATATTTTTTTAGTCCTACCAGAAAGTAATTTTTGTTGAAGGTTTTTATCAATATTAAAAACTGTAAAATAATTATTTTTATGAAAGTTAATTCTAACATGTTTTTGTTCTTGACCTAACCATTTAATCTCAAAACTATCTACTAATAATAACAAATTAGGCAAAGGAAAGTCTTGCCCAAAAGGGTCTAGGCTGTAGATTTGAGTTAAGAATTCAGGATTAATTTCGGTTTTTTTTAGCGCAATTACAGATTTATCTAGGCTAAGATCTAAGATTTGCTGAGCAGTTTTTTGGTCAAAATTTTGGCTAAAGTCTTTAATTATCTCTTGCCACTTAGGATCCAAATAATTTTTGGAAGTTTGTTTTAGAGTTTTTTTTTGAATCTCTATAATTCTAGCAAATTTAGATTTAATTTCTGCAAGTTGGGTTGTTTTAGTTGTAAAACCAGCTGCTCCAGGGTGACCACCAAATTTGATAAATAATTCGCTGCCAACAGCCTTCATAGCCTCAGGTAAATTATAACCTTCTGGAGCTCTTAAAGAAGCTGAAATTTTTGTTTGGTCTTGCAACCTTTCAATAACTACGACTGGTAAATTATGCTGACTGACTAATCTACTAGCTAACAAACCAATTATTCCTTTAGACCAATCACCTTCTAACCAGATCAAATTTTTACCTTCATAGACTTGTTTTTTAGCTTCTGATTCGACTTCATCCAAAATACTTTTAACCAAATTCTTTCTTTGGGCGTTAGTTTTAATCAAAGTTTTGGTTAGATCGTCTAAACTAAGTTGGTTAAGTTCAGGAAAATTTTTTGACTGAAAATCTTCAGAAAGCAAACTAAAAATTGATAATCTAGCGTGGCTAACTCTACCCGAAGAGTTCAAAATTGGAGATAAATAAAAAGCTAAGTCTTGACTAGTCAGGATATAACCGCCGTCAATTTTTTCTAAAAAATTAAGTTTATTTAGAATTTCTAAAAGACCTTTGGATTGGCTAGATTTAGATTGCAGAATTTTGAGACCTCCTCTGACTAGCATCCTGTTAGTCGTTTCAAGAACACTCTGACAATCAGCAATTGTTCCGATAGATACTAGTGGCAACAAATTATTTAGTTGCTTTACTTTTTGGATAGGCATTTTTTAGTTTTTCTTAGAGTCTTAAACTTGTAAAGTATAAATTGGATACTCTTTGGTAGCTTTTTGATTAATGTTACAAAAAACTGTTACAGGAGTAAACAAATTGCAGTTAGTTTTAGGTCTTTTTTATTAATTAATTTAAGATAAATAAATCATTGGTGGTATTAGAATAATAAATTCTTTTATTTAAGGTAAATTCTTAATGGGGTAATTACCGTAACGATTAGTCCAAAGGGTATAAGATATAAAAGTTTATTACTTATTTAATTGCTTTTTTGGGAACCTCAAGCATTCTTTTAACTAGATTTACAGTTTATAGCTTGTCTAATTTTAGTGTGAAAATTCTATAAATGTTTTTTTAAAAAAAGATTTTGAGCAGGTTGATAAAGTAGAGTTATACTCACTACAAAACAAACTTCAGTTTTTTGAAATCTAATTTTTGGTTTCAGTTAGGTTTAGATAAAACATTAAAAAGAAATATTTGAAAATTTAAGAAGTTTTAATTTGGATTGATTTGAGTATAAAACCAGTACAAAAAAGTTAGTAAATTGAGTTACATTTTTTGACACTTTTGGTTTTTTGGAGCATACTCAAGCAATTAACAAAAATGAAAGTATACACTCAAAATTTAAATCAAAACCTAAATCAAGGATCCCAGTCCTCAGGAGTTGAACAAGCAGATACCGCTCAACTAGAAGTTCAGCCAAGTGGTGGTTCTGGGTTTGGTGGGTTTTTTGTTTTATTTTTTTTGTTAGTAATTATAGTTTTAGGCGGAGTGGTTGGAATTTTGTTTTTAAGGCGAAAGAATTATGAAAATAAAAAGATTAAAGATTGGAAAAGAACGGTTTTTGTTGAAGTATCTGTTCCCAAATCTACAGCCGAACAAGTACAAAAAGATAGGGCTAGTCAATCTACTGGAGATAAAGAAATGATCGGTGTGGGTGAGCTTTGGTATTCTGTAATTTCTGACTACTCAAAGTCAGCTTTTAAAACTTGGCTAGCTGATGGTGAAAGATTTAGTATGGAAATAATTTGTACTAATCAAGAAATAAAATTTTGGTTTGCTTGTGATAAAGATATTGCTCCAGTCCTAGAAAAACAAATTGTAGCTATTTATCCAAAATCTAACATAGATAGACTTAGTAGAGTAGAATTTTTTAAACCAAATACAGCTGGCTACGTTCAAGAAATGACTATGGGTAAGCGTTATGAAGTACCTTTTAGAACATATCAGCAGATGGAGAGCGACCCTATTAATTCATTGACCAATGCTATGAGTGGTATTTCTAAAGATGAGTCTGTAGCTATTCAGTTAGTTTTGGTTCCGATAGATAATTCTAATTGGCAAAGTCATGTCAGAAAGTTAGCTACCAAAATTAATCAAGGTCAAAATCCAGAAGATCTTCTTTGGCCAGATACTGATTTTATGAGTTTATTTAGTGGAGCAGTTTCAGGATTTTTGGGTTTTTTCTTTAGCTTATTTGAATCAAGTAAAAAAGACGACGAACCCTTTAAGCAAGACAAAAAAGATCGTAGGAATATGGATCTTTCTGGTCGCTACGAACAAATCAATCTGACTCAGCAACAGCAAGAAATAGTAAAAAGGCTAGAAGAAAAAGCTAGTCGACCTGGTTTCCGTTACACTCTTAGAGTGGTTGGAGCAGCTAGTAATGTCACTAGAGCTAAGCAAATTGTAGATTGGGTGATACCAGCTTTTCAAGTTTATGATATTAAACCTTTTAACTGGATAACCAAAAAAAATACTAACCAAAAGACAGCAGTTTTAGATTTTCTTCTGAGATCTAGCCATATGCCATCAGTTAATTTATTTGATTCTGAAAGATATGATATAATCAATACAGAAGAAGCTAATTCGTTTTGGCACTTACCTAGTTATTTAGTTACCACCCCTAATATCAAATGGCTATCAGCCCAGAGGCCGTCTATCCCTTTAGAAATTCCAGGCCCAGAAAATGATAATGTTCATATTGGCACAGCTAAAGCCAGAGGTCAAGTTAAAGAAATATATATGAAAACCGAAGATAGATTTAGGCATATTTATTCTCTTGGAGGTTCTGGCTCTGGTAAATCAGTACTAATGCAGCATATTATTTTACAAGATATCAAAAATGGGCATGGAGTTTGCGTAATTGATCCTCATGGAGAGTTGGTAGATGATATTTTACTTAGAATGCCAATGGAGAGAGCCGAAGACGTAATTATTTTTTCCCCCGCTTTTAATGATCGACCGCTTGGTCTAAATATGCTAGAATATGATATTAAAAAACCAACTCAAAAAACTTTGGTTATAGATACTTTATTCAGCATCTGGGATAAACTTTATGATCTCAAAAAAACTGGAGGTCCAATGTTTGAAAACTACATGAAAAATTCCATGAGACTGGTTATGTCTCATCCAGAAAGTGGCTCCACCTTAATGGAAATTAGTAAAGTTTTGGTTGATGAAGACTTTCGTAGTTTTAAGTTAGCTATGTGTAATGAACCAGAAGTTGTAGATTTTTGGGAAAAAGAGGCCACCAAAGCAGGTGGAGAGGCTAGCTTAGAAAACATGGTACCATATATTACTTCTAAATTAGCACCTTTTATTACTAATGATTTTATTAAACCAATGGTTGGACAACAAAAGTCAGCAATTAACTTTCGTGAGGCTATGGATAACAAAAAAATTATCCTAGTTAAGTTAGAAAAAGGTCTAATTGGAGAAATGTCAGCCTACCTTATCGGGATGGTGGTAGTGGGAAATATGTTAATGTCTGGCATGGGACGTAATGATGGATTCAAATATAATTTGGATGGAACCACTACCGAAATCTTAGCTCACGAGAGAGTGCCGTTTTTTATTTACATCGACGAAATGCAGAATTTTTTGTTTGACGCTATTCCTAAGGCTTTGGAAGAAATTCGTAAATACAAAGTAGGTTTTTATTTAGCTCACCAATTTGTAAAGCAGGTAATCCAGCAAGGTGACGAGAGAATCAAAGACTCTATTATGGCTAACTGTGCCAGTAAATTCATTTATCGTGCTGGTGCGGCTGATGCTGAATTATTAGAAAAAGAATTTTCTCCAACTTTTTCGGTGCAAGATCTTATGACTCCAGCTAGATTTACATATAACGCAGTATTACTTGTCGATGGGCAAAAAACTACGCCATTTAATATTGCTGCTCCAGCACCAGATAAAAATATCAGCTCAGACAATCGTAAACGGTTAATTGATATGACCAAGAATAAATATGGACGTGACAGGGCTGAAATCGAAAAAGAAATTAAAGAAAGATCTAAGTTGTTATTTTAGGAGTAAGTTTTCACGGCTATCCGATGTCTGCCATAAACCTGATCATGATGCCTGAATCTAGGGAATTAAGTATAAATAGATTTTCTAACATTAAACTTGTTCCATTGCTCAAATTTACAAAACTTTGACCCCATAAAATAGGTATTAATCAACAGTAAAAATAGGTTTTAAGATATGATTTTTTTTACTCCCTTATATCTAAGAAAAGCCAGAGCAAAACTTCTATTCCTGGTCATGGCTCTAAGGTTTTTTTCTAATTCTAGACTTATCTTCTTCTAACCTTTTATCTCTGGTATAATGATTCTGATTTTTAACTCTCTAATGATTTCTGATCATCTGATTTGAAGTCTTAGCTGAGCAGATAGCAGTAGTCATAGCTAAAACAAACTAAGCTTCAAGTTAACTAAACATCGGATAGCCTTGATTTTCTGGATTGTTTTCTTGATGAAATTGAGAAATTGAATTAAAATAATTAAGTACCCAAGTTTCAGCATATTTACGATTATTAGTAAATACAGTTGGAATTTTGGGATGTCTAGCTTGTAATTCACCGATTGCTTTTTGGCAGAATACTGTAGTGTAAGGGTAAGTTTTTTTTGGATCTAAAAAATGAGCATAACTAGCCTCAATAACTAAAGCTGAGTAAGGATATTTTTCTAATTCTAGAAGTTTTTGTTGTAAGACTTTAAGGTTGCTAAAGTCTTTTTTTAGGTTATCAAAAGTTTTACGTTCTATCAAAGCCAGATAATTACCACTACTATCGCATATAGCGTAATCGCCCACAGGTAACTTTTGTTTAACATGTTTGCAGCCTTCTAATTTCCAAGCATATCTCTCGTTAGTGTCAATTATTACTTTAATTTCGGAATGTTTTAAAGACTGATAGTTTATATTTAGCTTTGTAACTAGTTAACCCAGTCTGAGTTTGCCAAAATATTTGCTCGTAGAATTCATCTTTATTTTTAAACTTTTTTTGTAAAAATAAAAAACTAAACCTTTTGCGAATTGGTCTAGATAATACACAACTCCACCTTTTACCGTATTTTTGAAAATTAAAAACTGGAACTTCTTCAATCAATGGTAATTTGTCTAGTTCTTTAAGATTTTCTTGAGTACTTCGTAGACAAAAAATATTACCCTTGGTTCCTGGCCATTTATCTTGAACTAATAAATCTAAAATAATCTCTTTATCATTTTCTATTTTTAAGCGATAAGGAAATTTCAAATTATCTGTGGAGTATATTTTCCAAAGCATTATAATGTAAAAAATGTAAACAGAGCTGAAAAATTTACAATTAGTATTTCTACGAAATTAGTTATAGCTAACCCACCGTATAGCTTTACAAGATTTAAAAATATGTCAAAACTAAAGCCACTTTATAAATTTAGAGATTTTAGAAAGCAAGCTTAGATTTTTCAAAAAAAGACAAAAAATCATATATCCTTTGGGCTAATCGTTATGTTAATTACTCGTTAAGAATCTATTTACTTATAAAAACCTAAATTTAGGGTAATACTTAAAAGCACTTGGCAGAAATACTATGTAAAATTATCAGTTTCATTGCAATTTATACACAAATTACTTTTAAAAATTAACACTTTGTAAAAAACTTTCTAATTCTTAAGTTTGATTTGATGAAAATGCTTTTTAGGTTTAAATATTAAAACAAGTAATGGTTTTAGTCTAATAAAAAATAAAGATTTTCAAAAATTTTTTAGAAAAGACTAAATACAGTATTTGTACAAAAACTATGTTAATTAATTTTTTATTTTATGAAATAAATATCTATGCCTAGAATTGGTTTTCTTAATAGTGGTGGCGATTGCCCTGGTTTGAACACAGTTATGGATGCAGTGGTTAAATCTTTATATCCAGATTATGAGATCTATGGTTTTTACCGTGGCTGGGAAGGGTTACTAGATAAAGATTATAAAATTCTCACACCTGATTTTACCACTCAATTTAAATTTATGGGTGGTACAATACTCAAAAGCGTCAATAAAGGTAATTTTGCAGTAAAAGTGGGTTTAGGTGGGGAAATTAATCTAGCTTCAGAAATAATTCAAAAAACTGTCAATAATTACAAAGAATTAGGTTTGGAAGGGATAATTGCTTTAGGTGGCGACGGTAGTCTAACTGTAGCCAAGCAACTCCAAGAACATGGTATCAAAATAATTGCCGTACCTAAAAGTATTGATAACGACTTAATGGAAACTGACTTTACCTTTGGCTTTCAAACTGCTGTATCAATTGCTACTGAAGCTTTAGATAGATTAGAAACTACTGGTTATAGCCATGATCGAATTATGATTTTGGAAGTAATGGGCCGTAACGCTGGTTGGGTTGCTCTCTATAGTGGTATTGCTGGTGGGGCTAATGTAATTTTGATTCCTGAAATACCTTTTCGAACAGATGATGTTTATAAATTTTTGAATAATCGAGGTAAAAAAAATGCTCTAATTGTAGTAGCTGAAGGAGCTAAAACCAAAAATGGAAAGATCTATACCAAAGACGCTAGTGGTAACAATTGTGAAGTTAGACTAGGTGGAGTTGGAGAGAGCCTAAGTGAATACTTTAATCAGTTTGAGGACGTTGAAGCTAGAAGTACAGCTCTAGGCCATGTTCAAAGAGGCGGTAGCCCAGTGGCTATTGATAGGATTTTAAGTAGGCTTTATGGAGCTTATGCTGCTGAATTAATGAAGCAAAGAAAATTTGGCCAAATGGTAGCTTACGCCGAGGGAAAAATCAAAGATGTAAGTATAGAATCCGCTGTAGCTAAACTAAAAACTGTTAGCCCAATTTGTCACGAAGTTAGGCTTGCTAGAACTCAAGGGATTTACTTTGGAGATTAAAAAGCATTAGCGTTGTCTTAAAATAACTTTAAAATAACTAGTTTCTCTCTTAAAATAAACAAAAATTTGTGTAGCTAACCCATATACTAGTTAGACATTTTGAGTATCCTATACCTAATCCGCTGCTATTATCCTAAATTTAGCTATTCATAAGGAAATAAACACTTTATTAAACTAAATTCTTAACGGGTAACTAACATAACGATTAGCCCAAAGAATGTAAACATTACTTTAAAGTAAACTTAATATACTAAACTGTTAACTGCGCAGTTAGTTTTTCTGACTGTGTTTTTTTATTTAAGCAAACTTAAACCTTTAGTTAAATCATAATTTAGTTAGCATTTGAGTATATATTTATAACTTGCGAGGCAAAATTATTTACAGCTAATCGATATTTATACCCACCACAAAGCAAATCTCAGTTTTTTTTAAAGCCTAAATTTCTATTTTAGTTATATTTAATCAGCGTCAAAAAGTAATTTTTAAAAATTAAAAAAGTCTTAATTTAGATTAGTTTGAATATATTTATCATTATATCTATGGTGGACCCGCTGGGATTCGAACCCAGGACCACTGGCTTAAAAGGCCATTGCTCTACCGACTGAGCTACAAGTCCATATACATATACAAACTATCCCAATAAGGGTAAAGTAAAATAAATAACTCTAAATAACCAAATCTTGTCAAGATGCAAGCTTATAAATTAATTTTTGGCTCCAAAAAAACTAATTGATTATTAGTCTTGTCTCAAGATCTTCCAAAAATCTTTATTTTTTTAATTAAGCAAACCAGAAGCAATAGTTTTATTAAATTCATTACTTTTCATTACTTTTTTGATATATACTTAATTCAAGGTATTTTTTATTCGTTTAAAAAAACATCCGAGGTTTTTAGGTATTTATGATTGACTAATTTTTATTTATTTCAATTAATTCTAAAAATAATCTAAAAAACTATATGTCATGCCAAGATAATTGCTGTAAAGGTAGCTGCCAAAGTTTCAGTCAAGATTCAAACTTATGGGGATATTCTGGTAGGCCTACTCAAGAAGATACTCAAGATTACAAAACCAGATCTAATCAATTAACTGGATATCCAGAGGATAAGGAAGACTGGATGAAAAGAACAGCTGCTAGAGCCATGATGCGAGCTGTCGGTTTTGAAGACAATGATTTTGCTAAGCCACTAGTTGCTATAGCGGCTCCTTTTGCTAAAGGTATTACTCCATGTAACGAAAAAATCCTAGATCTAGCAGAGATTATACAAACAGAGGTTTCTAAGTTAAATATGAAAGGTTTTTACTTTGGCACTCCAGTAGTTACCGACGGTGAAGCTATGGGTATGACCGGAATGAGATACTCACTGCCATCTAGAGATTTAATAGCCGACTGTATCGAAATGATGACCGAAGCTTACTCTGTAGATGCTAGTATTACCCTCTCTGGCTGTGATAAAACTATTCCTGGAGCTTTAATGCCAATAGCTAGAAATAATTTAATTGGAATTACTCTATACGGTGGCTCTATCTTACCAGGTCACTACAAAGGAAAAGATTTAAATATTGTCTCTACCTTCGAAGCTGTAGGTGAGTATTCAGCTGGAAAAATCGATTACGAGGATTTCATGGAAGTGGAAAAAAGATCTATTCCTACTTGTGGAGCTTGTGGTGGAATGTACACCGCTAACACTATGGCTAGCGGAATTGAAGCTCTTGGAATGAGTATACCCTATTCTTCTTCTAATCCAGCTACTAATATTCATAACAGAGTTTCTGACCAAAAATATGAAGATTGTATTAACACTGCTAGAGCTCTAGTTAACCTACTTAAAAAAAACATCAAAGCCAGAGATATCATGACTCGTAAGTCATTTGAGAATGCTTTAACCTTAGTTTTTGCTTTAGGTGGGTCAACTAACGCTGTGCAGCATTTTTTAGCCTTAGCTAAAGAAGCTGAGGTAGATCTTAGCATCGACGATTTTAACAAAATTGGAGCCAAAGTACCACTCATTGCTGATCTTAAACCGAGTGGCCGATATTTGATGTACGATGTTTTTAGAATTGGTGGAGTTCCTATGATACTTAAACATTTACTCAATAAAAATCTTATTCATGGAGATTGTCTAACAGTTACTGGCAAGACTATGGCTGAAAATTTAGAAAATGCTCCAAGCTTAGAGAAATATCAAGAGATGATAGATAAAAATCAAGCCAAATACTTTACTGAAATAAAAAAAGAGTGGGTAAAAAGCTTACTATAATTATATTAAACTGTTAACTACTCAGTGAGTTTTTCTGGCTCTGTTTTCTTTATTTAATAAAACTTAAACCTTTAGTTAAATCATTATTTAGTTAGCATTTGGGTATAAACATAAATTTATACATAAATCAATTACAATTAGGATTTTTTGAATTTCCAAAAACACTAGTGGTTTAATTTATGATACCGTTTCTACTATAATAGAAGTTATTTAATTACTTATTCTTTAAAATAAAAATTTTTAACTTTATACTCTTTAGGCTAATTTTACATATTGCCAGGTATAGTGCTTTGTACTAAGATAATGATATTTTGTAAGCCATGCAGAATAAACTAACTACGTTGTTTAGATGGCAAGTGCATATAATACTCAAGTGAATAAGCTACTTTTTGTTTATTTTGTCAAAAAAGTACTAAATTTCAGAAACTCACCACCTTTGCTTTGTTTAATCAAAAATAAAGATTTTTGAAAGGTTTTAAGATAAGGCTAATTACAAGCTAAGGTAATGTTAAACCAGTAATATTTAAAAATGGAATAGCTCCAGGTCCAAAAGCATAAACTAATCCGCCTTCGTACCAAGTATTATCAGGATTTTTTACTAAAGCAGTTAAATAATATTGATGATTAAACAAGTCTTCAGGAAATTCATTTAGTAATTCTTTTTGGGCTTGGACATCTAATCTAGCAAGACAGCCATCTGTTTTAGAATAAGGAATCTCAATAGCGTCTTCAGTTCCATCATTATCTGTGTCTGCGTATTTAGGAGTAGATCCATCAGTTGTAGTTAGTTTATTAAGCAGAGCTTTGTAACCTTTTTCAGGATCTGCAGAATTAAAACCGTTTCTTTTTATTCTGATATAACAGATTGCTCCATCTGTAATTTCAGTTTTTTGATCTGGGTCATTAGTTCCGTTGACTTTATAATCTAGGTTTATTTGTCCAATAGTTTTTTTAGGAGTATTACTTAAAGCTTGTTTTGGTGGTTGAATATAGCATGGTAACTCTCTAGTACAAATAGGCGAACTAAGATCCACAGTAGCAAAGTTTTCTACCTTTCCATTTGGGGTGATCAGATCTACAGTGTTAGTACCTGGATCTGCTCCAATAGTAGGTGTATTAGAACATTTCAAGAATAAAGCATTAGGATCAGCTCCTTGAGACAATGGTCCAGCTTCAGCAGCACTTACAACTTCACATTCATCAGACTCTCCAGTAGCCGTTTCGATACTAGCTGTAATACCAGTAGTAGGTAATTGAGGATTATCTGCAGAGGTCAAAGGATTGCCTTGATCATCTACTAGAGGAATGTAACAATTTAGAAGTTCACCTGCGATTGCTGTATTTGGATCACACTGACCTGCCTTACTAATATTTTCAGGCCCTATAATAGTTGGCGGTGTTAGTATCTCCACACTACCTGCATCTTCTACAGTTTCAGTTTCAAAGATCAGATCT
>CAZVWQ010000035.1:0-11444 GCA_964631275.1 uncultured Candidatus Saccharibacteria bacterium | reverse complement strand
CAAGTATTTATGGTATTTACTTGATACTAGTTAAAACTTTGGGGGTGTAAGGGTTTTACTCTTTATTAGCAATAAAAACCTTCTTTTTGATATCAGGATTATGGCTGACTCCAAGTTCGGGTAGGGGAAGTGTTCATATAAACGATATAATAACTGTATACTGTGCAAAAAAATGATTAATGATAAAGTGTATATCTAATCAAAAATTAAAAAATCTCCTTTGAAAGAGAATAATTGGATAATATTATACTGGTGGACCCTACCGGATTCGAACCGGTCGCCTCATCCATGCCATGGATGCACTCTAACCAAATGAGCTAAGGGCCCAAAAATAATTATTGTTTTTTTAGGATAAAGCTTGTTAAACCATAAGCTCCAAATAAAATTAAATAAATTTTTAAATTTGGTTCTACTTTTCTAAACTCCGTTGTCGTAGGCTCTTTTGACTCAGGATATAAAAGTTTTTTACTATCATTAAAAAATGGATGATTTATAGTAGTTATTAAGCTAACTACAAAAATAACATTGAAAATAAAATCCCAGATTTTTTCCTGCTCTTTTTTTCTTTTTAACTCGCCATCAATCAAATCTTAGTTATTACAAATTTATAATTAACTTGTGTTTCACACAACCTGTTTGATTACTTATCCTTTAAAGTAAAGATTTTAGATTTAGTTGTTTTAAAAGTTGTAATTTTGAACTGCTCTTAACTTAATATTTTAGATTTTTTTATTCAAAATCAAATACAAACAACTTTTTTAATTTTTACTTTCAAATTGGTAAAAGATTTCAATAGTTTCTGCAAGTTTTTTTAAAACCTAAAAACCTAAAAATCTTTATGTTCTTTTATAGCTAATTCATACAAGGTTAAACATTTTACATATCTAAACTTGTTTTTAAGTTAAGCTTAGATAGCTAATAAGTTGCCAAAGTTTGTGGAATAACTATTCCAGTACTTTGAATTAGCCTAGATTTAACCTTTCATAAGTAAATGAATCTTTTTATTTAAACTAAATTTTAATAGGTGATTATCGTAATTATTAGTAAAGAAGGTATTAAAAAAGTTGCAACTAATAATTTATCTAAGTTTGGTTTAGATTATTATTTATGATAGGTTAAGTTTTATTTTAACTCAATAATTAAAATTTGTTATTTTATTTTGGTGGACCCCAGTAGGTTTCCCTACTGTAACCAAAAGGTAAGGCCCAGACTGTAACTACTATCTAGCTAACTTATACCCAAAGGTAGCAAGCGAAAGACTTTAGCTATAAACTAAATCATCTTGCTATACTCAAATCAACTCAAACTAAAATTTTTGAATTTTTAAATATTTCTTTTAATCTTTACCAAATCTAACTTAAATCAAAAATAAGATTTTAAAAAAACTAAGATTGCTTTGTCTGAGTATAACTAAAGGATTAGCTATATAAAAACCAAGACATATTACTTTTAGCTAGGTTTTAGCTAATAGACAGTTTTTCAAAAAAACCTCTTTGTCAATTAGATTTACAAAATTTGTAATAAACCTTTTAATTTATAAGAAGAATTTTTATATACCTTTTTAGACCTTTTTAGACTAATCGTTACAGTAATTAACCGTTAAAAATTTAGTTTACACTAAACTGTTAACTACTTAGTAAGTTTTTTTGATTGTGTTTTCTTTATTTAATCAAACTAAAACCTTTAGTTAAATCATAATTTAGTTAGCATTTAGGTATAGTTTATAAATTAAAGTTAAATAGCTTTGTCTAATCTAATTACGAAATAGGTTTAAAGCAAGTTTAAATTCCAAAATGTTTTGAATTTTTAAGTTTTACTTTTTTTAAGCTTCTTCTTCTAAGTCATCTTCTTCTAATTTAACAGAAACAACAGGCTTTTCTTCAATAATAAGATTGGGTTTAATTCCATTTTTTTTGCAAGTTCTGACGTACCTAATATTATCTTCGCTAAGTAAGTAACTAAGCAGTTTACGTCTACGTCCTACTTTACGCAAAAGACCTCTTCTAGATGAATGATCTTTTGGATTTTCTAATAGATGATCTGTAAGATTCTTAATTTCTTCTGTTAAAATTGCAATCTGAACTTCTGGAGAGCCGCTATCTTTTTTATGAATTTGGTTTTTTTGGATAGTTTTAGGTTTAGTGGCTTTAATGTGTTTTGATGACATAATTTTGATACTAAGAAAAATTAGATTAAACAAGTATAATATTTACAAATTTTGAGACTTTGTCAAAAAACTATAAACTCTAGCCAAAAAATACATTGAGCCAGTCACTATTATTGGCCGACTAGGGTCTAATAAAAAATTTTCAAAAATTAAACTTAGATCTTTTTCCAAGGTGAATTTATCCTTGCTTAGTCCTAACTGGATTAGAATGCCTTGAATATCTAAAAAACTTACTGCAGCTTTTCCTGAGCCACTTTTTGTTATCTTAAAATCAGAAAAATAAACTTGCCTAGCTTTAGGCAAAATAAGTTTAAGCATTTGCAATAAATCTTTGCCCTGACTAAAACCTAAAACAAAATCTAACTTTTGATTAGGATATTTTAGTTCTAGAGCTTTTATAAAAGCTTCCATTTTTTGTTGATTATGAGCCGAATCTAAAATAAGTTTTTTATTTTTAAAATAAACCTCATCAAACCTACCCGTCATTCTAAGATTAGCTAATGCAGCTTTAATTTTTTGCCAGTCTAAAACTTGCTTCTTTCTTTGTAAAAAATACTCACTAGCTCTCAAAGCCAAGGCACAATTAGCCACTTGGTAGCTACCTGGCATTTTAAGAATTAACTCAATTGCTGAGTTAGATATTGATTTTGAAGATTTTTTTGGTAAAGTGTCTAGCGTCAGGCCTAAGGGTCTGTACAAGAATCTATTTTCTTTTGGCTCAATTATTCGAAAATCTTGATTAGATTTAACTAAATCTAAATTAGCTTGTTGCCTTTTAGAGATTTCTTTAATGACTTCTTGAGCCTCCATAAACTCTTGTTCGATAGCTACTACCTGAGAGCTAGGATTAATTATACCAGCTTGTTCTGTAGAAATTTTTTTAATAGTATTTCCTAGAACTTCCATATGATCAAAACCAGCCACATTCAAGATAGAAATTTTTTTTTGACTATAAACTACATTACTAGCATCATATCGACCACCCATACCAACTTCTACTACAGCTACATCGACCTCTAGCCAAGCAAAAAAATAATATGTAAAAACCATCACTAACTCAAAATAAGTAGGTTTTTGAGAAAAGTTAACAAATTTACTAAAAAAATCTTGAAAGCAAGAAACTAAAAACTCTTCAGAAGGAAAATCATAATCTCTTGAATTATTAGGTTCAAGAAACATACACCTCTCACGAAAATCAACTAAGTACGGAGATAGATGTAAACCTACTCTCAAACCTTGAGATCTAAGAATATTGGCTGTCAAATAGCTAGTCGAACCTTTACCTGAGGTCCCAGCCACATGAATTACAGGAATCTTTTCTTGAGGGTTATCTAGTAATTCTAAAAGCTTCTTAGTTCTATTTAAGCCCCAATCTACAGAATGATTCTGACTAAAATCTCTAAGAATAAAAGTATCAAAAAAATCTAAAATTTGCGACCAAGTTTGAAAATTATTCATTGTATTAATATTTATATAATTTTAAGAATCAAATTTTCTATAAATTATAGCAAGACTATTTTTTTTAAAAAAATTTGCCTTGTTTGGTTTTTTATATTAGGCTAAAGTTTATATAATCAGAATCTGTTAAAAGTCTTTTAAATGACAATTAAAATTTAAATGTTTAAAAAAAGTTTAAAGTATATAAAAATTATAACCTATGTTGTTTTATTTTTTGGGTTAAGTTGGGCTGGGTTAAATTATACTAGTATTAATTCTACAACTATAGCTCAAACTTCAGAAGATTCGCAAATTTCACCTAATCAGATTGATCAGCAAGCTAATATAATAGAAACAAAAAAGAAAAGCAAAGAAAAATTACAATCTAGTAGAAATGAATTTATTAAAGAAAACACCACTCTTAATTCTGAAATAACTAAGGCTAGAAGTGAAATAAAGAGATTAGAAGGAAATTTAGAAAAAGAAACTCTAACTCAAGAAGAGCAAGATTCTATAAATCTTGATATCCAAGACTTACAAAACGAAATAACTAAAAAAGAAATTCAAATAGAAAGTAATACCAAAGCAATCGATGAACTAAACCTAGAAATTCAAAATACTTCAGAAGATCTTAGTCAAGAAACTAATCAATTAATGGCTCTGATTATTAATTTTAGTTTAAGAATTTTTAGTTATTTGCTATTAATTATTGTTTACTGGATAGCCTTTAGGACGATAAACTTAATTTTGCGTAGATACTTGGGTAATAGGACAGTTTCTACCATTGCTAGGAATGTACTATTGGTTGTGGCTATGGTAGCTACTATTATCACAATTTTATTTGCTTTTGTTGGTAATCTAGAGCTTTTATTAGGCGGTACTGGTTTGATTTCGGCAGCTTTGGTTGTAGCTTTACAAGATTTTGTATCTAGTTTTTTTGCTTGGATTTTGATCACTTCTCGCAAACAATATCGCATCAAGGATGTTATCAGATTACAAGTTCCTAGTGGTGAAACAGTTTTTGGAGAGGTTAAGTCAATCGGCCTTTTTAGAACCACAGTTAAAGAAAAATTAGGTAAAGACATAGTCGATCAAGAGAGATATACTGGCAGAGTAATTACTTTTCCAAATAATCTTTTTCTACGAGTTTCAGTGACTAACTTTACTCACGACAACCAAATTTTGTGGCATAATTTTAATTTAGTTATTACCTTTGAATCTAACTTTGTAGCAGCCAAAGAAATCCTCAAAGACATTGTACAAACTAAATTTCAATATTATGTAGATCATAGAGACCAATATTTAGAAGATATATATAATCTAGAAAATATATATAAACCAAAAATATATATGAGTATTTCTCCAAGTGGACCTGAATTCTCAATTTGGTTTGCTGCCAGGGAAGGAATGCTTAGGCAAGTGTTGCAAGAACTGTCTGAATCAATATTAGAAGTTTTTAGTATGCACAACGACATTAATTTAGCCTACGATACTTACAGAATTGTAACTAATTCTGGAGCTAGTTCTTTAAGTATATCTGATATTAATAGACCAGATCAGCCAATTACTCGTACTTCTAAAGTTTAATTAATCCAGCTTAAACTTTTATTTATTTGATTAAGTAGATTTTCTTTATATACTTAGCTTACACCAGTTTTTACTTTTAGATTAAAAATAAGTCCTTTAATCAAAAATAAATTAGATTTTATTTAAAAAAAACAGGTTTTAGTATAACATTTGCTAATCTTGTCTAAAAACTTAAATTCATAAAATATGAAAAAAAGTTTATTTACACAATGGTTATCGGTTTAAACAAAATTTAAGATTAGCATGAGTAGTAAAAAAATTACCATCAAAGTTAAGGCAAGACAAGCTTTAAAATTACTTCAGTTCTTGGAAGATATAAAACCTGTCTATGAAATAGAGTCTATAGAAGATAACTTGACTGAAGAAGAAAAGTTAGGCGAGAGTCGGAGCGATATTTTAAGATACCAAAAAAAAATTCGTAAAATGGCTCAAAAAGAACTTAATTCAGGAGGGTTTACTTTAAATCTAAATAAAAAACAACAAAGTATAGCTAGCAAGTTTGATGATTTTTGCAAGTTTCTTGACTGGGAAAATAAAACTAATCCCAGAGAAAATTTTAATCGTATAAAATCTATCTATAACGATTCAGAATTAGCTGAATTTGAAGATTTTGCTTATTTTTTGGTCGGAGAATTGGAAAAAGCGATAATCCTTTATGAAAGACAAAATAATACAGAGTTGTATTTGGGTAGTGATGACAACTGTCACGATTTATTATCTGAAATAGTTAGTAAAGGCGTGCAAAATGTTAGAAATTTCATCAAAAATCCTCAAAAACTCTTAAAAAAATATGAACAAGAAGAGTATACTGAAAATTTCTTTTATAATTTTGAAAAGCCTATACCAATAAATAAGTCTCAAAAATAAAACTAATTCGTTAGAATATTAGTTAATTTTGTTTTTTGAATAAATTTCTAAATAGGATAATCTCAATTTCCTACTTTAGTTCTTACTCTGTAAGATTCCCATGCGTTATTTACAGTTTGTAAATTAATATGAAGACGCAAATTAATTCTAACTTAAATTTATATATTTTAGTTTCTTTTTGTAGTATATGGGTATAATTAAAATCTATAATTTGGTCTTTTAGACTTAATACTTATATTTCTCCATATAATTCTAGTAATGATAGTAATATTAAAGGAGGTGAGAATCATAAAAGGCAACCTGACTAGCAAAGTCATCCAGAAATATTGATTAGTATTAAATAATAAATAAATATCACCTATAACAAGTGAAGATTCTACTAACAAGCCAATAATAAGTGTATTTTTGGTTACATCTAAATTTCCTTCTCTCATACTTTTGAGAGTTAGATAAGCAATTACCGTAGAAATCATAGTTAAGAGCAAAAATTCTAGCCTAAAAGGTAACTTGAAACTAACAAGATTCAATAAAATAATAATTTCGATTATTATATCAGCCATCGCCTGAAAGATGGCATTTAAACTCATAAACCGTGACCAGTTAATAACCGTATTAGGAATATTAGTTAGATCTCCAGCTTCTTTGTCAATTGGGTCAAATAAAATGTGAGAAATTTTTATAATAGCTTTAGTCATAAGATTTTTTATTTAGCTTTTAAGCCAACCATGCAGAATTTAAAGATCTTACATACTCCAAATTTGTTTTAATCAAATTAGGGTTTTTTATTTAATACCACTTACTAGCTATCCAATTTAGTTTTTTGTAGGCTACGTTATTGATTCTAAAGTTTATATTTTCATCGCCAAGCATATCCGAACCTTGAACGTGGACAATTCTGACTTCTTTAGCTCCCATGTACTCAAAAAGCATAGCTCCTTCAGAGACTAGACCATTCCAGCTTTGATTTTCATTAATTTGATCAAAGACAATTCCAGAAGTATAAATTACACAAACTTTGAGATGGTCAAGACTAGGTTTGTGTCCATTATCATCAACATGGTAAACATAACCTCTTTGCATTACCGAGTCTATCCAAGCTTTGACTGGAGCTGGGTAGCCAAAGTTATACATCGGTGAAGAAATAATCAAATATTCGTTAGCAAATAACTGGTCTCGCATTTCATCCATCCTAATTAGAAGTTTAGCTTCTTCTGGAGATAATTTTTTATTTAGATAATTTCTTTTATAATAAGCTCTAAGTCTATCTTCAGTTAGCATATCTGGAGGATTTTTTGCTATGTCTAGAACTTCAATTTCAGTTTTGTCTTTGATTTGGTTAGTATAATACTCTCTAATCATTTTAGTTAGCGAATCTTTACCTCTAGGAGCATATTCAACAAGTAGAGTTTTGGCTTTTTTTTGCATGTTTATTGTTTTCTTAACAAGAAAAGTATAGTTTTTATAACATCTATTAAAAAATAAGTCAAACAACTTTAAACTAAATTTACTGGTTTTTATACTCCTTCCATAATTTAAATTTGCAATATATTATTTTTTATTTTAAAATTAAAATTGATTAATTATTAATATGTAAGATACTATGAAATTTCCTAAAGGTGTGATCACAGGTAATCAAGTTACAGAAATCTTTGAATATGCTAAACAAAAAGGTTTTGCTATCCCAGCCGTAAACTGTATCGGAACTAACTCAATCAATGCTGCCTTAGAAACAGCTGCCAAAATTAATTCAGCTATAATTATTCAATTTTCTAATGGTGGAGGGGCTTTTTTAGCTGGTAAATCACTTTCTAATCAAAATCAACAAGCAGCTATTAATGGTAGTCTTAGTGGAGCTATGCATATTCATAGATTGGCCGAGCAATATGGAGCTACAGTTATAATCCATACCGATCACTGCTCTAAGGAACTACTTCCTTGGATTGATGGATTACTGGATGAGGGGGAAAAATTTTTTGAAAAAAATGGAAAGCCTATTTTTAGCTCTCACATGCTAGACTTATCCGAAGAAAGCTTAGAGGAAAATATAGAAATTAGCAAAAAATACCTACAAAGAATGGCCAAAATTGGAATGACTTTGGAGATTGAGTTAGGTATCACTGGAGGAGAAGAAGATGGGGTCGATAATTCTAATATCGACAATTCTAAGCTTTACACTCAGCCTTCGGAAGTAGCCTATGCTTACGAAAAATTATCCGAAATTAGTCTTAATTTTACTATTGCTGCTAGTTTTGGCAACGTCCATGGAGTCTATAGCCCTGGTAATGTAAAATTAGAGCCAATAATTTTGGCTAATTCGCAAAAGTTTGTCCAAGAAAAATTTACTACAAAAGACAAACCGATAAGTTTTGTTTTTCATGGCGGTAGTGGATCCAATAAGGAAAAAATTAGAGAGGCTATTAGCTACGGTGTAGTTAAAATGAACATCGATACTGATCTTCAATGGGCTTTTTGGGATGGCGTTAAAAATTACTATCAACAAAACCAAGGCTATCTACAAACTCAACTTGGCAATCCTGAAGGAAGTGACCAGCCTAACAAAAAATACTATGACCCTCGTAAATGGCTTAGAGAAGGCGAAGAAAGCTTTAAAAATAGATTAATTGAGGCCTTTAAAGATTTAAATAGTGTAAATACCTTAAGTTAAATAGCTGTACATTTCCAAGTCATATTTACATTTTCTGGTAAGCTGTTTACTCTTATACCCTTTATTTAAGATAATTTTTTATGGGTAATTACCGTAACGATTAGCCCAAAGAGTATACAGATAGATATACTAAACTGTTAACTACTCAGTGAGTTTTTCTAACTGTGCTTTCTTTTATTTAATCAAACTAAAACCTTCAGTTAAATTATAATTTAGTTAGCGTTTGAGATAGATAAATTAATTACTTTAATTAAGGTCAGAACTAATCTCTATAAGTGCAGTCTGTAGAGCGTCTTCATCATCATTAGTTAGAATATCTGGAGCTAATCCTTGTTTATTAATGGCTACGCCGTTAGGAGTAAACCACTCAGCAATAGTTAGTTTTAGTTTGTCACCATTTTCTAATTCAAAAAGTTGCTGAACTGTACCTTTACCAAAAGTTTTTTGCCCAATTAGTTGAGCTGATCGGATATCTCTAAGTGCCCCAGCTAAGATCTCACTAGCTGAAGCTGAAAAGCCATCTACAAGGACGGTTACTGGATAATCCTTTAGGCTGTTATCTTTTTTTATTGAAGTCAAAGTTTCTTCTCCATTCTTGGTAATTTCTTTAACCAAAACTTCTCCTGGCTCGACAAAATAAGAAATAATTTCTATAGTCTGGTTAAGTAAGCCTCCGCTATTACCTCTAACATCAATAACAATATGCTCTATGCTAGGATTAGCCAATATCTGACTAGCCTTATCCTTCATCAAGGAATCTAGATTTTCACCAAAAGAAGAAATCTCTATGACGACAACTTTTTGGTTCTCTATTCTAAGAGAAATTAACTCGGTGTTGATCCTGTCTCTAGTAATATTAAAACTAACTTCTTGATTGTTTCTAACAAAAGTTAGCTTAACTTTAGTTCCTTGTTCACCTCTAATTTTGGGGGCTACATCTCCAATTTCTCTACCTCTAACATTCTCGTCGTCAACAGCAATTAGTATATCTCCAGCCAAAACTCCAGATTGTTCGGCTGGCGAATCTTGAAAAACTTGTTGTACTAATATCTCATCAGCAAAATTATCAAACTTAATACCTACCCCTTCATAACGTTGGTTAAGACTATCTTGAAAATCTTGATCTTCAGCCTTAGGTAAATAAATACTATACGGATCTTCTAAGCTTGAGACTAAACCCTTTAATTCACCTTCTCTAATTAACTTATCTTCTGGCAAGTTTTTAATTCCACTTTTGTTAATTATATCAATAACTTCTTGTCTAACAAAAGGATAGTTGTCTTCTCTAAAAGCTCTGCTTCTTTCAATATAAAGTAAGCTAGCAAAAACTAAAGAACTAATAGCAACCAAACTAACCGCAAAAGTCATTACCTTCCAAAGACTATTTTTTGCCTTTGGTTCAGATATCTGCCTAACTTGAGGTGGGTTTATAAACTTTTTTTGGATTTCTAATTCTTGGCTATTTTGTTTTGAGGTTGTTGGTTCTTGATTCATTTTTTTAATTTTGATTAGATTTTTTAATTTTGTAAAGAACAAAAAATTAACCTTCTCCCAAAATAAATTTTAGGTAGTTTTTTATTTATCAACTATATTTGATGGGTTTTATATATACATCAAAGAGTAATTACTTTTTAATACATAAAACAGAATAATCGTGATAGTAGATATTTTTTTTAGTAAATTTTAGACCTACGTAGTTGCCAAAAACTATAAATAAGAGTTTAATTTTTAATGTAAAGGGTTAAAAATCCCTTTGTTTTGTTTATGATTAAGACTTTATATTTTAAGTTATATTGTTTTTATACTCCACAAAATAAATTTTAGTTTTTTAAACCTTAATTTTTTGGCTTTAATTAAGCTTGATATAGACAACTAAAAGCAAATATTTAAAAACTCAAAAAGTTTTACTTTGAATTGATTAAATATATATGCTTTATCCATGACTTGGACATTTTCACATGCCAAATATGTTTTAAAACAAATTCAACATCTAATAATTTGTCAAAGTTTAGTCTAAGTTAAGTTATATAATGAGTTTTAATTTTAATTAAATATTTTATTAATTTTTATAATTGTTTTATGCAATTTGTAGTTTGAGGATATCAATCTCGTCTTATAACTCAAAGTTTGCAAATATTATATTTAATTTTTTAAATTCAAATAAGCTTACAGGTAGTGCTTTTTGACCAATTTTGCAAAAATTGTAAACTCAAAGTTATAAATAAAATCATAAAAAGGGTTTATCAAATTCAAAAAAAAATTCTTGGAACATAACTGTTAAAAACTACTATTAATTTTTTAGTTATTATCACTTTAATCCAAATATTATCTATTTTCAAAAAACTTTTAAAATCAGGATGCTTGTTTATAATATATACCTACTAATAAGCTATACCAAAAATATACCAAAAAATTCTTGGATAATAAAAAATATAATTACAAACTGTTTTTAGTTTAAAAAATATGAAAGATGACAATTTATTTGCAGAAAGACAAGATAATAAAAAAATAAATTTAGATAAGCAATTAAAAAGAAAATTTCGTAAACAAAACTTACCTAAAATTTTAGTTATTGGAGTTTTATTCATTGCAATCTGTGTTGGGTTTAGCTTTTTTTTAAAATCTTTCTTTAATAATACTGATCTTGCTAAAGCTTCAAATTTTATCACTGCTACTCCAACTCTTAGTTTTCCTGGTGGAGGAGGTGCTTTGACCCTTAAT
>CAZVWQ010000034.1:0-12126 GCA_964631275.1 uncultured Candidatus Saccharibacteria bacterium | reverse complement strand
ATCCCGCCAGAGCGCTACACCCAAACCGACATCGACTACATCGGATCCCGCGTCCTCGAACTCACCTACACCGCTTGGGATCTGCAACCCTTCGCCATCGACATGGGCTACCACGGGGATCCTTTTGCTTGGGATCCTGAGCGTCGAGCGATATTGAGAGCCGAACTCGATGCCTACTATGCCCATCTTTACGGACTGAGCCGGGATGAACTCAGATATATTTTGGATCCAGCAGATGTGTATGGCCCAGACTTCCCCAGCGAGACCTTCCGCGTCCTCAAGAACAATGAGATCCGGCAGTTTGGCGAATACCGCACCCAGCGATTGGTATTAGAGGCTTGGGATAAACTTGGATTTGGGCAATAGTTGAGTCCATCCATGGCCAGTATCTATCTGGAAACCTCCCTGATCAGCTATCTGGCCGCCCGTCCCAGCCGTGACATCGTGATCGCTGGACATCAACAAGTCACCCGCGACTGGTGGCAGAACCGTCGTCTATCATTTGATCTCTATATTTCTGAGTTGGTCTTGCGGGAGGCCAGGGGCGGAGATCATGAGGCAGCCCAAGAGAGGCTGAACTTACTCAACGATATTGATCTGCTTGAGGTTACACCTAGAGCATTGCAGCTCGCTGAAGATCTGATTTCTGGTGCTGCTCTACCTCAAAAAGCTGCTGCCGATGCACTCCATATCGCCATTGCAGTAGCCAACGGGATCGATTATCTCCTGACCTGGAACTGCAAACACATCGCCAATGCCACCATGCGCGCTAGGATCGAACGAGTTTGCCGCTCTAGTGGGTATGAACCCTCAATCATCTGTACCCCCGAAGAACTCATGGAGGACGACTCGTGAAAGATGATCCTATCGTTCAAGAGATCCGTCAGATCCGAGATGCCTATGCAGCTCAGTTCGATTACAACCTCAAAGCCATCTACGAAGATCTCAAGGCACAGGAACAGGCCAACCCCAAACGTCACCACTCACTGCCATATAAACGGATCAGCTCATGGATCCGAATTCCTCAGCGAAACCTTCCGCGTCCTCAAGAACAATGAGATCCGGCAGTTTGGCGAATACCGCACCCAGCGATTGGTATTAGAGGCTTGGGATAAACTGGGTTTTTAGGAGAAGAGTATGAGTTTAGACGGGATCCAGCAAGATATTGAGGCTCTACCACCAGACGCACAACAGATTGTGATTGATCTAGTGCAGAATCTCAAGCAGCGTTACAGATCTATCTCATCAACATCTACTCTAGAGCAGCCACCCGATGACTGGTCTGACTTTATAGGCTGTATGGAGGCTGAGCCTGATCTGTCAATCCACTATAAATCTTATCTAAGAGATGAGCTAGAACAGAAATATGGTCATCGTTGACACAGGATTTTGGCTCGCACTGGCTAATAGAAAGGATCCGTATCACCCATCAGCCCAAACTTTATTCAAAAGCCTGAGAATCGAGCACCAGGCTTCCAGCTCCATCTAGATCATCAATCCACTGCCGTCGATGTTTCCTGAGAATGAAAGACTGATCTCCTTCTTTGCCACTCTGACCAGCTTCCTCTTCTTCACCCAAACAACTAACTTGAGCGGCCAATAATGCTGTCATTGCAGCGGCGAACACTCAAAACAAGCTCATCACTCGATAGCTTACCCTGAAGAGGCCAGCCGCTCCTGCAACCACCATGACCACCTGGGCACTCTCTTTCACCAACACTTTCTTTAGCGAAACCCTCAATCTGCCCCAGGCCGTCCAAAAAAAGGTTGAAAAAATCCTCAAGGTGCTGCAACAGGATCCCATCTCCGCCCATGGGGATGCCAAAAAGCTCAAAGGCTACACCAACAATGTCTATCGTGTTCGACTAGGCGACTACCGCCTTTTTTATAGCTTTGGACAAGGCTGGGTCAAACTGCTCAGCATTCGCAAGCGGGATGAACGCACCTACGAATTTGAGATTCCCACCTCAGATAACCCACTCTCTCCCCCCGACGAAACCCTCCTCGAACCTGAACGGATCCCGTCGTCGCCCCCAGCTCCAGAACTCCCCTCTATCTCCCCTACCTCAGCCCAAGACACCACTCCCCTCCCCTTTGCCCTCACCGAAAAACGCCTCAAACAGTGGCAAATCCCCTCCGAGCATTGGTCAGAGATCCTCAGCATCCAAAATGCCGAAGCCCTGCTGGAACTGCCCTTGCCGGATCAGTACCTCCAACGGATCATCGATAACCTCTACCCGCGCCCCATCGACGAAATCATCGCCCAGCCCGATTACATCCTTAAAACGCCCTCAGATCTTGATCGGTTTGTCAAAGGCGACCTAACGGCCTTTCTGCTCAAGCTGGATCCCGAACAAGACAAGCTCAAAGACTTTGGCAAACAAGGCCCCGTTTTGGTCAAAGGCGGCCCCGGCACCGGCAAATCTACCCTCGCCCTCTACCGTGTGCAAAAACTGTTAGAGCTGGGCTACACCTCCATCCTCTTCACCACTTACACCAAAGCCCTCGTCACCTACTCTGAACAGCTCCTCAGCCAACTGCTAGAGCAGCCTCTCGACCAAGCTGGCATCAAAGTCGCCACCGTCGATGCTCTCACCTACGGCTACTACGCCAAAACCTATGGCAAACCCCAATTTTCCACCGACCAACAGGCCCTCGCCCTCCTGCAAACCGCCCTCACCCAAACCCAGATTCCCGCCAAAAATATCTTCGATTGCCAAGTGCGCCGCCAATCCCTCGAACGGTTGGGGATCCCCTACCTCTTCCAAGAAATCCAAACCGTGATCGAAGATTGGGGACTCTCTAGCCTCAGCGACTACCTGGCCCATGACCGTCGGGGACGAGGGATCCCGCTCAAAGCCAGCCTCCGAGAAGCCCTCTGGAGCATCTATCAAACCTGGACAGAGCTGATGGAACAGTCTGGCATCACCACTTGGCCCCAACTGCGGTGCAAAGCCCTGGCTACTCTGCAACAAGAACGACAACAGCAGATAGATTCCCCCTATCAGGCGGTTGTGATCGATGAAGCCCAAGATCTGTCTCCAGTGGCTTTGCGATTCTTGCTCACTCTGGTGCCTAACCTGGAAGGAGTCTACCTCACCGCTGATGCCTCTCAATCCCTCTATCAGAGAGGGTTTAGCTGGAAACAGATCCGCAGTGATCTCCAAGTCACGGGCCGCACCTTGCTACTGAAACGCAACTATCGCAATACCGAGCAAATCATGCAAGCCTGTGCCAGCATTTTGCAAAACACCAGCGCTGGGGATCCCGACTGTCTACAGCAGATCCCCTCTCCTCACCAAGGACAGCCCCCCACCCTCATCTTCACCGACAGCATCGACCAAGAAATCCGCCTGATCCACACCTTCTTCCTTGAATCGGCCAAACGGCATCGCCTGCCCCTCCACGGCGGAGCTATCCTTTCCCCCAGCACCGCCCTCGGCAAAAAAATCGCTCAACATTTGCAAAGTCAAGGTATCAAGGCCCAGTTTGTGGCAGGCAATGACATCGACCTCAATGCCCCCTACATTAAAGTTCTAACGTTACACTCGGCCAAAGGATTGGAATTTCCCTTCGTGGCAGTTGTAGGGTTACGAGAAGGTACTTTACCTTACACGGATCCCCATCAACCTCCTGAAGAGATCCTGACCCTTACCGACGAGCAGCGCCGCTTATTTTATGTCGGCTGCACCCGCGCCATGCGCTCCCTGCTGATATCAGGATCCCGCTCTCGTCCGTCCTCCTTTATGGAGTCACTCACCTCTCCTCATTGGCAACGGCACCCATGAAGATTCCTATTCGCCTGCAAGAGCTACTCCAAGAGACCCCTGAGCGGATCCAACCGGTTTTGCTGCTGCTGAGTCAGGGTAATGGCATTCTCGATTGCACCGGGGTCGATCAACTCACCTCTGAACAGCTCGAACGCATCTTTGCTCCCCTCCCCGCCACCTGGGACTTCGCCGACCTAGGAGATGTCTTGGATGTAGAAACCCTGAGGGATCCCTTGGCTGTCCAATTAGAAAGCTGGGTCAATCAACGCCAAGGGCGATCTCCAGCCATGCCCCTAGCCCAGCCTGAGGATCCTGAGATCCCCTCTCCCCTCGATATTTTTACTTTCCGCGATGAGATTATCCATGACTACCGGGACTACATCACCAGCTTTCTCAAAATCCGGGATCCAAGAGTTCGCGCTTTCGTCCACGAAGAACTGGAACGGGGTCAACTCTGGCCGGATCCCCTCCTCCAGCTCAACCCCTCCTACCAAAAAGGAGCCAATGTCGAGGATTTGATCCAAGAACAAACTCTTCATCCCGACACGCGGCGTTACTTCTGCACCCCTCAAGGGGATCCCTTTACCTTCTACTTTCATCAAGAGCAAGCCTTTCGCGCCGCCCAACGCCAAGAACCCTACGTTCTCACCACAGGCACCGGATCCGGCAAAAGCATGACCTATCTCGTGCCCATCTTCGATGACCTGCTCAAGCATCCTCACATCCAGGGGGTACGAGCCATTCTGGTCTATCCCATGAACGCCCTGATCAACTCCCAAGCAGGCGAAATCCAAAAGTTCCTGGACAATGTGCCGGGAGACCCCATCCGCATTGCCAAATATACCGGCCAAGAATCTCTCGCCCAAAAGACCGAGATTCAAAACAATCCACCCCAGATCCTGCTGACCAACTATGTCATGTTGGAATTGATGTTGAGCCGCAACCAAGAAGATAAATTGGTAGCCTCTTCTGACCTCAAGTTCTTGATTTTGGATGAGCTACACACCTATCGAGGTCGTCAAGGGGCCGATGTTGCCCTCTTGATCCGTAAGCTGCGACAACGGTGTGGACAAGATTTTTTGTGTATTGGCACCAGTGCCACCATGTCCACCGAAGGCAAACGATCCAATCGGCAGCAAACCGTTGCCCAGGTTGCTAGCAAACTGTTTGGGGTCGCCGTCAAACCTGAAAATGTCATCGATGAAACCCTTGTTCGCAACACCCTTCACCCCCATCCCACTCCTCAAGACCTCCAACAGGTCCTAGATCAGGGGATCCCACAGATCGCCGATGGCGCGTTCGCTCCCGTGGACACAGCCCGTAACCCTGAGCATGATCCAATATCGGTCTTTTTGCAGCACCCTTTGGCGGCCTGGATCGAAATGACGTTTGGCCTCAGAGAAGAGGAAGGTTCTCTTGTCCGTCGTACCCCGATCTCCCTACTTGCCGGAGCAGTCCAGTTAGCAGACCTTACCCAAAGGGATCCCGAACTTTGTCTTGACCAGATCAAACAGATGTTTCTTTGGGGCAGCAAAGTAGGCGGCCTTGCTTTTCGGCTACACCAATTCATCTCCCAAGGGGGTAGTGTCTATGCCACCCTTGAATCCGCGAATCAACGTTTTCTCACTCTCGAAGGTCAATACACTACCACCGAAAATCGACTTCTCTATCCCCTGGCTTTTTGTCGAGAGTGTGGGCAAGACTACTATCTCATTGACTATGACCGTGAGCAGCAGCAGGTTACTCCCCGACTCCCCACCGCCCTCAGCTCTAGCCAAGACGATGACGACATCCAAGCAGGCTATCTCACCCTCGATGAACCAGGACTTTGGGATGAGAGGGAAGAAGATCGCCTCCCTGATACATGGTTTCGGGAAACTAAGCGGGAGGGCAGAAAGCCCAAAAAAGAGTATGCCCGCTTTATTCCCCAGCGCCTGAGGATCTTGCCGGATGGATCCGTTGTGGAAACGCTGCTAGAAGGTCAAACGGTTTGGTTTATTCCAAAACCCTTTTTGACCTGTCTCCACTGTGGTGTTGTTCACGACCAGCGCAAAAATGAATTTTCCAAGCTCTCGCAACTGAGCAGTGAGGGCCGCAGCACCGCCACCACCCTGCTCTGCTTATCCACCGTCAACCGTCTCAAAACCAGCGGATCGATTCCCCCTAAAGCCCACAAGATTCTCAGTTTTACCGACAATCGTCAGGATGCTTCTCTTCAAGCTGGACACTTCAACGACTTTGTTCAAACCAGCCTCCTTCGCAGTGCGCTCTACAAAGCGATTCACAGTCAACACAAGCTGACTCATACACAACTGGCCCAAGCCGTTATGGCTCAAATGGGGCTCACCCAAGCTGACTACGCTAAACAAGTGGCTGACTATGGCCCTGGCAAACGGCGTAATGAAGAAGCCTTCTGCCGCCTGACAGAATATCGCCTCTACGAAGACCTGCGTAAAGGGTGGCGTATCGTGCAACCCAACCTGGAACAATGTGGGCTACTCACGATTGAATACGAAGGACTGGAAGATGTTTGTGGCGCACCAGATTTTTGGGACAAGCACCATCACCCCCTGCTTCACCAGGCCAACCCTCAAGAACGCTTCGCTATCATCCGTGCTCTTCTCGATCAGCTTCGCAAGGAGCTGGCCATCGATGCTGACCTACTTCAACCCCAAAGACTTGAGCAACTACAGCGTGAAGTTCAGCAGGCGATCAAGGATCCCTGGAGTTTCGACCCCTATGAATCTCTGCATCAAGCTCGTTGGGCCTCCGCCTCAGCACAAAGCAAGGGAAAGGACAGAGAAACCCTTAAACTGACTGCTCGCAGCAAAATCGGTCGCTTTTTAAGATCAGATCGGGCTTGGCCCTGGCGCTCTACCCTGCTTTCAGAACAAGACTACGAAGGGTTAATCCGAGTCTTGCTGCAAGCACTTGCCGATGCTGGCTACATTCTGCAGGAAGATCACGAGATCCAACTGAGGATTGACGCTTTGATCTGGACAGCCCAGCAGCAGGATCGGATCCCGGTGGATCCCCTTACCTCTAGACGGCTCCAGGGCAGTGAAACCGAAGGCATCGAAGTCAACCGCTTCTTCCAGTCCTTCTACCAAGACAAAGGATCCAGTCTGCAAAATATGGAAGGGAGAGAACATACGGGTCAAGTCAAAAACCAAGATCGTCAAGAGCGGGAAAACCGTTTCCGACAAGGCCAGCTCTCAACATTATTTTGCTCTCCAACGATGGAACTGGGGATCGACATCTCAGATTTGAACGTTGTCCATATGCGAAATGTCCCCCCCAGCCCAGCCAACTATGCCCAAAGAAGTGGGCGTGCCGGACGTAGTGGACAGGCGGCCATTGTTATCACCTACGCCTCAGCAGGTAGTGGCCATGACCAATACTTTTTTAAACGACCGGATCAAATGGTTGCTGGAATTGTTGCCCCTCCCAAGTTGGAACTTGGCAACCAAGATTTGGTCAAAGCTCATCTGCATTCCGTTTGGCTAGCCTACACAGGACTCTATCTGGAAAATTCCATGAACCAGATCCTGGATCTCGAAACCAAAGACTACCCCCTTAAAGACTCCATCCGCAGTCAGTTGTCCTTATCTTCTGAGGCTCTAGACCGCTGCTTCCAAGCTACTAAAACCATACTCCAAGACACCTTTTGCCAAGCTGATCTCAACGATACCTCTTGGTACACGGAAGAGTTTTTATACCAAACCTTAAGCAATGCTCTCATTAGTTTTGACCGCGCCTGCGATCGGTGGAGAAACCTCTATCAGGACGCCGTGATACAACTGGAAAATTCTCGCCAGACTATTGATCGCGCCACTAAAGGGTCAACCACCCAAGAGCAACGCCAACAGGCTGAATCTCAAGAACGAGAAGCCAAGAGGCAGATCGATCTCTTAGTCGGACAAACATCCCAGGCCAGAACTCAAAATCAGTTAGAGTTCTATCCCTATCGCTACTTTGCCTCAGAAGGCTTTTTACCCGGATACAACTTCCCTCGCTTGCCTGTCCGTGCTTATATTCCGAGTGGCAACGAAGGGGATTTTATCTCTCGGCCCCGCGTTGTTGCCATTCGAGAGTTTGCCCCTCGTAACATCGTCTACTATGAGGGCAGCAAATTTCAGGTGTCGAAAACTCGGATTCCGGTCAAAGGTATCGAGAGTGGCTACAATCGCGTTGCTCTTTGTCCTCAGTGTGGCTATTTCCATCCTGGGGACGACTGGCAACGGGATTTGTGTGAAAACTGCGAAGTAAAAATCACGACTGATAGTCATGGCAATCTTGCTAAACTCAACCGTGTCTTAAGTATGGATACTATGCTCACCCGCCGCCGTGAGCGGATTACCTGTGATGAAGAAGAACGGCTCAAATATGGCTACAATATCACGACTCACTTTCGCTTTAACCAACATAAAAAAGAATTAGCCACGGTTATCGATCCCAATGGCACCGAACTGATTGAACTATCTTACGGCGATGCTGCTAATATTTGGCGTATTAATCGCGGTCTTCGTAGTAGTGTTGACAAAGGGTTTAAGTTAGATAGTAGTACTGGTATATGGGGTGATTCAAAAAGTGAAGAGGCCAGAGAGAATACACAAAAAGAAGTCTATCTTTATGTCGAAGATACTTGCAATGTTTTGTTGATTAAACCTCAGTCTATTCCCCACCAAGATGCAGAGTCTTTTTTGGCTAGCCTTCAATATGCAATAGGTCGGGCGATCCAATCTATTTACAAACTTGAAGAGAACGAACTTGCCTCTGAACGTCTGGGGCAGGGTGAATATATTCTTTTTTGGGAAGCTTCAGAAGGCGGTGCTGGGGTTTTGTCGCAAGTGATGGGAAATCCGCAGTCATTTCAATATATTGCTCAAGCTGCACTAGATATCTGTCATTTTACAAACGAAAAAGAAAGCTGTGTCGCTGCTTGCTACGAGTGTCTATTGTCTTACCAAAATCAATTTGATCATCCTCTTCTCAATCGCCATAGCATTCAACCCTTCTTGACTCAACTCAGTGTTAGCGTCACCCAGCGTCACCCTCATGAAATGACTCGTGAAGAGCAATATCAAAAACTAAAGCAGCAGATTGATCCCAAGTCAGATTTTGAACGAGTCGTCCTTGATAAAATCTATGAACTGGGCCTGAAGTTGCCGGATAAAGCTCAATTCTTAATTCCAGAAGTGGATGTAAAGCCTGATTTTCTTTATCAGGATCGAATGATAGCCATCTTTTGCGATGGATCCATCCATGATCATTCGGAGAAACGTCTACAAGATGAAATCAGTCGAGAGGATTTGAGATATGTGGCTGGATACTTTGTGCTTTCGCTACATTATGACGAGGATTGGGAGTCTAAGCTAAAAGGTTTGGGCTGAGTAAAACTAGCTTTGATTCAATTTTGGGAGCTTTCATGAACTGGCTGGCATACCAGCGGAGCGTACTGTGATGCTGCTGGATCCAGGAGGCTGTTTTGCCGTCGTAGCAGACAAAAATGGGGGTGAGATGATTGTTGATCACCTGCCACTCGATGTCGTAGTCATAGGGGCACTCATCGAGCCGGAGCGCATCAGAGACTTGAGCCAGGATCCCATCGGGAAGGATCCCCATGATTTGGTAGTGCTTCTCTTTCAGGGATTTGAACATTGGCGTTGGAGTGAGAGGATACCGTATTGTATGCGCTGTGTGCAGAGGCAGAGTAGGACAGCACTGATGAAGTGGCAGAGTATGAGTGCAACTCAATCCAGGACGGTCAGCCAGAGCACAGTGGCGGAAGCTGTCAGCTCCGATAGAGCGGTTGATTGAGTTGGGATTATTGGACCTGAATAGCGGGGCTGCTAAAACGATCGAACATGATGGCTAGTCTCCAAGGCTTGTCTGACAGTCTGGGATGCAATCTCAAGCAACGAGAAATACAAGTTCATAGAAGCCTGGCCATAGTTGCCTGGTCAGTGCACGGTTCGATGCCCAAGGGCCAACACAGACATCCGAACTTTTTTATGAACTTATGTAACGTTTATGAGTTCACCTCAGCGTCCTCATTTGCAGCCGAGGGGAGGGTTAACCGTCTGTATTCAGGACAGACGATGCGCTTATCACCACTCTTGCCAGAAGTCCAGAAAATTGTTACATTAATTTACATGGATAAAAAATTGTTCTGTTCCATTGTGGATAGCTCCTAGTTTGTCTCTAGCCGTCTCAGGCTGAGCTGCAGATCCTGGAGATTCGAGAGTTCGTTTAGCTGATGAAGAACTGGACAAGATTGAGTTTCTACGAGACCCAGGGCCTTAGGTTTGAGTTTCCCTCAGATGAAGTCTGAAGTCTTTGTTTCATATTTAAGACATTAGAGAAGGAGCTGATCTGTGCGATGAATAAGAAGTGCTGTTCGCTGGTTTTGGTCGCCTTGATCTGGCTCTCTCAGGAGGCACTCTATCCGGAAGCTCTCAATGATTTTCTGGATGCCCACGATGTTTTCACCTCAGCAGTCCACCTAGTTGCCTTTTGATGTCATGGTCAATCTTATCGAGGAGACAAAAGATTACTGGCGAGATCTTGATGTTCTAGAAGCAGCTTATCAACAGGGTGAGATCTCGATTGAGGAAGTTGATGCTCGTGTTGCCCAGTTAACAGAGAGACTGGGACAGAAGCGCCGAGAGGCTTGGCGTCTGTTTGTTGTGAACATAACTGCTGTCCTTCAGGAGCAAAGGGAAACGGTTCTGGGGCTGACCCTGTTGAGTGTAGTGATCTATGTCTGGTTTCAGATCCAGTAAGTGCTTTATCCAGAAACGATAGCCAATTTGTGGGGCATTCTGCGTTATGGTTCAAGAGTTCGCGGCTTCTGCAGTAGGAGCACTTCTGGCTTTACTACCGATTACCAATCCCGTTGGGGCTGTGCCGATCTTCTACAGTTTGACGGCTGATTTACCTGCCCGAGAACAGCAACGTCAGGCTCGTCTGACTGCGATGTGGTCAGTTGGAGTTCTGCTGCTTTTTCTGACCACAGGCCGCCTGATCCTGGAGTTTTTTGGGATCTCCTTGGGGGTCTTGAGAGTTGCAGGGGGTCTGCTTGTGGGAGGAACAGCTTGGGAACTGGTCAATGTGCGACAACGGTTGTCACCCCCCGAAAACCAGGAAGCGATCGCTAAAGCTGATGTTTATCTTGTCCCGATGGCGATCCCCATTATCAGCGGGCCTGGCGCAATCGGCATCATCATTAGCCTAGGCTCTTCTGGTCAACACTGGAGTCAATATTTGGGCACTATGGTTGGGATCCTTCTGGTTGGGATGTCCCTGTATATCTGCTTAACTTCTGGCAGACCCTTGATCACAGCCCTGGGAACGAATGGAGTAGGTGCTTTCAATCGTGTCCTGGGATTTTTCATATTAGCGATCGCGGTACAAATGGTTGTTGATGGAAGCTTTTCTGTTTTAGCAGCTTATCTCCCAAACCTATTCTCAGGCCCCACTACTGTGGCATAGAGTAAATATCTGAGAGATCCGCCCACATCCTACATCCCCTGCGAGTTCAGAGAAGGTATTTCAGGGGGTGGAATAATCTTTCTCTTTGTCAAACCTTGATCTAGAGTAGAGAGTAAATCTGACATCAAGGATCCCCTTCCCTCAGAAGCTGGTTCCATTGGTGATCTGGGAGTCCAACCCGAAATCATTTGACTCAGGTCACAATAAATGCAGTCATCCCGGTACCCTATCCAGGACATCAGGTCTTCGATATCCTGAAGGGGAGAACAATGAGGTCAGGACCGGGAGTCGGTGGAAAGAATCTCGTCGGCCTCTAACTCTGGGTAAGGCCGATGGTCTCTTGGATCCGGCTCCAGGATTGGTCATCTGAGCCTGCGAATCCAAAAATAGCTTGAGCACCAGATCTAGTTGGGCAGGGCTCAAGTCTTGGGCCTCATCAACAAGCACCCAATCTTTGGGTTTGGGCTGGAGATTGAGGACATGGGGGAGCCAGAGCAAATCATCCAGGCCAATGTTGAAACGGTCAGCGGCTTGGTCGCGGCCCTGCTCAAGGATCTGTTCTGCATGACCAGAGCCTGATTCAACCCACTCAAGGATTGCTTGTTGGTAGTGACTCCACGGGAGGGAGGGAGCTTTAGTACGGGTGATTGGCATGGGGATCCTCACATCACATCGAAGTAGTTAGGGTCTGGGACAGATTTAGTAGAGGAAAGTAGAGGTTAGTAGAGGGTGTCCTCTACCGGGTCAAAGTCTCTCTGGGACTGGGTTTCAGCACCATCGGTAGAGAAAGTAGAGGATCCCCCCCCTTGTAAAGAAGGAGAGGAAGCGGATCTCTCGTTTGCTAATACCCCCCCCTGCGCCT
>CAZVWQ010000033.1:0-12346 GCA_964631275.1 uncultured Candidatus Saccharibacteria bacterium | reverse complement strand
AATAAATTAAAAATAGTTTTTATGTCAGACACAATTTTTGTAGGGGTCTCAAAATTGTAAGTTTTTAAAAATTCTGAATTATTTGTTTTTAATTAGAGGTTAAACAGCTTACTGCAAGTAAGTCTAGCATATTGCTACAAAACAACACACGATCTCAATCAAGCAAGATAATAGTATATACCCAAGTGCAAATCGGAACTTGCTTCGGTTGATCTTATCAAACTGAAGAAATAGTTAACTTAAGTATGAAATTATTGTGTAATCTAAGAGATGAAAGAATCTTTTCTCAATATCAATCTAAATTCTTATCTATCTTTTTAAGGCAACGGTTCAACAAAATTAATACTAATAAAAAAACTCTGGACCATAGTCATAAAACTCTGGACTATCATACAAAGACCAATCTCCTGGATAACCAATAAACTCATCATGGACAGGCTCGCTATAATAAGGGTAAAAACCTAACTCATCCAATGCAGAAGGATAGTCACCATCCTGATACTTCTGTAATTCATATAGATAAGCTTGGTCAATTGAATCGTTATAAATATCAATTTCTTCTTCTAAAGTAACCTCTTCGTAAAATATTTCTTTAAGTAAATCAAAATGAGGGTGTCTATTATTGGGTAAGTTATTCATAATTAATTTAATCAGATCATTTTTTTTAGTAAATAAATATCGATAATTAATAATTACTTCTAATAAGTCGTAGCATAAAGGGTGTAGCAAAGAAATCTTCGTAGTTATATCTAAATTATTATCTATAAAAGGCAGAAGGCTAGTGGCAAAATTATCCAAGTCTTTGATAACTTCTGTACGCTTGGCAGCAGCTCCTAGGTTTGCTCTTTGCCTAGTTACAATAGGTAATAAATAAGTAAAATTTTCTTTTAATAAAATAGAAAACTCAAGAATTATCTGAGATTTAGATTTAATAAAATTAAGTCTTTCTTCGATTAGATTTTCTAGATTTTTAAAAATTTTTAGATTTCCATTTAAAAAAACCTCTAGAATTTGTCTTTCAGATTTATCTATTTCTTTGGAATATCTTATTTCAATGGTTTTTTCTTCTAGATTTAGTTTTATACTAGCCCATAGCTTAGAAGCATAGTTTTCGTTAGAATTTTTATTTTCATATATGAACAAAGTGTTATTTTGATCTTTTTTTAGGTTTAGAGAGGTGTTAATTTGTTTGATAGCTGAGGCAATCTTACGAAATTGAGAGACAATTGCTTGCTCTTTATCAAAACCAGCTAAAACATTGTTTTTAGTAAACAAGTCAGCTATCTTGGTATAGTGTACAAGAGAATTAGTAGAGTTTCTGCTTCCCCAGTTGAGCATTTTTTAATATTTTTAAAGATTAAGATATACTAATTTAGATCAAAAAAACAAAATTAGCAAATCCTTAAAAAAATCTTCTATGCCGGTGTTTTTTGGTTAATTGTATAAAAATTTATTTAAAGCCAGATTACTCTTATATCAGAGCCTTTCAAAAAGTTTTTATTTTTTTTGATTAAACAAAGCAAAAGTAGTAGTTTGGGTATTTAATACTGTTATTAATAGTATAGCAATTTTACATTCAACTTAGATAAGTTATTAGATATTAAGTTTGTTTTAAAGTAAGTTTAGGATATCCGAAATATCTAACTGATATATGGGTTAGCTATAAAACAAATAAAAAAGCAGTTTGTTTCTTTAAGTCTTGAGACAAGACTATTGAACTTGAGACAAGACTATTGAATTTTAATAGATTTTAGTTAATTTTATTTAGAGTCTTTTGTAATTCTTCATATTTAACCTGAAATTCAAAATCACTATTTTTTAAACCAATTTTTGGTTCGGGCATTTGACTGATAATAGCCTCAAGAAGTGGAATTAAAGAGTCTTCTAACTTATCTGGGCTTGTTCCAGCCTTGCCTTGTACGCCACTAGCATAAATAGTCAAAAAATCCATCTGTTCATCATTAGCTCCAAGATCCAAGAACAAATCTTCAACTAAAGATAAAGCCCTGGCTGGGTCGGCTGCAGGCTTGTCTACTTTATTGATAATTAACATAATTGTTAGATTTAAGTCTATAGCTTTTTTCATTACGTATTTAGTTTGAGGCATCGGTCCTTCTTGGGCGTCAACTAGCAAAATAGCTCCATCTACCATTTTTAATGATCTCTCAACTTCTCCACCAAAATCAGCATGGCCTGGTGTATCAACTAAGTTAATTTTGTAATCTTTATAGTAAATACTGGCATTTTTGGCTTTAATGGTAATTCCTCTTTCTTTTTCTTGGTCCATATTATCCATTATTAGGTTGCCTAAACTATCAACATTTCTAATTTCTAGAGTTTGTTTGATTAGCCCGTCAGTAAGGGTTGTTTTGCCATGATCTACATGGGCAATAATAGCTACGTTTTTTAGTTTCATATTTTTATAATTTGAAAGATAGTTAAGTTTCCGTCAAATAAGACTAATGTTAAAATCGACATAAAGTTTTGAATTTGGTTAAATTTGCTTAAAAGTTAAATTGAATTTTAAAATAATCTATGAAATCAAATATTTTTCTTTTGTGCGGAAAGACTGGGGGACCTTTTTTTCCTTATTTTGCTCTTTCAGAAATTTTGCAAAAAAACTACAATTTAATTTTTCTTGGCGTTAGAGATAGTTTTGAATCTAAGATTAGCCAGCGATCGAATCTAAAAATTGAATATCTACCAGAAGTTAAATTAAGTTTAGTTAGCTTTAATAATTTGAATACGAAAGAGATTATAATCGAAATCAGAAATACTTTTTTTAACTTTTTTGGGTTATTAATTAGCTTTTTAAAGGCTTTTATTTTAATTATAAAATACAAACCAACAGCAATTATAACTACTGGAAGCTTTTTGAATGTTCCAGTTTTTTGTGCAGCAAGAATTTTTAGATTTTTTGGTCTAAAGCTAAAATTAATAGTTCATCAGCAAGATCCCCAACCAGGTTTGGCTAATCGTTTTGCCTCTAAATTTTCTGATTATTTAACTTGTACTTTTGAGTTTACAAAAAAAAGCTACCCAGCCTTTAGATCAGCTAAAGTAATACCTAATCCAATCAAAACTAATAGCTATACTTTAAGTAAAACTGAAAATTTAAAAAAAATTAAGCTTGAAAACGAAATACTAGCCAAATTTATACGAACTTCTAAAAAACCAATTCTTTTAGTATTTGGTGGGGGTTCTGGTTCTAAAAAAATCAATGACTGGGTAGTAACCGAAATTAAAAACCTAACCAAAAAATATAGAGTAATTCATCTCAGTGGCACTCTAAGAACCAATTTTCAATTACAAGTTCAGGATAGTAATTATTTTTCTCTCCCAGCAGTTTTTGATTCTATGCCTAACTTACTTTCTGTTTCTGATTTAGTAATTGCTCGTAGTGGACTAGGGACGATTACCGAATTACAATTTTTGGATAAGCCAGCGTATTTGACTCCTTTACCCAACTCTCACCAAGAGACTAATGCTAACCTAGTTGCAGATAGTAAATTAAGAATTCTACAAGAAAAAGATGTTAACAACTGGGCAAAAATTATCTTAGACAGGAATATCAAAAAAGAAATAAATACTCAAAATCAAAAAGAAATTGATGAAAAATTACAAATTTATTATAGAGATTTAAAAAAAATAATTCTTAGCAAGATTTAGGTTAATTTCTCTTACATAAGAATAAACCATAGCAATAAAGATAATAGTCTTGTCCCATAACCCGGATTTACAAAGTTTTGACCCCATGAAATAGGTGTTATATAGTCATCCAATACTCAAAGTAGATAATCTGTCTCCCTTGCACCTCCTAACTTTATAAAAATATTAAAAGTCTTTTAGATTTAGTTAATTTTTAACTTGCAATCTATCTATAGCTAGTCCAGATTAGATCTATACATTTTATACCTTCAAAACTTTATTTAAATAAGGTTTTTGCTTACTAAGTTGTCTAAATCAAATCCAGTTTTGCTATACTTGATACTAGTTAAAACTTTGGGGGTGTAAGCTATTGACCCTATTGAAACCCCTATTACCAGCGAGGTTCCTACCATGCAAGAACTACTTATTCTACTTATAAATATGGGCAAAAACCTAAAGGAATTCTAAATATAGTATTTTAGTATTTACACTAAAGGCACATCTGTTACTGCTTTTTCTCATAACAATACTTATATTCAAGTTGCCGTAGGAACCCACGTTCTAATGATTTCCGCTAACAATATTGCTTTTGAACCAGATCAATTAAAAGAACTGCATAGGAGATATTATTTTTATAAAGAAAAATTAAAGAGTTATATTAGACCATTCACTAATCTTTCTGAATCCCACCTATTCACGATTAATTAAGATTGCAGAGTCTGGTAATTATGACTGGATTACAGGGCCTATTGATGCAAGTATTCAAGAAAGGTATACACTACACAGGATATTTTACTACCTCATCAAAGACAGAACGAAGGTTTAGAAGTAATTGCTGTTACTTGCAAAGACTCACCAAATAGTGCTAAAGCCTATAACCCTAATCATTTATACTCAAAAAGAAGTTATCAACTGTTAAGTCTGCCTAGCTCAATCCCAATAATAAGAGGTAGCCGTATGACAAGCACAGGTGTTAACCCTGCACCTGATAAAATAATATTTTATCAAGTAAGGACATACGAGTTGGAAAAATTTTTAGAAACTCAAAATGGGTCTTAATATTTTATGAATATACTAATTTACCTGACTCTTGTAGGTATACATCAATATTGACTTTTTATTTAGATTAAATCAGATTTAACCTTAATACTTAGCGCTAATAATATACCCAATCCGTTTACTATTACCTTAAATTTAGCTATTCATAAGTAAATAAAACCTTGTTTAAGGCTAAATTTTTAGTGGACAATTGTCGTAACAATTAGCTCAAAGGCTATAAAATAAAATATCCAGAAATATTTTAAAACTTAAAAAATCCTAATTTAGTTGATTTGAGTATAAATATAGCTAACCCATATACCAGTTAGATATTTCGGGCATCCTAAACTTACTTTAAAACAAACTTAATATCTAATAGCCTATCTAAGTCGAATGTAAAATTGCTATATACTAAATTATTAACTAATCAGTGAGTTTTTTTGACTCTGTTTTCTTTATTTAATCAAACTAAAACCTTTAATTAAATCATAATTTAGTTAGCATTTGGGTATAGCTATTTTAACTATCCCATAATCTTTTTAGCTACAGAAGCTGAAACTGCACTTGGAAGCATTTTAGCAAAAACTGTTCCAAGACTGTTAGATATTCCTGGCACGACTACGTCTTTTCTTTTTTCTAAGGCTTCAATTCCCATCTTAACCACTTCTTCTACAGTCATCATAGTTCTGGCAAAAGCTCCTTTGGTGGTATCCATTTTAGCTTCCTCAAAAAAAGCAGTTTTAGTAGCTCCAGGACAGAGGGTGGTTACACTAATTCCAGTACCTTTTAACTCCTCTCTAATGGCCTGAGAAAAACTAAGCACAAAAGATTTAGTTGCTGCGTAACATGCCATGTTTGGAATTGGTTGAAAGGCGGCTGTGGAGGCCACGTTTAGGATCTGACCTTTAATTTTTTTAAGCTTGGGTAAGAATAAATGAGTCATCTTAACCAATGAAGAAATATTTAAATTAATCATATTAATTTCCTTAGAGATATCATTTTTTATAAATTCTCCGTGGGTACCAAAACCAGCATTGTTAATCAAGGTTTCGATTGTTAAATCTTCTTTCTCGATTTTTTTAAAAAAAGTATCAATTTCTGTTAAATCAGATAAGTCAGCAGTATAAATCTTAACTTCAATTTCAAATTCTGACTCCAGATCTTTTTTGATTTTCTTGAGTTTGTCTGTAGATCTAGCTACTAAAATTAAGTTTTTATCTTTAGCTGCTAATTGATTAGCAAATTCTAGACCGATTCCACTAGAAGCTCCAGTAATAAGTGTAAATCTTGGTTTCTTAGGCATGAGTAAATGTTTTTAAGATAAAATATTTTGTCAAAATTTTTTCTAATTGGTAGGTTATCTGGTATATTAAAAAATTACAAAGATCTCTTCAATAAGAAAGGTCTTAGTTTGGACGATGAAGGGTTTTTAAAAAAAAAGATATGAAAGTTGATATTATATATTTAGTATAAACCAATTTTTGCTGTCCAAGATTTATTTATAAAACCTATTCTTTACTTTCCAAAAATCTAGCTATATTCCAAATTTTGTTACCCATATTTCTATATTTTTCCATAAGTGTGTCGGCTAGTGCGCCACCCATCTTCATGTTTCTATTTGGTATCATCCCACCTAGCATAGCTAATCTTAAAGAATCACTAGAAAATTTATTTATCGCTTCTGCAGGATCAAGGCCATTGCCCAGGCTTTTACTCATTTTACGGCCTTTTTCATCCAAAACTGTTGGTGTTATGATAACATTTTCAAAAGGGATTTTGCCTGTAAAATATTTACCTAGAATAATCATCCTAACTATCCAGAGATAAAATATTTCTTTGGCTGTAGTCATTTCTTGGGTTGGGTAAAATCTTTCAAAATCAGTAATTGTTGTATTTTTTGTTAAATCTCTAATAATTTGATTTTTTAGCTCAGAAAATACAGGCTGCACAAAATGTCCACGATCTTCAAATTTAACTAACTTAGCTTTCGGTAATTTTTGTTTCAATATTTCTGCTTCTTGAAAATCTACAATTTGATCGTCTGTGGAGTGATAGATATAAATATTTTCACAATTTTCTTCAATTCTAGAAAAGTTATTTTCTTCTGTACTAAAATCACCTTCGCTTAGACAGCTAGCTACCAAATACAAATTTTTAACCTGGCAATTGTTTTCTGATAAATATTTTAATAAAAAGTTTCCACCCAGGGAGTGACCTAGTAAGTTGGGTTTATAAAAAGCTCCACGTCTTTTAGACGCTACTGTAGAATAGTCAGAGTTAATTTTTGCAATTTCTAAACCATCCAAAACCTTTTCAAACCAGATTTTCCACTCTTCGTATTTGGCATTAAGTTTGTTAGGAAACTGGGGGTAAGATACTTGAATATTATAATTAGGTAATTCTTTTTGCAAATCTTTTTTCCAATTACCACCGCCTTGATTAATATCTAAATAATCACTCGGACTTAATTCCCAGTTTTTTATAAATTCTAAATAATCTTCATATTTTTCAAAGCTATCTCCGCCGTGAATCATAATTAAATCTTCTGTTTGCTCTAAATAATCATAAAAATCTAGAGTAGTTAGTGGCCACAGAGAAGAGCTAAACCAGGTATCAAAAATCTTAGTTTCTTTGACCCAGTTTCCAGGCAGATTTGGTTTTTGGTCTCCGATGTGGATAGGGAGAATTTCCTTTATATTTTTTAACTCATCAAAGCTATACAATTTTTTTTCTGGATTTATATCAAGATTATACCAAACTGGAATTTGATGTCCCCAGACTAGATCTCTACTAATGCACCAATCATTAATATTATTAATAAAATTTTTGGCTCTATCTTGGTAATCACTGCTAAAAAATTGAATTTCCTCTACTCCTTCTAGTCCAAGCTGCTTAAGACTTTTATTTGTAGATTTGGCAACTTTATGATAGTTTAGAAAGAATTCTTCCGATATCAAAGGTTCAATCACGGTTTTTGATCTTTCGCAAATAGAAACATTATGCTCATAATTCCAATCAATTTCATGGTTTGGATAAAGCTTTTTTAAGTATTCTTGTTGTTTTTGATAATCTAATTTTTCAAATTCTAGTTGACTAAGTTTTTCAATTTCAGTCTCATTTTTTGTTTGGTCTGTTGTTTTTTTTGAAATAAATCCAGTTTCTAATAGTTTTTTAATTATTAGCATTCTACCTTCTTCTACTTTTTTACCAGCAAAATCACCACATTCTTGAGTTAATTTTCCATCTCTACCAATAGCACTAGGAAAATCGCCAATTAAATATTTTTGCCATAATTTATAGTCTGTAATATCGCTTGCTGGGGTAATTTTTAAAGCTCCTGTTCCAAAGTTTGGGTCAACTTCTGTTGCTAAAATTAGCTTTACACCTGTATTTTGTAAAGGATGTACTTGAAAATAAATATCTAAATCAGCATTTTTGATTAATTCCATTATGGTTTGAATTTCTTGAACACTAAAACCACAAAATTTTTTTTCTAAAACATCTGGATGAATAGCCACGGCTACATCTCCAAAAATGGTTTCTGGTCTAACTGTAGAAACTTTGATTGGGTTTTTTTCAAAAAAGTCTGTAGTTTTGTAAATTAGTTTTTTTAAGGTTTCATCAGCCTTATCCAAGCCTTGAGAATATAAAAATCCAGTATAGCGATATTCAAAAGTCACGAAAGGATCTACTCTTTTTTCATATTCAATTTCTCCAGCTACGTCGCTAAGAGCAGTCTGCAGGCCAATTGACCAATTAACCAAATAGGCATTTTTGTAAATCAATCCATCTTTCCAGTATTGCTTAAAAGCTCTATATACCATGCGATTAGCCCTTTCATCAAGAGTAAACAATTGCCTAGAATAGTCTGGAGTATCACCTAAAATTGTAGCTTGGTCTTTTTGATTATTTCGCCATTCTTGAGATTTTTGCCAGGCAAATTCTAGATATACTTCTGGGTAATTTTTCTTTAGATATTGCGGCCAATCATTACGAGGAATATTTTCTAATTCAGAATACAAAGACATATTTTATGTCTAGGCTAGAGAGAATTTTTTGTAAAGTTTGAGTTTACAAGGTTTATAGTAATTTTTAAAAATCCAAAAAGTTTTAATTTGAATTGATCTGAGTATGAAAAATGTAAACAGGGCTGAAAAATTTAGATATTAAGTTTGTTTTAAAAGTAAGTTTAGGATGCCCGAAATATCTAACTGGTATATGGGTTAGCTATACATTAATTAACTTTTAAAATTTACGTTTTTTAAACATTAAAAAAATCACAAAATAAGTTAAAAATTCAATTAAGCTTAGCTCTAATGTCTAATTTACTTAGGAAATAAGTATATCTTTTATGAAAATTGGTTTTTTATTTTGGTGGAGGTGGGGGGATTTGCACCCCCGTCCAGACGAGCAATCACTCAATCAGTTTTTTCAGACTAGATACATAGTTGATCAAAATACTGAATTACAATCGACCAACAAATTATAATCCAGGGTAAACAACTAAAATACTAATTGCAGTAGCTGAATAAACCTGCAACTAGGCATTTGTGAGTTAAAACAAGCTAGACTAATCCAAATGCAAATCAGAACTAACTCGGTACCCCGAGCCGACCGTTATCTGGCGGCTGAAGTTTATAATAAACTAAATTAGAATTACGCAGTTGCGTAAGCAAATTGTGGTTGTTGGGGTACGGTGTCAAAGAATTTTGCAAATTTACCTGCAAAAGACTCAACACCTTTAAATGAATTTTCGCCATTTATAAAAAAATGGAAGTTTATAGGTAAACTTACAAACCACCTAGCACTAATTGAGCTTGCTTGACTGTCAAACCTCGAGACACCCCCGAGAAGAATCTGTAGAGATTCTAAATTTAATTAAGCTGATTTTTGGAGATTAGTCAAGTTTTATTAATGATCTAAAACCCTCTCCACTTTTGATTAACTAAGCTGTAGATAAAATCAAGATATAAAAAGTTACCTCTAAAAAGCTATTTTTTTTGCGTATTGATCTGATAATTTTTGTTTTATAAGTCTAGCAAGGTCTTTGATTATTACAAAATAATCTATTTAGTAGTAAACTTAATCTTTGTGAAAGTTTCGAAATGCCGAAAAATTAAGTGACGGTAGAACCCTCAACCTACCGACAAATATTTATGTAAGTGAGGAGCTGGTAAAGAAGGAGGTAGAAATAATTAGAATTAATTGACCTAGATTAAAAATTATATTTGAAAATTAGTATGCCCAAAATCATCATCGAGCCACTTATCAATGCAGTCAAAAGCTTAGAGGAGGTGCTTGATATGCCAATCGATGACATAGTTAGAGATTCAACTATTCAACGCTTCGAATATTCCTTTGAATTAAGTAAAAAAATGATCAAACGATTCCTAAAAGTTGGCTTTGACGAAATTGATATTGAAGAACAAACTTATGTAGAAATAATGAAAAAAGCGGCCAAACATGGGTTAATCAGTAATCTGGAAATCTGGAAAAAATTCAGATTAGCCAGAAATTATACCTCTCACGCCTATTCCGAAGAAGTTGCCAAAGCTTCTTACGAAATAGCAGAAACTTTCCTCCCAGAAGTCAAAAACCTAATTATTAAACTAGAAGAAATTAATAGCAGACTAAACGAGGAACAATAATCTCGATAACAAAAAAAGATCTTACAACCTAAAATGTACACACCAAAAATTGCCCTAACCAAGCACGAAATTGAAGTTATCAAAAAAACTATTGAAAATCTTCTAGGAAAAAGTGTCCAAATAATTCTCTTCGGTTCGAGGGTTAATGGAACTGCCAGAAAATTCTCAGACGTAGATATAGCTGTCAGTCAAGAAACCAAAATCCACACAGAAAAACTCAACCAAACTAAAGAAAAATTATCACAAAAACTCCCATACCTCGTTGACCTAATCGACCTAAAATCAATCTCCAAAGAATTTAGAGAAGTGGTGGAAAGAGAGGGGATTAAGATCTAGAGTTCTTAAAGACTATTATTATGCAACTTCTTCTGCTTCTTAATTGCTTTTTTTATCCATTCTGCTAAATAAACATGGTCTTGGATAGATAATTTCAAAGTATTAAGATCAATTTTGTTATTATCTGTAAAGTTAGTTCCTACTAAATCTGTAATAGTGTAATACCCGTTACTATATAATAACCTAAACCTTTGTTGTCTATTCTCTTCCAAAGATTCAGGGTCAAGCAAAATTTTCATTACTTTTCGTCTATCTTCTACACTTAAAGCATTAAATTTTTCAACTACTAATCTTAAGTTCTTTTGATTTTTACTTTCCAATTCTTTTTTAGACTTATATTCATTCATTAGCTCATTCTGGATATAATCTTTAACCTTCCCATTTAGTATTTCCAAATCACTATGATTCATTTTTTTAATAAACTCACTAACCGTATCGACTAAACTAAAACCTTTATTACTATCGAGATCTTTCAAAGATAATTGATAGTTATTTGATGCAATAATATCAGCTTTTCCTTCTTCTCTCAAAAAACTTACAATCTTATCTAAGATATCTGCTTCTACTTTTTGAATAACTCCATTTTGTTTGAAATAATCAAGCAAAGTTAATAGACCTTGCTTATGATCCGTAGAATTTCCGTATTTTACATTCAAGGTATCCAAGTTACTTATAAACACATTTAGGTCATGAATAGTCTTATTAGCAGGTTGTTCTACCTTTGCCACCCCATACTTATCCGTTTCAGAACTTGGTGTTGGAGTATTAGTACTATAAGTCTCTGTCGTATTAGTTTGAGTTTGGGGTTGAGTTTGGGGAAGTACTGCTGGGTCTAAACCGCTATTTGAATTACTACCCTGCTCTTCACCTTGCCCCTCTTGATCAGTCCCAGTTGGTCTTCTGAGAATTTCTCTAATCACTTCTTCGTTGCTATGATGCAAAGCTTTCAACTGAAGAGCAGATAAGTCTTCTAATCTTATAGACAGGCCATTATTCATTGGAGACCTGTGCACGCTTTGCTCATCTTCACCTTGGTTTTTAAATATTATCTCGTTCAAAAGAAACTTGCCTGTTTCGTGAGTTGGTACTAATTCTATTCCTCTATTGTCACTAAACTTACCAAAAAGACTAAACATATGAATACTGTTTGACCAGTTAGGGCCTAGAGAATTTTTAATCTTTTGATAAAAACCCTTGATGTTTTTTGAATATTCATCTTTTTCATGTTTAGACTCTACGTTGTTAGAAATAAGATTAGCTCCTACAGCTCCACTTAATACAGAAGATGGCCAAGCTAGAAAAACTGAGTTTAGTGCTGGTAAACCAATCCATCCTCCGCTAGTAGTAGCAACCATAGTTCCCAAACCAATTCCAATACCCTTACCAACTCTATTTCTCCTAGCCTTCCAAGTTTTCTCTTCATCAGTTAGATGTCTACCACTAAATATATCTATACCGTTAACAGCTGTACCAATATCTCCTAACGTACCTAACCTCCATGCTTCTTTGACACCTCTAAAAAAGCCTCTATTTGGGTTATCGCCTAGTTTATTTAATGTAGGAAAATCTATCAATCTCTTCGGTAACTCAATTTTATCTAAAGCTACGTTAGGGGTTGAATGCCTTACACCCCCTAACTTTACAAAAATATTAAAAGTCTTTTAGATTTAGTTAAC
>CAZVWQ010000032.1:0-12748 GCA_964631275.1 uncultured Candidatus Saccharibacteria bacterium | reverse complement strand
GTAGTGGCTTTACAGGAGAAGTAATTGAAACTAACATACCTAATAGACAGGCTGCACTTGATTGGGAGAAAAACAAAGTCAAAGAGTTTATGCTTAAAGATCCTTACTTAAGAAGACCACCAGGCCAAAGTCGTCCTATTTTAAAACCCGAAGATTTCGTCGAATAAGTTTATGATTTTTAATGAAATTTCTTTAGGTATTGATAATAACTCTAGTTATTACAATTTAGATATTACAAGGCCGATAATATTCACAAAAGCGATAGTGGAAATGTATTGGCGGTATCTAAGAATTTTGAAAACAAAAACTAAATCAATGGGAAAATTAAATTTTAACTTAGGGGGAAATTTTTCATATGAACAATATGCCCAAGGAATTATAACACTAACAGTACCTTTTGAATTTGAAGAATATTTAGAAGCCCCTAAAAAAAATAAAAAACTCCTAATCCTAGACACTATCCATAACTGCCTTCTCTCAATAGCTGATGAACAAGAAATAGATAAACACAAACTTCAGCAAGCATATGATTATTGCATTGAAAATAATCTAGAGAATAGATGGTTACTTGGAGGTAAACCAAAAAGATCACCCTCAAAAAAATACTATGGAGCAGTAGAATGCTATTGGGAATTAGAATTCTTTCAGGCAACTGCAATTATCTACAATTCAAAAAAACAAGAAATTAAAAGAGAAATATTATTTAAAGAACCATCTGATGCTGGGGTTTATGATTGGTATATTTATAGTGTAAAACCAATATGGATAGAAAAAGATAATCAAGAATATCTAACTTTGGATCTTAAAAATATGTTTTTTGATGAGTCTAAACAAACTTATTGGGAGATAAACCCTGAAAGCTAACCTTCCACCTGGCAAGACTACGCCAAAAAGCACAGAAAAACGACATTTTTTCTACTCACATTGCCTTTGCTGCTATTTGCTCCACCGACACAACTTATCCCTATGGATGTAACGATCAACACACCCAAATAGCCGAAAACTACGATACCTCAGTTTCTCCAAACGTAGCAGGGTTCAAAAAATGGCAAGCTGAGAATACTAGAGTATGGTACGAGGAAGTCTTAATTACCGAAGCTATCTTTGATGAAGGTAGATACATGCAAGAAGTAGGAGAAGTTTCCAAAGACTTTAACGAAGAATTAGCCCAAGCTATCTATGCAGTTCTAGACCCAGGACCACCCTTTCAAACTCTGCCTGGAGGCATAGCTGTTCTTCCAGAAAACGAAGTTCCTCTAATTGATAGATTTAACTTTAACTCTGAAATTGCCATCAACCAATGTGAAAACAATCCAGGACTAGCTACTTGCACAAACGCCTTTCTTTCTTCAGGACCAGGCTTAGCCTTTTCTATAACCAGCATATTTGACGATATTGCTCTAGCTGGTATGATAGGTAGAGGTATAAAAAAAGCAGTAATCAAAGAAATTACTGAAGAGAGTGTAGAGAAGGCAGCTAAGGAAGCTGCGGAGAAAAGGGCTGGGAGGAGTGGAGGAGGAGGTAGTACAAAATCACCCAAAAACTTTAAAAAACCAACAAATCAACTACAAACTCCTAATATTCCAAGCGGATGGAAATCGAGCCCAGCTAAAAGTGGTAAAGGAACTATCTATACCAATCCTAACAACCCAAATGAAACCATTAGAGTTATGGATCCTACACCAAATTATCCAAATGGGTATTGGGTGAAGACTAACACCAATGGAGACACTATTGATATAAGTACAGGCAAGAAAGGTGCATATCCGGGAAACATACATATACCACTTCCTTAAATCTATTAATTCAATATGTTTCCATTCATTCATTTTTGTAAAAATAATATCAAAATTGAGCTTTATAGTATTTCTTTTAGCAAAGGTTTTTTGCATTTTGATTTTGATGGTCTCTATGCATCTATTTCTGGAGATATAACTATTAACAAATATCCAGAAGAATACTACAACTCAGAAAACTATTTAAATTCTAATTGTAACTTTTTACTTTCTACTATTGGATTAAACTTATTAAAAATAAAAGAGTTTGATAAATCTGACAAATACCCTGATGGGTGTATGATATTTTACTTTGAAAATGATATTGAACTTGTAGTAGAATTTTCCCCTCATTACGAATCTTGTGTTTTAACTTTTAACGAAGGTGAAGATAAAGGTGTGTGGGTTTTTTAACTTCCCACCATCTGGAACTACCAAGGCACAGAAGAAAAGTTATTTAACGACATCCTCTCAACTCACATTGCCTTTGCTGCTATCTGTGAAAGTGACACAACTTATCCCTATGGATGTAACGATCAACACACCCAAATAGCTCAAAACTACGATACCTCTGTTTCTCCAAATAGAGCAAGGATAACTCCTAAACTTGTGTGTCTAGGTTAGTATTTACATTAGAAATGTTTTCTTGGATTTTATCAAGTGTTGAATTTGAATATTTATCAGTTTTATTTAAATTAGAATTGTTAAATCTAGAAATCTTGTAGGTATAAGTTCTTTCATTAGCATTCATAGATACCTTAGAAAGTAAGGTTGCCCTCGCTCAGATACATTTTGGAAAATATAGTTAATTCTGATATAGTTTCAGATAAATAATTTTTCATATGCCAGTTTTTAAATTTTTTAATATAGAAATAAGTTAATTTTAAGTATCTAAAGCTGACTCAACCTTAGTTAGTATTTCTAGAAGCAACTTTTTCTCCTCTGTGGATAAAATATCATTATAAGCTTTTAGTTTTTTAATAACTGTATTACCTATGGTAATTACTTTTAATTTACCTTTTGCAGTTATTTTTAAGAATTTTTCTCTTTTATCGTTTTTATTCTCTTGCTTAGTCAGAAAATTATAATCAGCCAATACTTCGATATTTTTGGCTACACTAGCTTCAGTAATACCGAGAATACCAGCAATTTCAACTGCTTTTTGGGCTTTTTTAATTCTTAAAATATTTAATATTCTAAATTGATTTACGTTTATTTTAGTATTTTTTTGTTCTTCTATAACGTCTAACAAAATTTTACTGAATTCGAAGATCAAGCTACCTATTTTTTCTAAAATATTAATATCTTGAAAGATCACAATCTTTTAAAGAAGTTAGTTAAACTCTAAGTTTAAAATATAAAATATTTTATGTCAAGAACGATAATTTCATTAATTTGCAGGATTTTTTTTAGATTAAAGAAGATCACCATACCCCTATTAACTTTTACATTTTAGTTTTGTAACAAATCGTCCGTCCCTCCGTAACATCTTTCTTGTTAGTGGGGAGTTAAAACAAAGTGTAAATTTTGGCAGTAAATTTAGTATATAATAAAAAATTGACTTAATAAAAGGTAGGTTTATTTATATAAAATAATCTAATATTTATATTAGTTCACTCAAATAATTTATAAAATAAAAATTTGACAAGATTAAATTATTATACCTAGACAATTAGTTATTTTAACTAACTAATTAAATATAGTTATTAAATAATTATTAATTAAAACTAAGCAAATTTATGCCAGCAAAAAATAGCAAATCTACAAAAAATAGCAACCCTCACAAAGACTTAGCTGAAATCAACTTTCCAAAGGACTTGGTTAAAACTCAACCTAACTTATTTTCAAAGCTATCAAACTTTTTTCTTAACAACTATAGAATTAGCATTAGTATTTTTTTAGCTATTTTAGTAGCTGGTACCTTAGCTTACACTACTTTTCTACCAAAGGAAGGTTTTCCTCCAGTTCAAGTCTCTACCAGTATAATTTCTACCTCATATATTGTTAACGACTCGGAACTTGTAAACGAAGAGGTAACCTTACCCATAGAAGAAGCGGTTTCAGAGATTAAAGGAGTCAAAAGTATTTCGTCTACGACCACATTTAATAATTCAAATATAAATGTTTTCTGGGATGAGGATATAGATCTAGAGGAGGTAAATCAGGAATTGCAAAAAGCTGTGGAAAATATTAATGGTCTGCCCGAGAATATAGAAATTGATTATATTCAGCCTGATGTAAATAAGTTTTTAAACGAATTTGATGCTGTTGTTGGGATATACTCTACTTCAGAACAAGATCTTAAAGAAGTTCAGAAAGAAGCAGAAAATTTTGCAAGTTTCATTGAAGTTAATGATCAAATATCCGAAGCAGAAATGATACCTACAATAACTGAGCAAGTGGATCAGTCTACAAAAGCTACTTTTGATTTTCAAGATTCTTTTAATAGAGTTGGTATTCAAGACGGTGAAGAAATAATTTTTTATGATACTGTTCAAGTTGGTGTAAACAAAGAGGAGACTGCAGATGCCCTAAAACTATCTGAAGCTATTAATGAAGAAATAAATAATTACAAATCTGAAAGTGATAATTTTAATTTTGAATTTATAATGCAGGGTGATAATGCTGTCAGGATTAGGAGTGATTTAGACAATTTACAGCAGAGTATTTTTATCGGCATGTTCATTACCTTGTTAGTTGTATTATTACTTATAAGTTGGAAAGCTGGAATTGTTATTGCTATTTTTATTCCTATGGTAATGTCTTTTGTATTCCTTAGGCTGTGGATGTTGGGACTTAGCCTGAATACTATTTCATTTTTTGGTTTGATTGTCGCTCTTGGTCTTTTCGTTGACGATGCTACCGTTGTAGTAGAATCAATATATACTTATAAGTCTAAAGGTAAAACTAACCGAGAGTCTATAGTATTGGCAATAAAGGATATTGGGATGGCTTCTTTTGTAGGAAGTTTAACAACTATTTTGGTCTTCGCTCCGATGTTTTTTGTATCAGGTATTTTGGGTAGTTTTATAATTGAACTGCCTATTTCTGTAATTTTGTCTTTAATTGCTTCATTTCTTTTATCACTAACCTTTATTCCATTTGTAATTAATATCTTTCTTACTAAAAGTAAACAAGAAAAAAAGGATCCTGATAGTAAAAAAATTAAAACCCCAGGAGATTTTGTGGATTTTGTAGGTAAATTTTTGGCTCAAATTGTTAGAAATATTCAAAAAAATAGAACCACAGGCACACTTACTATTGGTTCTGTATTTATTTTCACTTTAATTCTTTTTTTGGTTGGAATCTTTAATTTGCAATCGGTACCTTTCGACACTTTTGCTGAACAGAAAGATAGCGACGAGATAATTCTGAGCATTACTTATCCAGAAAAAACAGACATCCAAACTGCTCAAAAAATTGCAACTGATGTAGAAAACCTTGTGCTAGATGAGCTAGATGATAATTTAAAGTCAGTTTCTTACACCAATGGAGACCAACGAAAAGCTACGATGTTACTGGGTATAAAATCTATGAATGAGAGAAGTGAAACCACGGCTGAAATGGTCAGTAGACTAAATTCTAAATTAGAATCAGAAAGCAGGGCTAATGTGTTTACCGCTGTTCAAGGATCAGCTAGGAGCCAAGGAGCGGGAGATCAGTTTACTTTTAGTCTAAATATTCAAGGAAGCAACACCGAAGCTGTTGTTAATGCCGCCAAAGAAATTGAAGCGTTTGTTACTGATTTAGAAATAGACTCCACCGATGGTGAAAAAGTTTTGGACACCAGAATTGAAAATATAGCCACAATAGCCAAATTAGATAAAATTCCTTTTGTTACCCTCAAAGCCTATTTGACTAGTGATACCACCGAGGTAACTTCTGCTCTCAGAGAGCAAATTGAAAACGAATTTGATGCAGAAAAGTTGGAATCTTTGGGCTTGGAATCTAACGCTTTACAAGAAGATCCTAACAGCACGGAGTCTAGATTTAACGAATCTTTAATTTCTCTAGGTATAAACTTTGCTGTAGTTTCAGTCATTATGTATTTTATATTAATGATTTTGTATAAATCATTTTCTCAACCGATTCTTATTTTTCTAGCTCCGCTATTTAGTTTGCCTGGAATTTTTATTGGTTTGTCAATTACTGATAATGCTCTTGGATTTTTCCCAATTCTAGGCTTGTTGGGATTGTTTGGAATTGCTGTTAATAACATTATTGTCCTAGTTGATTTAGCAAATTCAGAAAGAGCAAACGGAAAAAATATTATAAATTCAATTGCAGACGCACTCGAGGCTAGATTTAGATCGATCTTTACCACCACATTAACTACGATTGCTGCCTTGTCAGTTATGCTTAGCGATCCATTTTGGCAAAGTCTGGCCGTAACAATGATTTCTGGTTTAATTAGTAGTGTAATCCTTGTTGTGCTTCTTTTCCCATATTTTTATATAGCTTCAGAGTTTATTAGGCAAAAGAAAAATGCTATGTTTAGTTGGCTCAAGTAAAAAAATATTATATAGTAATTTATTAAAATAATTAGGTGGTTTTTGTATCTGGATTTTTCTTTGAAAAAGAGAATTAAAAAGATTTGTTAACTTCTACAACCACAGTAAACCCCATAAAGGAATTGACAATATGACTCCTATGGAGAAATTAATTGAATACTTCTATCCTAGAGAAATGTAAACAACGCGTGGGGATCTTACACGGCCTGGGAATCAGGCGGGATATTTTTTCAAAATTATTTGTCTAGATGATTTGTAGTTTAACTATAAAAAGTTTTAATACCATCGCAAAGACAAATTGGGTGATTAACATCTAAAAATACTTAAGAAATTTTCAACGTAGATAAGAATAAATGTAAATTAATCAGATATTATTTAAACCAAAATTTAACAACATGCAACAAACCAAAACCACGCCCAAAGAGCTTATCGACTCACTGCCAGAAGAAAGAAAAGCAGATTTAAGTAAAATCCATACAGAAATTTCAAAGATATTCTCCCCCGAAGAAATTTACGTTTTAGAGGGTAAGTTTTGGGGAGGTAGTGATCAAGAAATTATCGGCTATGGCCGTTATTCCTATACTAGATCTGATAAAAAAGAAGTAGAGTGGTTTATCATTGGTCTGGCTTCTCAAGAAAATTATATAAGTGTTTACGTGAGTGCTGTAGAAGATGGTAAATATCTTTTAGAAAAATATAGTAAAGACTTAGGCAAGGTAAAATCAACCAAGAGCATGTTTAGCTTCAAAAAAATGGAAGATCTGAATCTAGATAACTTTATTGAGCTAGTTAAAAGATCTAGAGAGATGATGTTGGGTTAGGTTTTAACTTCATCGTGAATCAATCAAACTATCCCAAACTCCATTGCGATTTACTGGCTAATGCTTTTTTATAATATTTTAGTAATCTGTAGCCTTTTAGCTGATAGAAAGTAATACTTATGAAAGCACCGCAAAGACGTTAGTTTATAGCTATATCTTAATACCCTAGACTAAAATAAAAGAATGTAGTAATAAGTATACTAAAAAGCACATGGCTAACAATTTAATCAATAACTCTACTGAAGAAGTAGAAATAAATACCAACCTAGAAGAAAAAAATCAAAGACGATAAGAGTCTTTAAAAAAACTAGAAAATAGAGAGAGAAGAGTCTTTTTTCTAGATGCAATTAGAGAAATATCCATGGTTTTGGTTATCTTATTAGTAGTTAGTTTCCCATTAATCACTGAGATTAATCAATTGATAACTGCCAGAATGAGGTACTATATACCTATAAATGAGGATATTGTTTTGGTAGATTTATCTGATATTTATTTTAGCGACGAAGAGTATCGAGAGGTAGATGTCGAGAGAATTGATAAACCTTCTAAAAATCAATAGGGTTTAGATAACAATCGAAATAGCGATTCAGATGAAGACTTGGAGACTTTTAAAGGGGATGAAGGTGACAACCCAGAAGAGGACTCAGAGTCAAGCACCTCCGCCAGCTCAGCAAGTGCTAGTAGTCAAAATTCTAGCCAGTCTAGTAGTAGAAATACGCCAATTAAAGATAAGTTAGAAGAAAGTCAAAGCAGTTTTGCTAGATTTTAGGTTTCTGATTTGGTTAGGGACTTGCTATAAATTATCTCAGAGTTTTAGTTACAATCATTGTTAATATTAATAATACTTAAAAACTTTACAGAGTGTTTGAATTTCCTTAATCAAATGAGGTAAAAACAGAGGTTTTCGTAAATTCAGCACTTTTTTTGACAAAAAAAACAAAAAGTAATCTATTTTTTAAGTCTTGAGCTAAGATATTTATAAAAATAGACACACACAGATTTAGGTATAATATGAGACCCCTACAAAAATTGTGTCTGACATAAAAACTATTTTTAATTTGTTGTCTGATACATGTCTACTCAAAATAAAACAAGAGTTACTCGACTAAAAGCTACTCAAAAGCAAACAAATGCCGAAAAACTCCAGACACAATTTTGTGTAGCGGTTCCTATAATTTTATAATTTTAATATAATTCAATTTATACTCAAATCAATCCAAATTAAGACTTTTTGAATTTTCAAATTCTTCTTTTAATCTTTAACAAATCTAACTTAAATCAAAACCTTAGATTTCAAAAAACTAAAACTTGCTTTGTAGCCAGTATACTTTCTAATCTTAAAAAGTCATATACCAATCCGTTTGCTATTATCCTGAATTTAGCTCTTCATAAAGAAATAAGTCACTTTTTAAGCTAAATTCTTAACTCGTAATTACCTTAACGATTAGCGGAAAGGTATAAGATAGGTTCAAAATTTAATTAAGTTTAGTCCTACTGTCCAATTTGGTTAATAGAATAGTTATAAATAACTTATAACTCAAAATTTTTGTTAGATTACTATCAAGAATTAACTAATATTATTTTTATCTTTTTTAGGCTAATTAAATATATATAATTGATGATAATTTCTTTAATTGGGATGAGCGGAGTAGGTAAGAGCTACTGGTCAAAAAAACTATCTAAGCAAAAAGGGTTCTTGCGGTATGATTGCGACCTAGAAATTGAAAAAAAATTAGAAGCTGTGCTTAAACCCTTAGGCTATAGTGGTGTTAATGATCTAGGCAAGTGGATGGGACAACCTTATGAAAATAAGTATTTAGAAAATTCTAAAAAATATCTGCAACTTGAAGTTGAGTCAATGCAAAGTATTTTAGACAAAATAAAAAAAGAAGAATTTAAACATCAGAACTTAGTAATTGATACCACTGGGAGTGTAGTTTATTGCCCACAAAGTGTTTTAAATGATTTAAAATCTTTGACTCGAGTAGTTTATTTTGAGGTTACTCAAAGTTATACAGATGACTTATTCAGAACTTTTTTAAGTGATCCTAAGCCCGTTTACTGGGGAAACAGCTATTTACAAATCGAAGGAGACAGCTTTAGAGACAGTTTAATCAAGAGTTTTCCTAGACTAATTAACTATAGAGCTGAGAGATATCTTGAGCTAGCCGATAAGGTTATTTCTTACAAAAGATTATGGGTAGATGGTTTTGATCTAGAGGAACTAATTAGGTTCTAAGCCTTTAATTTATGCTCAAATCAATCCAAATTAGGACTTTTTGAATTTTCAAATTTTTCTTTTAATCTTTAACAAATCTAACTTAAATCAAAACCTTAGATTTCAAAAAAACTAAAATTTGTTTTGTAGTGAGTTTAAATTTTCACCGTGTTTTTGATGTTCAGAAGGCGATGATGGTTTGTATATTCCTTCCGCATATTTTTTAGGTTTCTGAAGTTTTTTTCTGATTAGTCTTGTCTCATAACTCAAATTTATAAAGCTTTGATCTCATAAAATGAACATTAATCAACAGTAAAAATAGGTTTTGAAAGATGATTATTGTTATTATTTGGTAAGTTACCCTACCTAAACCTCTTAATAGTTAGCTGTATTTTTGCTGGTTTATCTTTAAGCTATCCTTTTACTCTAACCTTTTATTCTGAAATTTTTATTTAAAGTAAATTTATTTTAATTAAGCTGATTTTGTAATTTTTGTAAATCTAGATTCAAAAAATCTGGCCAAAGCTGAATGCATTTTTTAGTTAAATTATCTAGATAAATTTTTTCTTCAGCAGAAATTTGTGAGAGTACAAAAGTCTCAGATTTAAGTTTATTACCTTCTGGTCTAATGCCAATTTTTAGCCTCCATATCCTTGTTAGATCAAGATTGATACTTAGGATGTTTTTGTAAATACTATCGATCCCTTTATGTCCTGCAGTACCACCACCTACGACAAGTTTCTGCTTACCAGTTATTTGGTCACTATCATCCTGAAGGATAATCAAACGAAAATTTAACTGATTAGTCGGTAATTTAAAATATTTAATAAACTTATTTAGAGGGTTACCAATAGTATTCATATAACCTAAAGAGTACAAAAAATACACTTCAACTTCTTCAAAGTCTTTTTTACAAAAAGCGTAATTATCTTTTTCTTTAAACTGGCAAGCAAAATAACTAGCTAAATTTTGAGTAATTATCCTACCTACATTGTGCTTAGTTTGTAAGTATTTTGAGTCGTTATTACCTAATCCATAAAAAACAAGCATATTTTATTATTTGACTAAAAAAGAAAATAAGGCAAATCTAATTAATTAGAGAACTTATAAATTTAATTTTAAATCTATAAAGGCTATTTGAGACCTACCTTAATAAAACTAGCTTTTATGCTTTTTGGTAAAAGAATTAGTTGAAAACTAACTAGAACTTTTTTGTAAAATTTTTTCAAAATTTATTTGTTTTTTAGATATTTTTGTTTATCACTAAAAAGTTAAAAAGCTTATTTTAGAATAAAAAATATTAAGAGCATTATACAAGAGGTGTATCAATCTATCGATGACTTAGCATTTGTATATTTTATACAAAAATTAAAACAGTCTTAACTCTATAACTTGTCAAAGTTTAGCATGGAGTCATCAGACCTCTTGCGATTTAAAATTTCAAAACTCTGTTTAGCTGATTAGTTAGTTAGTGTTTTTATTTTAAGCTTAGATGAAAAAATATACCTTTCTAGTTTAAGCAATTTTAAAACTAGTATTTTTAGTTTATTTTTGTAGGAATTCTAGTATATGTTATATGTGATTTTTTGCAACTGATATAATATATTTGAGATTTATAATCAAAAAATACTCTTTATCGTAAAATTTTTTTAAAAAAAAGAAAGAGGTTTATTTTTAAACAAATCGTTAAAGCATTTATAAGCTAGGTGTATTTATTTAAACTTAAACAAGATTAATACTAAATTTAGTTTTTAGAATTTAAATTTTTGGTCTTACCTAATTTAATAAAGATAAAAAGAAAACACTAGTAAATTCAAAAAGCTTTAATTCTTTAGCTAACTTGTGCATAGGTGTGGTTTAAAAATAGATTCAAATAAGATTATTTACTTACTATTTGAGATTAAGAATATAAGTTCTTTAGAAAGTTTAATATAAATATAATTAAATGCTCAAAATCGAAGATTTAGGTAATATACAGTCCCAAATTGACTATACATTTAAAGATATCAGATTGCTAAAAAAATCCTTAGCACACAAATCCTACTTTATAGAAAAAGACAGAGACCCAGAGATAGATGAACATAACGAACGATTAGAATTTCTTGGCGATGCTGTTTTAGAACTTATCGTAACAGAATATCTGTATTTACATTTTCCAGAAGACCCAGAAGGGCATTTGACTGCTTTAAGAGCTTCATTAGTTAATTACAAATTAATTGGAGAGGTAGGGCAAGATATCGGCTTACCAGCTATAATTTTACTTTCTAGAGCCGAAAAAGGTGACTTAGGAGAGGCTAGATTAACAATTGTTGCTGACGCCATGGAAGCTTTGTTAGGAGCTATTTATTTAGATGGTGGTATACAGCCTTGCGAGTTTTTAATCAAAAAGTACATTTTACCAAAATTAGAAGAAATTATCAAAGAAGAGACTTATAAAGATCAGAAAACTAAATTGCAAGAGCTAACTCAAAAACATTTTAAAATTACTCCAAAATATAAAATTCTTTCTACTGAAGGTAAGGATCATAATAAGACTTTTAGAGTTGGGGTTGTAATTGATCAAAAAATTATTGCCAGTGGCAAAGGCAGGTCAAAGCAAAGTGCTGAAACTCAAGCTGCAGGTAAAGCTATTGAAATTTTAGAACCTCAAATAAACTCAAAAAAAGACTAACTACACTTTGTACAGCTAATTCACTAAACAAATTAGACGTTTTGGGTATTCTAAGTTCTTAAAAAGAAACTTGTACCGAGTTCGTTTATTAGTCTTGTCTCAAAATAAGTTCAAAATAGCTACTTTTTCCTTTGAAATAGGTGAATACTTATGGCTTTAATTCAACCATTAGTTTTTCCTATAAATAAAAGGTAAATCAACTATTTTTTCTAATTACGAGATACGACTATTATTAAAAAATTAATACTTAATTATATAATTAGCACTTACATTCTTGGGGCGGGTTTCGGAGCCTCCTGAAAAATCGGTATGATTTGTTCCAGGATATAGGATTGTTCCTCCACCGCCTGCTTGCACACCACCTACTAAACCAGTTGAAGTATGTCTGTGACTCTTAAACGCATCCCCCTGCAAACTACCTACGCTATCACCTGTATTGCCTCCTGTATTGCTAGCCGTACGAGATGAGGCATCAGGATCATGGCCTGCACCATCATCTACACCCCGAACGAATCTACCACGCAGATCTGGTAAGTTAAAAGTAGTTGAGCCATCACCCTGTCCAGAAGAGGTGCTAATTACACTAAACAAATTTGCGTAAGTAGTCCTTGATATAGCCGAACCATCACATATCAGCCAGCCCTGAGGAGCACTAGAACCAAAATAAGCATTTACTGTGCCAATTGGAAGATAATTACCACCCCCACCAGAGACTTTGTACCTGACGCAAGGTAGTAGATTCACATTCTTGG
>CAZVWQ010000031.1:0-14268 GCA_964631275.1 uncultured Candidatus Saccharibacteria bacterium | reverse complement strand
TAACTAAATCTAAAAGACTTTTAATATTTTTGTAAAGTTAGGGGGTGTAAGGGGTGTAAGGGAGAGAATAGCCATAAAGAAGGATCCATTATACACACATCACCTACGGTCTTGGAATCTTCAAAAACTCAAAGATAAACATCCAAATCAAAGAAGAAGTGTGCACCCACGGAGAGCTTTTTGGAAGTTGTATACTTGGACTAAAAAAATGGGAAACTAAAGAAACCTTTTAAAATGAAAACGTTGACCACGCCGAGATCAAACTCCACAAAGAAAACAACCCTAACCAAGACCTAGGACAACTTTGGAACGATACAACAGATGGTAAATTCAAACATGACTCCATACAAATATCAGACCAAACTATAAATTATGGACAAAGACTCTGTGTTAATTCCAAGATTCATGGAAGTATAAATGGTGGCAAAGATTGGTACAAGAATTGCATATAAAAGAGGCTTGATAATTTCAAAATATAATAAAAATTAATAAAAAAAGTTTCTAAATAGTTTTATAAAACTTCACTTAACAAGCTAGATAGTGTAGGTGAACCAACCCAACTTTTGACTTTAGCCCCGTCTTGCTCTACCTGAACTAAAGTATGTTGAATTCTAACTTTGTAGTTAGACACAAGTGTAACTTCTGCATCATAGTCTACAGTTAAAATCTGTACATCTTCAGGTATATTATTAATATTTTTTTGAATATCTTCTTCTAATCCATTACAGGTACTGCACCATCGAGCCTTAAAAAAAAGTACATTTTTCTCTGAGTTTCTAAGTAGAGCAGGATCGTAAGAAGCATATTTAACTATACTATCTTGATTTAAATTGTTGTTAGAGTTTTCATCTAGGTTTGAACCTGGGTTTTGATCTAAGTCTGTAGCCATTTGTGGATTAGAACTTTTATTTACTTGGCTATCAATATCTTGACTATTACTAGTAGTATAAAAATAAGCTCCTATAATTCCAGTGATTATAGCAATAGTGGCAATGAATAGAATGATTTGTTTAGTCATAATTCTTAATAGATTAGTTTTTAGATTTGCAGTTTCAGTTAAGTAATATAAAGATTTTTGAAAAAAAGTTCTTTGTGAAAGTAAAAAAATTACTCGCTCTTATTAAGAACACAAGCTCACTGAAGATTTGAGCTATATGGATCTCAAATTACTTCTTTTAATACTCTTAAAAAATATAGTAAAAACACTTTTTTTAAAGTTAATTAGAAGCTAGAAGCTAATGAAATCACCTATTTAACAATCGTCGTATTCTTAAATTAGTCGGATCAAGTCCGATTTGGGTTTAGTATTTTAAAGTAAAATAAACATCAAATTAAACCTGGATTAAAGTTTATTTTTTGCAGATTGTTGAATAGTCTTGTCCCAAAACTTATAGAAATAGATTACTTTTTGTTTGTTTTTATCAAAAAAAGTATTGAATTGTAAAAACCTCTATTTTTATTTTATTTAATCAAAAAAGTTAAATATTTATAGAAGGTTTTGAGGAGTTATTAAGTTTGAGTAATAATTAAGAATCAAACTTCATATCAAAAAGAAGTATCTGAAAATTAAAAAAGTCCTAACTTGGATTGACTTGAGTATAAAAAATATAAACAGGACTAAAAAATTTACAGACAAGTTATCAGTTACAAAACCTAGTCTAAAAAGTTTTTAAAAGACTTGAAACACTTAAATTGTTTATAGGTTAGCTATTTATAGTTTCTGCCAAATACTAACTTAGTCTTTTTAAGAGAGACAAATTAGATAGTATTTTTTGACTAGTTTTATGGAAGTTGTCAATACTTTAGAAGTAATGTTAATCAAATTAGAGGCAGGTATATAATTTTGATCAAACAAACACCAAGAAATTTTGATAAAGTTTTTGACATTCCCAAAAATATAAAGTTTAATTTTATAGTGAGTATACATCTCAATATGAGAAATACCTAAAAAACAAAAACAAAAATATGGCTAATAATAGTCAAAATAAAGCATCTAGCTCGCAATCTTCTGTCAGATATACAGTAAAAACAGTAGGCCTTAAAAAAATAAAATCAAGAAATAATAAGGTTTTAATTGGTTTTGTAGCCTTACTTGTAAATATTGCTTTAGTTGGCGGAGCTTTAATCTTTTTCAGCCCTTCGTCACAGTTTAATCCAAATAACTTTGCTTCAAATATTTCTATAGATAGATATGGTTTTGATGACAAATTACCTGATGTACCCAGAGCCGAACAAGGAATTTTGAATGTTGTTTCTACAGACGAAGCTAACTATCCTCAAATTATCACAAGTGAAGAAATTGATTTAGAAATGACTAACTTACTAGGCCAAGATAACGAAGGTGAATTTCCCGTTTTGGCTAACGAAGATTGGAAAATAATTGACTCTGCAGATATTAACGGAGATAAAAATAGCGACTTGATTTGGCAAAATCAAACAAATCAAAGCCTGGTAGGTTGGCAGATGGATGGTGATAATTTAATTGATATTATTACTTTTCCTACGGTTAACGAACAAGATTGGCGATTACAATCTATTAAAGACTTTAATAACGATAATCAAGTTGATTTATTATGGCGATATGAGAGTGAGACTAGATTTAGAGATCAGTTTTTACTTTGGATTATGGATAAAGGCAACGTATCTAAACAAATAGGTTTTAATCTAGAGCTTAATAACCCTTGGGATTGGAAAGTTGTAGGAGTCGAGGATATAAATCAAAATGGATACTTAGATTTAGTAATCAGTAATAAAAACACAGGTTCTAGATTTTATAATTTAGTTATGACTTATTTTTTAGAATTTGATGAAAAAACCGATCAGATAAAAACTTCTGTAGATCCAACCTGGTTCGAAATGCCTTCTGGAAAATTTAGACAAATTAGAGATCAAGCAGAAATTCGTAAAGCTATTGATTTTGATGGTGATGGATTTATTGATTTTCTATGGCAAAAAATAAACAACCAAGATGTTGAAACTACAGCTAAAATCAAAGAACAAGACAAAATTGAAAGTTACTTTATTTGGCTTACGAATAACCAAACTTATATTGGTGAAGTAATTTTACCTAGCATTTATTCAGCTAACTGGAGTCCTTATATCGGTGATTTTAATGGTGATGGCAGACAAGATATATGGTGGAGACAGCAAGTTAACGAAAAAGATAAAGTCCCAGATACTAGACTAGATTGCCAATACGGAGGTAGTGTCTGGTTTTTGAATAGACTTTTTAGAAACGAAATTCAGATTAAATCTGAAATTAAGAGTTGCTAGTAGCACTAATTTAGTATAAAAATAAGTATTATAAGTTAATTAAAGCTAAAGTTAGTTAATCTTACTTTAAAATTCTTCAAAATCCCTTATTAAAAATAAATTCTTAACGGCTAATTACAGTAATGGTTAGCTCAAAGGGTATAAGAAAGGCTGGTCTTACTTTTGTAAAGTCTTAATTAAAAAATCTAACTCTTGCTCAAATTTTTTTGGATCTTTTAGGCTAGCAAAAACTTGTTGGCTACTTTGATTTAGTAATTGGCTAGTTTTTTGGAATAGGTCTAGACCTTTTTTGGTTAAACTTAGGTTTTTATCTCGTTTTGAGTTTATGTTTAATTTTCTTTTGATTAGATCTTTTTTTTCTAGTTTGCTTAATCTCTGAGAAATTGCAGACCTGCCTATTCTAAAGACGCTAGCTAAAGATTGTTGGTTAATCTCGGGATAATTAAAAATCAAATTAAGAACCATAAATTCGTTATAGGTTATGCCAAATTTAGATATTAGAAGTTGGTCAGCTACCTCGTCTAAAGTATAGACAATTTGATGAATTTTGTAGACTAGGCTTTGAGAAAAAGACACTAAGTTGAGTTTAAGAATTAATCCTGGTATTTGAGTTGTCTGTTAGCATATACAAAAATTCCCAAAATCAAAGTTAAAATTCCAGAAACCGCTAAAATCAATAATTCCAGCTGAATACTAACTAAGTCTAAGTTGTCAGTCAAGATTTTTTCTACAGCTACTGTACCCCACTTGGTTGGCAGGATATCGTTGAACTGAAGAGTTCTACCAAACAGTTCAAACTCTAAGATATTACCAATTCCAGAGATAAAAGCCCCGGAAAAAAAACCCAAAATAATATTTATGATTGAGCCCATGTTCGTAGCTGGTTCAGACTTTTTGAATAGACCTCCTAAAACCAAACCTACGGCAATCACAAAAAATAAAGTTAATAAAATCGGTACAATTGCTAGCCAAATGTTACCAATTGCCTGGTAGCCAAAAGCTAAAGCTGTATAGTAAAGAATGATTGCCTGGATTGTTCCTAATAAAAAATAAAAAAGTACATTTCCAAGAATTATTTCTAAAGCAGAAACCTTAGCAAATGAATATCTAAAAACATAGTTTTTTTCACTGATTTGGCTAAAGTTCTGAGCAATGCTAGGAATGAGAACAATTAATCCATAAATAATCAAACCAGGAGCTAAAAGATCAAAACCATTCAAATCTTGTTTCTCTGGATTAATCACAGTTCGACTGATTGGTCTACCTTCAAAAACTGTTTGGTCAATAATATCTAAAACAATAGAACTATAGATCTGACTAGAGACGTCATTTTGGGATAACAATATTTCAAACTCACCACCACTCTCTAAGGTTTCTGGCAGTGATAAACCTATAGAGATAGCACTAGTTTTGACATCGTTTCTGAGGCTGTCTAGGCTTTGATAGGTTTTTGTGTTGATCTCTAAGCTATCACTTTGGTTACTGACTTCAGTAAATATTTCCTGCAAATTAAATTGAGAATTATCAGGCTGATAAATCCCTAAATTAAAACTAATATTACTGTCGCCTCCAAAGGCTATTCCAAAAATTGCCATAAAAACAATTGGCAAAATAAAAATTATACCACTGGATTTTAGATTTCTAAAAGTTGATTTGAAACTAAGTAAAAAAGTAGCTAAGATTGTAGACATAAGTTTTGAAGTTATTGTTTAATTAGAGAAATAAAAAGTGGGAGTATAAATCTGTAAATCAATTTATTTTCTTTAGGATTTTTTTAATATTTTTATTAGCACTTCGGAAGTGGCTTGACCCGGAAGCCTCCAACCACCTACCTAAAGTCCATTTATTCAACCATTCATACAACTTAGGAGTATACAAAGTCTTATTGTCTTGAGACTCTATGAATTCAATTAATTTCTGAGATTCAGTTTCAAAGTCTTCGCAAATTTGATTCCATTTTTTCTTCTCGTCCCTCTCCCAGATTTTAGCATTTAATTCTTTCAATTGATTCCACTTATAACCTGGAGCTGGCACTTGTGGCTCTTTTTGATCAATACCGTCTTGATACCAACCGAAGAACATTCTTATCCATTCCATTCGGTGAGAAATGATTGATTTGATACTGGCTTCTATCTCCTTATCAAAATACTCTGCTTGCTCAGGATCAGCTTTGGAAATCGTTTCTTTTAATTTATCTAATTCTTTACGAGTTGCTTCTAGAAGTTCTTGCTTGTTTTTAGCTGCGGGCATAATATATTAATTTAAGTTCAAATAAGATTAGGTGAGTTTTTGGGAATCTTATTTAGATCAAAAATAACCATAGGCTACAAGCTAGCATAATGATCGTAATTGGTAGCCAAAGGTTTCTTTCTTTTTTGCTCTTGGTTGCTGAGTTAGCGATTACAGCTAAGAAATTAAAACCAACAACTATCCATTTTAGGAAATTTGGTAAGTTCAGGCTTACTCCTAAGAAGCTTGTTTGATCAATCACTACCAAGCCAAGAAAAAGCAAAAGTAAAGCTGAAACAAAAGCTCCAAGTCGTAATTTTTTTGGTAAAATTCCTGCGTGATAACCGCCCATTGTCCACTCTCCCCAAGGCTTCCCTAAGACTAAACCAACCTGAAAAAGAATAGTAAAAAGTATTAGCAAAAGATAGGTAATTATAATTAAAGTTTCAATCATAAATTATATTTTAAATTTCAAAAAACTATTCTCTTACCGATTTTCCAGTCAAAAGCAAGAAGATATCTTCTAGATTTGATTGTTTGATACTTAGATTAATGATTTTTAGTTTGTGATTTTCGATTATCTGCATAGCCTTAGTTATGCTTTGGCTAACTTCAGAGATTGGAATATTGATGATTTCTTTAGTCAGAGAAATTTGTGAAAACCCTTTTTTGAAAACTTCTAAAATTTCTTTATGACTGTGTTGGTCTTCTGGATCTAAGCTGATTTGCAAGATATTATTTTGCCCATGTTTGGCTTTGAGTTGAGAGACAGTACCTTCGGTGATAATTTCTCCATTATCAATAATTACCACATAGTCAGCTAATTTCTCAGCTTCTTCTAAGTAGTGATCGGTTAGGATTACCGAATGATTGCCGTCAGAAACTAACTCTTGAATATATTCTGTGAGTAAAATTCTGCTCTGAGCGTCGATACCAGGTGTAGGCTCATCAAGAAAAATTACTTCTGGATTGTGAACAATAGAAATGGCTAAATTAAGTCTACGCTTGTAACCACCAGATAAGTTTTTGGCTAAAGTTTTTACTTCCGGTTCAAGCTTTAAATCCTGAATTAATTTTTGGATTCTAGTTTTCGCTTTCTTTTTTGGTAGTTTGTATATTCTAGCTGAATATTCTAAGTTTTCTAAGATATTTAGATCATCCCAAATAATTATTTCTTGAGGCATGATGCCTAGCCTAGCTTTAGTCTTGAATGGCAGGTATAAAAATTCTTCCTGGTCTATCTTGATCTTACCGCTATCAGGTTTGAGACTGCCCGTTAACATCTTAATCGTAGTTGATTTACCAGCTCCATTAGGTCCTAAAAGAGCTAAGATTTTGCCAGGAATTATATCTAGAGAAACATCTTTAACTGCTTTTTTCGAGCCGTAACTTTTGGATAGGTTATAACAAGAAATGTGCATAAAGAATGTGCATAAAGTTTAATTAATAAACAGTTTAATTAATAAACAAAAACTGATTGCTTTGTCAAGATTATCTATGTTTCAAATTTCATTTTTAGCTTTGAGTAAACTTTTTTTGATAAAAAAATAAATATTTTTAAAGTTTTTAGGGTAGGGTTAAAAAATCAAAAAACCTCACTCCATATCAAAAATTCAGAAATCTTTTTTCTCTTAAATTTATGTAAAAAATGTAAACAGGGCTGAAAAATTTATATTTAAGTTTTATCTTGTTTTTGGCTAAAATAACTAAATCCAGCGATCCAGGCTGGTAAAACTTTTTTTCCTAAAAAAATAAAATCTAAACCTAGATTTTGAAAATTTTGAATTTCTGTATTTGACCAACCACCTTCAGGACCGACAATAATTGAGTCATGAAAAAGGTTAAACTGTTTATTTTTAGGGTTAAATTTTTTTGATTTTTTATCGTCTTCTATTCCTAGAAGATAATTCTGCATTTCATAAATATGTAAAACTCCAGGTTCAAATTTTTGCAAAATACTTTGGATTTCTGATTTAGTAATAATTTTAATCTCAGGTTTCCAAGTAGTTTCTGATTGCTCACAGGATCTGATTAGGATTTTGTCGAGCCTTTCCAGATTTATTTTTTGTTTTGGTGAATAGTCAGAAATAAATAAAAATAACTTATCAATACCTCCTAAAGGTAAAATTTCTACTAGTTTTTCTAAGTATAATTTATCAATTATAGCCTGGATTAGAATATTCTTTTTTTTAGGTTTTTTAGTTATTATTTTTTCTATTAGTTCGTAGTTTATAACTCTAGATTTTTTATTGATTTCGATAATTTTTATTAAGTTAATTTCTCCAGCTAAATTAGTAGTTTTAACTACGTCTCCAGTTTTGACTCTTAAGCTAAAAAAATGCTGAATTAAATTTTTGTCCAGGTGATTTTGCCCTAGTTGTCCTGGATTGGGTAAATATAGGTACATAAAAAAAATTAAAAATCAAAATTTTATTTAGGTTAAGAAATAAGTTTAAGCATAAAAGTAATAGGTTATTTTGACATTTAACAAATTATAAAGTTTATTTTTTATATTTAATTACAATTAAAAACTCTTATTATCAAAATAAGTCAGAATTTTTCTTAATGCAAGTTATAGCTCAAAATCTTAATAACCCTGCAGTGCAGACTAATCCTGAACCTCAGAATAATTTTGAAATTATAGGTTTAACGGAAACTGAGGTTTTAGAAACTGTAATAGACAGCCTAAACTTCTTTTCTTTAGGTTTTACGATCGTTTTTACAATTCCGCTGTTAGTTGATTTTTTCCAAAACAGAATTTTTTTTGGTGGTGGAGAGTTAGCTGCTGAAAAGCAAGGAGTTAGAGCCTTGACTATAGCTATGTATATTTGGCGAACTTATTTTGTAGTTTTGTTTTTTTATTTAATTTTTAGTACTTTTAGATTTAGTTCAGTTGGAATTTTGTTTGGAATTGTAGTTACTCTTTTGGTCATAGCCAAGCTTTGGATTGATTTGATCTGGATTTTAGATACTTTGAGTTATTTTGATTTTGTCTCTAGCTTTGCTAGTCGTCTACAGAATATCTTAAAGATCAAAAAATAAAAGAATTTTTAGTCAAACTTTTGACAAATCAATTTTGCTACTTGAATCCTCACTTACACCCAATCCGCGTTTTTATACTCAAATTAATTCAAATTATGACTTTTTTAATTTTTAAATACTTTCTTTTAAAGTTGCTTAAATCCAAATAAAAAACAAAAATTTAGTTTTTAGTAAGTCTTAAATAACAAATAAATTAAACTTAAACTTGACTAATTATAAAAAAGAAATTGTAACTTTAATCCCAGGTGCTGCTACCTGGTTTTTTTATGTCGGTTTCTTGAAAAAAAATATTAAAATAAGTGTATAATAATTTTTCACTAATTTTAGATAGATGATTACCTTCTTTGTTATTCACTTGCAATAAAAACAAGAATTTGGTGTAAATTAAAGTATATCAGTTGTGCTTACAATTTTAACAATTATCTTTTTAATAAACAAAAAGTATCTTGTTTAAAAATTAAGTTTGCATAAAAGCTTGTGTAAATTAATACGAGGATAAGTATAGCAATTCTATACTAACTTTGACAAGTTATCAGGCATAAAAATGCTTTTTAAAAAAATTTAAGATGTTTAAAATCATATGAGTCGTGTGTAGATTAGTTATTTAATTACAAATAAACTAATTTTTATACCTAACCCCTTTATTCGTCACTTCGCTAATCACCTAAAAACCAATAGATTTCAGAGAACCTTAAAAACCTTTATTTCAAAAGAAATTATTAAAAAAATCCGCATAGTTATAGATTTAAAAATAATTTTGACGGAACATTGTGATTTGATAATTAAGAGAAAGTATAAAATTTACACCCAATCCGTTTACTATCACCCTAACGATTAGCCAAAAAGGTATATATTCTCAAACAAGTTTAAAATAAAACTTTTAAGTGTTTTCTTAAAATTAAAAACTGAGTAGCAGCTCCCAATCATTTTATTAATCTTATAATTTAAATTTTTATGTCCGCACTTAATTGCACTACTCCAGCTGACGTTCTAAAAGCCGTCAAAGAAAACGAAATAGCTTTTGTTAGTTATAGGTATACCGATCCTTTTGGTCAGTTACAAAATTTTATTTCTCCAACACACGAGTTATCTGCAGAAACCTTCGAAGACGGTGTTCCTTTTGATGGATCGTCAGTCAGAGGCTGGAAAGATATTAACGAATCAGATATGAAACTAATTCCAGATCCAGCTACAGCTTATCTTGACCCTTTTAGTGAGGAAGCGGTAATCTGCTTGATGTGTTCTGTCTTTGACCCACTTACTAACGAACCCTACGAAAGAGATTCTAGGCAAATTGCAATCAAGGCTGTCAAATATCTAAAAGATAGTGGAATTGGCGATAAAGCTTATTTTGGCCCTGAAGCTGAATTTTTTATTTTTGATAAAGTTAAATATTCTAATGGAACAAATCATAGTATGTATGAAGTAGATGCTGTTGGTGGTATCTGGAATTCTGGTAAAGATGTAGAAGAAATTGGTAGTCATAACCATACTCCTAATCAAGGTTACAAAGCTTTGCATAAAGGAGGTTATTTTACTACTGCCCCAATTGACAAAACTCACGATATTAGGTTAGACATGATGAAAACTCTAGAAAGCGTAGGTATTACAGTAGAAAGAGGTCACAGCGAAGTAGCCACAGGAGGTCAGGGTGAAATTAACATTCGTTTTGCTGATCTTTTGACTCAAGGCGATAACGTATTTAAATATAAATATACCCTAAGAAATGTAGCTGCTGCCTGGGGTAAGTATCTAACTTTTTTGCCTAAACCTCTAGCTGGCGACAATGGTAGCGGAATGCATTGCCACTTTTCGATTTGGAAGGGTGATGAAAATCTATTTGCGGGAAGTCAATATGCAGATTTATCCGAAACTGCTCTTAATGCGATTGCAGGGATTATCAAGCATGGTCCAGCCATTGCCGCTTTTAGCAATCCTACACTAAACTCTTATCACCGCCTAGTACCAGGTTTTGAAGCTCCAGTATCTTTAGCTTATTCTCAAAGAAACAGAAGTGCAGCTATCCGCGTGCCAGTGACTAAACCAGGTAAGGCCAAAAGAATCGAGTGTAGATTTCCTGATGCTTCTTCTAATCCTTATTTGACATTCTCAGCTATCCTGTGTGCAGCAATCGACGGTATCCAAAAAAAACTAGATCCAGGCAAAAGCTTAGATAAAGACTTGTACGAACTAAGTCCTCAAGAATTGGCCAAAATTCCACAAATGCCAGGTTCATTAACTGAAGCTATAGAAGCCCTAAAAAAAGATAAAGATTTTCTAACTTCTGGCGGTGTTTTTACAGATGATTTTATTAATACTTGGATAGATTGGAAGCAAACTGAAATAGATACTCTTAGATTAACTCCGCATCCCAAAGAATTCGAGCTATATTACGATATTTAAAATTTATCTAATTTGTAAATTTTTCAGTCCTGTTTACATTTTTTACATAAATATTAAGAGGAAAAAGATTGTTGAATTTTTGATGTGGGGTTTGGTTTTTGATTCCTTGATGGGGTTCTTTGGCGGTTGTAAAATATTTCCACAATCACAATTCAGCTTCACGGTGGAGCCTGTTTTCAAACTTTACTTTTACCTGTATCTTTAACTAGTTTTTGACTTTCTTTAAACTTTTTTCCATTATCACTTAATAATGCTAAAAAGCAATTGGACATCTAGCAATTTTTGTAAACAAGGCTGATTTTTTTACATCCAAAATGCCGTGGACGAGGACAGACACTTGACCAAAAACTAACAAAAAATCACAATTAATATTATTAGTCTTTTAACTTTTTTTAAAATGCTCCCCTTACTTACTAAAACCATATCTACTTTGAGTTTAGTTGCTGTCTTTAGTTTTACACTAGTATCTACTCTAGCTCAAGAAAATACGAATTATGGATCTAACAATCCAGATCAAGCTCTAGATGAGACTGAGATCCCACCAGAAATCCTTAGAGAAATTAAGATTAGAGAAAGAACTAACGATGGAGCAATTGATAATTGCGAGCAAATAGTTGATAACCTAGAAGGCGTCAGAGCCTTTTATGAAGGTAATAATAGCCTATATTTCGTTAGATACGAGAGAAGCCTAAATAAACTAAGAAACCTAAATACAACACTACAAGAAGAAGGTGGCGAGCAAGATTTTGATTCGTTGATAGTTGATTTTGAGACTTTAGTGAATGATTTCAGGTTAACTTCTGAAGATTTTTATGAATCTCTGATTACTACCCAAGAAGCAACTTGTAGCCGACCTAGGCAAGAATTTCTAAACCAAAAAAATGAAACTCAAAATAAACTAGAAGCTACTGCCCAAAAAATTGTAGAAATTAACAATTTTATCCGAGACCAGCTCAAGCCTGAAATAGACAAATTACAAACTAACTAAACTAACTAAAATTATGTCAGATAAAGAAAAAAAAGTAGATAGCCAAGTTTCAGATAAGAATTCTGAAAATAAATCTCAAGAAACCAAAAGGAAAAATCTATCTTCTAAAAATCTAGTCATTGCAATTACGGTTTTCTTTGCTTTAATTATTATTGTTGGAGTGGGTTTTAACCAGTTAAATAATGATTCTGATAATGATTCTGATAATAGTGCGGCCACCTCTAGTGAATCTTCTGTATCTGTATCTGTATCTTCTATAGCTCCAGAAGAGGACCCAAATCTAAGCTTTGAAGATTTTGAGGGGTTGGATACTAGTACTAAAGTTCAGAATCTAGCTAACGAATTGGAGACCAATTTAGATCAGTTACAAGTAGAATTGGATTACGACACTAGCCTTCTAGACAACAAGAATCTGGGAATTGGAATTGAAGAATAACTTGCAATTAATAGAAAATTAAGTTAAAATAAATTATGCTTGACTAAAGCCAATAAATAAATTACAAATCTTGTTTATTAATATAACAATATAAATTACTTAATCTTTAATATGTTCTATATATCAACAATCAAAACCTTATCAAAAGCTTTAGTGCTTTTATCTATTTTTTCTATATTTTTTGTAAGTTCTATCAATACTTACGCCCAATGGCCTAACGCTGATGATAATATCAATTGTACTGGAGCTAATCCAACCGAACCTTGCAAATCTCTAAGTAGATATCCTGGACCTGACGAAATTTTAGGAACTGCAGATGATGTTTGGGATAATGGAGACAAGAGTTTGAACTTTGATTCCCCATTTACTTATGGAGGTACTTTACCTGACCAATCAAATATTCAGGCTACACCAGGTCTAGCTAACGAGGGACTTGATTTTTGTGCTGCTAATATGAGGTATAGAAGTGGCTCAATAGTTGACGATAGCTCTAATGGAGCTAACTGTGGGGAGGTTGTTAGAGGTATTGCAGGTGACCCAGATGCTGTTGGTGTTGGTGGCTACCTAGCTTATGGACCTTACGTTCAAAACTTAACTGACGATCAGTGGTACGAAGTTACTTTTAGAATAAAGGTAGAAAATGATACTACACCTGCAACATCCGATGTTTTTAGGTTAGATGGAAATTTCAAACCTGATTTTGCCACTGCTGGCACATCAATTGGTTCTGAATACTATTCCTCAAGTGATCTAACTATAGGTAGCTATGCTGATTACACCTTTAAATTTTTCAAAACTGCTAGTTTAGATATTGGTGAGTTTAGAGTGTATAGCTTTAATACAGCTGACATTTATGTAGACCAGATAAGTCTGGCAGAAACAGTTGCACCACAGGATAGTGAAAATGTTAAAGTATACGAAGGAGAAAAAATGTTTTTTTGGAACAACGGCCTTATGAGTAATCAAAATATTTCAGAGGCTGGATCTTCTAATGAGGCAACAAGAAAATCAACTGGTAGAGGTTATATAAATTTTGGTCCTAGAAATTCAGATCAAGAAGGCGGAAAATGGTATACTGCAAACTTTACTCTAAAAGTTGATCCAGTAGGAGATACGAGTGGCAAATATTTAGTTTTAGAAGCTCATAATGGCTTTGGAGGTTTAGGTAATCTGGGCAGGTTAAGAGTTCCTTTAGCAGAAGTGCCTACTAGCGAATATGCTGATTTTAGTCTTGATTTCTATAAACCAGACAATTCAGGTTTAATGGAGTATAGAGTCCAAAATACAGATAGCTTTACTACTTATCTTGATAAGATTACCGTGTCTGAAATTACTTCTGGTAGCTTTGAAAAAAATTATGAAGCTGAAGATTATGGATATAGAGGTTCAATTATAGATGACTCTGGGGTTATGGTTGTAAATCAGACCAGTAGTGCTTGGATGGTTTTTGGACAGTATGCAACTTTGCCTGACACCAACTCTAATTTGGGAACTTACACAGCTAATTATTGTGTTAAAACAACTGGGTCTGGAACAGGATTTATTGGGCGAGCTTTAATTTATCAAGGATCTAACATATTATCTGTTACTAATTTTTATTCTGAAGACCTAAATAATCAGGGTGGCTGTGAATCAGGTTATTTTGAAGTTACATCTAACCCTTTCACAATTACTGACATGAGTATTAAAGTTGATTTTAGATACGGACAATTCACTGATGGCACCAATGTAGATAAAGTTATAGTTAGAGGAAACTAGTTCTGAGACAAGATTTATTCAAAAAGTTACAAGGCCACCATTAAGGTGGTTTTATATTTTGGGTCTCGATAAGCTGACAACATCAGACCTCTTGCGAAATAAAAAGAAATAAGAAATAAAGTAGGTATATGCCTACATA
>CAZVWQ010000030.1:0-14746 GCA_964631275.1 uncultured Candidatus Saccharibacteria bacterium | reverse complement strand
GAGTCACCGGGAGCAAAGTGGCTTCGTGACAGCGTGATCAGAAAAACCGTCGCAGTCATTCTCTCTGACGGATACTATGACGGTCTCTCTTCGTTCATTGACTGGGATGCAGCGCGTGCGATGCATGAAGAACATTGCAACGGCGGCTACCACCTGTACCCGCTCTGGAATCTCGTCCAGCTGCAGGTGTGGGCGCGCCACGCTGGGGTGCGCGCTGATCGATCTTGATCCTCACATGCATACACTCATCACCACATTACGCACACAGAAAGGTTTGACCGGTCAGTTGGTCGCGTACGTGCTTGTGGGACTCTCCGTTGCGGGTGTCTTGTTCCTCTCGTTCTGGGTAGTGCTCACCCTGACCGGATTGATCTACATCGCTTCGGCAATTGCGTACGCTATCGCTTTTACCACGAGCTATATGCTGCAGCGCGAGGTGACCTTCGCAACGAGTGCAGAGCGCCGGTTCGCGACCCGCACCGCGTTCACTCTATTCATTCTCTCGTCGCTCGCGGGATTGCTCGTCAATTTGGGTGTGGTGTACCTCGCCCTGACGCTTATGGGATTCAACGCCTACGTCGCTCAGTTCCTGGCGGTCGCGGTGGTTGCCTCATACAATTTTGTGCTGTACCGTTTCATTCTGACCTGATATGAAGCTCTCCATCGTACTGCCGATCTACAACGAAGCGCCGAGCTTGCCGGAGTTGTTCGAGCAGCTCACCAAGGCGCTTACAAAATTGGGTCATCCCTATGAGATCATTGCGGTCAATGACGGCTCACGTGATGAGAGTAGGGAGGTGCTTGATACGCTCGCCAAGAAGGATGAACGACTGAAGGTCATTCACTTCCGCATGAACGCGGGACAGACCTCGGCGCTCAACGCCGGTATCGAACACGCCAGCGGCGAGGTCATCGTGCCCATGGATGCCGACCTTGAGAATGATCCCGCCGACATCCCGAAGCTGCTCGCGAAGCTTGATGAGGGGTATGACGTCGTGTCGGGTTGGCGTCGTGAGCGGTGGAAAGAGCAGCGGCTGGTTCGCAAGCTTCCCTCCATCATCGCCAACTGGACCATATCGTGGGTCGCCGGCGTACCGGTTCACGACAACGGCTGCACCCTGAAGGCCTACCGCAGCGACATCATCAAGGATCTGCGACTCTACGGTGAGATGCACCGGCTGATCGCGGCGCATGCCTCACTCATCGGTGCGCGCGTGGGCGAGGTCGAAGTGGCGTACCGACCGCGCAAGTACGGGAAGAGTAACTACGGCATCTCGCGTGTGATGCGGGTCTTCTTCGATCTCCTCTTGCTCTACTTCATGCGCCGCTATCTCGACCGTCCCATTCAGATATTCGGTCTCGTAGGTGTTGGATTCGCAGGCCTTGGTGTGTTTGCGGGACTCACTGCGATCTACCTGCGACTCATGCACGACCTGCACCTCGTGCAGACACCGCTACCGGTCTTCTCTGCGCTGTGCGTCATCGTGGGGGTACAGCTCATCACGATGGGTATCATCGCTGAGATACTGATGCGCACGTACTACGAGTCGCAGAACAAACGTGCGTACTACATCGCCGACACAAAGAATCTTTGATCAGTACCATGTGCGGCATTGCGGGGTTCTACGGAGTTGGGTCAAGAGAAGTGCTAGAGCGCATGGGGCACTCACTCGCGCACCGCGGTCCTGATAGTGCAGGTGTATCGCTGTCGGGGAAGGTAGGGCTTGCCCACCGACGCCTCGCCATTCTCGATCTCTCTCCATCTGGGGCGCAGCCGATGGAGAACGCTCGTGGTGATATCCGTATCTCCTACAACGGGGAAGTGTTCAACTTTCAGGAGCTTCGCGAGGCGCACCTCGGCGGCGTCTCGCTTCGCAGCACCTCGGACACCGAGGTCATCCTCGCACTCTACGAGAAGTTGGGGGTCGATGCATTTCCACTTCTTGAGGGTATGTACGCATTTGCGCTCTATGACGCACGAGTCGAGAAGCTCTACCTCGTGCGCGACCCGCTGGGCAAGAAACCTCTCTACGTCGCACGCACACCGGAGGCACTTCTCTTTGGCTCCGAGTTGAAGGCGCTTCGCGAGCACCCCGCGTGCCCCACCGAGCTTGACCGTGTAGCGCTCGGTCAATACCTTTCACTCGAGTACATCCCTGCGCCACGCACCATCCTTCTGGGTGTGGAGAAGGTGATGCCGGGCTCATACGTAGAGTTCGATGGAAGGGATGTGAAGCGCGTACCGTTCCGTTCGTTCTCACTTGCCGAGGAACCCACTGCAAAGCGCGATGTTGTGGAGGAGTTTCGTGCGCTCCTGGCAAGTAGTGTAGAGCGGCGCATGGTCGCTGACGTGCCGGTCGGGGTATTCCTCAGTGGCGGGCTCGACTCAAGTGCGGTTGCTGCTGTTGCAAGCGAGCAGAGTAGCGCACTACTGGAAACCTTCTCCATCGGGTTTGACGACCCTTCCTTTGATGAGCAGGATGATGCGCGGCTCGTGGCCAAGCACCTCGGTACCAACCACCATGACCTCGTGCTGGGTGTCGGTGAGATACGACACATCGCGGACGAGCTCCCTGATATCCTTGATGAACCTATCGCTGATTCTTCCATCATCCCGACCGCGCTCGTCTCACGCTTCGCGCGTGAGCAGGTCACGGTCGCCCTTTCGGGTGATGGGGCCGATGAGTTATTGTGGGGGTACGATACCTTTGTCGCACATCGCATCGCACGCCGGCTCGCGTGGGTGCCACGCCCTCTTGTGCACGCCCTACACACCGCTGCGCAAGCTCTGCCCGTTTCGCACGGGTACATGAGTTTTGATTTTCGTGTGAAGCGGATGCTGCGGGGACTCGCGACCGAACCGCGCTACCGCAACGCGACCTGGATGGCCGCCTGCAGCCCTGAAGAGGTGACCACACTCACCAAAGGTGCCATCCCAACCGCGGCCGCGCATGAGCAGCTCGATCGGTGGTACGAGGAAGCGGGTTCGCTCGATGCGGGTCTGCAGCTCGAGTACCTCAAGGGCTACCTCATCGAGGACATTTTGGTGAAGGTCGATCGCGCGAGCATGCGCTACGGGCTTGAGGTGCGCTCACCATTCCTCGATGAGCGACTGGTGCAGTTCGCGCTCGCGCTTCCGGAGACGTGGAAGCTGTGTGGCTCCACGCGCAAGTACCTCTTACGGGAAGTGGTGCGCGACCAGCTTCCACCGGCAACGCTCGCCAAAAAGAAGCAGGGATTCAACATCCCCATCGGACGACTTATCCTAGAGGAGATGCAGGATGAGGTGCGCGAGGTTCTCCTCTCTGGCCCCCTGGTAACATCGGGGCTGTTCGACCGGAAGGAGCTTGGTATACTGCTTCAACGCCACACGGATGGGGTGCGGGATGAGCGCAAAGCGATCTGGGCGCTCTACGTACTCGCTCGGTGGTTAACACGATGGTATGACTGATCAGCAACAACACAACGAACGAAAACTCAACATCGGCTGCGCGGGGCAGAAATTGCCGGGCTACGTGAATGTGGACTGGCAGAGCATTGTCGAGCCCGATGTCTCGCACGATCTCAACACGTTCCCGTACCCATTCAAGGAGAACGAGTTTGACGAGGTGGTCGCCTACCACATTCTTGAGCATCTCGATCGACCGTTTGACGTGATGCGTGAGCTACACCGCATCATGAAGCCTGGCGGGACCCTCAAGATAAAGGTGCCTCACTTTTCGCGTGGGATGACGCACCCCGAACACAGCCACGGTTTTGATGTGACCTTCCCGAACTACTTCAATGAGCGATTCACGGCGATCGGCTACTACGGGATAGACTTTGAGCACGAGAGCACGCGTCTCACCTGGCATGCGTTCCCACACATCTTGAAAGAGATGGGTGCGGGGCCACTCACCCGAGGGGGCATTCACGTTTTGAACGCCATCTTCACCACCCTCGGCAACCTCTCGCCGTCCCTGTGCAGTCGGTTGTGGTGCTTCTGGGTCGGCGGGTTCGAGGAAGTGGCGTTCACCCTTACATGCAAGAAGTAGTACCGCAGGAATTGCAGCACGAAGGAGATACCATACGTGAGTTCTTCAAACGGTGGCCTCGCTTCTACCGCCTGATCGTCTATGTGTTTGGGCCAACACTCCTCATCGGTCTCGGCCCGCGTGCGTTCTTGCAACGCTATGCCCCAGAAGGGACCGGCAAGGTTGTTAATATTGGATCGGGCCCGCTGCGCCTCCGCTCGGATGTAGTGAACTACGATATTACCGCGTACACAGAGGTGGATGTGGTCGCCGACATCGGGCATCTCCCCATCGAGGATGGTACCGTCGATACATTTGTCTGCGACAACGTTCTCGAGCACGTACCGGACCCTCGACAGGCGATACGTGAGCTTCATCGCATCTTAAAGCCGGGTGGTGTGGGTTACATCAGTACGCCGTTTCTCTATCCTTTTCATGCTTCGCCACACGACTACCAGCGGTGGACCGCTTCCGGGCTTACGGTCCTCTGCAAGGACTTCAGTGAGGTGCGGGTGGGAGTACGATCTGGTTTGTTCTCTGCACTCAACACGTGGTTGTGCTACGTTCTCCCGAGCCTGTTTTCGCTTGGCAGCGAGCGTCTCTACTGGCTATTGGTCAACCTCTCGCTCTTCCTATTCTTTCCGGTCAAGTTCCTCGACCTGCTCGCGAACCGACTTCCGTTCGCGCGGCACACCGCCGCGGTCTTTTCGTGCGTCGTGATAAAATGACCCGGTGGCTCATCCTCAGTGCGGCGTGTGTGGTGGGGTTGCTCAACGTGGCACCGTACCTCCTTGCGTACTACACCATTCCCGACGAGCGACCGGCGTTTCAGTTCCTTCATCACGACAGTGAGCTCATTTATCTTTCGCGCATACGCGAGGTGACCGAGGGTCACGTCTCCATTGCTTCTCCCGTCTTCCATGAATACAAAGATGCGGGGACAGTACAGCAGCCATTCGGTGAGTGGCTCTACGCCGTGCTCGCACTCGGGAACCCGGCGTGGTTGCCGTGGGTCATCATCCTCACGAAGTTCGCATTTCCCGCAGTACTCTTTGTGCTCATCGTCGCCATTGTGCGCACGCTTCTTGCGCGCGCTGAGGTTGCTGCGCCTGCGGCACACCTCGCGCTCGCGCTCTTTGTTGCGTGGTTCATTGCAGCGGGGCTTGACCTCTACCGTCCGCTTGAGTTCGTGCGCACTCTTGTTGAAGGATCGAATGTGCCACTCCTCTCGATCTGGAGCCGCATGGTCAACCCCATCACGGGGGGACTGCTTTTGTTTGCGACCCTGCTCATCCTCGTACGTGGGGAGGGGGAGATGTGCCCGCGCCGAGCGCTCCTTATGGGTGTGGTGCTCGGCCTCTCCTCCGGATACATCTTCTCATTCGCCTACGCGTTCGTGGCAAGTGGTCTCTACCTTGCACTCCACCTCCTCTACCGCGAGTGGGATAGGGTGAAAGAGGTGGGAAGCGGTATCGCGCTTGGGCTTCTTATCAATGTGCCGTACCTCCTCGGTATACTCACGTCCGTCTCGGGCGGAAGCTCGCTTACAAAGAATGGCCTCTTTGAGACGCACGAGCCACTCGTCAACAAGGCGCTCTTGGCGGCGGGAGGGATAGCGATGGCGTGTGCCTTTCTCCACGTACTCCCTGCGATCACTCGACCTACCATGCGCGAGCGATTCCGTGCGATGGCGATAACACTCTTGAAGCATCCGTGGTGGCGCTTCTCATTCGTAGCTGTGCTCGCGGGTCACATCTGCTACAACCAACAGCTCATCACCGGGAAGACCGTGTGGCCACAGCACTTCGTGCAGTACAGCGACCCGATCGCATTCATGGTCGTCGTTGGCTCTATCTTTTTCCTCTATGCGTTTCACTTCGAGCGAATGGGCATCCCAGAGCGGTGGGTCACCATAGCGGCTCGGGATGGTGCCGTGCTCGGTATCGTCCTGCTTATCGTAGCGCAGGTAAGTTCGCTGCCGAGCGTCCACACGGCGACCGAGCAGTACCAGCGTGAGCAGCGCTACCGACCGGTCGTCGCGTGGCTGGACGAGGAGCACCCGGACGGCAACTGCGTTGCACTCGTCGCTGAACCAACACTTGAGCTTGAGCGCTTCATTCCCGCGTACACGGGCTGCGACCTCTACCACTCCCAGTACGTCTTTATGAACGTGCCGGAGGAGCGTATTCTCCACAACTACCTTGTGTACATGCGCTTGCGGGGGGTGACCAGTGAGACCATTGAAACCTATCTCGCCGAGCACGAGGCACACCTGCAAGATTACTTCTTCAGTGACTGGCGAGAAAAGTTCGCTCGCTCGCGTGACCCGTGGCTTGCGAAGGTGGCAAAGCCGGGGCAGGTGACACGGTTCTTTGCGGATACGAAAACGATGGTAGCCCGCGAGTTTTGGGCGAACGAGGACGTGCCTCTTGCAAAGCTCATCAGCCGCTATCGACTCGACTACCTCATCGTCGACCAAGAGCGCCATCCGCTATGGGTCGATCCGTCACTTTTTCGCCCTGTGTTTGTTGTAGAGGGTATCGCCGTTTTTCATGTTGAGCCCATGGCCGACACCACACCATGAGACTTGCCTACCTCGCTTCCGTCCGCTTCCCGAGTGAGCGCGCCCATGCTGCGCAGATAGCGCACATGTGCCGTGCGTTCGTTGATGCAGGCGCGACGGTCGACCTCTACGTGAGCCCGCGACACGGCAGAGCATCCACACAGTCTGTTGCGGCGTACTTTGCCATACCGGTTGCGTTTGACGTGCGACCGGTTCGAATCGATGTCTTCTCGCGTTGGTTCGCTCCGGCGTTCTATCTCAACGAGGTATTTTTCGTGCTGCAGGCGCTTGTGGATGCCAAGCGGCGTTCGGTGCATCACGACATCTACTACTTCCGCAGCGAATGGATAGGATGGCTTCTGTCGTTTGCAGTTGCACCCGCGCGTCTCGTCTGGGAGTCACACGAAGCGCGATTCAGCTATCCGGCACGGCGCATTCTCAGGCAGGGTGTGCGTACGGTCGTCATCTCCGAAGGTCTTCGCGATTTTTACCGGGAGCGTGGTGTGCCACCAGAACAGCTGCATGTGGCTCACGACGCCATCGACGATTCGTTCTTTGAAGCAGCAGAGTCCAAGCGGGATGCACGTGTGCGACTCGGGTTGCCACTCGATGTGAACGTGGCGCTCTACATCGGCGGCCTCGATACGTGGAAGGGAGTTGAGACCTACTTCAAGGCGGCAGCCCATGCGCCCGAGGTACATTTGGCGGTTATCGGAGGAAGTCGGGCGGAGGTGGAGCACAATGCGGCTATGTACCCCGACGTTCACTTCCTCGGCGCTCGGCCGTACCGCGAGCTGCGGGACAACCAGCAAGCGGCCGATGTGCTCGTGGTGCCCAATACGGCAGCGAACGATCTCTCGGCTCGCTACACCTCACCCTTGAAGGTATTCGCCCACCTTGCCTCCTGCGTACCACTCGTTCTCTCCGACATCCCCAGCTTGCGGGCGATCGTCCCCGACGATGCCGCCTACTGGTTCACGGCCGATGACCCTGAAGAGCTGGCACGTGTGGTGCGTCGCGTTCTCGACGATCCGGAGCAGGCACGTGCATGCGCTTCGCGCGCACGTCAACATGCGCATCAGTATACCTGGCACCAGCGTGCGGCTCAGATACTCGCGTTCCTCAGAGGGGTCCCTGAGGCATGAGTCATGCTAGAGTACCTCCATGCACCAGCGACCGATCAAGGTGGTAAGTATTGCCAGCGCCGGACACAGCGGCTCGACCTTGGTGGGCCTCGTGCTCGATGGGCACCCGCACCTTCTGGCAGCAGGTGAATTGTATGCGCTCACCCAGCAGGGTACCGTGACCTCGCGGGGCGTATCGGTCGCTAGTGATGCGTTGTGGGGCGATGCATTCACGATACTGCGTGGGCACCCGGTACAGGTCGCTCGCAGCAAAGGTGCGCGCTTGCTCGGGATCAAACAGTATCGGGATGCGCGAACTGGTGAGCCACTTGATGTGGAAGCGTGGGGAGCTCGATACTATGAAGCGCTCTCCGGATGTCTCACTCGCTCAGGTGCCGAGGTCGTGGTCATTGCCTCAACCTACCTGGGAGTGGACGAACTCGAGCTCCTCATCAACGACGCTCGTTTCGATGTGTCAGTCATTCACTTGGTTCGGGACGGAAGAGCGGTCGCGCGCTCCTATGCCAAGAAACGCGGACGTCCCTGCTTGTGGTACATGAGGTGGCTTGCGGTCAATACTAAGATTCGTTCGGTCGCGCGAGGATGTTCGCGGTATGACCTATCCTACGAAGCGTTCACCCGCGATCCGCAACGCGTGCTGCGCGAGGTGTGTACGTACATCGGTGTGACGTACCAGAAGGAGATGCTAGACTTTCGGAAGCACGAGCACAACCTGGTGGGGGGGAATCGTATGCGGTTCGCCGAAACCTCTGAGATCCGGGAGGACACCGCTTGGCGCGCACAGGTTCCGCTGTGCGTGCGACTCTTGCACATGCTTACCGCACCTATGCGATGGCTCGTAACCAACTGATGCACCTATGTCCACATCTCAAAACAACGCTCAGCTGACCGTTGGCAACACTGCTCCAATAGGGGAACCGATGATGACCCCGGAGGAGAAGCACTTTTTTGAGCAGACGCTGCTCTCGCTGGGGAACGATCTGTCGATCCTCGAGTGGGGGAGCGGTGGTAGTACGAGGTACTTTACGCAGTTTCTGCGGGAGCGGGGAATTCGCTTCCGGTGGGTCAGTCTCGAGTATGATGCGGCTTGGTACGAAGAAGTGCGCGAGTGGGTCGAAGGACACGATGATACCGAGGTCGTCTTGATCCCGACCGACCCGGCCATCGCTCGGAACAAAGAGGTGACCATGGACGAGTACGTGACGTATCCTGCGACCCTCAAGACACAATTCGATCTTATCTTTGTGGATGGTCGAAAACGCCGGAGGTGTGTCCTTGCTGCGCGTGACCTGGTGTCTTCGCGGGGTGTGGTCGTGCTGCACGATACCCAGCGACCATACTACCAGTGTGCGTGGGGTAGCTACCCACGGTGGCGCGTGGTCTCAGGACGTGTCTGGGTCGGGTGGCCTCAAGCAGGATCGATCATGCAGCGTATCGCCGACACCCTGGTAAGCATGCGCTACCGGATGGGATGGCGAGTGCGTGCACTTCGCCACAAACTACTTGGGCAATAGTTCATGCGCATCCTCTACGTAACGTGTTCACCACTACCGAATAGACGAGCCAATGCGGTGCAGATGGCGCGCCTCTCCTCGGGTTTCGCAGAAGCTGGACATACTACCGTGCTGTGTGTGCTTGGAAACAGCGCTTCGCCCGAGGAGATACGTCGTGCGTACGGACTTGTGCCTGAGCTGACCATCCTACGTTTCCCCGGAGTGGGGCTCGCAGGTCGTCGCGGTGTGCTCGGTCTGGTGGGTGAGGTGATCTACCTCACGTGTGTGCGTCTCTTTGCGCTCTGGTTTCGCCCCGACAGGGTCGTGACACGTCGCTCGCTTGCCGCGGTATGCTTCAGGAACGTTATCTATAATCGCCATGAGGTCGCGCACGTACTCACGTTCCTCGAGCGTCGAGCAGTGGCGCATGCTCGTCGGGTCGTTGCGACCAATGCCTACATCGCGCACTCGCTCGTCGAGCAGGGTGTGCCGGAGAAGAAGATACGTGTTGTAAGTAACGGGGTTGATCTTGCCGCGATCGATGTCGCACGAGCTAAGCGAGCAGACGCACGCACGGTACTACGCGAGAGATTTAGTCTCTCGTCACACGTGCGGTGGGTAGCGCTGTACACGGGTTCATTCGTCGAACATAAAGGCGTAGGCACTCTCATTGAAGCCGCTTTGCATCTCTCGCCTGATATGGCGATCGTCGCGGTCGGGTGTCGTGCTGATGAGTGTGCTCAGTGGCGTGCACGCGTTCAGCACCCGAATGTATTTCTTGCTGAGCGTGTTGAGCCGTCTGAGGTCCCCGAGTTGCTTGTGGGTGCCGACGTCGTGGTCTTGCCGAACCTACTCACCGATGACCCAGCATCACACGACACGTCTCCCATTAAATTGTTCGAGTACCTAGCGAGTGGAACGCCGGTCGTTGTATCGGATATCCCGACCGTTCGCGAGGTTGTGGATGAGACGTGCGCGCTCTTGGTGCCCCCGGGTGATCCTAAAAAGCTTGCTGATGCATTGTGGTATAGTGTCTCGCACGAAGAAGAGATGCGCGTTCGCACCGAGCGGGCTCGAGAGCTCTCGCGTTCATTTTCGTGGCGTTCGCGAGCAGAAGCGTTTATCGAAGGTTGATATGCTCCAGGTCATCAAACGGCGCCTGACGCCGAAGCTTACCCGACCACGTATCGCTGCATTCGTTTCGCGCTATGCGACAGACGGTAAAACACTTGACGTTGGATGTCATGAAGGGCCGTACAAGAAGTGGTTTCCGAACACGGTCGGTTTCGACATTCGCCCCGGGAAGGGTGTTGACGTGGTGGGAGATATTCACGACATGCCCTTTGGTGAGGGTGAGTTCGATGCAATTCTCTGCACCGAGGTGTTGGAGCACTGTCGTGACCCGCGCACGGCGGTGGGTGAGATGTTGCGTGTACTGAAACCTGGAGGCAGGGTGATACTCACGACCCGCTTCATGTACCCTTCGCACGGTCAGCCCTGGGACTACTACCGCTTTTCACGCAATGCGCTCCTCGATCTGTTTGCGAAGTGGGACATAGAAGCACTCGAACGGGAGTCACGACCGTTCAGTACCATAGGCATTCTTCTGCAACGCATTGACTACCAGTGTGATGTGCGGGGAGGTGTGGTAACACGCACATTCCTTGAGCTTCTCGCGCGACTGTGCATGCGTCTCGACTGGTTGATCCTGCGTGAGTACAACGAGCCGACGCGTGATCAGATCGTACCCGAGGGTGTGTTCGCGACGGGGTACCACCTCGCCGCAGTGCACCCCGCTCGAGCAGATCATTCACGTCGTGTTTCCACCTCGCGCGGTGTAGAAGAGGAGAATGAGGAGTAGTGAGTTGAGTGCCTGGGGAGCCACGCTCGCAACGACTGCCCCCCATAACCCCCATAGTGGGATGAGGGTGAGCATGAGCGCAAGACGAACGATCGGCACGATGGTCTTCGTAGTGTAGAGCTGCCAGGTACGTTTGTGAGCGACGAACGATTCGCGATAGAGCATGGTCGGCATGGTCAGCAGACCGAGTGCCAAGATCTGCGAATAGCCGGTCGCGTCCACGTATTGAGAGAACGCGAGTGAAAAGAGGAGCGGTGCGATCATGATGTATCCTCCCGCGATACCGATCATGAGAAGTAGCATGAGCACCACTTTGCGACCAAGGGTGCGCTGGAGGGTGGTAAAGGAGGTCGTGCTGAACTTGGGAGCGACCAAAGCACGTGCCCACTGTGTTGCACGATTGAAGTGTCGCGGGATCGATTGGGCGATACTGTACTGTGCGACCGCCACTGGGTCGATAAGTTGAAAGATAAGGACGTTGTCGAGCTTGCTGATCGCGAGCCCCAGCGTGTTCATAATGCTGAGATGGAACCCGTATCCCGAGGAGGTTGCGTCGACCGCGGCGTTTGGAAGGTACTGCTTTCGCACGAGTACGTAGGCACCCACGTGCAAGAGTGCCTGACTTGCGAGCGATGCTCCAACGAGGAGCGCTGGCTCAGTAGGAACGAGAAGGACCGCTGCACCGGTCGCGAGCACGGTCAGGACATCGTACGTGCTCCCCACAAGGACCTTGTGCTTGAACTCCCGTTTCCCGTTGAGGAAAGATGCCCACGCACCGAATGATTTCAGGAACGGCGTCGCCACCGCAACACACGCGAGCCCGAGCCCCAGATCCACGTTGCCTTTGACGAGGTAGTAGCCGGCACCGAGACCGATCAGTACGGCGATGCCGGACGACCACACGAGCTGCACGCGCACGCCACGCGCTAGCGCACCCTCGTACCCTCGAGCAACGTCGCGGGTGATGGCAGTGGGAAGGCCGGTGAGGGTGAATGCCCAGAGGGTGGCAGCGATCGCAAGGATGTACTGGTACACGCCGTATACCTCCGGGTCGAGGACATTTGCGAGGAGCAGTGTGAGCACGAGGCCCGCGCTGGTGCCGACCACGGTTCGTACCGACATCCACGAAGTACCCTTCGCGATGTAGACCATGTCGGTCCTGGTGTACCGCTGGCTTTTGCGCAGGAGGGTGTAGACAGCCCGCTTCAGTCGTGTGAATAGATAGGTCATTGCTCGAAAGGTCTCGTGGACATCATCTATAACACACTACCAGGAGAGGAGGTATACTGCACCGGCATGGATGAAGGAACGCAACCTCACATTGACTTCATCGGCATCGGCATGAGCAGGTGTGGGAGTACGTGGGTGTGGGCGTGTCTTACGAGCCACCCAGACATCTGCTGTGCGAAACGGAAGGAGGTCCACTTCTACGACAAGCAGTTTTCGAATGGGTGGACCTGGTACGCAGCGCAGTACGACCACTGTACACCGGGCGTGGTGCGTGGCGAATTCACACCGCTCTACGCGACCGATCCAACAGCGCGTGACGTCATCCCACAGGTCTACCCACAGGCACGACTCATTCTCGCCGTGCGTGATCCGCTCGAACGACTCCACTCGGCTTGGCGTTTCCAGTTTGGGAGGGGGGTGCACGAATACACCTCGTTCCAGGACTACCTCACCAACTGTGGGGAGGAACAGTGGGACCGTGGTCGCTACGGGGCGCACCTCTCGTGGTGGCTGACGCACTATCACAAGGAGCAGATCCACCTCGTCTTCTACGATGACATTACGAGCGATCCTGCGCGCGTCGCACGTGAGCTGTTCGCGTTCGTGGGCGTTGATACGAACCACATCCCTACAAAGCTCACTGAACGTATCAATGCACCCAAGCAACGTCGCGCTCGCGTGAGCGGGATCAATCCACTGATCCATCGGGTCGATCGGCTGCTCACTGAGCTTCCCGTACCCAGTGTGCTCCGGTCGGTCGTGCAGCGTCTCGGCCTCGCATCACGGGTGCGCAAGGTGCTGCGTCGACTGCGGCGATGGAACACCGTTTCCGCAGATCGACACGTGTTCGACCCAACTCTCAGCGAGGAGGTGTGGCAACGTGTGGTTGCCTACTATGAGGAGGACATCGCACGTCTTGAGAAGCTGTCGGGCCGTTCGCTCGAGGGTGTATGGCTCACCCGTCCGTCCTATGTGACCTCTCGCGGCGCCGGCGAGTACTAGTACGGTGTACCAGATCGGCCGGCGTGCTACACTACGCATCGATATGTCACCAACATCCCAACCAGGAGAACCCACAGGCGTACGCGAGCGTTTGGTCAGCTTGCCACGCATCAACCTCGACGACCGCGCGCTCTGCGATCTCGAGCTTATGCTCGTGGGCGGGTTTGCGCCTCTTGGCGGATTTCTGACCGAGGAGGAGTACGAAGGGGTCGTCACCGACATGCGTTTGCCCGGGGGTGCCCTCTGGCCCATGCCGATAACACTTTCGGTCCCAGAGGGAAGTGTTGCGGTGGGTGAGGAGATCGTGCTGTGTGATCGCTTCGGCAACCCGCTTGCGTTCATGCAGGTGAGGAGTGCGTGGATGCCCAACCGCGAGCGAGAGTGCAGGGAGGTGTTCGGGACGAATGACCCGACCCACCCCGGGGTGCGCCTTACGATGCGCGAGCGTGGGTTGATGAACATCGGCGGCCCGGTCGAGGGTATAGCGCTTCCGGTGCGTCACGACTTTCGCGACCTGCGGCATACGCCCGAAGAGTTGCAAGCGCATTTCAAGACACAGGGACACGAGCGCGTGGTTGCGTTCCAAACGCGCAACCCTATTCATAAAGCCCACGCTGAATTGATGCGCCGCGCAGCCCGTGCACACGACGCACACATCCTCATTCATCCCGTCGTGGGGCTCACCAAAGAGGGCGACATCGACTACGTCACGCGAGCACGGGCGTACCAGCTCGTTCACGAGATGCACCTCAAAGAAGAGGCAACCCTTTCGCTGTTGCCACTTGCGATGCGCATGGCGGGTCCTCGTGAGGCGCTGTGGCACGCACTCATTCGCAAGAACTACGGTGCCACCCACTTCATCGTCGGACGCGACCACGCAGGTCCCGGCAAAGACGGGAACGGGAAGGATTTCTACGGTCCGTACGATGCACATGAACTGGTACGTGCGTATGAAGATGAGATCGGTATCACCCCATTCCTCTCGCCGGTCATTGCCTACGTTGAGGAGGAAGACCGGTATCTCGCAGAGGATGAGGTCAAACCGCACCATACGGTGCGCAACATTTCCGGGACCGAGGTCAGGCGGATGCTGCGTGCTGGCGAGGAGTTGCCCGGCTGGTTCTCGTTCCCAGAGACCATCCACGAGCTGAAGCGTGGCATCGCTCGGGAAGGTCGTCAGGGCTTCACGCTCTTCTTCACGGGACTCTCGGGGGCGGGGAAGTCCACGATCGCGCAGGTCGTCCACTCGCGGCTCATTGAGGCACAAGATAGAGCCATTACGTTCCTCGATGGTGATGTGGTGCGCACGCATCTCTCAAAGGGTCTTGGGTTCTCGCGTGAGGATCGCATCGCCAACGTCGAGCGTATCGGCTTCGTCGCGAGTGAGGTGGCCCGCCACGGCGGCATCGCCATCTGCTCGGCGATCGCGCCACACGAAG
>CAZVWQ010000029.1:15206-15658 GCA_964631275.1 uncultured Candidatus Saccharibacteria bacterium | reverse complement strand
ACCCCAGCTAGACTTTGATAAATCCATCACTCAAGTTAATGGTCAAAATACAGGTACTGATCCTACAGTAACCCCTGGAGATATTATCACTTACGAGTTAAGTTTTAGAAACACTGGAACTGCCGAGGCTACAGGAGTAGTGATTACAGATTTCCTAGATGCGGACGCTACATATGTTAATGGCTCTTGTACTAATATTCTTGGTTCTAACTGTTTTGAAGACCCTCAGAGAACACTTAGATGGGAGATTCAATCTATTCCTGCAAATGGTAGTTTTTATTCCGTAACTTACAGAGTTCAGGTAAATAACAATGCCACTGGAGAAATTAATAATCTTGCTAGATTACGATATAATGAAGGCGATGATCTTGAGGATAGGGTTACTATTCCAGTCCTGCCAACTCAAGTTGCCGATTTATCTTTAATTAAAGAAGTTAGTAATCCTAACCCAC
>CAZVWQ010000029.1:0-15106 GCA_964631275.1 uncultured Candidatus Saccharibacteria bacterium | reverse complement strand
AAGACGATCCTGACTCTACACCTGGTAATAACGTCCCAACTGAAGATGATCAAGATAATGCTATTATTAACATTCAAGACCCAACTCAAGTTGCCGATTTATCTTTAATTAAAGAAGTTAGTAATCCTAACCCACAGCAAAACGAAGAAATCATCTACACTATTAGAGTTACTAATTCAGGACCTGACACAGCAACAAATGTAACTGTCAGAGATCAATTACCTACTGGAGTAACCTATATTTCTAGCAGTCCCGCTGGTGAATTTGATATAAATACTAGCTTATGGACTATTGGCACTATCCAGGTTAATGAAACTAGAGAATTACAAATCACAGTTAGAGTTAATAGTGATGCTACTGGAAGTACTGAAAACACTGCTCAAGTACAAACTTCTGATCAAGACGATCCTGACTCTACACCTGGTAATAACGTCCCAACTGAAGATGATCAAGACAGTGTTACTATAAATGTGGTTGGTTCTGGAGGCAATCCACCTGAAGCTAGAATAACTAAATCTGTAAATATAGGCAATGGTACTTCTGTACAACCTGGAGATGAGTTGGTATATACTGTTTCTGTAAAAAATGTTGGCGATACAGACTTTGTAAATTTAGTAGTTACTGACACTTTAGATTCCGACCTAGACTTTGTAAGTTGTAGCGATAATTGTACGCAAAGTACTAATAACGGTCTAACTACAATTAGATGGGTTATTGACCTACCTATTGATGAAACTAGAAATCTAGAATTAACGGTCAGAGTTAGACAAAATGCTACTGGAGAAGTTAAAAACATTGCTACTTTAGAGTGTCCCCCAGTTACAGCTCAAGGCAATAATTTATGCTGCCCTGCTGAAGGCTGCGATTCTAATGAAATAATTAACCCTATAGACAAAGGTAAAATTGCGATAAATAAAGAAGTTAGTAATCCTAACCCTAACCAAAATGATATTATAACTTACAGAATTATTTATAAAAATGAAACTGGACAAGATTTAACTGGGGTAACCATTGTTGATAATATTCCTGATGGTTTGAGTTATGTAAGAGATTCTTGTAATCCTGGTTGCGTTTTTAATCAAGTAGATAATAGTTTGACTTGGAATATCGGGAATTTAGCTACCAATGCTAGTGGTGAAGTAAGTTTTAGAGCTATGGTTAGTGGTAGTGCTTCTGGGACTATTACTAATGTTGCTGTGATTGATTCTGACCAAACTGGAAGTTTTAGAGGTAGAGTTGATATCGAGATTAGAGGTTCTGGACTTCTTGGTACGCCTAGGACTGGAGGTATTCAGTTTTTTATCTGGAGTGGGGCAATCCTAGCTATTTTTATTGCTACTGGCCTTTACTACAAGCAAAAAATAGACAAAGTTAGAGGAAAATTCGGTGGAAGTAGAATAGGAGAAGAATAGATTTACAATCTCTTAGCTTACAAAAAGATGAATAAGTTCTTGCTGGGTTTGTATATCTAATATTTTAGACTAGTAATATTATTTCGCCATAAATCATTTACTATGGTATGAGACGGTTTTACTTTAAAAAGCTAAAATTTTCTTTGAATTTTTGGAATATTTTTATAGCAAATTGGTATAAGTTCAAGAAAAAATTGTTATTTTTCTAATTTTCATAAAACGACTATAGCTATACTCAAATACAAACTAAATTATGATTTAACTAAAGGTTTTAGCTTGATTAAATAAAAAAACACTGTCAGAAAAACTCACTAAGCAGTTAGCAGTTTGGTATAAAATGAGACCCCTAAGAAGACGAAGTTGTAAATTTTGAAAAAGTGTGGTATAATTTACATATTAATTCGTAATATTATAGAATGGTCACTAGATGGTGATAAACTCAGCAGAAGGTTTTTTCTTAAATTTGTCTTTAGTTTATTATTAGCTCTTACTTTTGGTTGGAGGAAGGTATCCGCTAATGAGGGACCCTTACTGAACTTCTTAAACCATTATGGAGTGAACATTTAGTTCCTCGTTTAGAAACAGCTTATAGAAAAGAAGGGGAAGGTTATAGAGCTTTGATTTTAAGCACTTTAAAAGAAATATATATAAATAACCAATCTTTTTTTGTAGAAATTTTTTGGGGTGCTAAGCTTTATAAGATATTGTCGGACAATCCTGATTATGTAAGTATTATATTGAATAATACTGAACCTCTTCCAGACAAAATTGAAGATTTAAAAAGAGAATTTAATTTAGATAATAATCAGATAAAATTAGGGGTAGAAGCTTATAAGTATATTGAAAGACTAATTCAAGAAAATCTTTCACTAGGAGAAAAACAAAATAGTGTTTTAGCTAATAGAGCAGTGGAACTTTTGGAAATAGCTGAAACACCAAGGTTTCCCCAGTTAACATCCAACGGTTTATTTTTTCTACAGAGGCGTGGTAAAAATTCTGAAGATCTAGACGCAGATGATATTCTGCTATTTTGTATTAAAGATCGTAAGAGAACGGTTATTTATGATCCTGCTAAAGAAAATACTCCATTATTTAATTTTTTTAATCCAGAAGAAGAACCTATGCCTTCAGCTCCAGTTAAGTTAGATTCTTCTTGGTTATTTCTTAGTAATGGGGATGGAAGTGTTTTGGTCGTACCCACGAGTAATAATTTTTATTACTTTATAAACCCAAATAATTTTAATGTAATAGAGGTGAGAGAGGGATTACAGTTTATTAGGTTTAGTGCCGAAGACCCGCAAATGTTTAGTTGCTCTATAGAAAAAGATGGTAAGCAAGAAATTTTATTGGGGAGGGTTGGAACTGATAATTTAGTAACTACCAGTCTTTCAGATTATAAATGTATTGGTGGTCAAGATTTACTTATTTCAATTGGTCAGGCTAGTAGGGTTATTCCTTATGTTGTAAACAAAGATTTAGTAGTAGCTAGAATCATTGTTCAAGAAGCAGGAGGTCAAAAAACTCACTTTTTGGAAATTAAACTCTCTTCAAAAGATAAAACATGCAAGTTAAGTAAACTAGATTTTCCTGATGGTAGCAGCTTGAAGGATGTTATAGGAGGAGTAGTTTATATCATTACTATTTCTTCTAATTCTAAAACTTTAAAAAGACTCATTCCTACTAACAATAGGCTTTTTGAGGATCCTGAATTTAGCCTAACGGAAAAGCCTAACGCTGCTTTTGAGAGAATGACTTACACATCAGGAACTTTTTTTATTTTATTAGAAAATAATAAACCAGTGATGGATGAAGAGGGAAAGGATATATATAATAATACGGCTGTAGTGATAGATCCAGAAGGTGCCACTAAACGGTTGGTTTTAGATGAGGGTATGTTTATTGATCCGCCTGGACTTAGGGGTGATCCTGTGCAGATACAAGTAATGGATAATGGAGATGTTCAAGTTGCTTATTGCTTTTCGTCTTGGAATAATCCTTTTGGCACCAATGTTTTTACAATACCTAAAGATGATTGGCTTAATAAAGAAGTAATAAAACTACCTACAAGCGAGGCTTTGATTTCTAGCCGAGAGGATGAGCCTGCTACTAATTTTATCATCAATACTGCAAAAGTAAATGTCACACTTAATCAGAATGATCAAGTTGTGCCAAGCGAGGCATGGATGAGTATAATTTCTAAACGTTTTGAAACAATTTCTCCTGATAGTAAGGTTTTGGTGAGGTTTTATAGTAGATTTGGTTTAACTGAACCGGGCAATCTTTCTCCTCAGGAGCAAGCTTTTGTCGAGTCAGGCGGTGTCGTAGTATCAATGTTATTACCAGGATGCGGCAATTTTGGGAGTGCATATTTTGATCTTGGCTCTGGTGACTTGTCAGAAAATCATTATTTAGCAGCCAAGGCAGCCATCGACTATTTACGCGAAAAGTACGAACTTAACACAAATAATATTACTGTAACAGGGGTTAGCGCGGCTACTGCTACAGTTTTTAGGCTAGCCTTAGAATATCCAGATTTATATGGAGTCATACTTCAGTCTCCAGTTTCTAGAACTGCACCAGAGCATGATGAAAATACATGGGTAGCTGAAACTGGTGGTGAAAAAGTTCCGGGCTATTATCCTATGCAAGCTCTTCAGCAAGCAATTAAGAGGTTTCGTGATGGCAAGGTAAAAACACCCAGGGTATTAGTTACCGCAGGAATATTCGATCAAAACACGCCTTTTGGAAGAACCTTTAGCTGGTTTTTGTCACTTTTGGAGGCTGCTTCAGATCCGACTCGCTTAAATCTTGTAGTTTATAGAGGTAGTCATAGCACGGGATATCCAGAGGTGGTTCGGTCTGTCGCTACTTTTTTGAATGATTTTTTGTCAAGCAGTTAAAACAGTTTGTTTATACCCAGATGCTGACTTTATTAGAGACCCTTACAAAATTGTGTCTGACATAAAAAATTCAACTAACTCTTTATTACCTGTCTTCACATCTAGTCCAAAATTCAAAATTATTTTCTTTTTCATAAGTTTTAGTTAAACAAAAATCTTTTTGGATTAGGTTTATAAGTTCAGAACTTTTGGATTCATTGGTATCAATCACAAAGAGTTTAGTGTTATTTTTTAGAGATTCTTTATAAACTTCTGATAATCTATCATTGTAGTGACCAATAAAAAAAAATCTGCTAGCTGGCGATCTATCTGCTGTGATATATAGATCTTCTAAACTTCCATAGGTAAAAATTGAATCATCGTTGTTAGTCAGTTCTTTGACTATTTTAGTTAAGTCTGGTTGCCTAGGAAACCTCCACCAAATAATTTTTTGACGCCAATCGTTCAAATCTCCAGAACTAAAATCACGATAAAAATTAAAATAATAGCCACCTACCTGGTAGTAAGACCATATATTTTCAGGATTTCTACGATAACTAAAGCTAAGAAAAAAAGTTTGCAAAACTAAAATAACCAAAATTAAATTGTTTAGCTGATAGCTAAGTTTATTTTTTTCTTTAGGTTGTGAACTAAAAATAACTAAATTAAGGCCTAAGAGTAAAAAAATCGTAGCTGGAGCTATCATCTGAAAAAGATAATGACCATAGACTCTTTCTGATAAGAGAGTTGCAAAAAAAGTTATAGCTACCCACTGATTAACAAAAAATCTCGACCACTGAATCTCTTTATTCAAAAAGAAAAAAAGGTTAAACAAACTAAAAACTATAAAAATCAAACTCCTGTAAATAAGGCCAGAAATATTTATTTCATGAAAAAAAATGAGTGGCTTATAATCTTCTTGCGACTGAACGTAGGTTTGATTGTATCCAAACATTGCATACCATAATTCATGCAACTCTCCAATTATAAAATAATAAATAAAACTAAGAATATAAGGTAAAAAAACAATTACTAAGCTAAACAAATACTTTAATGTAATTTTAGAAAATATATATTCTTTTAGGGTATTCAAATTAAATGCTTGCTTTTGATTAAAAAAACTAATAGTCCAAAAAGATCCCAAAATAACTAAAACTTCTATAAGAGCATGAAATTTACTAAACCCAGCAATAGCCCAAAGTATACTAGCTATAACCAAAAATAAAGTTTGTTTTAGATTACTAGCCTTTTGTAAACTTAGCCAAAAAAGATAGACCCCAATTACGATTATTGGCGAAAATATATGCTCAGCATTAGCTGTAGTAGCCTCAAAAGGACCAGCATAAAGAAAAGCAAAAAGTATAACGCCAAAATTTTTTACCCAGTTTTTGACTTGAAAAATATCTCTAAGAATAAAATAAAAAAAGATCAAAGCAATCAAAGCCAAAATTAGAGTTAGAATTTTTAAAGGATACATTACTTGCCCAAACAAAAAAGCACTAATAGCGTAGATTAGTAGAATCATGGGGGGTTTATGATCCCAAATCTCAACGTAGAGAGTTTTTCCCTTTGAAATTTCTGAGCCAACAATTAGATAGATATTTTCATCTAGATACCAGATAGGTTCAAATACGGAAGGTAGCCTACCTAGGAAGATAATTATTAATCCAGCAATTAATGGCCAAAAAGATTTGATTTTTAGAAAAATAGTTTTCATTAAATGTTTTTTAGTTAAAATTATATGTTTTAGTCAAAAGTTTTAACATGTTAGTTCATAATAAATTTAAGATAAGCCTTTTAGATAGGTTTGTTTATACTTGGCGACATAAAGCTATGCAAGTTTAAATTTAGACAAATTACGAACTATAAACTTACTTTCTAGAGAGTTTTGAAAATATAAAAATTTTTACCAATAGATTTACAGTGGTGATCCGTTAAGAATTTAGCTTAAATAAAACTGGTTATTAATTAATTTCTTTAACTATTTTACTGACCTCTTTTTGGTTACTTACAGCAATTATTTTTTTTGATTTTAAGCCTTTAGATATTAAATTATAAATTTCTTTGATATCTTCTTTAGTAACTTTTTGCAATCGAGATAAAAACCCATCCAAGTTTTCAATTTCATTAAAATTAGTTAAACTAGTCTTAGTATATTCAAACTCACTACCAGAGACATCTTTTGTTAAGTCAATTTTTTTACGTAGAATATTTTTGAACTGTTGGAATTTATTTTCATCAAAATATTTATTAAAATCGCTAAAGACTAACTCAACCTCTCCAACAATAATTTGCAAATGTTTGATTTCACAGGCTAAATTTATATATAGATGTTGCAAGTTAACTTGAAAGCTAGAATGCATTGCATAAATCAAACCTAGTTCATTACGTAAGCGATCATATACTTTGCCATAAAACTTAAAAAACAATTCTTCAAAGATTTTTAGAGCTGGTTTGTTACTGAAGTTAATTGGAATTGGGACATACAGATTAAGTTCTACATGTGCGTGAGCTAAATCATGAATTACAGCCTTATTGCTAAATTCTTTGAACTTAGTAGGAATTTCAAAATCTAATGCTAACTTGTCTTTTGGATTAAGAATTTGACTTATGGTCAGTTCTGATTTTTGTGATAAAATTGCTTTTAGCTTGGAATTGATAAGTTCTAGATCTAGCTCTTTACCACCACCAGAAATTCCTATGATAAGATTACTATTTGTGAGATTTTGAGTAATTAATTTGTTAAAATCTGCTAAAGTAGTTTGAGCAACTAAGTCTTTATCTCCTAAGGTTTCGTGAGTTTCGTAAGAGTTAGGTTCAAAAATTTGATTCATTACATCGTAGTGCAATCTATAGTTTGGATCACCTCTTCTTTCTGAAATTTCTCTAAGTACGATTTCTTTTTCTTGATCTAAAATCATCTGATCAAAGGTAGGTAAAAAACTCATTTCTAGCATTAAATCTAGCATTTTTTCTAAATCTTCGACATGACCAGTAGCTTCTAAACCCATAGTTGTTGGTCCAGTATAAGCATTTACGGCAATATTTTCTTTAAATTGGTAATCTTGGAATTCTTGAAAATCTAAATCTTTAGTTCTAGAAGCAATACAATGCTCCATTAAGTGTTTTTTACCTCTATCTTGATCGTCTTCGAACCAACTACCACCAGCTGTAAAGATAAATTCGATATCAACCTTTTTCCTCTCTATTGAATGAGTGATTAAATGAACGAAGCCAGCAATTTTTTGGTAAGACATTATTTTTAATAAGTTAAGTTTGATTATCAAATAAAAAGATTTAATAGTCTTGTATCAAAACCTTTCAAAAATCTTTAATTTTTTTGACTAAATAAATAAAAAAGTAATAGTCGATTTACCTTTTTATTTACGGTAAAAACTACTAATTCAACTAAAAAAATCAATTTTTGTTTACTTCAAGAGAGAAACTAGTTATTTTTAACTTATTTTGAGACAAGCTTATTAACTCTAAAAAGTAATAAAATAATATAATTAATTCTATTTTTTGTATATAAAACAAACAAAAACGAATAAAATTTTGCTGTTTTCTGATTCAGGCTTTTTTTAAGGATTAACAAATAACAGATTAAGTATAAACATAAAAATTACAAGTTACTTTATAAAATTTATAAGATTAAAAAAATTGTAAAGTCAAAAAAAACTTTTTGCTTAAAAGGTAAATCGACTATTTTTTCTAACTAGGGAACAAGATTATTTCTAAACTAAAGATATTAATAAAGATACAAGCTTTACAAGCTTGAGTTTTTTTACAAGACTTTATTTGTTTTTGAGGTTTGTTTTTGAGGCTTCTTATGTTTTCGATTATAGTTTCTTTTTTTTATAAAAACTAAGTTTGAGATAAAAATACACCTGTTCCATAATCAAATTTGAAAGTATACTCACTACAAACCAAATTTCAGTTTTTTTTAGAATCTAAATTTTAGCTTTAATTAGGTCTAACCAAGATTAAAAAGCAATCATATAAAACTAAAAAAGTTCTAATTTGAATTGATTTGAGTATAGTACTAAACATAATTGAATTTAGAAGCTTTTTATGAGTATAAAATTCAAAAATGTAAATTTTGGAAGTAAATTAAGTTATATAAATAAAAAATAGCCTTTATTAGCAAAAATAAACTAATAAAAATTTTACCCTAGAATTTTGATAAATTTATTCTTTTCTTAATGCTTTCTACTCCTAGATATAGACAAATTTGGAAAACTGCAATTTTGCCAGTAGTTGATTTTGTTTCTATTTTTATAGGGATGTGGGTTGTTTATTTTGCAAGGTATTATTGGTTTGAAGATAGGTTTAATGAACTTAACGCTTTAGACAGGATTCCTATAGCAGAATATTTTTTTATTAGCTTGGGAGTTTCTTTGAGTATAGTAGTTATTTACACTTTTATTGGATTATATCAAATTTCGGCTAGCAAAAAACCCTGGCAATTAGTGATTAATTTGGCTATTGGAATTGCTTTAGTCCTATTAGGGGTAATTACTTTTTTCTTTTTTAACGAATACAATCGAGAAACTCTACCAGAAGGTGTTCCTATTAGTCGTTTTATATTGGCTACAGCAGGGTTTGTAACTTTATATTTTGTTTTACTTAGTAGAGCTTTAATCTGGGCTTTTGAGCAGATTGCTTATTATTTTGGTCTTGGTAAAATTGATATTTTAATCATCGGAGACAAAAAATCCTTTCTAAAAAATAAAATTAGCCAGAATAGCTATATCGGTAAAATCTTACAATATCCTCAGCTTAGCAAAGATAATTTTGAAGAAATTAAACAAAAAATAGTATCTAAAGAGGTTTCTGAAATTTATATTTTTGGGAGTAAAGGTAAAATAGATAGCAATTTAGCTGCCTATGCAGAAAGATATAAAGTTGGTTTTATTTTCTCTCCAGAGGGTTTTAGTGATTTTCAATCTTTTGGCCTAAAACCTATAATTATTGATAAAAAAGTTTTTTTGGAATTAACTCACAGTAATCTTGATGGTTGGCAAGTAGTACTTAAGAGAGTTTTTGATATTATTTTTTCGATTTTGTTTTTGACTATATTTAGCTGGCTCTATTTACTTATTGCTATTGTGATCAAAATAGATTCTAAAGGTCCAGCATTCTATCAATCAGAAAGAGTTGGGCCTGATGGGAAAGTCTTTAAGGTATTAAAATTCAGAAGGCTTAAAATTGAGTATTGTACTAGTGAAGAGGATTTTGAAAAACTAAAGATCGAAGAAGAGCTAATCAAAAAAAGAAACCTAAAAAAAGATTCGGTATTATATAAAATTAAAGATGATCCTAGAGCTACTAAAGTTGGTAGATTTTTAGAAAAAACTAGTCTAGACGAATTACCTCAATTTTGGAATGTTCTAAAAGGGGACTTATCCTTGGTTGGTCCAAGGCCTCACCAGCCTCGAGAAGTAGCCAAATATCAGAATCACCACTATAAAGTTCTTAATATTCAACCAGGCCTCACAGGCTTAGCTCAAGTCAATGGCAGAAGTGATCTAAGCTTTGAAGAAGAGGTAGTTTTGGATACTTTTTATTTGGAAAACTGGAGTTTTTGGATGGATATACTGATTATTCTAAAAACTCCTTTTGTAATTATATTTGACAGGCACCAAGGCTAAAGTAAAATCCATCAATTTATTTTATGACCTAAAAATCATTTTAAAATCAGCAAATTAATAAGGAGTCTGATATTTTTTATAGTCATTCCAGACTAAATTTAGGGTAATACTAAACGAATTAAGTATAACAAGTTTTAGGCTTCTAACATTAAAGAGGGTACAAATACTCTAGCAGCCATATTCTAATATCTATCTTTGTTTGGCTGTTTTTATAAAGCAATAGAGGTATCAAAGTTTATCTTATTATACAACACTACTTCATTTTAGCGGTGTTTTTTATTTACTTGCCAAAATCTGAATTTTGAGAAACACTTGTACCTAGTTCTCTATACGTTACTCTTAAATACTTTTTTTAATTCGAGCGTAGTGTTAAGGAGGTTACTAACTAACTTTTACCTCTTAAAAACCTATTATTTTTTTAAGCAAATATATTACTAAAACAAAAAGTCCTAATTTAAGTTGATTTGGGTATAAAAACAAAATATCTAGAATAATCGGAATATCTGTAATTTTTTTAGTAACTAAAAATTCTGTTTACACCCTTTGGACTAATCGTTACGGTAGCTATCCGTTAAGAAATTACCTTAAATAAAAGATTTATTTCTATTATAAAGAGTTAAATTTGGGCTATAGTAAACGGATTGGGTATAACTTAAAAGCCACAATTGAATATAATATAAAAACAAAAAATTAAAAAAATATGAAAAATTGGAAACAAAAGTTCTTGCAATTATCTAAACTAAATAAGATTTTAGTTACTTCAGGTGTAATTTCATATTCTTTATTTATTATATTTTTACTTAATATAGCTATTTTTGGTGGTATTAGCTCTGGTTCTAGACCTGGAGAAGTAGCTGGGACTCAAGACGTAACCCTTCAGTATTATCAATCTTTGGTTGCAGAATTAGGGTATACTGAAGAAAATTATAACTTTATTAATTCTCAAAAAATTAACTCTGAAATAGAACCTGATAGAGATACTCATAATGCAGATTTGTTAGAATCTAGAATTAATAATTTACAAATAGCTGAACTTGGCAACTCGACTAAAAACAAAAGATTATTTGAAGTTACTAAGGTTATTGATGGAGATACGATAGAAGTTGAGGTTTTAGGAACTATAAGATTGATTGGTATAAATGCTTCAGAAAATGAAGATCAATTTTGTAATGGGGCTGAGGTAACCCAAAATTTTAAAGATTTACTTGACGAGGCTCTAGTTTATTTAGAATTTGACCCAGAACTAGGAAGGTTAGACATAACTGGTAGAACTTTAGCTTATGTCTATTTGCAAGATGGTTTGTTTTTAAATGAATTTTTGATTAGCAGTGGTCAAGCTAAAGTAGATAACTACGAACATCGAGAAAATAGTAATTTTAGCACTTTAGAAGAAGAGTCAAAAAATACTAAAAAAGGAATCTGGGATTTTGAGGAATGTAGGTGATTAGTTATTCTTATTCCATAATTAAACCTGATACTAGGGCTAAACTTAATCCAAGTTTGAACTTATTTTTATGATTTTTATTATACTATAAACTACTACTCAGTGAGTTTTTCTGACTGTGTTTTCTTTATCAGTCTTGTCCCATAACTCAAATTTATAAAACTTTGAGCCCATAAAATGAATATTAATTAACAGTAAAAATAGGTTTTTATAGACATGATTAGTGTCTAGTTGGTCTATGGAATTGCTATAATTTCGCCTAAAAGTTTATTATGCAGGTCGACATAAGAATAGGTATAGTTTCAGTTTATTTTTTATTATTATGATCACGCATCATTTTTAGCATAGATATTTGTTGACTTACACCAGAATTAGGCTTAACTGCTTGTTGGTTTTGTCTCATTCTTTTGGCTACTTCAGCTCTTATTTTAGATTCGTTTTCTAATCTTATTTTTCTCTCGATTTCGGATTGTTTGAGAGCTAATTTTTCGGCTATTTCTTTATCTATTCTAGATCTTTCTTCTTTAGTTCTTCGGTCAACTTCTCTTTGGATTCTAGCCTCAGCATCTTTTTCGTTTTGGTTAGCACTTTGATATCTAGCCTCTCTTAGCTGTTCTTTAACTCTGGCTAATTGTGCTTCTAAATGAGTTATTTTTTGAGATTGGTCTGTATTTTCCTTAGTTACAGCATTACTTTTTTTTAATCTAGATTTTAGTTTAGATATCTCTGTTTCTAGCTCCGCAATTTTATTTTCTTTGATTTCGATTTTAGCATTATATCTACCTTCTGTTTCGGCTACTAAGTTGTCGATTATTTCAGATTCTTGCTCAGACCCTTGCTGGCTACCCAATTGGTTTGCTAAGAGTTTTTTCATTCTTTGTTCGTATTCTGACTTGACTTTTTCTAATTCTTCCTTAGCCGCTTGTTCTTTATTTTTTGAAGTTTCAGCTTGTAATTTTAATCCATCAATAGCCTTTTTTGCTTCTTCTAGCTGGCTACTAATTTCTTCAATTTTTTGTTTTGCTTGTTCAAGTTCTAATTGTAGAGATTCTATTGTAGCTTGGCTTTGACTGCTGGTTTTGGCCTTAGCACTCTCCAATTGCTGATCAAATTCGGCTTGCATTCTAGACTTAAGGCTTTCTGTTTCTTCTTGATTTTTTGATAATTGTAGATTTTGCTCTTGCAATCTAAAAGCAATTTCTTTTTCTATTCTTTGTTCTATTTCCTCTTCTGTAGGTAAGATTGCTAGTTCTTCATTAAGCTTTTCTTTAACTTTTTCTTCAGCTATCTCTTCAGCTGATTGATTAAGTCTATCCACAAAGTCTAGATATTCTCTAACTAGAGCTCCATCTGTAGAATACATTTTGTTTAATTCACCAAAAGATAACCAAGTTAAATTAGGATTATCCTGAATTTTATCGTCATCCAAAATAGTGTAATAAGCTAGGTGTAAGTCAGTCTCACCAGAACTTGGTCGAATTTCTTGAACAGCAAAAACATCTAGAAATTTTCTTGCAACAAGGTTGTAATTATCGGTCAGAATTTGTAACAGAGATTCTTTTAGATCTTTGGCTTTATCCATTTTATCACCTGGTAAAATGAATTTATTTTCTACTTTCTCGGCCAAAAATTGATTTTTTTCATTAACTATCAAAGCATTAAGAAAAAGACTAACATTGTAGTTGTCTGTATCATTTAGCCTAGCTAAAATATGACTTAGGTCAGCTGGCTTGATTTCGTTTTCGCTCCAAAGTCTGTTTTTTAGTTTTTCTTCACCACCAGTTAAACGGTATCTAAAAAGCGACCTATCAGGATGAGTGACTATATCAATAACTTGGTAGATTTTGTTGTGTTCTGTGTCTTGAGGGTTTTTGACAGTTACTAATTCGCCGATTTGATAAGTTGGATTTGCGGTGTTATCAAGACCAAGATTACCAAATTGAAATTGGTTTGTTGGCTTTTCTAAAATTATGTCTGGGCTAGACTCTTCTTTTTCTGCAGAGGTAAGAGATGGAATTTCAGCTGTTTTCAGCTCAGGTTTGGCAGGTATTTTTCCTATTGATTTTTTATCAATCGGGGTAGGGGCACTGGATTCGTCTCTATCACTCCAGATTTGCCATTCGGCGTCAGAAGGTAAAAGCAAAATATTACTGTTCCTTCTAGGTACAATTTCAAAGTCACTAGTTTGCATGATTTCCTGGCTAAACTCTTCACTCAATTCTAAACCGTTTTTGACCTCTCCAGTAATCGGATTAGCCCAGTATTCAAAAGGCTTTGGTCTGAGATGTTTGTTGATTTTTTCCCAGGATAGACAATAACCTTTTTCTTCGGCTAGAGACTCTGAAGCCCTATAACAAAAAGAGCTAACTAAACTACCTAGATAATCTATTTCTTTTATTTGTGAAGATTTTTTCTTTTGTTTAAGGTATTCTTCGTAATCTTTAAGACTTAATCCAATTTTACGATATTGGTATATAATTTCTCTAGCACTTTGGCTAAAAGAAATAACTTCTAGACAACTATCTAAAAGCCTGACAGCTGTTTCGATATTTCCTTGGAGCAAGGTTTCGTTAAGGTTTTTATTACTATCTAAGTGTTTGATTATAGAAATACTACCAAAAGGAGTGGCTGGGCTTTCTATAGATTCGGTTTGTAGAATTTGTTTTTTGGTTTTATCACTAATCTCGAACATTCCTTTGGTCAAAAGATCCACGTACCTTTCTTCCCAATAGGCCGATAGTTCCGGGGTGATTTCTGACTTGGCTAATAACTTAGAGATTTTCTGAATGTCTTCTTGATTCATACAGAATGTTTTGTTTTTGTTATTTTGATTTAGCTTTTTAATAAATACTTAACTAACTTGTTTGTGCTTAAAAAATAACTATTTTAATCTTTTATAAAATATATTTTAGATTTTTTGAATTTGCATTTGAGATGATTACTTACTGTGTAACATGTGTCAAAATTTCTATTAAATAAAGATTTTCTGACTAGTTTTCTGTTTAATTGCAACTTTAACTTACCCTAATGACTTTTTGATTTATAAATAAACAAAGTTCAAAAATAGGTATTTTTAAGTTTCTTGATTAATCCAAAATAAATCTTGAGATAAGTATTTGTAATAAAAGAGTTATTTGTATTTAACTAAAACTTTGTAGTTTAAAGTAACTATAGCTTTGACTCAGGCTAGTGTATGATACTTTTTTTATATTGGCAAGCAAAAATAGTTTATGTAAGATTCCCCCGCGTTGTTTACATTTCTCTAGGATAGAAGTATTCAATTAATTTCTCTACAGGAGTCATATTGTCAATTCCTTTATGGGGTTTACTGTGGTTGTAGAAGTTAACAAATCTTTTTAATTCTCTTTCTCTATCTTGATTAGATTTAAATTCATACTTATCATGCCACATTTCCATAATAGTTCTGATAACTCTCTCAGCTTTACCATTGGTTCTAGGTGTCTTAGGCTTAGTAAACCTTTGTATAATATTATGCTCAGTAGCAAGTTTATTAAACTCGTGATCTGAGTTACCTTTGTACTCAGTACCATTATCAGTTAAGATATGTTTCTATATCATACGAACACTCTTCTATTACTTGAGATAAGAATTCTGAAGATGAGACTTGAGTTTTATCAGATTTTATTGTTACAAACAATTCTCTGGAAAAATCATCTATAGCTACAAACAGATATTGGTAACTATTGGTTTTAGGAGATT
>CAZVWQ010000028.1:0-18885 GCA_964631275.1 uncultured Candidatus Saccharibacteria bacterium | reverse complement strand
TTAGCAAATAATACTTTTGTCTCAAAACTTTTCATAAAGACTATTAAATGTCATTTATTAATTTAGTAAGTTTGACACGAAGTTTTAAGTAAACTTTCTTATCAAATATATTTTTTGATCTAATTTTTCTGAGATTTTGTGCCTTTTTTTATAGCTATAATTATTATTTTACTTTGTTTTTATATCATAAGCGAAGTAGTTGATAAATATTTTATCAAAGCTTTAGACAAAATTGCTGAATGGTTAAAACTTTCTGATGATATTGCTGGAGCTACTTTGCTTGCCTTCGGAACTTCGGCTCCAGAGATTTCTACAGCTTTATTTGCTATTTTCTTGACAACAGATGGAGGTTCTAGCATTGGAGTAGGAACAATTGTCGGCTCAGCTATTTTTCAGATTTTAGTCGTCATTGGTTTTGCTGCATTAATTAAAACCAGTTACCTTAATTGGAAACCAATAATCAGAGATAGTTTAATCTATGCTTTGTCTATTTTGATGTTGATTGTTTTTGTGGAAGATGATAAACTTACGGTAATTGAGTCAGGAATTATGGTTACTAGCTATTTTCTTTATTTAGGTTTTCTGTTTCTTTGGTCTAGATTTATTGACACTCCAGAAGATCAAATAAAACAAAAAGAAGCCAAACAAGAATTAGAAAATCTACAAACTGAAGAAGATTTTGCTAACAAACACTTGGTCTGGAAAGGCTTTAATATAATTACCTGGCCAATAAGAAGAGGTCTTGAGTTAATCCCTGATTCCCAAAAATATCCTAAACTAACTGCGGTGGCTTTTGCTTTATGCTTGTTTATTATTGCTTTTTGCAGCTATTGGTTGGTTCAAGCAGGAGTAGTTTTGGCTTCTTTTTTTGGCGTTGACCCATCAATTGTAGCCTTGACTATTCTAGCTGGCGGAACTTCTATACCAGAGTTAATTTCGTCTGCTGTTGTGGCTCGTCAGGGTAGGGGGGATATGGCTATTGCTAATGCTATAGGCTCTAATACTTTTGATATTTTAATGAGTCTTGGCTTGCCTGTATTTTTGTTTACTTTAACTAATGAAAATGGACTTTTAGAAAATGTAGGTGGAGTTAATATCAGTTCTTCCGTAATTTTACTTTTTGCTACTTTGGTGATGGTGATTAGCTTATTAGCTGCTCAAAAGTTCAAGGCTACCAAACCTTTTGGTGTTTTTTTACTTATTCTATATTTTGTTTATATTTGGGTGGCTTATAACGGGATGATTGAGAATTTAGATTTTTTTTAGTGGTTGGTGATGTTTGATGTAGGTTCTTCATTTTTTCATGGCTACTTCCTTCCGAACCCTAGAACATCTCCCAAACCCTCTTCAAAGAGGTCTTAAAATAAGGAAAGTTTTCATAATACAGATAATGCGTATAAAGGTGAAATAGGGATAATGAATTGTCTATAACGAGATTTTTTGATTATTATTTTACCGCAAAATAAAAAGAGTTTACCGCAGAGTTGCTCTGAGTTTTTTAATGATGAAATTAGTATAAAATTTTGAATAAAAATATCAGTACCTAATGCCGAGTGAGAGAAGAAAAAAATTAGTCGAATATTATAATAATAACAAAATCGCTGGAGTTGAACTATTAGTTGATAATATCTGGGATCCACATAATTTGGCAGCAATTTTGCGTAGTTGTGATGGCTTTGGAATTAGCAAGGTTAATTTGTATTATTCTTATAACCCTTTACCAGATCTTAATAAACAAGGTAAATCTTCTAGCTCAAGTGCTAATCAGTGGGTAAGATCAGAAGTTGTCTTTGGCCAGAGTCATAAATTTGGCAGAGATGAGCCTGAGGCTGTTGAGATTTTGATTAAGACAAAAGCAAAACCAATTCTACAAAGATGGGCAAAAATCAAAAAATCCGAAGGCTATGAAATATTTGGTACTAGCTTACAAGAAGTCAGTCAAACCTTAGATACGATTAATTTCCCTTCAAAATTTATCTTGGTTATCGGTAATGAAAAAAGTGGAATTTCTAGTGAGGTTGAAGAAATTTGCGATCGATTTGTTTATATTCCTATGGTAGGCATGGTCGAAAGTTATAATGTTTCAGTAGCTACGGCAATATGCCTTTATGAAGTATTCAAACAAAAGAGTAGTGGTTTAAAATTAAGGACAGAGATAAAGCAATTGTTTGGACATAGAGAATAAATTGAACTTATCCTAAGTCTAAAAATATTTTTAGATCATATGTGTTTTATTTTAATCACAAAATATGAATCTAAATTTAGCCTTAAAATCAGAAAGAATCTGTAAAGCTATAACTGGTATGAGTATTTATCAGTTTAAACAATTAGCTTAGCTACTTAGTTTGAGTAGAATTATCTAGAATATAAAAAGAAAGAACAAGAAAAAAGAGAAAAATAAAGAATTAAAAAAGGTGGATTAAAAAGAAAATCAGGTGGAGGTAGACCAAATGGATTTAAAAGTAGTCAAGAAATGCTATTTGTAGCTTTAAAGCCAAGATAGCTTCTTTTGGTTGTGATTCAAATTTGGTGGTACATTCAATTCGTTTAGTATTACCCAAAATTTAGCTCTTCATAAGCAAACAAATCCTATATTTAAACTAAATTCTTAATGGGTAATTATCGTAATGATTAGCTCAAAAGGTATAAAAGCAAAAATAGCCTGTCGAAAAATATAATTAAAATTCGGGAATGCTCAATTATAAAGTATCCAAAAAATTAAAATTTGATTTATGCTAAGTATAATTTTATTTTTCCCAATCTAGCAAGTACCAAATATTAGTAAAACCCGTTTTGGAATTGTAGATTTCGTTGATTTTAAGAGTAGATTCTTGAGCTTTAATCTGAAAAGCTGAAAATTGACCATTAACTAATATATTCATTTGATTAAAGTTTGGTTGGTAGTTCATAATTAGGTCATAGGTTTTTAACCAATCATCCCTAAAAGTATTAATTAATAGAAATTGATTTTCAAAATCTTGGCAGATTTGAGTATTTTTATTTAGCTCCTCTTTAATTGATTCGTCTAGGCTTTGCCAAGCGTTACTAGATTTAAAGATTTCAGTCTCGGCTTTTAGCTCTTCACAGCTAGTAAGAATTACTGATCTTGTAGCTGTAGATGACTGTACATTTTGACAAGTTTTTATCCATTTATTACGATAAGATAAATATTCTGGTGCAGTAACAATATTATCAATGTAAGGTTGTAATTCAGTAATTCCAGTATCATAAATTGCATAGGTTTTTTGGTATTCAGATCTGATACCAGATTCATAAAAAATACCAATGTTATCTAAGTCTTTTAGGCTTGTTTTAGGTAATAGATTAATTCTAGACCTGCTTAGCGAATCTGCATCACTTTGAGCGGTTTCGTAGGTTTCAGTTTGTAGACAAGAAACAAGAGGATCGTAACTAAAGCTACTAGCTATTAGAGTTTCCATTTCAGCTAAGGTGTTTATTTGGCTTTTGAACTCTTGAGTTAAAGCTTTTATTTGCAAGTGAGTATTATTAGCATATTCTCTAAGGATTAGTGGTTGTAGACCCTGAAAATAAAAAATCAAAACTCCAAAAATCAAAGTTGCAGCTATTGTTTGCCAGACTACATCACTAAAAATAGCATCTCTAAATGGAGATTTTTTTCTTGTTTTTTTTTTGGTTTGGTTTGTTCTAGCTCTTCAAAGTTTAAGTTTTTTTCGTTAATTTTCTGGTCTAGATTAGCTTCGTAAGTCAAGCTATATTTAAAATCAAATTTTGGAGCAGGTCCTTCCTCAACAAGACTTTCGGCTGAGTACGATGAGTAAGGTATTTTTTTGACAGTTTTATGATTTGCAATCGAGACCGGCGAATCGCTATACTGATTAAGATTTTGCTCCAATTTATCTGAAGTTTGCACTTTGGTAATTGGCTTATGACGATATTTTACAGGTAGAATATTTTTTCTTAAATCAATAAAATTCTTGGATTTGGCATCTATTTCATCCTGGCTAAAGAACTTTTTATTTTCTTCAACTGCCTGCTTATACATCTCAGAATAATTAGATCTAGGATTTGATTTGAAGTCCGAAACTATCTTTATTTTTTTGTTTACATCAAGATTAGACATAGCAGTGTAAGTTTATTTTTAAACCTTTACTAAGGTTTTTTGTCAAAGTAAGATTTTTGAAGACTTGACTTATAAATTTAGTATTGATTTATTTATCTTTATTTTTTATATTATATATGCATGTTGGCTTGATCATGGATGGCAATCGTCGTTGGGCTAAGTCTAAGAACCTGTCAATAGTTTTAGGCCATAACACTGGAGGAGATAATCTAGAAAAAATTCTTACTTACTGTAGAGTTATAGATATAAAAGAATTAACTTGCTATGTGCTTTCAACCGAGAACTATCAAAGTAGGGGAGCTGCTAACGTTAAGACCTTGATTAATATGATTACTGACTTTGCCGATAAAAAAAGACAAAAATTAATCAACCAAGAAGTTAAGGTAAAAATCATTGGCGATATTTCTACTTTTTCTGTGCAGGCAAAAAAATCTTTAGAAGAACTAGTTAATTCAACTAAAAAGTTTCACAAAATAGTACTAAATTTATGCATTAATTATGGTTCTCAGCAAGAAATTTTGCAAGCGGTTAAAAATCTTATCAACCAAGGAATTAAGCCAGAAGAAATTAATTTACAAACTTTTACTCGTAATTTACAACTTACAAGCAGTCCTGATCTAATTATTAGGACAGGGGGGCATCAGCGGTTATCAAATTTTTTACTCTGGCAAGCAGCTTATTCAGAATTTTATTTTACAGAAACACTTTGGCCAAATTTTACTACTGAAGAGTTAAAAAAGGCAGTTGAGAGTTTTAAGCAAAGCCAAAGAAATTTTGGTAAATAATTAACTGTTATGACTGTCAATCTCCAGCAAAAAATAAAAGAATTTAAGTTAGAGTTTGACCCTAAACTAAAATTTTTTTTTGAAAAAAAGATTTCTGAAGCAAAAAAGATCAACCCAATTTCTAGTATAATTGTTTTTGAATTATTAAAACTTAGCTTAGCTGGAGGTAAAAGACTTAGGCCGATGTTAATGAGAGAAACTTTTAATATTTTTGCTAACAACCAAAGAGACTCAGAAAGTTTACAAAATCTAGAAAAATTAGAGTTGGCTTTAGAAATTTTTCAGCTTTTTTGTCTTGTACATGATGATATTATTGATGAATCTGAAACTAGAAGAGGGATATTAAGTATACATAAGTTTTTTGAAATTTTTTTTAAAATTAAGCCTCAAAGTCAGCATTTAGGAGTTTCAGCTGGAATCTTAGCTGGAGATTTGGCTAATATTTTTTCTGAAGAATTGTTTTTAGAAGTTAAAACTTCTAGTCAAAGATTAAGACAAGTTTGGATGGAAATGAAACAAGAAGTTGCCTATGGCCAGAGCGATGATACACTGGGAGTAGCTCTGGATAAATTAGAAGACCTTACTGAAGACAAAATTTTGAATATGCTAGATTATAAGTCTGGCAGATATTCTATCCAAAAACCAATGCTATTAGGTTCTATTTTGGCTGGAGTAGATCTTGACAAGCAAAATTTGATAGCTAGAATTGGTCTTAATTTAGGCTTGATATTTCAGATAACTGATGATATTTTAGGTCTCTTTGGAGAAGAAGAATCTACGGGTAAGTCTAATCTTTCAGACATTCAGGAAGGTAAGAAAACCTTACTTATACTAAAAACTTGGCAAAATTCTACAAAAACAGAAAAACAAGAAATCGAAAGTGTTTTGGGTAATCTTGAAGCAAGCTTAGATCAGGTAAATTGGCTAAAAGATTTAGTTAAAAAAAAAGGTTCAGTTAACCAGATTAAAAAACTTTGCCTACGTTTAGATCTGGAAAATAAAGATATTTTAGAGATTCTTAGAAAAAATGGCTACGAAATTGCCTTTTTTGCTGAGTTAGGTAGTTTTCTTTTAAGTAGAAGTTTTTGAGATTTACAGCGTTGCACTAAATTTTGATAAATTAGTCTTGTCCCGTAACCCAGATTTACAAAACTTTAACCCCATAAAATAGGTTTTGAGACATGATTATTATTGGCTATTAATTTTGTTTAGGGATTACTTATAAAACTTCAACAAACCTCTTGCATTAAAAATTAGTTTGTTTGATTAAATCAATTTAAACTAGGAATTTTAACTAAATTTTATTTTTGTTAGTTTTTTATTTTTTAAAATCTTTAAAAGTTTAAGATAAGACTTATTGCCAAGGGAGCGAGTTGTTTTTGTAAGTGGTTAACTGATTATCTACAAAACAAAATTGATAGTTGTCTAGGATTTTAGATAGGCAGGTTTTATTATCAATCCATAGGTTAGGCTTATAATAAATAATTGCCTCATTAAGTATATCAGTATCGTACCAGATAGAAGCTATTTGTGAATTAGAATAAATAAAAATTCTTCGCCAAGGTTTATAATAAAAAATTTGCAATTCAAGGTCTTTTATAGATTCTTGACTCAAAAAATTATTTAAGCTCTCGAAATTCTGCATTTTTTTTTGGAAAAAATTATAAGCAAAAAAATTATTATCCATAGTAATCCAAAAAACAGTACTATTGTCAGTTCCTAAAAATCTAACATTTGTAGCCACAAATTCTAGAGAGTTTTTGTTTGAGTCTGGGATATAGATTAAATTAGTACCAATTTTGAAAACAGTTCCTAAAAAAACACTTTTAACCTGAAAGTGTTCAAGATTATCTAAGCTAAGATCTTTAGTTAAATCAAAAATATTTTGGACTCCAGAATAAATAAAAGTTTGTAAATCAAAATCTTGAGGATTAGCTGAATTAGTTAGCGGTAAAAGTCTATAAATATAACTTCGACTCAAGATCCATATACTTTGAGGAGAGTCAATGAAGTTCAGGCCATAGATGTTGTTTTCTAAAAAGAAGAAATTCTTAGTTAAGGAATCAAACAGCCATAACGAGCCTTCTTTGTCTAATAACAAAAGTTGATTATTTGAGTAAGAAGCTACAGAAATTACTTCAAAAGGTAAAATTTTAAAATCAAAAAGTTCCCAGCTATTTAGAATTAAATTATTAAACAAAAAGTAGTTTTGTTCTTTTTGCCAAAATTTATCTTTACCAAGCGAAGACCATTCATCACTGGCAATTTTATTAATTAGATTAGGATTTAGGTTAACCTTACTTTGTTTACCCTGATAACCGCCAAAACTAAAACCTTGCACGTAATAACCACTTTCTTTTTGAATCAAAACTTGGCTGTCAGACAAAAAAGTAATTACCCGACCTTCTTCTAATTCATATTGGGCTGTCTCATCTATAGGTAATAGCCAGAGTTCATTAAGTTTAGCTGTAGAATTATAATCTTTAGAATGAGATAAAATTACACTTTCAGACAAAAAACTACTAGAGTCAATGTCTAGCTTAGTTAATCTATCTTCGATAATTTTTAGTTCTAAAGGAGTTCGATGCCGAACAGAATTAGCTTCTATAATTGCTCCTCTAGGGATTGTGTCAATGCTTACTGTCAAAGAATTGTTTACAGTTTGTGATTCAAAATTTAGGTTGTAACCAAGGGAATAAACTACCAAAAAAGGTAAGGTTACCACAAACAAAATCGAAAACAAAGTAAAAATCAAAGCTCGGTATCTTTGTAGCATAATTTATTATAAATCTTGCTTGATTTGAGAAGATATGTCAACTAGGATAACTAATATGATATCTTTAAAAAAATTTTAAGAATAGACTTGCTCTAAAATTAAGCTATTTTGCTTAGTTTTTTATATAAAATAAAATAAAAACAGATTTTTTTTGGGCAATAAGTTAAGACTATTTATACTCAGCACAAATCAAGCTTCAGTTTTTTTAGAATTTAAATTTTTGGTTTTAGTTAAGTTTAATTAAGACTAAAAGTGAATATTTGAAAATTCGAAAAGCCTTAATTTGAATTGATCTAAACATTGACCAAAGATAAGTAAACTGGTTTTTTATTATTACAAAGCTTCTGTAACAAATCAATTTTATTACTAAATATAGATATTTTATTGTGAAATTTATTATATTTAGTTTTTTTAGAAGACTGCGGAAGTTTTAATTAAACAAATTAGCCATACACAAAATTATTTTTTTTAGATGACAAGGTTATATTTTTTTGACAAAAGTTAGATTAATTAAAAATGTTTAGTTAAAAATGAGTAAATCAAAAATTGTAGTCAGTGGCTATTATTCTACCAAATTTGGTGAGCTGTGGAATAGGTCCTTGAGTGATTTGATTATTGAGAGTGTAGAAGGATTATTAGTCGAAGCCAAGACGAGCCTAAACAAAGTCGAGGCTATTTTTTTTGGTAACATGCTTAGTGGAATTCTAGAAAACAATCTTCACTTGGGGGCCAAAATCGCCGAAATTTTTAAGCTCAATATCCCGATTTTTAGGGTTGAGAGTGCCTGCAGTTCTGGAGGTATGGCTTTTCATTTGGCTTATAATTATCTCAAGGCTAATCACCTAAAAAACGTCTTAGTCTTGGGTGTAGAAAAGATGACAGACGCTACCACTGAGCTTGTAACCCATAGTTTAGCTTCTGCTGCTAGTGGAATGGAGCAAGAAGCTGGGTTAACTTTTCCTGGTTTGTACGCAATTATTGCTCAAAATTATTTAACTAAATTTGGATATACAGAAAAAGATTTAGCTCAAATCTCAGTTAAAAACCACTATCATGGAAGCCTAAATGACAAAGCTCAATTTCGTAACCAAATTACCGTAGATCAAGTTATGAATTCTCAATATATTGCTAGTCCTTTAAAGGTTTTAGATTGCTCACCAATTACTGATGGTGGAGCAGCTATTATGATTAGTTCAGAACCAAAAAATCAAAAAATAGCTGAAATTTTGTCTACCGAAACAGCTACAGATACTATCTCTCTAACAGCAAGAGAGAGTTTAGTTTCCATTAAAGCTACTGAGTTAGCAGCCAAAAAAGCTTTTGCTATTGCTAAAATTAAACCTAAACAGATAGATATTGCTGAAGTCCATGACTGCTTTAGTATCGCTGAAGTTTTAGCTTTAGAAAACCTAGGTTTTGTAGAATTAGGCCAAGGAGCAAAATTTGATAATATCAAACAAACATATCTAAATTCTAAAAATTCTAAACTTCCAGTTGTTAATACATCAGGAGGTCTTAAGGCCGCAGGGCACCCAGTTGGAGCTACAGGGATTAAACAGATTGGCGAAGTCTATCTACAATTAACGAATCAGGCTAAAAGTAGGCAAATTAAAAAAGCAGAATATGGACTAGCTCATAATGTTGGAGGTTCTGGTGGCTCTTCTAGCGTAACAATCCTATCAAAAAATAACACTTAATATGTATTTTGTATCTCCCTCTAAGGTTTGGAGGCGACAAAAAGAAAGTCGAAAATATCTAGATAAAATAGGTAAAATTATTTCTTGGACAAAAATTGACACACCGAGTTATCGTTTTTCTGACCAGTCTTCGGTTATTGTTTTAATGATAGAATTAGAAGAAACCAAAGAAAAAATCTTTGCTGAATTAACTGACTACACCAAAGAACTAAAACTAAAAATAGGCCAAAAAGTAATATCCGTACTTAGAAAAATAGGTCAAGTAGGAGAAGAGGAGATTATTGTTTATGGAGTTAAATTTAAACTATTTGAATAAGCATGAATATTCTAGACGAAATTGTAGAATACAAAAAAATTTTTGTAAAAAAAGCTATAGATAAATTTTCTTTAGATCAACTAAAAAAAAGCCTTGATCTTAAGAACTATAAGCCTAAAAATCTTAGTGACCAGCAAGGTCTTAAATTAATTGCCGAAATTAAAAGAAAAAGTCCAAGCAAAGGCCTAATCCGAAAAGACTTTGATCCTCAAAAAATTGCCCAAGATTTTGCTACTAAAAAAACCTCGGCAATTTCTGTACTTACTGACGAAAAATATTTTGGAGGGAGTAAAGAGATATTTAAGCAAGTTAAAAAAGTAGTCGACCTGCCTCTACTACGTAAGGAATTTATTATCGACGCTTATCAAATCTGGGAAAGTAAATACCTCCAAGCTGACGTAATTTTGCTAATTGCTAGAATACTTAGTTCAAAGCAAATTCTGGAATTTATAGACTTAGCTCTGAGTTTGGATCTTAGTATCTTACTAGAATTTCATGACCACAAAGAGATAACCAAATTTAATAAAATATATCAAAAAATAGAAAATGTTAATAAACTTAAACAAAAATTACTATTTGGAGTCAACAATCGTAATCTAGAGACCTTCAATGTCAATTTACAAAAATGTATTCAAAACAAAGAATACTTGCCAGTTGGTCACAAAGTTGTAGCCGAAAGCGGGGTACTTAGCACCCAAGATTTAGATTTATTGAATGCTTATAAATTTGATTTTGTGTTAATTGGAGAAGGGTTAGCTAAAAATCCAGAACTTTTGAGTTGGTTTGGATAGTCATAAACTTTATACTCTTTTTTAGGTTAATTATTTATTTTTCTAGCCTAGCCAAAACTATCTTGTAATAAGACTAATAAGCAGTTACTTTGATTTATGCAAGTATAGGCTTTATTTGGTATATTCTAAAAACAACAAAAATAGATTATTTTATAGATTGTATATCCACCATTTACTATTATCCTAAATATTTAACTCTTCATAAGCAAATAAATCTTTTATTTAAGGTAAATTCCTAACGGGCAGTCACTGTAATGATTAGCTAAAGGATATAAGTTATTTTTTATTTATTTAAGTTTTAATTAGTCTTGATCAGTAAATTATTAGCAAAATTAGCTTATTTTGAGACAAAGCTGTTGATTTAATATAAATCAAAATAAATTAGTTTAGCCTATTAATAAGCTAAATAAGCCTTAAAAAAATAAAATTATAAATTTTTTACTTGCCATAAAATATAAATACCTTTTTGCTAAATTACAGTCATTACCTAGTTAATAACCTATAGGAAAAATTCTTAGATATTTATTTTTGATTACAGCCTTTGTTATTGTTTCGTAGGTCTAGGCTGTTTATTTTAATTATTATTTTTTTTATTTTTATTTTTTATTTTATATATGTCTACTAAGAAATTATTTGTGCATGGGTTTAGATCTTCTATGGATGAGGAATCTAGAAGAACTATTATTGAGGAATTATTTGGTCAATATGGAGAAATTGTAAATGTAGCTATCATTCGTGACAAAGAAAGAGGTGGTCTAAAGAGCTTTTGCTTTGTGGAAATGGACTCAGATGCTGCTGACAAAGCTATAGACAATCTTGATGGTTTTGAAAGCAGAGACTTTGAAGGCTATGAAGGTGATGAGTTTACTCTAGCTGTAAATGAGGCTAAACCTCAAGAATCTCGAGATAATAGGCACTCTAGGTCTAAGTTTTAGATTTTTCCTTACCTAAATTGAAACTAACTAAAATATTAAAGACTTCCTAAATTGGTAGGTATGTTTTTTTGTCTGATCGAAGTCATCCCATTTTGTAACCAAATTTAACACCAAAGCTAAGCTTAATCCGATCTTAAAGGTATTTTGTAGCTTTTTAAGTATTTAAAGATGTAAATTTTAAAACTGAATTGAGTATAGCTATACCCATCTCATAATCAAATTTGGTAGTAGGCCTAAACGTACACAACTTCCGCAAAAATAAATTTACCCCATAAATAACTTCAAAACAATTGTTTTCTAGCTTAAAATAAACAAAAATTCATTATTTTAGCTGAATTGGTAGTTTTTACCATCAAATATAGCAAAAACGCATTTAATCTAGACAGTTTAGTAAGCAAAAGACTTGTTTAAATAGGCTTTTAAATGCCTAAAATACATAGGTCTAATCTGGACTAACTATAAGAAAACATACCTAGATGCTAACTAAATTACAATTTTTAAAACAACTAAAAGTTAAAAATGTTTGCTTTATATGATAAGTAATCAAACAGGTTTTATATTCAAAGATTTTAAATATAGTATTTATAAGGAAACTCTGTTTAACTGATTTTTTGATCTAGCATCTAGGTAATTTGTCTAAATTTATGGTAGTTTAACTACAACAAAGATTTTAAACCCACTTTAACCAGAAGTCAAGAATTTTACTATTTACCTCGTTTTCTAGATCTAACTCTGGGTGCCATTGCAAAGCTAGGATTTTTTTAGTCTTATTACTAATAGCTTCGATCAAACCATCGGGAGAGTTAGCTTCTATATTTAGAGTTTTACCTAATTTATCCACACCTTGCCTATGAACCGAGTTCACTTTTATTTCTTTAAATGGTAAAAAACTTAGAACTGAGTTTGGCTTTATTGTTACCAGGTGTTTTTTTGTTAAATCAACATTATCCAAGTCTACAATTGCAGGTTTATCAGTATGAAAATTAACGTGATTGATTTCTCCCTTAGCTAAGTCTTTTAGAGTTCCTCCAAAAATAACATTAATTATCTGCATCCCCCGACAAATCCCAAAGATTGGCTTAGATTGGTTTAATGATTCTTTGACTAAAGCTACTTCAAAGTGATCTCGAAAGGTAATTTGGTCTAGTGATTCTGGATGGTATAAGCTTTTGGCTACATCGTCACCACCTTGCAAGATTAGCCCATCTGATTGAGATATATATTCTTTACCCAAAGATTTAGCCTGATCTAAAGTTATAATCTTAGTATCGAATATTGCTGGCAGAGGTAAAAAATTTTTTTCGATAAGATAATCAGTCAAAAAAGTAGAAATAGCAGCGTAAGATTTTTGGCTAGTACTAAAATAATGTGGAGCTATAGCTAGATTTTTCATTTATTTTTTTATTTATTGAAAAACAAACTATGTCTAGCAAAAATTTGGATAATTTAAATCACCTGTGCAAATACCGAGTTTTATTTGAAAATAAGCTAATTTTACCTACTTTTACTTTAAAATAAACAAAAAACCGCAAACATTATAAAATTAAAAAAAATTCAGAGATAGTTAAAACCTAATATTAGTCTTGTCCCGTAACCCAGATTTACAAAACTTTAATGCTATAAATAGGTATTAATCAACAGTAAAAATAGGTTTTGCGACATAGATTAATCAAAACTTACGCAAAACTGAAGATTTTATTTATTTTTAAACAAATTTTAACCTATATTTTGCTACCTAAATTAGCTAAATGCGGAAGTCGCGACCTAAAAGAATGCGAGTGGAGATGGAAATAAAACAAACATCAAGAAATGCAAAAAGAATTAATCAAGATTTTAAAAAGATTTATTAAAAAGAATAAAGAAATTGAAAGTTTAACCGTCTAGCGCTATTTTTATTTATTTCAAAAGAGAAACTAGTTATTTTTAACTTATTTTGAGATAAAACTGTTGTCACTTTCCTGCTATAATTACCCCATAGACTTTGGTTTCTTTGAATTTTTGTTTGAATACTTTAGCACACTCTAATAAAGTAGCTCCTGTACTAACCACATCATCAATTAACCAGACTTTTTTTATAGAATTTTTATTAAAATTAAAATTATTCAATCGAAGTTCAAAAGCATTTTCTAGATTAGTTAGCCTATCTTTTCTTTTTAAATTAGTCTGAGAAACAGTAGATTTTGATTTAAAGATAATATTAGCAATTGGGACTTCTAGGCTAGAGCTAAGTTTATGAGCTACTTGGTAGGGTAAATGGTAGCCTCGCTGCTTAAATCTAACTTTATCTGGAGGAACAAATATAAGCATATCCGGCTTTGGTATTTGGTTTTTTTTAGTTTTTGCTTTAATCAAATCAACTAGGCTGCCAGCAATTGCCAACTCTCCGTTAACTTTGGCTCTAGTAATTAAATCTTCTATAATTGGTTCAGAATAATGACTACAGACCAAAACTTTATCTAGGAATTTTTGATAACCTTCTGTTAAATCTGTCTTCAGAAACGACTTTTGAGCTTTGATTTCAGATTGAGTAAGGTAAGTATATGGGCTAGAATAATTAAGATTAAACTTTGGAAAGGCTAAGTCTAAAACAAAACTTAAAGGATTTTTTGTAAGTGAAAGCATAAATTAGTTAAAAAATTTATAAGGCTATTCTTTATCTATTTTTTGGAGTAAGTATTATTTTTTGGCAACAAGCTTTGTTTCCATAGTTTTGCCTAAAACCTTTCAAAAATCTTTATTTTTGGAATATACCAATCCGTTTACAATTACCCTAATTTGGCTCTTCATAAGCAAATAAATCCCTTATCTAAACTGGGATGAAGAAAAGATAGGTTTTGAATATTTTAAGACAGTAGTTAAAGATTTAGCAGAAAAAATTTACAAGTTTATAAAGGATCCTAAAATTTAAATTAGTTTAGTATTATACCACTTTAGCCAAGAGTAGCAGGAATTTTTTATTTACTTTGATTCTTTTTTTGACGAAACCAAAAATAAATTATTATTCTTTAATTAGCTTTTCTAAAAGAAAAATTTAGTTTACACTTTTATTATACTCACTACAAACCAAATTTCAGTTTTTTTTTTGAAATCTAAATTTTAGCTTTAATTAGGTCTAACCAAGATTAAAAAGCAATCATATAAAACTAAAAAAGTTCTAATTTGAATTGATTTGAGTATAAAAAAGGTTTGTTTATTATCAATTTTATTTATCTATTGCATGTCCGAAATCCAAAATAAAGAACTCAGAGTTATTGCTGGTCCTGATTCGATCGATGATTACAATATCAAAGAAATCTATGAAATCGCTGATATTCAGGTCGCTGGCAAAAAAGCTATTTTTGGGACCCGAACCGTAGGTCTAAAATCCAGAACAGGATTTGATAGTAGTAATTCAGAGGAAAGTTTTATGGGTTATGATTTTGACGTGATTATGAGAAATTTCAATATTTTTGGATTAGGTGGAACAGCAGATGATCTTAAACCACTACCAAGTATTCAGATGGCTGAAAAGATTTATGAGGATACAGGTATGCTTTGTGCTAGTGAAATTATGTTACCAGCAATTCAGTTAGCTTGCATTGCCAAGAGTTTCAAGTTTAAGCCATTTATGTGTTGGAACCCTTCTGTAGATCAATTAGGTTGGCACGTACGCCAAATTGCTGGATTTGCTGAGGAGTATGGCTGGACAGTAGGACTCAAGAATGGTAAATGGTTAGGAGAAGATTACGAAGTAGCCGAAAATCCTGAATTTAAAGGTGAAACTAGTATCGAAAAAGTTTGGAATGGACTAGTTAGTTATGCTTCGATCGCTCCAGAGACAGTTTTAATCCAAAGAGGTTGCGATTTACCACGCAAAGGACAATATCGTAATTTGCCAATTCATTACACAGCTCAAAGAACTAAACTAAAAAATCCAGGAATAAAACTATATTACGACCCAAGCCACGCTTTAGGACCAAAAATGAGAGATGAGATTGTAAGTAATACTCTAGAAGCCATGGAAATGAAAATAAACGAGCAAAATTTTCTTTATGATGGGATTTTAATTGAAGTTGGTACAGCTAAGTGTGATACTCATCAGCACATCAGTATTCAAGAATTAAGAGATTTAGTTAATCAGTTATCCGAGTTCAGGGATTTAGTAGCAAAAAACTAGCTATTCTTTTGAGCTAAACTATACTCGCCATAAATTAAATTTTGATTTTTTATAGCAATCTTATACCAAATTTTGATTAGTTATTAGGTGTAGCGACTATTTCTAAACATTTTTAGGATACCCCAATAGTTTCTTGCCCCATACTCAGATTTATACCCAATTCGTTTGCTATTGCCCTAAATTTAACTCTTCACAAGAAAATAACTAAACTGTTAACAATCAACGCCTCAAAACCTATTTTTACTATTGATTAATACCTATTTTATAGGCTCAAAGTTCTGTAAATTTGAGTTATGGGACAAGACTACTGTGTTTTCTTTGTTTAATGTTTAATCAAGCCAAAACCTTTAGTTAAATCATAACTTAGTTAGCATTTGAGTATAAATTTTTAAGCTAAATTCTTAAACGGGCAGTCACCGTAATGATTAGCCAAAAGGGTATATATTAAAAAATTAAGCCAATTGTTTTTTAATTAAAAAAAGAATAAATTTTTTTGACTAATCAGCTTGCAAATTAAAATTTATTTAAACCTCTTCTTCCGGTTTGAATTGACGAGCAAATCTACGAATTTTTTTACGCCAGCCAATAATTTGTTTATCGTTTACGTTACGATATTCACCAAAATGATAATATTTGATAACTTTTATTCCTGTTAGCTCTGTAAATACTCTTTGCCAGAAGTTCTTGATAATATCTCGATACAAAAACCTAAAGTGCCATTTTGGTTTTGTGCTAGCAATGCATATAATTGCTTTTTTGTTTTTAAAATGAGGAATTAAAAATTTTTTTTCGTAGTGATAAGCAAAACCCTTAGCAAAGACTTGTTCCAAAAAACCTTTTAGAATAGCTGGTAGGCCACCCATCCAGACTGGATGAAAAAAAGCTATTAAATCAGCTTCTTCTACCTTTTTTTGAGCTACAATTGTAGTTTTGTCAGGTTTTTGTTCGGGATGATATACAGGAGAATAGTTAGGTAAATGATATAGGTCAATCAAGTCTACATTGACTCTATTACCTTGTAAAGTGTCAATAAATTCTTTACACAGGTAATTTACAGTATTAGATCTTTTGTCTTGATGATAAAAAGGACTAGCAATAATAACTAGTACTTTGGAAATTTTTTTGGCCACTTTTATTTTGGTTGAATATTTGTTAACAAATGTAAACTTTGTATAAGATTTTAATTTTTCTATTTATTTAATTCATGTCAATAAAAAGTCAAACAATAACCTTGTCTCAAAAACTTATATAAGATTTTATTTTTTGATTGTTGTTTTGTAGACACTTTTATGATTTTGAAATTACCCTATACCCAATCCGGTTTACTATTAATCCAAATTTAGATCTTCATAAGAAAATAAATCTCTTATTTAAGCTAAATTCTTAACAGGTAATTACCGCAAGTATTAACCCAAAGGGTATAAAATAAAAAATAGGTTATTTTTTGAGTAAGATGGCAGAACTAATACTTAGTATAAACCTAATTCTTTTTCTATGGCTGAGGCTACTTGTTTGTAACCTTCTTTATCTGGATGAATAAAATCTGGTGAATATGTTGTCTTAACTTTAGATAAATCTACAAATACAAAACCGTTATCTTGGCAGACTTTTTTGATCTCCTTGTTATATTGGTTTACTTTTTTTTGTAGTAAGTAATTAAGTGGAAACCAAAGTACAGAAATTTTCATGAAATTTGGAATCGAAGTCCAGACAACTAAATTAATGTTTTTTTGTTTAATTATGTAAGCAATTAACTCAATCATTTCTCTGAATTTCCAACTAATTTTAATTTCCCAAAATTTAATAATATCATTAGATCCGCAAGAAATAAACAAAGCATCGTAATAATTATTAGGCAAAATTACACTTTGGTCTTTAAGTACCTGATAAGAAGTTGCCCCATTGCCAGCAAAATTAGAATATTCGATACTATCATAATCCTGAATAAAATTTTTTTGACTAAATTGATAACTAGCACTCTGAGTTATCGAAGGAGTTCCGTTACCTTGAGCTAAGCTATCTCCAATTGTGGCTACTTTGTAAACTTTACCATTTTTTGCTTTACCTAGAATTATATATTTATCTTCTACTCTGACAGATTTATCATTAGGCTGAATCAATCTAGAGCGAAATAAAACGTAAGGAAGGGTTAAGGCAGTACCAAAATATAAAATTAAAAAAAATATTAATAAAACTATCCATATAAACATTTAAGTAAATTATTAAAAACCCATCTTTTTGGCAACTTTTTAAGTTTACAAACTTTACAAACTTAATTTTGTTTGTTTGACAAAAGTAATTGTTTTTGAGTTTATGTATCTACTTAGGGTAATTGGCGCAGTGGTAGCGCAGCTCGTTTACACCGAGAAGGTCGGGAGTTCGAATCTCTCATTACCCACCAGATTAATTAGATCAAAACTATATCTAAATCTTTATCAGCTTTTATATAATTAAAAATTCAATAACTTAAACTTTGTTTGAGATATATAGTCATCCACTACTCAAACTAGATAGTCTGTCACCCTGAACTTATTTTAGGATCCTTATGAATAAAACAAAAATACAAATTGTAAGTGTCTAGTTGGTCTATGGAATTGCTATAATTAATTGTAAAAAAAAACAGCCCTATTTACAAAAATCATAAAAATTAAAGAGGATGAATAAACCCTTAAAAATAAACTCATCCTCATATGTATTCAAGCAAGAGTCCTAAACTCAGTCAATACACCAGAAAAACTATTTACAAATTATACAGTCAGAAAGCTGTTAAAACTAATTCAAAGGGAAAAATAGTTGGCTACAAAAAAGCCTACACTCAAAAAGAATACTTACTAACACTGGTTGATGACTCCACTAGGCTTGCCTATTTTGCTATCCTTCAAGGGAAGAATCAACAGCAAGTAAATCTGGTTTAGAGAAGATACTTACCAGATGTCCTATTTCTTTTTCAACAATTTTAAGTGATAACGGAAAAGAGTTTAAAGAATCTCAAAAACAAGTAAATGGTTATTACAAGGCAAAAACAGAAAGTGAAGGGCAAAAACACGTGGTGGAAATTCTGCTACAACAAATGGGAATAAAACACCGATACACACAAGTAAGAGTGAGAAGTGGAGTCGGGTCTCCCGAACAAAGCCTCGCCACGACAAGACCTCAAACCAATGGCAAAGTAGAAAGGTTAAACAGAACAATCTCAGAAGAGTTTTTGACTAAAGTAAAGTTTGAAAACAGATTACAAAGAGAAGCTGAATTACGATTATGGGAGTATTATTACAATAGACCTCTTGCGATTTAACTACTATCCAACTCAAAATTATATATTCCTGA
>CAZVWQ010000027.1:0-19376 GCA_964631275.1 uncultured Candidatus Saccharibacteria bacterium | reverse complement strand
AGATTCTAGTGTTTTCTTTTTGCCATTTAGCAAAGCCTGCTCTATTTGGAGAAACAGAGGTATCGTAGTTTTGAGCTATTTGGGTGTGTTGATCGTTACATCCATAGGGATAAGTTGTGTCTGTTTTACAGATAGAGGCAAAGGCTATGTGAGTTGAGAGGATGTCGTTAAAGAGTTTTTCTTCTGTGCCTTGGTAGTCCCAGATGGTGGGTACGTAGACATTTTTAATTAGGTATTCTCCATTCTCTAAGGCTCTATTTAAACTACCAGCTCTAGCTGCGAGTTCGTCATTTTCACTTTGAATACCAGAAGCTCTACCACCTAAATCTCCGTATTTCCTATCAATTTCTCCAGAGATAGAACTTACGGATTTGTTGTTTGTCTGAATCTGGCCTGAGTAGATATTGTTGTCTTGAATAGTTTGGTGGGCTGCTTGCTGAGCTCCACAACTCCAACCCATTCCAAACATACATACGTACCCATCCCAATCTTTAACTCCTGTTGGATTGTTTCCAGCTAGGGTGTAAGGTTGGGTAGAGGTGTTACTCTGGCTAGAATGAGAAAGTCCAATTTGTTGACTTCTTCCCATAATCTCACTACTTCCATATTCATAGCCACTCACCACCGGATCCACAGCTCTGAATGTTCCATTGTCTGGATTGTATTCTCTTCTTCCATAGTTTAGGTTATGGGTATCAGCTGTGTTTCCTGGGGTATTGGTTTGGTAGGGTCTAATACTTGTGTGGTTTTGGGGGAAGTCAATGTCATCATTGTTTTTGTCTATTCTGGTGATTCTGTTGGTTACTTGATCTCTGATTAGAGGTTTTATGAAGTTAGGTTGATTCTCTCCAATTAGATGAGCTTCTAAGAAGTAGTTATCTAGTTTGGTTATTTGTCCTTCATCTCTAGCTCCAGAGTAAGAGAAGGTTGGAGGTTGGTAATTGAATGGGTTAAGGTTCTTGCATCTACCTCTAGATGGAGTTGTTAGTTGGCAGTTATCTAAGTATTTAGGAGCGATGTCTACATAACCATCTGCAGGGAAAAGCTGATTTCCTAAGTCATCTACTTCCTGAGCAACTTGAGAATTTTTATTGTTTTCTGGAACTAGTTGTTTGACGTTGTGTTTATAAAATCTATGATCGGTGTTTTGACCAAAGGGATCAAAGGCTTGGGTCATTATGACCTGGCCGGCTGGGGCCTTCTTTTGTTCTAGTTCTGTTGGTAAAACTTCACCTCCTAAAACATTTACAAAGCCCTCTTCCCTTGGTGTAGTCACTGCATGTAGAGTATTCTGATGATCAGTGTGGTAGTTATAACCGTTATTGACTACTCTCTTGCCGCAATCATCTACGCCTTCAGAACAACCTAGTCTGTAACCTACAAACTCAGCATCATCTAGTTTTTGGATTAAACTAAAGTTGTCAGTTGGCAGGTCTCTTTGGCCAATTGTCAGATCGTCTACAATCTCAGGTTTGAAGTCTTCCCATTTGTGGGTTTCTTTTTGGTTTAGTTCTTCTATGTCGTAGAGTTGGTTATCAGGTAGGATATCTGCGTATTCTGGGCTTTGGGCGTAGTCAAACCTAGCAGCGTAGTGACTAGAGGCTAGAAGTCTTCGATTGGGACTACCCATGCCCATCTGCATTGGATCGCTAGTTATGGATCCGTTGTAATCTGTCCAGACATTGATCTGAGTAGATACGGAGTTTAGGGATTTGCTGGTTGGGAGGGTTAGGTTGTTCAGAGTTTCAGGAGTTTTGGTTAGATCGATTCCTTCCTGTTCTAGAAAGCTTTCTATAGGTACAGATTCGATAAAGAGTGGGGAGAGAATTTCAGAATTCTGATCTGGGAGCTGCTCCTTACTACTTGGAGGGATAAACCCTCCGCTACTTTCATTTTCACTTAAAACTTGATCATTGATACTTGATACTTGATTGACTACTCCAATCGGCAGTTCCACCTCATAGCTAGTTCTCCTGTAACTCATCGGTAGTAATGGAGTCTGGGTATATTTACCAAAGTTCTGAGTCAGTGGATCATGAGTAAACTGGCGATACATGGTAGTATTTAGACTAGCTTGAGAATAGCCTAGAGCATCTAGAATCTGAGTATGGAGCTGAGACTCTTTGGGGTTCCACAGATTACTGTCTTTGTTTAATTCACTACCAACCAAGAACTCGTATTGATTCTCTTGGAGTTGAGCTAGTTCGTAATCTTGGACTTCGATTTTTTCGCCTTCACACTCAGGAGCAGTAGCCGTCGCCGTACGGGTAGAACCATCAGGGCCAGTCACTGTCCAAACTATGGTCTGGTCACACTCAATCGTTACTCTGAAGACATCCCAGTGGCGGCCTGACTCGAAGTCTATTGTTTGTCCTTGATCAATCGGATCTAAATTGAATTTATTGTTGTCTCCAACTTCAATGTTAACTAATTCTTCGTTTTCGTTTTTGTAGCCGAATTTAGCTTCGTAATTAAACTGATCAACTGGCACTAAACCTTCGAACACAATTCTAACTGGACCAAGTTCTGGAGATTCTTCTTTATCTCCACCCTCACTAGATTGACTTGAGCTACTGGATTCACTAGATTCAGAGCTTTCTGAAGACTCGCTAGATTCACTACTACTTGAAGACTCAGAGCCTTGGCTTGATTCGGAGCTAGATGAAGATTCTTGACTACTGCTTGAACTGCTAGGTTCGCTTGAGCCTTGGCAGTCTGGCATGCCAGCTGTGGCTGTCCGTCTAGAGCCATTTGGAGATTCAATTGTCCAAACCAAATTCATTCCACAACTAACCTCTACCTGGAAGACATTGTTATGACGACCCGGCTGGAAAGTTGTTACTTGACCTCTGTCTTGAGGTGTAGGGTGGAATTTGTTATTTTGGCCAACAGGAATCTCTACCTCAAAGTCATTCTCATTGAGATAACCAAACTTAGCTAGGTAACGATCATTACCCAAATCTTCCCGACCTTCGTAAACAACTCTGATAGGCTTGGTAGCTTCGCTGGCTACAGTCTTAACAGGACCAACAAAATTAGCTAAACTATCGCCAACCTCGGTAACCTGATTTCTTAGAATCCAGGCTAGGGAATTGGTGTAGTTTGGAATTTGTTCTATTGTGTTTCCATTTCCATTAACCACCCCGTCAGCCTGCGGCTGCCACCCCTCTGATGGAGGGGAATTTTTACCTAAGCTTTCCCCACTTGAAACTTGACTCTTGATACTTGATACTTGTGTCTCTCCTCTGAGCCTAGCCAAGATGTTCTGGCTGGCTGCTTCTTTGAGTTCGCTGCTTAGACTGCCGTTGAGTAGAGTTTGGTTATAAAGTTCAACTTGATAATAAATATCAGCTTTGGTTAGACTTACCGGCTCATCAACCAGGTTGTTTTGTTCGTCCAAATAATTGTTCAAAGCTTCCGGATCGTTGTATAGGTCAGTTTCTGGGCCACTGGAGATGTCCAAAACTTCCGGCTCAACCTCCTCACCATTTCTGATGGCTTCTTCTCTAGCTTCCATCTCTTGTAGAAATTCTTCATCAGCAATTTCTTCTGGGGTTAGGTCTGCGTTTTCGTCACTGTTTTGATATTCATTTTCAACTGATTCTTGAGAAGCTTCCTGCTCTGTATCCTCATTTGGCATTTGATTTGCATACCCCGCCTCAGTTTCCGCTTCGGCACCCGTTTCAGAGAAAGAAGAATTTTCACCTACTTGCTCTTTGTTTATTGTCTCACCTCCCTCCGACTCTTGCTCGCTATTGCTTGGAGGGATAAACCCTCCGCTACTTTCACCCTCACTTGAAACTTGATCATTGATACTTGAGACTTGGCATCTTGGTGTTGTGGCTGTAGCTGTCCTCCTTGATCCATTTGGTGAGGTTAGGGTCCAGACGATAGTTTGTCCGCATTCCATAGGTACTTGGAAGACATTGTTCTGACGGCCTGGTTGGAAAACTTCTGCTTGATTTCGACCCCAAGGTTCAGGATGGAAACGGTTGTTATCTCCAATCTCGATAGTTACTTCGAATTTATTTTCATTTTTGTAACCAAACCTAGCCAAATAAGTTCCATCTTCTTGTTTGTTTAAGCCTTCAAAGACTGGTCTGATTGGTCCAGTTGGATCTTCAGGATTAGACTCTGGAGCTAGATCAGCCATAAAGGTTAGATTGCCCACTTGGCGATGCAAGAAGTCGTAATTGTAATAACTAATTCTAGTAGTTTCTTTGCCTCTGGAATCCTCAAAACCTCCCTCACTGTTTTGGTTATGAGCTGGATAACCACTGTAATCAAAATTCCAAAGCGGCTGATTCTCACCATTATATTCAGTCTCCGAGGTGGTTACATTGTTCAGAGTAGTCTTGATCTGATTGCCGTTAGGGTCATAGAAATACTCGACAACTCCCTGAAGATTAGAACTAGAGATTAATTCATTAGCTTGATTGTAGGAATTTTTGGTGTTAATATTTTGCCTGTCTTTGAAGGTTCTGTTACCTGGATTCTGAATAATTGACTCGATCCAGCCAGTAGTGCCTGTGCGATTGCCAACACTGTCGTAACTAAAGTTCTGCTCGGACCTAGGGCTTGTATATTTAGTAATTCTAGATAGTGGATCGTAAACAAAGCTCTCCTCCCCGTTAGTGTAGTTTACTTGGCTACTAACTCTATCCAAAGCATCATAAACCCTATCTTTAAAACCAGTCTTTTGTTCTTTTTTGTGTGTGTCTCTAGTTCCGGGATGAATAGAAGAAGTAATTCTACCTTTGAGATCGTAACTATAAGTGTCAAACACCTCCCCACTACTGGTTCTTTGCTGTAACTGCCCAGCTCTGTCGTAAACTAAACCAAGGCTACTTTGATTTTGATTATCAACGAGATTAGTATCCAAAACTCTCTGCACCTTGTTACCGTCAGAATAATTATAAGTATGTCGTTGCAATGGATCTATAGAATTTCCATTTAGGCCTCCAGTAATTTCTTCAATGATATTAGAGTTCTTGTCGTATCTATAGCTAGAGCCAGCTTGAGTGCCGGCTAGACCATCAGCTCGAAGTTTTTGACTAGTGAGTCTACCCATTTGGTCATAGGCAAAGTCATAATTGATCTGGTTGCCTTTGTCGTTTGTCTGCTCAGCTATTACTAAGTTGTTAAGTTTATCGTATCCAAATTGGAAGGTACCTGGAGATTGGATCTGTTCGTCTTCAGTCTGATACTGACGGCTAGCTAGCCTATTGAGCCCATCAAAAGTTTGCACTCTCACGTTACCATTGGGTTTAATTAGGTTGATCTCATTGCCATTGCCATCGTAGAAGTATTGACTGAGTCTACCTAGCTGATCTTCTCTGGTGACTAATTCGTCTCGAGCATTGAAACCGAATTTGATCTGGTTACCTCTAGCGTCGGTAGTGGCCATAAGGTTGGAGTTAGCATCGTAGGCATATCTGGTTAAATTATCTAGAGGATCTCTAACTTCAACTAAATTATCTAGAGAGTCATAAGCATACTTAGTAGTTTGCCCAAGAGAGTCAGTCGAACTAAGTTGATTGTTAGCCAAGTCGTAAGTGTAACTAGTTGCCTTATCAAAGACGTCTTTGGTTTGTACCAAATTATCTACCACATCATAGTTATTCAAATTCCGAGCCAAAGTCTCACCCTGATTGCCAGATACATCAGTCAAATTAACTCCTTCTTTGGTAGTCGGTAGAATCTCGGCAGTTAGCCTGAGTTTGCTATCATATTGATAATAATAGTTCTCTCTATCTGGTAGGGAATTTCTGAGTAATTCTCCTTGAGGTCCATAGACATATGTCTTTTGTCCTCCTTCAGGCAGAGTAGTCTGAGTGATTTGGTTCTCGGGATTATACATACTCTGAGTCACCCCTCCGTCTGGATTCTGAGTTTTGATCAACCTGCCTCTTGAGTCTCTAACTAAATTATAGGTAGCTCCATTACCCTGGGTGCTGGCCACCTCTTGACCACTGGCATTTAGGTTCTGGTTTCTAGTTACTCCTTCAGGTAAATTCTCAGTATAACGTCTACCTGAATCGTTATAATTATATTTATAAACTTGATTGTTCTTGTCAGAATAGCTAACCAATCTCTCCAGCCCATCATAACTGAATTCCTCAGTGTATTCTAAGGGATCGATTACTCTGGAGACTTGGTAGGTTTGGTTCTTAGTATACTCGTAGGTAGTTAGATTTTCTTTTGGATCTTTGATCTCAACCAAATTACCGGCTAGATCGTAGCTGAATTGATTCTGCCCTCCAGCTGGGTTGGTTACTTGAATCACTCGATTCTGCCCATCTAGACTGACCTGAGTTTCTCTGTTAAGGAGGTCGATAGTTTTGAGGACGTTACCCAAAGAATCTAACTCGTATCTAGTTATAGCCTCATTAGGTAATTTGATTTTGGTTAAATTGTTTTGATTATTATAGCTATACTCAGTAATTTCAGCATTTTGATCAGTAGTCATTAATAAATTACCAATAGGGTCATAGACAAAACTCTGACTGGTTCTAGAATTAGCCGTAACTGGCTGAGCTGAGGCAAATTGATAATCGTTCAAACCAGATTCATTAAGATTGTCAGTAATTATCTGGATTACTCGCCCAAGTGGGTCGTGGCGATAGCTAGTCTGAAAACCTAAACTATCAACTTCACTAGCCAAGTTTCCGTTTTCGTCATAACTATACTCCCTCAAAAACTCTGAAGCCTCAAGACCGGTAGAGCCTGGAGAATTAATTTCTTTATTTCTAGAAATACTATCACTAACATTGATTAATAAACCTCGACTGTCGTAAGTATTCTGAATTTGGTTGCCCAAAGGAGTAGTCTCGGTAGTCACAAGACCTCGCCCGTTGTAACTGTATCTAGTCTCACCTCCATACTGATTAATTTTTAGGTCTAGTAAATCTCTATCGTTATAGCCTCTGAGAATAGAGTCCCCAGTTGGTAATTGAACTTTAACTTGTCTTAATAAAGAATCGTACTCGTAGATAGTTACTTGATTGCTAGCGTCAGTTAGCTTGGTTCTTTGGCCAGCTAGGTTGTACTGGTATTTAAGACTCTGGCCGTTAGGGTCGATGGACTTAACTAGGTTGGAGGTTGGATCAAATTTATTTTCTTCGATTGTATAATTCTGACTGCGTAAATCCCCAAAATCTAAACTTTGATTGCCACCTGCTGGATAGACACTCAGAAGCTGATCCACACTTAGAGTCTTGCCCGTATCGAATCTAGGTGAAATAGTCGTAGTTAGATTACCAACTGGATCGTAGACAAAGCCTGTTTCTTGACCTTTGGAATTAATGGTCTTAATTAGCTGATTGTTGGCGTTGTATGCAAAGCTAGTCTCAAAGTCTCCAGAATCAGTTAGACTAACTAAATTGTTCTCGGCGTCGTAATTAAACCTGGTTACTTGATCTTTTGGATTAGTTACTTGAGTCAAATTATTATTCGCATCGTAGCCAAAGTTAGTAACTTGGCCCAAAGCGTCGGTAGTCGAAGTAATTCTTTTTAGAGAATCGTAATTATAACAACTGGTTTCTCTACCTTGCAAGACGCTTAGATTATTAGTAACTAAAGTATGCTCAAAATCATAGCTAGGATCATCTAAACCTTTATTGGAAGTGTTTTCGGGATCTAGCCCAATTTGTCTGAATTCTGGAGAATAAGACTTGAAGGTGGTAGAGCAGGCTAAAGTTCTATCTGGATTATAGCTATAAAATTGGTCGTGATTCTCGGGGTTGGTAAGCTTAATCAAATTATCTCGATAATCATAATGCCGATAACTAAAGTTACCATCTTGACCCTTAGTGGCTACCAATTGAGAATCTGGAGAATAAATAAATTCTTGAGTATAACCTTCTTCGTCAGTAACCTTTATTAATCTATCTAGAGCATCATAAGTATATTCCACTGGCTCAAAGACATTGCCACTAGCTGCTACTCTAGTCTCGGAGATTCTACGGAAGCTGGAGTCGTAAACATAATTAGTTCTACCTCCAAGTGGGTTAGTGTAAGTAGTTAGATTACCAGCTATATCGTAACCATACCTCTCATCTCTGAGAACTTGGTTAGTTGAACTGTTATAACTAATCTTGGAGACTACCTGATTGGCTGAATTGTACCATAAACTTTCTTTGAGATTATTAGGATAAAAGATGTGAGAAACCTGGTCTCTGAGATTGTATTGATATCTAGTCTGATAACCTAAGGGGTCAATTTCTCTAACTAGATTATTATTCAAGTCATAGCTATAGGTAGTCACTCTACCAAGTTTATCCTGGCTAGTTAGCAGATTATCTTGACTATCATAAGTGAAGTTTTGATTGCTTCCGTCGAAATCACTAAGACTAACAATATTTCCAAAATTATCGTAGCTCAAGCTTTGGGTTAGACCATCTGGTCTAGTAATTTCTATAACTCTATTAAGCGGGTCAAAGGCATATCTAGTCTCAACTCCAACCTCGTCTCGCATATAAACAAGATTATCTTCATTGTCGTAGTTTCTAACTATAGTACTACCGTCTGGTAGGTTCTCAACGATTCTTCTACCTTTTTGATCTAGAGCGTAGCTTATAGTTTTGCCTTCTTTGTCAGTAGTAGAGATTAGCCTATCTTCTTTGTCGTAACTGAAGTTTGTGGTATAGACTTCTTGGTTAGCCACATTACTTGTTGCCCAGTCTTGAGTAGAGATGTTCAAGCTTGTATATTCAATGCCTAGTGGGTTCTGATTGTCGTAGATTTTGGTAGCAGTCTTAGAATTGCAATTCAAAACACTTGTAGCATTCAGACATTCTTTGGCTTCAACTAATTTTTTGTTTAAATTATATTGATATGTACTGACCAAACCAGAGGGTTCAACTTTGGCACTTAATAAGCCATTACTTAAATATTCATATCGAGTTACTCCACCTTTGGAATTAGCTAAGCTGATTACGTTGCCCTGGCCGTCATAACCAACTCGAGTTAGTCCACCTAATGCTGATCTACGAGAGGTTTGTCCACCAATAGCATCGTATCCATATTGCACTGAGGATCCATCTGGGCTGAAAGCTCTATCTACAAAATTCTGAGAATTATAGGTATAAACATAGTTACGTAAATTCGGATTTCTAAAACCTCTAAGCCTGTAGAATTCACCCAAATTACCTAACTCAGCTTCGCTAGGTTTGAGAGTCTCCGGAAGGACTTCATTCTGCTCGTCAGTTAGTGGTTTTAGATTTAATTCAGCCAAATTCTGTGTTTCCCAAGTGAAAGTAAAGTTACTACCTTCAGGGTAATTCTTAACTGTTAATCTTGGGCCATCGTAAGCTAAGCTAGTGATTCTCCCCGCTTGGTTTTGACTAGTTAGCTGAGAATATTCATTGAAGGTATTAGTTGTAACCGTTCCGTCAGGCAAGGCTATTCTAGTTGGATTATCGTTAGCGTCGTAATTATAGCTTGTTACTCGCCCTAGTTTATCTGTGACTGAAGTTTTTACAAAGCTGCCTGGATTGTAAGTATACTGCTTACTATTGCCTAGCTGATCAACTTCTCTAACTAGCCTGCCTTCGCTATCATAGTGGTGCTGAATCTGAGTGCCGTCTCTAAGGGTGGAGGTGGTTGCCGCAGAGAATTTACCACTTCCAGAATAATTGAGAACAAACTGACTCCCACTAGCGTCGAGTTGCCTATTCACCCGGCCAATGCTATCATAAGAATTGTTGACTACCCGCCTACCAGTAGGATCGGTGACCACGCCTAATAAACCATTTGTTTGGTAGCCATATTTATAGTTTGCCCTAGCTGAGTCAGAGTTAGGCCCTGGTTTGTTTGGCCCTGGTTTGTTTGCACTAATTAGCTTACCATCTAGATCGTAATTGTAGATAACTTGCCGACCACTATTGTCAGTTACTCGAGTTAATAAATCGTTATTAAAAGCAAATTCCAGACTTTGGCTAAAGTTATTAGAGATAGACTTAAGATGAACAAAATTTTCTTGAGGGTTAGCGTTTTCAGATTCAATACCTGAATCAAACTCATAGTACACAATCTCACCATTTCGCTGCTTAGTTAAAATTGGTAGCCCTGCTTTCCAATGGTTAGTCTTGTCAGTATGGGTAGCTGTATCCCAGTGATAATAGGTTACGTTACCAAACTTATCGGTATACTCGAAGTGGTAACAATCGCTATAGCCCGACTTGGTCTCGATATCGAAGGTAATTAACCCTCCTCCAGTCTGATTTGGAGAGTTGGTATAAGCTGGGATATTGAATTCTTGAGTGTCTTCGATGAACTCTAGATACTCACTAGCCTGCTCCTCGGTTTGCTTTGGTGCTGGACAGCTATCCACCCAATCAAGCTTGGAAGTTTCTAATTCAAAGGCTGGAACGTAACTAAGGTTAGCTACTGTACCGATACTATCTTCAGCCGCCTCAAACTCATAGCAACTAGGATCACTATTGTCTTCAGTCTCGCAGACTTGCTCCCGATCAAACAAATCTACACTTCCTCCTGGCTGGCTAACTCCGAATTGAAATTCAGTTTCATTCCCATAAAAATCTAGGAAAGTTAATAAATTGCTAGACCAGCCTCTACCAAATGGACTCCATCTGTCATCTCTAGAGTTGTAGGTTCTTGATAAATTTAACCCACTTAGAGGTACCTCTAGTTCTGACTCCAAACCTTCCAAAACACCTTCACCAGGACCAGCTAAATCAAAGTCAGTCTCGGTATGAAAAAAGTTACCATTACTACTATTAATCGGATCTCCAACCGTGCCAATTGGAATATCATAGCCCATGTTTCGGTAGTAAGCTCCAATTGGGTTATAAGCGAATCTAGAAATCTTAGAATCTGGATCACAGGCATCACCTAAACCATTATCATTACCGTCTAGCTGATCAGTATTTGGATTAAATGGACAATTATCATCCATGTTCTCCACACCATCTTCATCCCAATCCGGATTGCAGAGATAATCCACAGCTTCAGCTGGAGCGTTGCCTGGGTTATCACAATTAATCTCACAAGTATCCCCTACTCCATTACCGTCAGCATCTGACTGATCTGGATTATAGAAGTATTCTGGTCCGAAACCATTCCAATTATTAGGTGGTAGACAGTTATCAAAGGTGTCTTCTACACCATCTCCATCTATATCACAAGCGTCACCCACACCGTCTCCGTTGGAGTCAGTCTGGTCAGGGTTAGCTATTTCCGGGCAATTGTCTGTAGCGTTAGAAACCCCATCGCCGTCATCGTCAAAAGGAGCTTCTTCGTTATACGATCTAAACCAATTATATAATTTCCCACCAAAATCCTGGACTGGTTCCTGGTTAATAGTTAAATTTCTACCTTGAGTTACCGGCATTGGTCTGCTTTGATAATTTGACCAATTAGCGGTTGGGTTTTGACCCCAATAACTGCTAGGCTTATGCGACCAAGTGTATTGAATATGAGAAGCTGTAGAAACTCCAGTATCGCCACTTCTACCTATCTCTTGTCCTCTAACGATTTCTTGTCCTGGGTACTCGACAGCTACCTGGCTAAGATGGTGATATTCTACAAATTTATTTGGCGAAACTTGGATTATAACAAACAATCCCCACCCAACGTTACAGCCAAAAGTATTATTTACACAAGTTTTTTTGAAATCTACTACCCTTCCATGGCTAATTGATCTAACTGGCTGATTAAAAGTTGCGGCTTCACCATTTCTAGCGAAATTCAAAAGATAGTAATTTTTTCCAGAATGACTAAAATCACCGTATCCAGACGTCATGATCCAATCCTGGCCTTTATTCCACGGTAGATGCACATCTCCACTATCAAAACCTTCCAAGAATGGATCAGCATAAATATTTACTGACCTAAATGGATTCAGATAATCATACCATTTGAGATCTTCTTTTTTTTTCAAACCAGCATAAAAATCAGTTCCAACTAAGTCGCCTCCTTCAGCCCAAAACAATTTATTTTTTAATCCTGTTTTTTCTGAATTCTTAAATTCCCGATTATCTAAAAACCCACCATTTAAGGAAACTTCTTCAATTCGTGGCTTGGCCTCTTGTAACATTTCTTCTGGGTCTAAATCAAGATCAACCTCTGAATCAAAATTAGGCCGAGAGCTGTTTCCTAAATTCTCTGATAAATCTACACCCAAATCTAAACTAGCCTCAGGTCTTTGCCCGATACTATCAAACTCACTAACCGGAATTACGTCCCTAGGCTGAGTCTCCAGATCAGATTGAAAGTTGTATTGCCTCTGATTACGATTCAAATCTCTGATTCTCTGAGCCTCACGAATATCCTCCAAGACCTTATCTTCTATAGTCGCCAAATCAACCTCTTGAGCCAAAGCCGGAATACTGAGCCAGATCAGACTAGCCTGAATCAAGGAAAGAAAAATAATCACAAAGGCTACAAACTTGTGGAAATATTTTTGGGTGAAGTTGAACATATATTTTGGTTTAAGTGCTAGAACTCTAAAGTTGGATTTCTTATAACTTTGATTTGAAGATTTAGAAGTTTCAGAATTTATTGTTTGAAACATAATATATTAAGAAAATTAAGGAGGTAAGTAAGATAAATATAGATAAATTTTGGGAGTTTTATTTAGAATTTTATATTCAATTAACTTAGGTTGATGCAAGTCTTAGATTTAGCTTAACCCATTAAAAAAAGCTGAAATCGAAAATTTTAAGGAATTTTTTAGTGAAAATCATAAATTGTATTTAGTATTTTCTAATCTCTCCATTAGCTAGAACTAGAGTCAATTCTCCGTCTAAATGCTCAGCTAGAACTACCCTCTCAGGCAAAGCCAGAATCTCTTGGCCGTCAGCCAATCTATAAAGATAGCCATTCTTAAGAAAATAAATTCCCTGACCTTCAATCTCGTATACGCCCTGCAACCAATCAGTTACAGCTTCTCTCTGGGAATTAAACAAATATCTGTCATAAAATCTATACATTTGGCCATCAGCTGCAGTGAAATATCTCCCTGGCTGGGCCCCACTTTCACCACTTGCAGAAAAACTATTCAAACTATAAATTCGATTATCATCTCCAGCCTTGAATTCTCTGCCAGTAAGCCAGTCGATGTATTTAAAATCATAATTAATTGCCCTGGGTACATAATAAGTCATGCCAACGTCTAGAAATTCAGAAACATCTTTATTTGCTAGGAGCTGACTAAATTCAATAGCCTTAACCTGCATTCTAAAGTCCTGACTCATATCTCCAGTTGGCTCAGCTCCTGGATTTTTAGCTGCTACGTCCTGGGCCACTACCAAATACTTGCCATCAGGACTAAAGCTAGGTGCAAACAAAAAAGCCTCCGTAGCCAAAATCTCAACCTGCCCATCTTGAACTAAACCAAACTCTCCCGAAGTCTTGATAAAAACGACTGTATCCGAACTAGGGTCGATAGCAATCTTCACCAAATTATTCAGTTCGCTAGTTGGGACTAGCTGGCTTTCTTCTCCAGAAGTTAAATCAAAGTTATAAAAGCCACTCTCGCCAGTAGAGTTGCAAGTCTTGAAATATCTAAGATTCTCAGAGTCTAGACTAAATTCAACCTTCATCAACTGGCAGTCATTAGCCATAACTAAATATTCTAGGTTTTCTGTCTGATCCAGATTTTCTTCTCTTTTTGGTTCAGCTTGAGCTAGATCCACCTGATAAGAATCTTGCCTGTCAACGGCTACCAGTTTAGAGCCATCTGAGCTAGTAAATATTTCTTTATTAGTATCTCCTTCAATCGCAGTCAAAACTTCCCTAGCCTCACCAAGGGGACTGCCTAAAGAGTTACTATCAGAAATTTGTCCGGATAAACTCAAAATAACTTCGGTAATCTGATCTTCTCGAATACTAAAATCTTCAGAGTCGCTACCATAACCATCAACAGCTAAACTAGCTGTATAGCTACCTTCGGGTAAATCTCTAGAGACACCACTAGAACTAAAAGAGTCAATCCCGTTATCGCTATAAATCCTAACTGGAAGGTTTTCAAAATTATCTACGGCCACAATCACGCTTCCCATTTTGGCCATTTCTTGGGAAATATCTTGATTTCGATTTAAAATTAAAAAATTAAAAACTAAGCCAAATGTAACTAAAATAAAAATTGCCGCAGCTAAGATCGGCAAGTATTTAAAAAAGCTTTTTTTTGAGGTTTGGTTGCCTGTTCTTGGGTTTTGCATAGAATAGTTTATAAAACTTAGTTCATAAGCAATGCTTTTTATATGATTAGATTTTATTGTTTATATGTCAAGCTGCCCTCGCTCAGATACATTTTGGAAAATATAGTTAATTCTGATATAGTTTCAGCTAAAGACTTTTTAATTAAAATGCAAAAGGTATTTCCTTTCATAACAAAACAAACAGAAATACAAAATGATAATGGAAGTGAATTTATGAAGAATTTTGAGCAGTATCTAAAACAAGAAAGTATTTCAGGTTTGGAATTACAAAAAATCACCAAAAATGAATGCTTACATTTGACAAAGTTGTGTATGTGTATAACAATATTTGTGTATGCATCAAACTAAATTAGTCCGAAAACAATTACTCTTAGATGTTCAAGACTTATTTTATATAGAGCAAATTATCAAAAACCAGGCTGAATATACCAGCCTTAGTCAGTATGTCAGAGAACTTTTAAAAAAACAGATTCAAGAAAAAAAACAAACCAAGATTAAGAAAAAACAAAAATTACTAGATCTTGCTGGTAGTATCAGACCGTCCAAAAACTCCGACTCAAAGGCTGCGACAAATCACAATGAGATTTATAATATTTAACATGCTGATACTTATTGATACCGATTTTTTATACAATTTTTTCTTTGCCAATCAAAGCAAACACCACAAATCAAAAGAAATTTTGAAAGAATATTTAGAAGCTGAGTTTGTTATTTCTAGGTCTGTAAAATACGAATTTTTAACAGTTATCTCCAACAAAGAAAATCAAGAAATAGCCAAAGAATCCTACTCCAAACTGAATCAACTAGAATTAGGAGTGTTAGAAATTGATCAAGAGGTTGAAAATATAGCTCTTAAGATTTTTTTAAACAGCTCCAAAAATAAAACTTCCCTAGTGGATTGTTTAAATCTTGCATTAGCTCAAAAGTACGACTGCAAAATTGCTAGTTTTGATGAGTTTTACCCTAAGGAAACCTTGTTAAGCTGATAACTTTATTTGATACCTGCTCAAAAAATTCAAAATTAGACTAAGCTCCAAAGTTTGTTTTTATCATAAATTTTCAATCTTGTATTGGTTAACTTGTTTCAAAATTTTTACTGGTGTGTGGTTGCCAGCAAAGTCAAGTAATTCTTTAAAATTGTAATTAAGATGGATTCGTATTTTGACTTTATACTTACAGACCATACTTACCAAACTCTATCCATCCTTAGTTTGCAATTGAAACCTATCTTGATAATATGGTTTTGTTATGTTATAATTGAGTAAAATTAATAAAATAAAAAAAATCATATATGAATGAAAATATGAATAATAGTCCTAGAAGACAATTCATAGGTAGGTACTCAATAAGAATATAATATAGGAAGTGGTGATAATAGTATTGCCGATAGTTTTGGATACCCCCTGATTTAAAGACTTTGGATCGTTTGGTTAAGGACCATGGTTTTAATGTAGCTATAGTAGATTTATTTTTTTTAACATCAGAAAAACTAACTGAATTCCGCAGATATTTTACCATTACTACATTTGAAGTAAAAAAAAGCAACCCTGAAAAATCTAAACAGATGGCTTTTGACTTAGTTTTTTTGCTATACTACGAATATTTTAAAAATAAATTAGATTTGAATAAAGTTGAAAAGCAGATAGACTTGTACTTAGATAAACTTGGTTTTACTGAACAAGAAGTTTTTAATGATGAGGCATATAACAGAATGATGGAAGGCGGTAGTGTATATACATTAAACCCTGTCGACATAACAAAAGATCCTTATTATGAAAATTATATTAATGCTTATAAAAACTTCAATCCTGAAAACATTTCTAGAAAGAGTTTGTTTGAATTAGCTTCCCAAGCTACTAGTAATAATATTTAAATTAAAATTATTATAAATTTTGTTTGATTTAGTTTGTTGCGCTTCAAGAATCTAAGTGTTGCAGTTCGGATTGGAATGTGAGATTAAATAGTTGACAAAAAATTATAACTAGTTATAATATAACTGATAATATTATGTTATGCCTAAAATTATTGACTTTAGGATTAAAAATATAATTATCGGAATTGAAAGTGTTAGATTAAAAATTACAAACACTTCTGATAAAAAAATTAGGAAAAAAACTCGGTTAAATTTGACTCAAGTTCTAATTATTCAAGCTTCTATTTTTGGAAATTGTGTTTCTCAGGCAGAAATTAGTAAAATGTTACAGCTTAGCCAGCCAGCAGTTTCTAAGCAATTAAAAATATTAATTGAAAGTAAGATGGTTATCGAAGAGCCTCTAGATAGACGTTCTTGGCAAATTAGCCTTACTAAACTTGGTGAAAAAGAGTTTCAAACAGCTTTCAAAATTTACGATCAAGAGTGTAATAATTTTTTAAAAAAACTTTCAAATGAAGAAATTAACTCATTAAATAAACTTATAAATAAACTTAACTCATAAAATGTCTAAAATATTAATAATCGGTGCAACCGGACAAACTGGAATTGAAGTGACAAAACTTGCTTTAGAAAGAAATTTAAATACTTCTGTATTTGTTAGAACCCCAGAAAAATTGGGAGAAATAAAAAAACAAGTTAAAGTTTTTGAAGGTGATGCTAGAAATTACGAACAACTAAAACCTGCTATCCAAGATGCTGAAATAATTATCAGCGTGGTAGGGCCAACCAAGAATTCACCCGAGGGTATGCAACCAACTATTGCTAAAAATATAGTTAAAGCAATGCAAGAAACCAACAAATCCAGGCTTGTGGCTCTAACTGGAGCAGGAGTTAGAACTGAGGGTGATGACCCAAAATTACCAGATAAATTAATCCGTGGATTGATGCAAATCGTAGCTAAAAAAGCTTTGGTTGAGGGTGAGTCTTACGTTGATATAATTAAACAAACTAATTTAGATTGGACTATTGTCAGGGGTCCAAGGCTAACCAATAAGGAAGCTAAAAATAAATATGAAGTTGGTATGGTCGGAGCTGATAATATGTCTACTGAAATATCTAGAAAAGATTTAGCCAAATTTATCTTGAATATTATTGAGGATAAAAGCACATTTCAAAAAATGCCTATGGTAAGCTGGTAAATCTATGTCAAACAATATTTTAATCACTGGAGCTAGTGGAAATATCGGAAGTAGGGTTACTTATTTTTTAAAAGCTAACTCGATTAAGTATTTGGTTTCTACTCGAAAAAAGAATCAAAAAAGTGAGATGTCTCGTTGGCTAGATTTTTATGATCCAAAAAGCTTTGAAACTGCAACTAAAAACATTGATACAGTTTTTTTATTAAGACCGCCGGCCATCAGTGATAGTAAAAAGTATATTAGACCTTTTTTAGAAAAAGCTAAAGAAAATGGAGTTAAAAATATTATTTTTTTGTCTGTAATTGGAGCTGATAAAATGACTTTTTTACCACATGCCAAAATCGAACTTGATATCGACAAAGTTGGTTTTGAGAGAGTTTTTTTGAGACCAAGTTTTTTTATGGAAAATTTTTCTAAGCAGCACAGGCAAGAAATCCTAATAGAGGATAGAATTTCTATCCCTGCTGGGAATGCCAAAATTAATTTTATTCAAGCCAAAGATATAGGTGAAGTAGCTGCTAAGCTTTTACAAAATCCAAAAAAAGGCAAAATAGCCTATGATTTAACCGGAGAAAAAACTTATACCATGCAAGAAATTGCAGACATTTTTAGCAAATATTTAAATCGAAAAATAACTTACAAAAGCCCTAATTGGATTAGTTTTTATAATTATCGTAGAAAGCTTGGAGATTCAAAAATACAAACTTTAGTTATGATTATGCTTTATACCTTGAGCAGATTCGGTATGTCAGCTAAAAAAACGGAAAAAGTGGAACATATTTTAGGTAAAAAACCAAGGTCATTAGAAGAATATATTCAAGAGAATCTAAATTTATTTTTTTGACCTCTTTAAAAATTAAGACACCCTCCAAAATTCCGTGTAAGTGACATAAATTAAATCAAACCTTTTATTCACTTTACATGTCCAATAATAATATTCACAATAAGAGCAATAATAATAACCGAAGCTATTACACTAACAACAACAAAACCCACACTTTCAACCAATATGGAGTACCAATTCCTACCCCAGAACATATTCAACAAGTTCTAGGTCAAGTAACCTCAGTAGACCAATTAGAAGGAAAAGGTAATGTATTAGGAAAACTCTTTGAAACTACTATTAACAGCTTACTACAAGCAGAAATTGAAGATCATTTAGGATACGCTTCTAATCAGAAAAAAGGTATTAGAAGATATATTATCAATCCTATTGACGTTTACTCTAGATTATCTTTTAGTTATGCTTACAATAAATTAAATAGTAATTCAGCTAAAGACTTTTTAATTAAAATGCAAAAGGTATTTCCTTTCATAACAAAACAAACAGAAATACAAAATGATAATGGAAGTGAATTTATGAAATATTTTGACAGCTATGGAAAATAAAGAATTTAGTCTGCAACATAAAAAAAATATCAACACAGTAATTGGTGTAATAGTATTCATCTATTTAGCTTGGGTAGGGATGTGGATTCTTTACCAGTCAATAGAATCAAATACCAACCTTTTATCAACAGAAAGTTCAAAGTTTTTCTACTGGTTCGGAATGAAAATTATATTTTGGCTATTACCAGCAGTCTATGTTGCTAGAATTTCAAAAATAAAGCTGGTTAGTTTTAAGCAATTTGAAACGGCGCTGAAATGGGGTATCGGATCGGGATTGATATTAGGAATTTTTGCTATTATTCCTAAAATATTATCGCACCAACCAATATTATCTCTTACCTTCAGTTGGTCTATTTTCAATGCAGTTCTAGTATCCCCCATTTTAGAGGAAATACTATTTAGAGGTGCTATATTACCAGTTTTTAAGCAGAAATATAGCTTTATAACAGCTAATTTAATAACCAGCATACTATTTTTAGGTCTACATATTCCAGGTTGGTATTTTCAAGGTGTTTTAGCTAACAACTTAATAAATCCAATGGGTGGAGCCTTGTCCATCTTTTTGCTCAGCTTAGTATTTGGTTACATTGCCCATAAAAGCAAAACGAGTCTTGCTAGTATAGCCGCCCATATTCTCAATAATTTTTTTAATGCATGATGCGGTCAAAATTCATCATATAACAATGTATAAAAATAATAGCCGAGTTAGTGGTAAATTCAGAGGTTGTAGCC
>CAZVWQ010000026.1:0-19391 GCA_964631275.1 uncultured Candidatus Saccharibacteria bacterium | reverse complement strand
GTTTAGGTTAAATAAAAAGATTTGTTTGTATATAAAGAGTTGAATTTAGGGTAAAAATAAACGTATTAGGCATAACACCCAAACAAGTCGTTTGCTTAGAAATTGATTTTGTATAAAATTTATGTAAGATGATGCAAGAATGGGTATAATTAAAGTTAAAATCTTGCTCCAAAACTTAAAAAAATAAGGTCATTTCTCGTTTGTTTTAAGGTAAGAAATACTGAATTTATAGAAATTTGTTATTTTTGTTTTATATCAAACTCGTTTGGTTTATAAAAAAAATTAGTTTAGTTCTAATTAAAAGGCTTATTCTTAACTTAAAATAAAAATTAGTACGAGCTTGGGTTTTGTAATACAAGGAAAAAAAGTAAAGATTTTTGAAAGTTTTTGAGGTAGGCTTAACCAGCAAATGTTATCGCTTGGATCCTTGTCTGTTGTAATTTGAACTAGTCTTGTCCCATAACTCAAATTTACAAAACTTTAACCCCACAAAATGGATATAACCAACAGTAAAAATAGGTTTTGAAACATGATTATTGGAATGTGAGGATGGTTTCTTGACAAAAATTTATAAAAATACTTACTTACTATATTAAGCTCTACAAGTGGTGTGGCCCCAACTCTTCCCATTTCGAACAGAGTCTTGAAACTCACCAACGCCGAAGATACTTGTCTGCAGAGGCAGGGGAAAATAGGCCAGAGCTGTTCCATCAGACTCACCCTAAAGGTGAGTTTTTTGTGGCATAGCTGAAAAATTGCAAGTTATAGCCAATCTTAATCTAGGGGCAATAGTCTTATCTCAAAATAACTTTAAATCGTTAACCTCTCCTTTGGAATAAACAAAAATTTATATTTTAGTTGAATCATATAATCCGTTTACTATTACCCAAAATTTAACTCTTAATAAGGAATTAATCCCTTACCTAAACTAAATTCTTTTAAGGAGTAGTTACGGTAACGATTAGCCCAAAAGGTATATGAAAAATATTTTATGATTGATATTAATTTTTACAAAAAACATTCAAAAACAGACCTAATCGCTGGTTTGGTAGTTTTTTTGATAGCCTTACCCCTCTGTTTAGGCATTGCTATAACTGCTCAAGCACCGCTCTTTTCAGGTATAATTGCTGGGGCAGTCGGAGGTATTATTTTAGGTTTTTTAAGTCAGTCAGAAATAAATGTTAGTGGTCCTGCTGCTAGTGTAGCTTTAGTTATTGTTAGTAGTTATGGAATATTAGGTAATTTTGAAAATATTTTAGTAGCTGGTTTATTAGCTGGCTTAATTCAGATTGCTATGGGTTTTGTAAAAGCTGGAGTAGTAGCCTACTTTTTTCCAAATATTATGATAAAAGGTATTCTAGCCTCTATTGGCTTGGTACTGATAATTAACCAAATACCCAATGCCTTAGGGAATTCTAGATTTTTTGATTTGGATTTTAGATTTCAAAATTTGAATTTAATTTTAGAAAATATATCACTTGGAGCTTCTTTAATTACTTTATTTTCGGTTTTAATTTTAATTCTTTGGAACTCTAATTTTATAAAATCTAAAAAAATCCTAAAAGAAATTCCAGGAGCTTTGGTTGCTGTAATTTTTGGAATTAGCTTAAACCAAATTTTTGGCTTTTTTTGGCCTACGCTAAAACAAGTCGAAGGTCAGTTAGTAAATATTCCTATAGCTCAAAATTTTCAAGAATTTAAAAATTTATTTAGCTTTCCAAATTATCAAATTTTATGGGATATAAATATTTTACCAGATTTGTTTCAAGTAGCTCTAACCATCGCTTTTATTGCTAGTTTAGAAACTCTTTTGAGCACTGAAGCAGGTGATAAAATAGATCCCTATCGTAGAAATTCATCTACTAACCATGAATTAAAAGCTCAAGGAGTTGGTAATATTATTTCTTCTATCCTAGGTGGACTCCCAGTTACTGCTGTAATTATCAGAACTTCGGCCAATGTAGAAGCAGGAGGAAGGACCAGAATATCAACCATAACTCACGGTTTTTTGATGATTGTTTTAGTGTTTTTGATTCCTTCTATACTAAATCTAATTCCGCTAGCTAGTTTAGCGGGAGTATTGTTTGTAGTCGGTTATAATTTAACTTCTACTGGAATTTTTTTGGATGCTTACAGAAAAGGTTGGAAAGAGTTTTTACCATTTATAACTACTATTTTGGTGGTTTTGTTTTTTGATTTGATTAGTGGAATTATAGTTGGAGGCGGAATTGCTGTATTTTTTGTACTCTTAGATAACTATCAAAATACTCATTCAATAGAGAAATTAAAAATTAATGGTCAAGAAGTTACTAAAATTAAACTTTCTGAAGAAATTACCTTTTTAAATAAAGCTGAATTACTCAACACCTTAAAAGCCATACCAGAAAACTCTTCAGTCTTGGTTGATAGATCAAATTGTAAAAAAGTACATCCAGATATCTTAGACATCTTAGAAGATTTTAAAGTAGTCTCAGAATTAAAAAATATTCAGTATGAAGTAAAAGTATAAAACTTCAAAGCTTCCGCAGACACCAATATATTTTGTATTTAAATACTTAACTAAAACTACATTTAGTAGTAAAATTCAATTCTTGCGGAAGTCTTGTAATATTGGCTTAAAAAACCAGTTTTATCGCAATCATATTTGTTTATTTTAAAAGAGAAAATAACTAAAATTAGTTTGTTTTGAGATAAGACTATTTATTTAAGTTTGATAAAGACAGCCCTAATAATCTAATTTTTTGTTTTTCTAACCAAAATTTTGGCAAGAGTTTTTTAGCCATTTGTAGAGTTTGCAATTCATCTGTAAAAAAATTTTTTTTAGTTTTAGCTCTGGTGATAACATGAAAATTATTAAATTTTATTTTTAGAGTTAAAGTTTTACCTTTAGTTTGATTTTTATTAATTCTTTGCCAGAGTTCGAGATTTAGATTTTCAATTTTTTGAATAACTTCTACTTCATTCTTGAGGTCAGAAAAAAAAGTTCTCTCGATCCCAATAGATTTACGAATTTTGGTAGGATTAACTTCTCGGTTATCATTACAACTAGCCAGGTTATAATAAAACTTTCCAAACTTTCCAAATTTATTACTCATTTGTTTTTCTCCAAGTTCTCTAATATCTTTACCATAATAGATATTCTGGGCATGCATCTTTTTGGTTGTAGCTTTGCCAATACCAAAAAATTTCTGAATCGGTAGCTTATCCAAAAAAGGCTGAGCATGCTCGCTATCAATCAAAGTTAAACCATCTGGCTTACGACAGCTAGAACCAACTTTAGCTAAAAATTTATTAAAACTTACACCAGCTGAAGCGGTTAAGCTAAGCTTTTGTTTGATTTTTTGTTTGATTTCATAAGCAATATAAGTAGCCGAAATAATTTCTTTTTTATTACTAGTTACATCTAAAAAGGCTTCATCCAAACTAAGTGGCTCAACTAAGTCAGTATATTCTTTAAAAATTTCTCGGATTTTTTTAGAAACTTCAATATATTTTTCAAAATGCGGCTTAATTATAATTAATTTTGGACAAAGTTGCTTGGCTCTAAAAGTTGGCATGGCCGAATGAACTCCATATTTACGAGCTTCATAGCTAGCTGCTGAAACTACACCTCTAATTTCTCCACCTACAGCTACAGGCTTACCTTTAAGTTCTGGGTTGTCTCTCTGCTCGACTTGAGCAAAAAAAGCATCCATATCTACATGAATTATTTTTCTCACTTTTTGGTTTTATTTGAGATTAAAATTTTGAGACTGTTATCTTAAAGATACACCCCTTTAAAACTCATAAAATAATTTCAAACTTGAATTAAGTTTAACCTTATTACCAAACTTGACTACGGAATCAGCATAGATATAGATATAGATAATAATTTAGCTTAGTATTGAAAAAAATAGTCTTTGATCTCTTAAATCAAACTATAATTTTATATTTAATTAATCATTTCTTTAGCTTGACTATAGCAGCTACAGTTACAATTTTCATAATTACCCTTTAGGAACCAAACAAGTAGTTTTTTTAGGAATTAGTTCTATCTGAAAGTTTATGTAAATTAATACGACATGCGTAGAATTTTGGTTATTTATAGATATTTTTACAAATCATACTGGCACTGTTATCTTGCTCATTAGCTCTTGCCTTAAAGGTTTCAAAAAAGTTTATTTTTTTGATTAAATAAGTTAAAAGCAACAACTTTATATAACTCTCACAAAATTGCTCAAAAAATATTACCTGTAGATTTATCTACGTTTAAAAAACTAAATAAATATAGTATTTATGAGGAAATTATTATATATTTTTTATGATATAAAGAAATAGATTTATAGAACTTATAGAACTTATCTGGTCACTTGCCTTTTAAAACAAAGATTTTTAACCTTTATTTGTTTCAAAAATTATAGTTTAGAAAAGGCTCTTAATCTAACATTTATAGACTTTTCAAAAATAATTATAAACAATTTTTAATTTTTACCTTTAAACTAAGAAAAAATTTTAAATAGGTTTTACAGTAAAAACATACCATCTAACTCTAATACCTTTGTAAGATTAATAGCTTAAACCAAGCAAATTTTTGCTTTCTGCAAAGTGGTTATTTGCGAAAAGAGGGACATAACACACTATCTTTTTTGAATCCATCTGTAGGCAATAACAACCAAAAAAGCACCACCAATAGAAACTAAAATATTAGCTAAATTAAAACCACCGTCTACTCTGAAGCCTAATAGATCAGCAATAAAGCCTCCAACAATAGAACCAATAATACCTATAATAATATTAATTACTAGACCGCCTTTGTGTTTTTTATCTAAAAAATCAACAATAAAACCAATCAAAGCACCAAATAAAATCCAGTATAAAATTGCTTCAAGAGATATATTCATAGTTAGTAAATAAATTTTAAATACAATAATTAAGTAATAAAATTATTTATTATCTTTTGTCAATTTCTATAAGTACGGTTTTTTGTAAAAACTTTATGAATTAAATACGGTGTTAATACAAATTTAAACTTACTTTTTACACCTAATTCTTTATCAGCTACTAAATTACTTTATTAATAAAGCATTTATAGGAACTCTAATATTTTTTTTCTTTTATGAAGTGATTTTTTTGAAAAAAAGTCTTTGCAAAACTGAGTATTATAAATAATTAGCCTAATATAATATATAATAATATATTACTTTTGTTTTATCAGTAACATGTCTCAAATCAATCCAAATTAGGATTTTTTGAATTTTCAAAGATTTTCTTTTATAGCTAGTTCAAATTAACTTTGACAAGTTATCAGCTGTTAAACCCGTTCCATTTTATAAATTAAAACCTAGCTTAGTTCTATTTAAAAGGTTTATTTTTAAGTTAAAAGTAAAAATTGGAGCGTAGACTACTTAAAATGATTGAGTCGTATTATGGATAGCCTATACATATTTCTGCATCAACTTGCATAAACTTTTAGGCAAAATTAACTCCTAAAAAAAGCTACTTTCTTGGTTACTAAAAGATAATTGTGAAAGTTGTAAGTGCAAATTGGTATAGATTTAGAATCCAAAAGAAATTATAGTTGCAGGATTATTTTTTTATTAATAGATTTATATTTTGCTTTTTATATCTATTTTATCAACTTTTTATTTTTATTTATTAGGTTTAAATATTGAAAATTTAAAAGGAATTTATAACAACTTGAGTTCAAATGTAGAAAGAATATAAAAAATCACTTGACAAAAGGAGTTTTTTATTATTTGTTATCAGAACCTATTTAACCTAAAAAAATAGTGCTTAACAGATAATTTACAACAAGCGCTTAAAAGCAAGCGACTTTATTAACCTTCAATTTTTCTAATTCGAGAGTTTGATCCTAGCTCAGGATAAACGCTGGCGGCAAGCTTTACACATGCAAGTCGAGCGGTAACAGAGAGAGCTTGCTCTCTGCTGACGAGCGGCAAACGAGTGAGTAACGCGTAAGAACTTATTTTAAGCCAGGAATAGCTAACCGAAAGGTTAGGTAATGCCTGATGTGATCGCAAGATTAAAGATTTATCACTTAAAATAAGGCTTGCGTCCTATCAGCTAGTTGGTGAGGTAATAGCTCACCAAGGCTAAGACGGGTAGCTGGTCTGAGAGGATGATCAGCCACGCTGGAACTGGGACACGGTCCAGACACCTACGGGTGGCAGCAGTGAGGAATTTTCGGCAATGGGCGAAAGCCTGACCGAGCTATGCCGCGTGCTGGATGACGGCCATTATGGTTGTAAACAGCTGTGGTAGTCTACTAATTTTGAAGAGACTACTAGAAAGGGGTTGCTAACTCTGTGCCAGCAGCAGCGGTAATACAGAGACCCCAAGCGTTATCCGGTTTCACTGGGCGTAAAGCGTACCGATAGGTGGTTTGTTGTGTCTAAAGTGAAAGACCGGAGCCCAACTCCGTGTTTGCTTTAGAAACTAACAGACTAGAGGAGCAAAGAGGTGGTTGGAACTTTGCAAGTAGGGGTGAAATCCGTTGATATGCAAGGGAACACCGAATGAGAAATCAGACCACTGGTTGCTTCCTGACACTGCTAGGACGAAAGCGTGGGGAGAGAACGGGATTAGATACCCCGGTATTCCACGCCCTAAACGATGAGTGCTAGTTATTAGTCCTTTTGAGGATTAGTGGCTAAGCTAACGCTTTAAGCACTCCGCCTGTAGAGTACGAGCGCAAGCTTAAAACACAAAGGAATTGACGGGAACCCGCACAAGTAGTGGATCATGTGGCTTAATTCGAGAGTAAGCGAGGAACCTCACCTAGACTTGACATATACATGAAAGCTTTATGAAAGTAAAGCCCTCCTACGGGACTAGTATACAGGTGATGCACGGCCGTCGTCAGCTCGTGTCGTGAGATGTTCGGTTAAGTCCGGTAACGAGCGCAACCCTAATTCTTAGTTATTTAATGTCTAAGAAGACCGCTAGAGTTTAATCTAGAGGAAGGATAGGATGACGTCAGGTCTGCGTGTCCCTTATGTTTAGGGCGGCACACATGATACAATGGGCAAGGTACAACAAGACAGCAACAGGGTGACCTGAAGCAAATCTTAAAAACCTCCCTCAGTTCGGATCGGAGTCTGCAACTCGACTTCGTGAAGCTGGAATTACTAGTAATCGCGAATCAGCCTCGTCGCGGTGAATGCGTTCTCGGGTTTTGTACACACTGCCTGTCAAGGCCTGGAAATCAGAAGGGCTCCAAAACCCTTTATCGGGGTGGAAAGCCAAGCTGTTAACTGGGTTTAAGTCATAACAAGGCATCCGTAGCGGAAGCTGTGGATGGATCATCTCCTTTTTAAGGAGTTTATATACAAAAAACAATACAATTAAAATCCTCATACAGTGTTTGAGGTAAATTGAAGGTTTTAAGTTGCTTGCTTTTTAGCGTTTGTTAAAACTTAACTGTAAATTTATTTTGTGTTAATTTTTAACGTAAATAAAATTTATACTCAAACCTCTAGCAACTTTAGCAATAGTTATAGGAATTCCACATTCAACTTAGGTAATTTATTAGATATTAAGTTTGTTTTGAAGTAAGTTGTTTAAGATACCTAAAGTCTCTAACTGGCATATAGGTTAGCTTTTAGCTAAAATCAAATCCTAAACACGTCAGTTGTTTGGTTAATGATGTCTCAAAACTTGTTTTTTACTGCTGACTAATACCTTTTTATGAGATCAAAGTTTTGTAAATCTGAGTTATCAGATAAGACTTCGCTAAAGATAATTATGAAAGCTGCAAATGCAGTTGGTATGCTTTTTTAATTCACACTAATTATAAAAAAATCATGCAAGGGCTTAAAATCTAAAATAAGCTCCCAATTAAATATGCTATAGAGCCAGCTATTAAACCCACAATTAAAGTCTCAAAAACTGCTATAAACCATTTCTCGCTTGTTACTTGCCACCTAACTAACCCCAAGAAAAACATGGCCATCAAACTAGTTAAAATAGCCAAGCCAAAAGAAGCTTTTGGAGCAGAAACTAAAATATACGGAAGAATGGGTATAAACCCAAAAATAATAAAAGAAAAAAAAGTAATTAAGCTGCCGATTATAGGCTTGTCATCTTGGGTGTTTGGAACTCGCAGTTCTTTATCTAACATGAACTCTGTCCAATAATCAGGATATTTAGAAAATATCTCAGCTATTTGTTGAGCATCTTTTTTGTTGAAGCCTTCTTTTTGGAGAAGGTAGACTGTCTCTAGTTTTTCGTTTTCTGGTTCTAACTCAATTTCTTTTCTTTCTTTCTCTTTTTGTTTTTTATAAGCTATGATTTCAGAACGTGAGCTAAGATAATTACTTAGGCCCATAGATGCACCATCAGCAAATAAATTAGCAAATCCAAATAGTAAAACGGTAGCTATAGAAGTCTCTAAGCCACCTCCAAAGTTAGCTCCACTAAAGCCAGCAATCACAGCTAAAGTAGTCACAATTCCATCACTACCACCATAGACAATCTCTTTTAAATAAGCAGACAAAGGATACTGGCGGTGATAATTTTTTAAGTGGTTTTTTAGCTCTTGTTCGTTAGAGAAGACTTTAGTTTTTTTTTCTGACATTTTATACTAAATTTAATCCAAATTTCAATTTTTAATTAAAACTTTTATAACTTTCTAAGAAAATACTAAATATAGTGAGTTTAACGATAAAATAATCATGTCTAAAACCTGTTTTTACTATTGACTAATATCTATTTATGGGATCAAAGTTTTGTAAATCTGGGTTATGGGACAAGACTAATGCCTACATTTAGTGGCAAAATTGATTTTTTGCAAAAGCTTTGTTTATCACTAAACTGTTAACTAATCAGTAAATTTTTCTGACTCTATTTTTTTATTTTACCAAACTAAAATCTTCAGTTCAATCATAATTTAAATTAGCTTTTGGGTATATTTTTGACTTTTACTATTCTTATCTCGAATCTTTTAAAAAATTTAATCTTCTTTATTAAAGATAAAAAAAACTGATAACTTTGTATAAATAAAACTTTTGATAAACTAAAAATACTAGCTCTAAATATACCCATTTGACAATCAAATTAGGCAGTAAGACTAAAGTTAATTAAATTTTGAAAGTAAACTGAGTATATTTAGTATTTAGTAAACCTTTCGTAGTCTACGGCTGTAGCTTGAGCTTCGATTTGTTTAATACTTTCGATAGTTACTGATACTAAGATTAAAAGTGTAGTACCTCCAACAATACTAGTTAAGGTACCATCTCCAAACTGAATATATTGATTAAAGATAATTGGTACAATTGCAATTACAGCTAAAAATATACTGCCAGCGATATTTAATCTATTAGAAAGATAGCTTAGATAATCAGCTGTTTCTTGCCCTGGTCTGTAACCAGGGATATAAGCTCCAGATTTTTGTAGGTTTTCGGCTACTTCGTCTGTTTTGAAGGCTACAGTAGAAGTATAAAAAAAAGTAAAGAATACAACTAAAATAAAATAAAATAAAGTATAAGCTAAAGCACCATTCCAGTGCAAAACAAAATCAGGTAAAAAGGCAACATAGTTAGAATCAAAACTAAACTCAATCCATGTACCTCTAAACAGAGTATTATCGATATTGTTCACTGCTTGCTGTTTTAGATCATCTTCAGAAGGTTCGGCTGGCAATTCAAAAGTTTTTTGAGATTCAAAAGTATTGATTGTAAATCCAAACAAGTCCTGACCTTCAGTTGGATCATAGCTAACAGCATTTTGCATTAAAGTAGGGTCATTACCATAGTAAAAGTCTAAAATATCGTTAGGAAGCTGTCCAAGAGGCATTTCTTGTGAAGGATTAGTGCTGAGATATCGTTCTACTGCCCTGGCTGAATTACTCACTGATTCTATATTTGCCGTAAAGAAAAACCGGGCTACAATAGTTGGAAATAAAATAAAAGAAACTGCAAAAATAATAGGCAATACTCCAGCCATGTTTACTTTAATTGGTAAGTCAGCAGTAATGTTTTTAAGAGTTCTAGATTTACCTTCAGTATACCCTCGTCGAGAGTAAATTACGACAAGTCTGCGTACGGCATCATTAACGAAGATCACTAAGGTTAGAGTAGCTAAAAAAATAAGCAGCATGAGGAAACCTTTTCTAGTTGGCTCCCATTGAATATTATCCCAAAGAAGAGCTTTCCAAACCTCCCAGTTGATTAATTTTTCAAAACTAAATCTTTCGAATAATTGTCTAATATTAGGCCATATATACTGCCAAAATTGGTTTAGTTGACTAGGCACTCTAACTACAATACCACTAAGGATAATTAGAGAAACACCATTTCCCATCTTAAACTCTGTGATGATTTCTCCAAGCCACATCATAATTATGCTTCCAGCAGTCATAGAAGCAATTACAGCAAACCAAAACCAAAAGGTTTCGGCAGTGATCTCAGGATTAGTTAAAATCTCTGGTAATTCGATTGTTGGTCCTTGATCTGGAGTTCCTATAGATAAGAATTGTAAAATTCCCCAAGCATTAAGGGCTGCTAAAGGTATAGTTAAGTATCTTGTCCAGCGATTGATTTTTTGCTGACCCATTTGACCTTCTTCTTTTTGAATTTCTCTAATTCTGGGAATAATAACACCTAACAACTGCATAACAATAGAAGCAGTAATAAAAGGCCCCACCCCAAGCATAACAAAAGATAATCTACCATAAGAACCTCCAGAAATTGTATTTAGTAATCCAAAAACTTGATCGCTATCAATAAGTGGAGAAATATCTTGGACTTGTAGTACTGGAATAGGCACATGAGCTAGAAGTCTAGCAAATATAAGAATTCCAATGATTTTTAGTAGTTTTATTCTGAGTTCGTTATCAGTAAATACCAAGAGTAGTCGGCGAAACATAATATATAAGATGTTTAGTTCAATTAATATTAAATAAAAGGCTGTTTAATTTTAGTCAAGCTAGTCGAGTTTGTTTACGTTTATAATAACAGCTTCTTCCATACCGCTGGCTCCAAATTCTGAAGTTGGCATAATTAAGAGTTTGCGGTCTATAGAGTGTCCTACACTAGAAGTATCCAGGCCTTTGGCTTCTTTGAGAATTTTGTGAATAATCATTCTCTCGTATCCTGACAGGCCAGTTATAATTACAGTTTTTCCTTCAACTAAAACTTTGTCTTTAGCAATTTCAGGAATTTGAAATTTGATTTTAGATTCCCTTTTTTTACGGTAGTTATTAACATCAATCAAAAAGTGAGTACGATCTTTTAGATTTTCTTTGTGAACCATCACCCTAACTAAATGTTGTATAGCTTGAATCACTTCTTCTTGGTATCCTAATAAGGCTTCTTGGTCATTTTCAGTAGCAATTATATTAACTCTCCACTGGTCGGCTTCTTTAAGAAACTCTATTTTGTATTTTGAGGTAATTGGCTTAATAATAGCTTCAAGAAATTTTTCGATCGATTTTTTGATTTCTTCTGGCATACTTAGACAGTTTAAAAAAAATAATAGGTATGCTTTTATAGTCTTTTGTCAAACTAGCTGTAACTCGGTATCAAGTTTTATGATTATTATTTCTAATATTAGCTAAAAAAGGTTAAGTATTAGGTAATATTTAAGTTTATAAAAGTGTATTTTAAGAACATAAATAATTCTGTCCTTATAGTCCTATAGCTAACGAATGACTTTATCCTTTGGATAATAAAGATAAATATAAATTCATTGTAATAATCATTTCTCAAAACCTATTCTTAAGCTTATTAATGCTTACTTATGGGATCAAAATTTTGTAAATCTGAGTTATAGGACAAGGCTAGTCTCGTTTAGTTATATAGCTAACTCATATACTAGTCAGACATTTTGAGTATCCTAAATTTACTTTAAAATAAACTTACACCCAATCCGTTTACTATTACCCTAAATTTAACTCTTCATAAACAAATAAATCTCTTATTTAAGGTAAATTCTTAATGAGTAACCACCGCAACGATTAACCCAAAAGGTATATCACAACTAATAACTCTCCAAAGTTAGCCTGAACTAGTTATAAACTCATCTACAATTTCTTCAAAATTCTAAGCTTAGCGCTTCTGGATCTAGGATTTAGACTAACTTCTTCTTCTTGAGGAACTATTGCGTCTTTGGTTAATAATTCAAAATTATGTTTTTTATTGCCATATTCATCGATAATCTTTGGTCTAGATTCTGCTCTCATAAATTTGGTTACAATTTTGTCTTCTAAGCTATGAAAAGAAACAATAACTAAATATCCGTTATTTTTTAATCTAGGGATTGACTGAAATAAAAAGCTTTCTAGGTTTTCAAATTCGTGGTTAACCCAAATTCTTAAAGCCTGCCAAATCCTAGAGAGTGAATGCAAACGCATTTTTTGATCTTTGATTATTTTATCAATTATTTTAACTAAGTCTTTTACGTAAATTTTTTCTTGGTTTTTCTTAGCTCTAGTCAAGCGATATAAATCTTCAGCTATTTTTTGAGAATATTTTTCGCCACTATATTTAAATAAAATTCTAGCCAGATCTCGACTATCTTTGAGAGCTTTGATTTTTTTCCAGACTGGGCTATGAATCTTACTTGAATATCTTAGATCAAGTGGTTCTTCGAGCTTTTGATAACTAAACCCTCTACCAGAAAATTCTAATTGATTACTAGAAAAACCTAAGTCAAGAACTATTAAATCAAAAAAATCATTGGTAAATTCTTTAATGTAGTCTTTAAAATTAAGATTTACTAAACTTAGCTTATTTTCTTTAATTTTTTGGTTAAATTTAGCTAGACCTTTTTCGTAAGCATCTTTATCCCAGTCACAAGCATAAATCTTGGAATTCAGGTTTAAAAATTTCTGTGTATACCCACCACCACCAAAAGTACCATCAAAAACAAATTTTTCTTTAAAATTAAAATTTTGACTTTGCAAAAATATTAGCAAAGATTCTATTAATACTGGTTTATGCTTATTTTCAGACAAACTTTTTAAAATAATTTTTATGATCTATTTAACCACTTCTTGAGAAGTTTTAGCAATATCTTTTTTTAAAAGGTTGTAGGTCAAGTTTATGAGGGACGTTTTTCAAAACAAATCGTATAATTATAAGTTGTATATGGGTTAGTTATATAATATCTTATGACGAAATTTGTTATTATATCAAGATATCTCAAGATATACCCTAGACTTTAATTAAATCTAATATTTGTCTAGTTAGCATAGGAATTTATTATTGTATTTAATGACCATAGAATTTTTAGAAAGTTTGTTAAAAGCTCTATCATAAAATCCGTTTCCTTTGCTTATCTGAGAGTTGTTTACACTAGCTCAACACACTTCTTTTTCTAATTTGCATTACAGTTTTAAGGTATTTTTTTAAAAAACTATCTAGTCTCAAATCAGTTAAATTTTTATGAAGACTCTTGATGCTTTTTACAAGGATTTTGCTGGTAATTGTAATTATCTGACATATTTTTAAAATTAAACTTATTAAGTATTATTTTGTCAGACACAATTATTGCAGGATTCTCAATTTTAGTTATTAGATTTGTCATTATTACGAAAGTTGCTAAGGGTTTGAATATAAATTTAGTTAAAATAAAATTTAGCTTGTACTAGTATTTATACTCAATTCAGTTTCAAAATTTACATTTTTAAATCTTAAAAAGCTACAAAATACCTTTAAAATCGAATTAAGTTTAGCTTTGGTGTTAAATCTGGTTATAAAATGGGTATAAAAAAAATTCTCAATAAGATTCATTAGCTTAATAATTTTCAAAAAGACATAAAGACAAAAACAGCTTTTTTTTTGCAACAAAATAAATATCTGTATATTTTAGATGCTCTCTTACCTGCAAGCCGTACAAAAATTAACTGACGAAACAATTTATACCAGAGGTCTAAAGTTTTATTTAGAAGGTAGAATTATCAGTCATAAAAACCTAACCTTAGATTACTGGAGAGAATATCAATTAGTTGATTCGGATATTTATACTATTAGAATTCCCCTTTTACATTTAGCTTTAAGTAAAGAAAAGTATAATTTTGCTCATTTAGCTATCGAGGAATTAGTTACTTGTGATTGTGCTTATTTTTTTGAATATGGTATTTGTAAGCACGTAGTAGCTGTTTGTGCAAGTTTAGAAAATGAGTTTAACTTCGAATTAAAAACTAAGAAAAAACAGGCTAATCAAAAAGAACAGGAAAAAATTTTAGATTCTATTTTTGTAGCTGAAAATCAAAGAAAATTTAGAGAGTTTGAAATTAACTTAGAAGAGTATTTGCAAACTAGTAATCGCAACAATCTAGACTGGCTAGAAAGGTTTGCTAGCCAAACTAAAGAAGAAAATCAAGAAAATCAAAAATACTTGAAGAGTTTAGAAAAATTTTTTAGTCAAAAATTAGAAATCTATGAAAACGAAAAGAAAATTCTAAACCTTATCTGGCCTAGTTTAAGAGTTGGAAAGAAAATTTGGTGGGATCTTTGGGCTAAGCTTTTTAAAAAATTTACACAAGACAAGCAAATCCAGATTTGGGCAAAAATATGGCTTATGAGAGTAGCTGGAAATTTAGAAGATATTCAAAAAGATCTGCAGCTTAAAATTCGATCATTGGATTTACAAAAAAAACAAACAATTTTTTTTAATTTGCAAAAAGAATATCCTGAACAAACTACAATTTGGTTAGAGTTTGGACTGACTGCCGAACTTTGGGATTGGTTTTTAGAAAATATAGAAAATCTTGATCCGCAAACTTTAATTAAGTTAGGCACTTTAATTCCTGATTATAGAGAAGATATAGATAGAGAGATTAGCATAAAAATTAAAATTTGGAGTGACTTTTTAGAAACTGGTCAAAACTATGAAGAGATAATAGAAACTTTTCGCTCTTGGAGAAAAAGCCTTGGAGAAAATGAATTTATGGATTTTGCTTGGGAATATATCAAAGACAGCCACGCCAAAAAGAAAAAACTGCTTAAAGAAATAAAAAAAGTTTTAGAGGAATAATTTCAATAGGTTTGTATTTAAAATAATGGTTTTTTGCTTTATTTAATTAAAAAAATAAACCTTTTTAAAAGACTTTAATATAGAAATATTTTTACTTGCCAATATTTTTTACTTACTTCAGTTTTGATTTATGCAAATTATTGCCAATAAAGAATCTAAAATTCTAGAAAATCTAAATACTCGTCAACTAGAATCTGCTAGTAGTTTATCTTCATCTAACTTGGTTATTGCTGGAGCTGGTAGTGGCAAAACTTCGGTTTTAATTCGTAGAGTAGCTTATCTTATAACCTCTGGATTGACCCCAGGTCAAATCTTGTGCCTAACCTTTACAAACAAAGCAGCTAAAGAAATGAATTCTAGAGTTAGAAACCTTTTGACCGAAGTTGATATAGAAATTCCCTATGTGCCAGTTTGGCAAAATGATTATTTTAACTCCCCATTATTATGCACTTTTCACTCTCTTGGAGTCAGAATTCTACGAGAGTTCGGTGATAGTATCAATCTTAAAAAAGACTTTAATATTCTAGATACAGATGATCAAAAAAAGATTATTAAAGATATCTTTAAAGAACTAAATATCGATCAAAAAAGCTTCAATCCAAGTTTAGCTGGATATTTTATTTCTAAATGCAAACAAGAATTACTTCAAGCTACTCAAAGCAACAAGCTAAGCGAAGATTATTTACCAATTTTTCACCAAATTTATGCTAAATATGAAACTAGACTTAAGAGTAATAATGTAGTTGATTTTGATGATTTAATCTTGCTCCCATATATTATTTTTCGTGATGATCCTAAGGTTTGTAAACAGATCCAAGATCGCTGGAAACATCTTATGATTGACGAGTTTCAAGATACTAATCCTGCTCAGTTTAGGCTAATTAAATTAATCTGCCCACCAAATCTTCTCAAGCCTAATAACTCTGAAAAAATTCCTGATAGGTCAATTTTTGCTGTTGGTGACGACGCTCAGTCAATCTATGGTTTTAGAGGTAGTCGAATTGAGATTATACTTAATTTTGAAAAAGAATACCCAGGAACTAAAGAAATAATCTTAAATCAGAATTATAGATCTACACAGCCAATTTTAGATTTAGCTGAGCAAGTCTTATCTCACAATCCACACCAAAAAAAGAAAGACCTATTTACTGACAGAAAAGATAAGATTTCAGTTAAATATTATCAAGCCCGTAACGAAAAAGACGAAGCTGAATATATAATTCGTCAACTCTATCAACAATATGTAACTAAGAGTATTGAAACCAAAAAAAATGAAACTAAGAAAGATAAGGTCGAATTTATCCCAGATGATTTTTTTGAAGAAAGTAAAGTTACAAAAAAACGAAGTGATGATCCAGTAAGTAATATGTTTGATTTTTTTTTAGAGGATGAGACTATTAAACCAACTTCTGGTTTAGCTAGTTATAATAGTAGCTCCTGGCAGGTACCAGAATATAATTGGCATAAGCTTGAAAAGCTTAACGACTGTGTAGTGCTTTACAGGACACACTCTCAGAGTCGAAGTCTAGAAGAAACTTTTTTAAAAACCAACTTACCTTATAGGCTGGTCTCTGGTGTTAGATTTTTAGATCGTAAAGAAATTAAAGATATAATCGCTATTCTTAAATTTTTATCTAACGGAGAAGATAAATTAAGCTTGGCTAGATTTTTACCACTTATATTAGATGGAGTAGGGGCTAAAACGATGGAAAAAATAATTGCTTACCTTGATGATTATGAATATCCTTTAGCACTTAAGTATCAAGAAAAATTACTTGGAATATTCCAAGCCTTACAGAACTGTTGGCAGGAAAGTACTAATTTAATTCAATTAACTCAAAAAGTAATTATGGTCAGTGGCTACCAAGATTACCTAAAGAAAACTTACCCAATTGTTTCTGAAAGAGAAGCTAGAATGGAAAATATTGGAGAGATATATTCTTTGATGCATCAATTTGACGAAGATAAAAGTGTTCCTTTGAGCGACAGACTACAGGCTTTTTTAGAACAGGTATCTTTAATGTCAAAATTAGAAGATGAAGTAGGAGAAAACACACCCAAAATTAATTTAATGAGCTTACACCAAAGTAAAGGTTTGGAATTTGAAACAGTGTTTTTAGTCGGAGTTGAGGATGGTTTACTACCACACCAAAACTCTTTAATTAACCCTGCAGACTTGGAAGAAGAAGTTAGACTAGCTTATGTTGGAGTTACAAGAGCTAAGCAATATTTACACTTAATCTCGGCAACTAGTAGAATTCAATTTGGACAAATTAGAACTAACCAAGTCTCTAGAATTTTTCGTCCGTTTGTAGACACTTATTGCCTAAGAGTACGGTAAATTTCTTTACATATACACTCTTTTCATAATTCGCTTACAGTAAGATAAGAATTTAGTGCATACCAGCTACACTTACAACTTTCACAACAATCATGTCTCAAAACCTATTTTACTTTTGGTTAATACCTATTTTAGAGGATCATAAGTTTTGTAAATCTGAGTTATGAGATAAGACTAATTATCCTTTAGTAATCAAACAAGTAGCTTGTTTAGGAGTTAAATTTGTATAAAATTTATTTGATCCTTTGTCTTTTAAAACAAAGACTTTTAGATTTTAGTTGCTTCAAATCATAATATATAATTGATTTAGTATTTTAGATTTTCTTATTCAAAACCAATCACAAAAGATTTTTACTTTTATTTTTATAGCTAACCTAGATAAAAGAAAATGAGTTTTGCTGTTTAGAGGTAAAATAAAATTAATAAGATTAATAAACTAGCTTTGGATTAATATTTTTGACTTTGACCTTAAGAAATTAAAATAAAACTCTAGTAGGTTTTCCTAAAATTTTTTCTATGTACATATCTACATTAAATTTCCTACGACAACCATTTTCGTTCATATAACGGATTTTACCATATATTGAACGTTCGGTGTCCAGCCTCGATCGTGAATTCCACCAATCGACCAAGCAACACCTACGTAGCCATTTGGATCTCTGCCATCTAACGAGTATTTGTCGTTAAGATATATAGCGATTTTTACAGCTTCTCTATAGTCTTTTGACCACTCTAAAATTTTTTTAGCCCAAAACATACGCATGAAACCGTGCATCTTACCAGTAATAACCATCTCCATTTGGGCTGCATTCCATAGCTGACTATGAGTTTTTGCTTCTTCAAATTCTATTTGACTATAAATATACTCTTTCTGGTCAGAGTTATGTTTATCTAAGCTTTCTCTAGCCCAGTCTTTAAAACCTTCGGCCGAGTCGTAATTAATATTATAGTAACAAAAGTTATCCGAAAGCTCTCGACGTATAATCAATTCCTCGAGGTAAGCTTCTAGGTTTTTGAGATTACCAGATTTATTTATTTCTAAGGTTATTTTTTGAGCTGAGATTTGCCCAAAGTGTAGGTAAGGAGAAATGTTAGATAGGACTTTTTGGTTAGGATCATTCCTTTTTTCATCATAAACATTTAATTTTTGGTATATAAATTTCTGAAGTATTTTGCTAGCTTCTTTTTGACCAGGCTGAAAGATATTTTTGTACTCTAAGTCAATTAAATTTTTAATATAATTTGTAATTTTTTCTTTTGTTAGTCGATTAAGACTTTTACCTAAAGGTTGAATTTGACTAAGCAACTCAGAGACTTTTGGAAATTCAAATAAATATTCAAAAAGTTTGGATTTAATTTTTGGCCGTATAGTCCTAGCAGCATATTCTTCTTTATTGCTTGTTTGCCAGACAGGAACAATATTATGAGTATCAACTTCAAAAAAACTAATTTTTTTAGAATTACAAAAATCTAAAACTTCTTGATTCCATTTTTTTTTGATTTTAAGTGGTGAAAAATCAGTAACTAAATAGTTAAATTGATTTTGTTTAAAAAATTCTTTGATCCCATTAACTGGAATTTCTCTAAGTATTGAAAAAGGGGTATATAAATTTTCAAATTGATTTTGAACTTCTAATAAACCACCTAACATAAATTCAAATTGTCGCTTAGTAGCTTCAAAAAATTCTTTTTGCAAACAAAAAATCACAGCCAAACCAGTATTCAAAGCTTCCGCAGACACCACTATATTTTGTATTTAAATACTTAACTAAAGCTACATTTAGTAGTAAAATTCAATTCTTGCGGAAGTCTTGTATTGTTTTGTTTAGCTAGCTGAGCAGCAAAAATTAGAGCCTAGTTGTCTTCTACTCTTTGATCTCGGCTCATCCAATAAACTACCCCAGAGTTTTTCTACCCCAGAGTTTTTTTCGACTGTATAGGTTCAATTTGATTAAACTTACGAACTCTATTAAGCATATAATTTTGCTTTACTTAGGACTGATCATTTACCTTTTAAATAATAGACCTCTTGCGATTTAACTACTATCCAACTCAAAATTATATATTCCTGAAA
>CAZVWQ010000025.1:0-19475 GCA_964631275.1 uncultured Candidatus Saccharibacteria bacterium | reverse complement strand
TCAAGTATTTATGGTATTTACTTGATACTAGTTAAAACTTTGGGGGTGTAAGGGTAGTTAACGGGTTAGTATATTTTTTATATAAAAAAAAATCTTTTGATCTTACAATCAATTTATGTCAAAATTAGGATGAGAAGGGTCATACTTCAAGAAAAAACCTCCAAAGGAAGTATTCAGAATATGATTTGTTTAATGCTATGCTGTATGTGTTAGTTAATGGTTGTACTTGGAAAAATATTCCAAGTGATTTTCCTAATTGGCATAGTGTGTATAAATATTATCGTAAATTAGTATATGGTAAATATTTAGATAAAATTTTGTTTAAGTTAAATTTTAAGTTAACTAAGCAGAAATTAAAAAGAATTAATAATAGGCATAGTTATTTACCTATGTACATTCTAGTTACTGATTCTCAATCTGCTAGAGGGACAGATTTACAGACTTTAGGTATTAAAGGTCTAGATGGACATAAAAAGATTAAAGGCAATAAAAGATTTATTTGCTTATGAAGAGTTAAATTTTGGTTAGTAGATAAATGGATTGCATATATCTACTTATTATGTGGTTTGGTGTATATAGGTTGACAAAACTAGAACTGGAAGCTTGTTTATCTATTATTATTTGCCTAAAAACTCAAGTTTGCAAATTTCAGAGCTAATAAATAGAGATTTTTAATTACAGAAATAGTTTTGTGATAGGAAGATTCCTAAATTTTTATTAATTTAATTATGTTGTATTTAAGATCCTGGTTAGAAGATTATATTAATTTGGATAAAGTATCCGAGGTTGAACTTTTACAACTTATTTCTACCAAGTCTGGAGAGGTTGAAGATTCTTGGAAAGTTAGAGATTTTTTTCATAAAAAAGTAGTAATTGGTAAAATTACGAATCTTAGACAACATCCTAATGCTGACAGATTAAAAGTTTTTGATGTAGATTTAGGGAACAAAAAAATCCAAATTGTGTCTGCTGCTCCTAATGCAGTTGATGGTTTGATTTGCCCAGTAGCCCTTGTAGGAGCTAGTCTTCCTGGCATGGTAATCACTGAAAAAATAATGCGAGGAGAAAAGAGTCAGGGGATGTGTTTAGGCCAAAGCGAAATTATGCTAGAAACTGGCATGAGTCATGGATTATGGCAATTAAATGAACTTTTAACCAAAAAAAAACTTGAAATTTTAGACTGCTTGGGTAAGCCAATAGCTGAAATCTTACCTGAATATTTTACTGAAGAGATTATTTATGATATTAAATACTTAGCTGATAAATATTCTTATTGCTCTAGTCATTTAGGTTTGGCTTTTGAGCTGGCTGGAGTTTTGGGTGATCATAATTTACTAACTCCAGTAGCTAAAAAGTTGCTTTTTTGGGATAATTTTAGCAAAAAAAACTTACTCTATAAATATTTAATAGAAAGTCAAAGCCAAAGTCAAATAGATTTAGAATTTACTGATGACACAGGTTTTAGTAATACTTTTGGACTTTATGAATTAGATCTCAATAAAAAATTTGACTGCCCTTATCAAATTCTCAAAAGAATGTTTTTGATTGAACAAAATATTATTGGCTCTAGTGTAGATTTGTCTAATTATTTGCTTCGAGACATAGGTCAGCCTAGTCATTTTTTTGATTTGGATAAAGTTATAACAGCTAATAAAAACTCTAAAAAATTAAAATGGAATATTAAGAAATTAACTAAACCAGCTAATTTTGAGGGTTTAGGACAGCTAAAAAACACAGTCATACCTCAAGGACTGGAAACTATTAACCAACAAGTTGAAGGTCAAGATCAAATCTTAACTATTCCTGGAATTAGCGGAGGTCAAAGTACTAAAGTTGAGTACCAAAGTCAAAGAATTTTGATTGAAGTAGCTTCCTTTATTAAAGAGCGAACTTCACAAGCTAGTTTTAAGCTTGGTTACCGTAGCGATGGTAGTCGATTTTGGAATAGTGGTGTAAAAATAGCTCTCCAATTTATTTGGTTAGAGAGATTTTTAGAAATTTTAGAAAAATACAAAATTGATTTTAGTTTAAAAGTTGTAGCTTACTGGACTTCCAAAAAAATCCAAAAAAAATATGACCTAGCTCCTAAAAAAATATTTTTCCCTGGTAATCTACGCAGATTTTTAGAAGATTTAGAAACAAATTCGATAATCAAAGTAGACTTTGACTACATAGTCAGCCGTCTTGATAACAGACCTTTAAGTTATTGGCAAGCACAAATTGAAAATAAACTAAATCTAGTAGGAAAATTAAATCTAGAAAATTTTTATGCTAATGTTTTTTATAATAATTTAGAGTCTCAGGAAGATTTAGTATTTGAGGTGGCTAGACTGTATGGTCTAAATAACTTGCAAAATCAATATTTAATTAATTATAGCCAAAGCAAACTAAAGAATCACTATGATTTATTTTTTAGCATAAAAGAATTAGCTACTCAATATAATTTTAACGAAATTGTCAGCAGGCCTTTTATTAACAAACATAAACTTTTTAGTTATTTAACTAATCAAAGAAATGAAATAGCTCTAGAAGCAATTAGCTCACAAAGGCAGGATGAAAATTTTTTACAAGATAGTTTATTTAGCAATCTTTTTAAAGCTGCTGTGAAAAACCTAAAAATGGGACATAAAAATCTTAGATTATTCGAGACTAATAATGTTTATATCCTTAATCCCAAAAATAATAAAGTTCAAGAAAATAAGCATTTTGATTTGGTTATGATTGATGATGATCCTTATATTTTGACTAGTTTTATTTATAATTTGGTAAAAAATCTAAAATTGCAAATCGAACCAGAAGAGTCTCAATCTGAATGGCAAAACTTAGGTAAATCTGTAATTTATAAAATACTTGGTAACACTTCAGAAACTATAGATTATGATAAAGATATTCAAAAATATGAATTTACACAGATTGAGTTAGTTGAAATCAAAAACTCTATAAAAAAAGATTTTGACCTTCCCTTGGCCAAAAAAGCTTGGTATTTGCATTTACAAGTTGACCCAAAATTAAAATTTGACTGCAACCCGCTATACTTTGATGAAACTGAATATTCAATTATCAGAAGATCTTATTCATTTTTTGTAAATACAGATCTTAAATGGCAAAAAGTAAAAACTAAAATCCAAAATTCTAAACTAAAAGAAACAAAGATTTTTGTGATGCCTATTGAGAGGTTAAATGAAAATGGGAAAGATATTATTAATTTCGAAGTAGAATTCATGAGTTATACTAAAACCCTGAATAGCCAAGAAATACAAATCTGGGAGGAGAATACTTTTGCAGAAATTAAAGCTTTTGGTTTGTTTGAACAGAGATAAAATAAACTTATATACTTCAATTTATTTTCAAAATTTACATTTTTAAATCTTAAAATCATACTCTAATCCCTTTGCTATTGTCCTAAATTTAGCTCTCCATAAGCAAATAAACCTTTTATTTAAAATAAATTCTTAACGGATGATTACCGTAATGATTTGCCAAAAGGTATAGTTACTACATAATCATAAGCCTGTAGTATTTCTGGTGGCATGGCATTTATTTGCTCTTGGGTTAATTGCTGTCCAGTTATAAATATGTAGTCTCTTCTAAGTTCTTCTATTGGAGTGTTTTGTAATCTGTTTTCTTCGGCTTGTTCTTGTTGGATTCGTTGACGGTTTTGGTCTATTTCGGATTTGGAGAGGTGTATAAGATAGATTGTTAAGTAGATTTTGAGTTGATATATTCTCGCCTTTATATAATATCAGACATTTCTTTTACAGAAACTTGACCTGAGAGATTAGAATAGTTATCTATAACAAAAAAATTATAAGTACCAGCCCTCTTCATTTGAATTGACTGTACATATGTTAATTTGTATATTTCTTCGTTAGTCTTGTCCCATAACTCAGATTTACAAAACTTTGACCCCATAAATGGATATTAATCAACAGTAAAAATAGATTTTAAGACATGATTATTTCTTAAAAAATTCAGGTAATTTAAAAATATTTATAACTCCTTATACAAAAATTATACAAAATCCAAGTTTTATGCTAAGCTAAAAGTATTGTTTATAAAATACTTTAGAGATTAACATGGAAGGGGGAAAAAACCGTTAGAATTAATAATAAGGTTAACTCCAATCAGTGTCCTTGCTTTAATAATCAGTGCTTGCATAAAAACCTCTCCTGGTCAGATAGAGACTATAATACCAGAAAAGACACCAACCACAGAATTATCACAGCTAACCTCTGTAAGCCAGCAGATTATAAAGTCAGCTAAGGAAAACGACCAAAAAATATTCAGCGTCTCGGATTTTTTACAGAGGGATCAAATACAAATTCCAGACAACCTCTCAGCTGGAGACGTTATTATCTTACCTTTATCTGAAAGTGACGTTATTAAATTTATAATTCGATACTTAACCCTAGAAATCACCCAAGAAATGGTAGACAATCCAGAATTACTAACCATCGCCCTCCAAAATAAATTAGATTTTGTTTTAGGTATTCAGTCTTTAGTAGGTTTGGATAGAAAAGTAGCTGCACAAAAACTAGCTACTCTAAGCTATCCAGTCACACTCAGGCTCCCAGACGGCCAGCACCTTAGAATCTCGGAAAAAATGAGTCAGCAACAAATTGATTTACTTTTGGCTTATGCTTATGATCAAATAGATTTTGAAATAGGAGAAAAACTTGCAGAAGAAAAATTTGTAGTTACTGAATATAGACCTGGAGAAGGTGGGATAGAAGGACCTAAAGATGATATGATCGGCGGCTTAGTTCAGACTGGAGATATAGCTATTGCTAGATTTATAATACTACTCTACCCTGGAAGAGATTATCTAGAGAAAAAATATAATGCTTACGGCTCACCCATTCTAGTAATTTTTGAAAATTCAGCAGGTCAGAAAATTGGTTTTGTGGCCGTAGTTGCAGATACAGGTGCCTTCGGCCCAGGTAGTGAATATAATAGCAGTAAAGGTCTTAAAGGTGATCGCATAGTAGACATACCCAAGGAAACAATCATAGCACTAGAGCAAACAGGGCTTAATCCAGATAGAGACACACTTCAACAAGGCTTGCTTTTAGCTAAGGTAGACGGTTTAAACCCAGGTATATTTGGAGCTGATAATAAATATCTAAGTGGTAGCCAGATAATTACCCTAACCCCAGAACAAATCGAAGCCGTGCTTGGCGGAAAGTATAACCTAAAGTTAGAAGATATCACTTTTGCTCAACCTTCTGACCCTTTTGGTAATTATAATGCCTGGCTTACAGCTATAGAAGTAAAAGCTATTTTTAATGGTTTAGGTGTGGAAACCGACCCCTCCACATCTGAGTAATGTAAATTTTTCATCCCTGTTTACATTTTTCACAAAAACTTAAGAGGAAAAAGATTATTGAATTTTTGATGTGGAGTGAGGTTTTTAATTCCTTGATGGGTTCTTTAGTCTTGTCCTCTAACTCAGATTTACAGGACTTTGACCCATAAAATAGCTCTTAATCAAGAGTAAAAATAGGTTTTCAGAGATGATTTTTGTCTATTGTAATAATACTCCCATAATCGTAATTCAGCTTCTCTTTGTAATCTGTTTTCAAACTTTACTTTAGTCAAAAACTCTTCTGAGATTGTTCTGTTTAACCTTTCTACTTTGCCATTGGTTTGAGGTCTTGTCGTGGCGAGGCTTTGTTCGGGAGACCCGACTCCACTTCTCACTCTTACTTGTGTGTATCGGTGTTTTATTCCCATTTGTTGTAGCAGAATTTATTGTAAAATCTCTAGTTCGGTGGATTATTTTAGAAACTGTTTGCCGAGAAATACCATATTGAAAGCTAATTTATTTTGAGTCAGTTTTTTTCTTTTAACTATACCAGAACTATACTTAAGCCAAATTTGATTTTTTGTATGTAGACTAATTTTAGGGTTTTTACTTAAATACATATTGAGGATGAGTTTATTTAAAAAAGGTTTATTCATCCTCTTAAATTATTAATGATTTTTGTAAATAGGGCTGTTTTTTTTACAAATAACTTATCTAAGTTAAATGTAAAATTGCTATAGCTATATCTAGAGGTAACAGTATCAAAGAAATATTTGGAAATTTAAAAAGTTCTAGTTTGAATTGATTTGAGTATAACCCAAAAAACTAAGGATTGATTGCTTCATATTTAGTATTTGGATTAACAACTAAATAATCATCACGAGAAAAGCCACATTGGTTAGATTTGTCAGCTTTAATTGAAGCTGTAGAAGTTCTAGTTTTGCCATCTGGACCAGTTAGAGTCCATACCAAAGTTCCAAAAGGATTATCAATTGTAATTTCTAAATCTTCCATAAAAACTCCATACTGCCTTCCTGGTTGAAAAACTGAAGGCTGATTTCTAGCTTCTTTAATTAGATCAAATCTGTTTTCAAAAGATCCAGCGGTAATATTTATATTTACAGTATTAGTATTATTATAACCAAAGAGGGCAGTATGAGTTCCATCAGAATTATAAAATACACATTCTAAAACTGGAGATAATTGGCTATCTGTAATCTCAACCTGAGATTTAGCTTTAACTATAAACGTTGTATTGGCTTGGCTTTTTGCGCCTTCATTATCATAAGCTACAATTTTAAGATTGTAAGTTGTGCTTATAGCTAAATCAGGATTAATTAGAGATCTTAAATCAAGAGCATAAGGTCCGCTGGTAAATTCTTTAACTAAGTTATTATCAATATAAACTTCTACTCTAGTTACTTTTCCATTATCTGTAACTTCAGTTAACAGAGGAATTTGAGCAGAATAAGCAAATTCTTGTCCAAAAAATGGAGATTTAATATCTATATCTGGAGGAGTGTTTGTATTTAGATTTATAACTGTTAATCTAAAAGTGGCAACGTTAGAATTTACTGTTCCGTCGTTTACTCTGAAGGTTAATTTAACTGTAGTATCAGTTGTAACTTCTGGAGTGTTTACTGTGATTTCTCCTGTGTTAGAATTAAGATTATAACTAACACCAAGATTATCAAATTCTGAAGTATCAACTAGTTCATAAGTCAAAGCATCTCCATCTAAATCACTTGCTAATAAAGTATATGTTGCAGTTGTGTTTTCGTTTTGAGATTTTGTTAGATCTTCTACAACTGGAGTTTGGTTTGGTTTTTTATTTACATTAATAAATACTGTAGCTATGGCTTGACCACCATTTCCATCAGAAATTGTGTAAGTAAAGCTGTCTTGTCCAAAAAATCCATTATCTGGAGTATAAATAAAATTGCCAGCAAAATCTAAAACCAACTTTCCACTTTTTGGATTAGTAAAACTAGAAACAAATATTTTATCTCCGTCAGGGTCAGAATCGTTAACTAGAATTTCTGCTTGAGTGATTGTTAGTGGAGTTTCGTAAGGGGTCTCAAAGCTATCGTCTACAGCAATTGGAGTATCGTTAACTGGTAAGAGAGTAACTATGATTGTAGAGTCAACTGAAAATTCACCATCAGAAACAGTATAAGTAAGAGTGATAGTCTGAGTAGTTGTTACTTGCCAAGGAGCAGTCAAAGATATTTTACCGCTTACTAAATTATTAGTATTGTAACTAATTCCAGCTTGAGTTAGTTTTTGTAATTCTGACTCTGAGATGTTAACAGTTAGATTGTCACCATCTGGATCAGAATAAGCAGAATTAAAGTCAAATTCTTTGTTAGTTTCTTTTTCAAACAAACTAAATTCTGCAGGGTTTGCCTCTGGAGCTTTATTTAGATTTATAACTGTTAATCTAAAAGTGGCAACGTTAGAATTTACTGTTCCGTCGTTTACTCTGAAGGTTAATTTAACTGTAGTATCAGTTGTAACTTCTGGAGTGTTTACTGTGATTTCTCCTGTGTTAGAATTAAGATTATAACTAACACCAAGATTATCAAATTCTGAAGTATCAACTAGTTCATAAGTCAAAGCATCTCCATCTAAATCACTTGCTAATAAAGTATATGTTGCAGTTGTGTTTTCGTTTTGAGATTTTGTTAGATCTTCTACAACTGGAGTTTGGTTTGGTTTTTTATTTACATTAATAAATACTGTAGCTATGGCTTGACCACCATTTCCATCAGAAATTGTGTAAGTAAAGCTGTCTTGTCCAAAAAATCCATTATCTGGAGTATAAATAAAATTGCCAGCAAAATCTAAAACCAACTTTCCACTTTTTGGATTAGTAAAACTAGAAACAAATATTTTATCTCCGTCAGGGTCAGAATCGTTAACTAGAATTTCTGCTTGAGTGATTGTTAGTGGAGTTTCGTAAGGGGTCTCAAAGCTATCGTCTACAGCAATTGGAGTATCGTTAACTGGTAAGAGAGTAACTATGATTGTAGAGTCAACTGAAAATTCACCATCAGAAACAGTATAAGTAAGAGTGATAGTCTGAGTAGTTGTTACTTGCCAAGGAGCAGTCAAAGATATTTTACCGCTTACTAAATTATTAGTATTGTAACTAATTCCAGCTTGAGTTAGTTTTTGTAATTCTGACTCTGAGATGTTAACAGTTAGATTGTCACCATCTGGATCAGAATAAGCAGAATTAAAGTCAAATTCTTTGTTAGTTTCTTTTTCGTAAAGATCGATAGAATCTTGATTAGCAACTGGAGGTTGATTAGTTACCTCAACTTCTTGCATAGCCTTTCCAAGATTGAGTACTCCAGCACCTAAGTTAGCCGGACCAGGTTCGGCTGTGGTTTGTAAGATTTCCTTGATCTCACTATTACTTAAAATTATATCTTCTGACAACAATAGTCCTATTGCTCCAGCAACATGAGGAGCCGCCATTGAGGTACCACTAATATACCAATAAGGATAATTAGGGTAAACTAAGGTTGTTAAAGCAGAGTAAATATCTGTACCAGGAGCAGCAATGTCCACCCAATCACCATAGCTAGATTCACTGTATTTATTACCTTGGTTATCTACTCCACCTACAGAGATTACCTCATCATAAGCAGCAGGGTAGTTTTTAACAGAGTTGTTACTATTCCCAGCAGCCGCAACCATTGGAACACCTAACGAATCAAGATCCTGTATGACACTATACATAGTTATACTATTAGCGCTAGAACCCAAACTCATATTAATAACTTCAGTACCTGAATAAGAGTCAACTGCATAAAACAAACCATTAGTAACAGTACTTGCAGTACCATAACCATTAGAAGCTAAAACCTTTATAGAGGCAATGCTACATTCTCTACAAACTCCAGCTATACCTTTGTTATTATCACTAGAGGCTGCGGATATACCGGCTACATGACTTCCATGGAAGTTATAATCCTCAACAGAAAGTTCCCAAGGCACGTAAGATCTAGTATCTACAATTTTATCCATTAGATCTGGGTGATTAGTATCAATCCCAGTATCCAGAATTTTAATAACTACCTCACTAGAACCAGTATTTACTTTCCAACCTTCTTCAGCATCGATATCAACGTCAGGAGTACCAACTTGGCCTTGAATATTTTGTCCTGTATTTTCTAAGCCCCACTGGTGACTAGCATAGAAAGTATCGTTTACAACACTGGCCTTAAATATATAGTTAGGCTCAGCATACTCCATAGCCTCAGATTTATCTAAAGTTTTTAAAATTTCTACAAACTGATCATCATTATAATTTGTTAATACTTCCGACTTTAGAACTATAACGCCATAAGAATCAGACTCAACTTCAAGATCTTCAAGACCTGTAATTTCTTTAACTTTATCTAGATCTAATCCAGATTCGTAAGCCTTAACTATAATTTCACCTTCATTATATTCTTTATCCTCTAGAGTAAACTCTTCACTTCTTGGAAAAGTTTCTGGATACTTTGCATAAGCCTTAGCTACAAAGTCATCATTAATTTCTTTTTGGCTTTCTTGTGTGTCTCTGACCTCCTCAGCCTGAGCTAAAATCTCAGAACTAGAAGAATCTTTAGAAAAATTATTAATTAGATTCAATCCACTTAGAAAAATTGTAGCTACAATCACAATCGTGGTTACAAAAATTAAACCTATTCTAGCAAACCTCTTTTTTGAGTTATTTGCTTTGCAAGTATTATTAAGCATAGAAATTATTATACAAATTTAATAAAAATTATATTTACCTAAGTTTAGTAATAGAGCGTGACAAAATCCAGACTAAACTGGGTTACAGATCAAACCAACCTCTAAAACATAGCAAATAAAACAGCAAATGTCAAAAACCTAGGGAACCTTTATAATTACTACTAACTACCCCAAAAATCTCTAAGATCTCCAAAATTAATATTTGGATTTAATTTGAATTTAAGTTTTTCAGCTGTAGTACTACGCGCATCGGCATTTGTCGGTTTACGTAACTTTCCACTCAAGGTTAGTCTACCGCTAAATAAAGAAATTTTTTTATTTTCTTTAAGTTTAAGAATTTCTTCAACACTTTTGTTACTAGAAGAACTAAGTATACTCAGCATAATTGGCAAATCCAGACTATGATCTAATAAATTACCAGGAAGTCCTGAGATCTGCACATACACGTCTCGAAATTTAAAATCTATACTTAAATATTTTTCTATAACAGCCAAAATTGTATTTAATTTAGAAAGTTTAAGACAAGTCGCTTCTCTACGACCAAAATTGTTATTGCTATTATCTTTACTAACCAAAGCTTGTATTTCGACAACAAAAGGTAAATTTTTATTCATAGCCATTCCGTAGACTACGCCTGGTCCTTTTTCGAAGTTTTCTAGTAGAGCCATGCTAGCATCAGTAACAACCTCTAGACCTTCTTCTTTCATTTTTAGTAATAATTGTTTGTCCGTAGATCCGTACCGATTTTTGTTAAACGATAAAGTCCTAAACTGTGAATACTCGGAAGGTTCTAAAGTTACCACCATATCAACCAAATGTTCTAAAGTCTTTGGTCCTGCTATTGAACCATCTTTAGTTACATGTCCAATTAATATAATACTAATACCTAAAGATTTGGATAAAGCCATAAACCCAGAGGCCAAGTAAGAAACCTGAGAAACACTACCTGGTGTATTGCTAATCTCAGCCGAAAAAATCGTCTGTATAGAGTCAATAATTACAACATCTGGTTTTTGTTTTTCTAAGATTGATTCTATGTGTTCGTAATTAGCTGTTTGCAAAGCCATTATCTCTTTGGGAATACCTAGTCTCTGACTTCGATGAGCTAGTTCTAGGATAGATTCTTCGGCTGTAATATAAAGTAATCTAGGTTTAGATTGCCCAAATAAAGATCTAAGTAGTTGTAAACTCAAAGTAGATTTACCTAAACCTGGCTCACCTGCTAACAAGGTCAAAGAACCTCTGACCAAACCCCCAGAAAAAAAATCCTGTAAAAGAAAATTATTAAAATCTAACCTTCGACTATCTGGTCTAGAGTCCAAATTTTTAGTATACTCACCCAAAGTTTGTACCTGAGTACTAAAATTATAACTACGGCTACTAACTGGAGTTTGCCCACTTGCTTTACCTTCTTTCTTATCATCTTTTATTACAACTTCAACAAAAGAATCCCAAGACTGACAATTAGGACATTTACCTAACCACTTAGGATTAGTAAAACCGCAATTCGTACATTTATAATTTTTTTTAGGCATAATCTTAATCTAACTTTTGTACTATAATCTGTAAATTTTTTACAACTAAACTGTTAACTACTCAGTGAGTTTTTCTGACTGTGTTTTCTTTATTTAACCAAAATAAAAACTTTAGTTAAATCATAATTTAGTTAGCGTTTGAGCCTAAACAAAAGATAGTAATTTAATTTTCATTTTTTTTGATAAAATAAAAGAAGGCAAGTTAATTTTTGCTAAGTATGAAAAATCGATATTTTGAAAACGGACATTAGCCTTGTTCTATTACTCAAAAAGTAACCTGTTTTTGTTTATTTTAAGGCGAGCTAAAAATTAAGAGTTTAAAGTTATATAAAGTTCGCACCAATTTTACTTTTAGATTAAGAATAAGACTTTTGATAGAACTAAGCTAGACTTTAGATGAGGCTATTTTGACTGTAAAGATAAGTTTTTAGAATGGTTACTCTTCCATAAATAAATACTCAGAACGGACTAAAGGCTTTTGTTTGGATTTACCAATCACTTTTCTTGCTATGTCAGAATTATACTGAGCTAAGCCATAGCCTAAAATATTTCCTTCTAAGTCTAGGATTTTTATGATGTCTCCTTTTTGAAAATTTTGCTTTAGTTTGACTATACCTATTGGTAGTAGACTCTTAGAATTAGACTCCTGATCAAGTAAAGCTTCCTTGGCTCCGTTATCAATTATAATTTCTCCTTTTTCGAAACCTGAAGTATTAGCTAACCATTTTTTTCGATTAGAGATATTTTTCTTAGGCAAAAATTTTGTATTTTTTGGTTCTTTTTTTTCCATTAAATCAATCAAGATATTTTCTTTTTTACCGTTAAGAAAATGAGTGGTAATTCCAAGACTAGAATTTTTTTTGGCTACTTTGCATTTGGTACTCATCCCGCCTCTACCTAAGCTAGTTTTGTTTGGACTGATAAATTCTGACCAATCTAAATTATCGGTATTTACTTCTGTAATTAAGTTTGAGTTTGGATTTGCTGGATCGCCGTCATAAAGGCCATCAACGCTAGTTAAAATCAAAACTGCTTCGGCATTGAGCATAGAAGCTACTAACCCAGCAAGCTCATCATTATCAGTAAAAGTTATAGTATTGATGGCTACAGCATCGTTCTCATTAAGAATTGGAATTACCTGATGTGACCAAGCCAGCTCTAAGCAGTTACGTAAATTAAGATAATGAGTTCTGTCACGAAAATCTTCTTTGGTTACCAAGATTTGCGAGCAAATTAAATTTTCTTTTTGAAAAAGTTCAGCGTAAGTATTAATCATTTTGACTTGACCAATAGAAGCCAAAAGCTGATTAGCTACGATTCGATTAGCTATTTTTTTGTGATCACCGAATATTGACTTACCAGCTCCAATAGCTCCAGAACTAACTAGCAAAACTTTTACTCCAGAAAATTTTAGTTCGGCGATTTGTTTAACTAAATTTTTTATAGCTTCTGGATTGAGATAGCCAAAATCATCTGTAAGTACATTTGTACCAACTTTAATAACTACTTTTTTATATAAAAGATCTTTTAATTCACAAGTGTTTTTATTCATAATTTTCAACTTAAGCTAACAGCTTCTATTTGAGAAAAGTTTTATAATCATTGCAAGGCTAAAACTAAAACTTTAAGTCTGTCTAAAAAATTGTAGAATTTAGTTTAAGTTAATATAAGCCTTTTAATTAAAACTAAACTAGGTTTTTATTATAAAATGAAACGAGTTTGAGTATATCTTTATCCAGTTACACCTTCTAACTTCATTTCTAATAATTTTTTACCTTCAACAGCAAATTCCATAGGTAAGTTTTGTATGACTTCTTGAGTAAATCCAGAAATAATTAAATTTTTTGCCTGGTCTTTATCAAGGCCTCTAGAAGCAAGATATTCAATCTGACTTTGATTAAGCTTGGTTGTTGTAGCTTCATGTTCGATTTCAGAAGAAGAACTAGAATTCTGAATATTTGGATAAGTATTAGCTTTTGAGTTAGCGGATAAAATTAAAGAGTCACATTGAGTGTAGTTTTTAGAATTTTGGGCTGTACTAGCTATTTTTACTAAACCCCTATAAGAATTTTTAGAAAAACCACTAGAAATCCCTTTAGAAACTATCTTTGATCTAGTATTTTTACCGATGTGTATCATCTTAGTTCCAGTGTCAGCCTGTTGGTAATTATCTGTTAAAGCTACAGAAAAAAATTCGCCTACAGAATTGTCACCTTTAAGGATTACCGAAGGATATTTCCAAGTAATGCTAGAACCGGTCTCTACCTGAGTCCAAGAAATTTTGGAATTACAGCCTTTAGCTAGACCTCTCTTAGTTACAAAATTATAAACTCCACCAACTCCATTTTTGTTACCTGGATACCAATTTTGAACTGTAGAATACTTAATTTCTGCACCTTCTAAAGTAATTAACTCTACCACGGCAGCGTGTAACTGGTTTTCATCTCTCATAGGAGCTGTACAACCTTCGAGATAACTAACATAAGAATTATTATCGCAAATAATTAGAGTTCTTTCAAATTGACCAGTACCAGCAGCATTGATTCGAAAATAAGTTGACAATTCCATCGGGCAGCGAGTGTTTGCAGGTATATAAACAAAAGATCCATCAGTAAATACAGCTGAATTTAGACTAGCAAAATAATTATCACTATAAGGTACAACTGAAGCTAGGTATTTTTTGACTAATTCCGAATGGTTTTTTACCGCTTCAGAAAAAGAACAAAAGATTATACCTTTTTTTTCAAGCTCTTTTTGGAAAGTGGTTCTTACAGAAACAGAATCTAAAATAGCATCAACGGCAATTCCAGCTAATCTTTCTTGCTCTTTGAGCGGAATACCAAGTTTGTTAAAAGTTTCAACAATTTCTGGATCGAGATCGTCTAAGCTATCAACATCTTTTTGTCCTGTATAGAGGTTTTTTTTTGGTTTAGCAAAGTAACTAATTTTTTGGTAATCGATTTTTGAATAATTTAAATTAGCCCAAGTAGGTTGTTTTTGTTTTAGCCAATAATTATAAGACTTTAAACGAAAATCTAGAAGCCAACTAGGCTCAGCTTTAGATTCAGAAATTTTAGTAATTACTTTTTCATCTAATCCTGGAGCTTCAACCTCTTGACCAAGATCAGAACTAAATCCAAATTGATATTCTTGCTGAAGTTTTTCTTGAAGTTCTTGATTAGACATAAAGAGTTATACTTAATCCGTTTACTACTACCCTAAATTTAGCTCTTTATAAGAAATAAATCTCTTATTAAGATAAATTCTTAATGGGTAATTAGCGTAACGATTAGACCAAAGGGTATATGACAAATCTTATACAAACTATAGCCATTTTGTCTATCTACTAAATAAGATAAGTTTAGATAAGTCCACAGATGTATTTTTTTAATTTTACCGAAGTTGAATATATAGCAATTCCACATATCAACTTAGATAGACTATTAGATATTAAGCTTGTTTTAAGGCAATTTTAGGATACTCAAAATGTCTAACGTATACAGATTAGCTATAAATAAAACAATGTATTACTTACGAAACAAAAGAATTTGTTAGACTTACTCTACTCTATATAAAATGTTATATTTAGTCTATAATCTAATATAGACAACAAATTGAGCAACAACCCTTGCTATTTAATCATTGAGATTTTTGTACTATTGACAGAAAATTTAAATTTTACTTAGATTAGTATAATATGGCTTATCAAGCAAATGGACCCAGACTTAGTAAACGTAAAGCAAAGCACGCTGGCTTTAGAGCTAGACTAAAAAACAACCTTAAAGTTCTTAAGAGACGCAGGTTAAAAGGTCGTTGGAAAATAGTCAAAAAACTTAAAATCTGGAAATAGTGTTGCCAAAATTATCTAAACTAAGATCCCAAAAAGATATCTTGCAAATAATTAAAACTCGAATTAGAACCTTTAATCCTTATTTTACACTTTTTATCGAATTTGATAAAAATCAAAAAAAAAATTACTCTAAGACTGTAGTTACAGTTTCTAAAAAAATTTTAAAATCCTCACCAGATAGAAAAAGAGTTCAAAGAAAATTAATTGCAGTTATTCTTAAACACAAATTAAATAAAAAGAACCCTGATATGAATTTTTTAATTAAAATAACAAACAAGAATATTTTAAGACTAAAAGAAAAAGAGATTTATAATTTGTTTATAAAAGATCTAAAAAAATACTTCCAGCCGAGGTAGCTCAATGGTAGAGCAGTGGCCTGAAGAGCCTCGTGTCGTCAGTTCGATTCTGACCCTCGGCACCAAACAAAATATTTTTTAATTCAAGATTAGTCTTATAACTAAACCACACTAAACTTTGGCAATTTATTATATGTTAAGCTTATCTTAAAGCGTGCTTGGAAGATAAAAAATGTCTAGGTTGTGGATAGCCAAAGCAAAAATATAACTTTGTATTTATAATTTGGTATATCCAAGCCCTTACTAACTTCTACAATAAAAGATAAACCCAATTATTTAATTGTCTTAATGTTGTGTAATCATGGATCAGTTACTTTAATTTGTAAGAGTAAAAGCTATAAGCTATAAAACTAAATTAGTATAATGTTATAACCTAAATAAAACCAAAAGTTTTAACTTTTTAAAAAAACTAAAATTGATTTGTGTTAGGTTTAATAAGTGTAAATATAAAAAAACTTACTATTCCTCTCTCAAAAATTATTTTTAGATTAAGTTGACTTTTTGTTTTTATAAGCTTAAACTCCTCACAAATTTAAGTTATAGAGCAAGACTATTTTTTTGAAGTAAACAAAAACTATATATTCCAGTTTAATTAATAGTTTCTCTCATTTTTTCTTATTAAATACAGCAGATTAATATTGCTAAAATAAATTTTAACTGCCTTTTTGGTTAATAAAACAAACAAAAAATAGCATTTTATTCTAATTTTTTTGATAAACTAAAGGAGAGCAGGTTGATTTTAAGAATCATAAGATAAGACTATTATTTTTATTTACAAATTTTGCTATAATTGGTTGTTATATTACAACTTCTACAAAATTATCAAAGCTCTGCTAAAATATAAAATTGTGTTATATCGAAAACACTATATATTAAAAATTAAATGCAGTAAGTGTAATTTTAGCATTTGTAAGATTAGATTAAATGATTAACTTTAGCTTAAACTTTTTTATACTCAAATTTAACAAATTAGAACAAACAATACTTTAAAAAATTTTTAAATTAGGATGTATTAAACCTAAAATCAGTTAAGGTGAGTATAACTTGATTGAAGTTTAAGCCTTTTTAGGCTAAATTTTATATATGACAAATAACAACGAAAACAAATCAAAAAGATCAGCTGGACGCAGAGGAGGTTTTAGTCGAAAACCATCAAGCATGCCTACTGCCCGCAAAACTAATGCTGAAGCTTCAAGCAAAGGACACTTTTTTGTAAAAAAACCTCATGTAGTCGATAGAGACGAAGGTTTTCCAGAAACCATAAAAACTAAAAAAGTCAAAAGACCAGATCTTAGAGGTATGGTCAAGGGTAACCTAGCCAATCCAAATATTAATCCACATTTATTTTTGGGTCCAAAAATTGCTACTAACGCCCCCGAAGTTTTTCCTGATGGTCCTGTAGTTAGAATTATCCCTTTGGGTGGAACTAACGAAGTCGGAATGAACATGACTGTTCTAGAATGTGAAGATGATATTGTCATTATTGATACTGGCATGGGATTTGGTGGCGGAGAAAAATATCCAGGAGTAGATTATATAGTACCAGACACAGAATACCTGGAAATGAATAGACACAAAATTAAAGGTATTATCTATACTCACGGACATCTCGATCATATTGGAGCAGCTCCTTATGTGCTACCTAAGATTGGTTCAGTGCCAATTTTTGGAATGCCTCTTACTTTAGCTTTACTCAAAAATCGCTTGCAAGAATTTGAAATCGCTGATAAACTCTTTGCTAAAATTATTGATCCTGATCAAGCCCTGACCTTAGGTAGATTTAAATTTAGATTTTTTAGACTAAACCACTCTATTCCAGATGTAGTTGGGCTAGAAATTGACACTCCAATGGGCAAGATTGTCTATGCTACTGATTGGAAATTCGATAATTCACCTTTTGATGGAAAATTAAGTGAATATGGAAAATTGGCTAGAATGGGAGATGAAGGAGTAAGGTTGCTTTTAACTGACTCGCTAGGAATTCTCAAACCAGGCTACCAAATTTCAGAAAGAGTAATTGGTAATGAATTTATAAAAATATTCAAGCAATGTGAAGGCCGCATGATTGTAACTGCTTTTTCTACTTCTACTTATATTATGCAGTTTACTATAGATGCTTGTATCCAAACTGGGCGTAAATTAGCCGTAACTGGAAGATCTATGATTAATAATTTCAAGTCTACCTACGAACTAGGCTATATCAGAATCCCAGAAGATCTAACCGTAGATTTTTTTGATGTCGACAAAATGCCACCAGAAAAAGTATGTGTCTTGTCTACTGGCTCCCAAGGAGAAGATATGGCTGCTCTTAGTAGACTAGCTAGAGACGAACACGACAAAATGAAATTACAAGGTGGAGATACGGTTATCTTTTCAGCTAATCCAATCCCTGGCAATGAAGATTCAGTAGCCGAATTAACAGCTCAACTAAGTCGTAAAGGTGTAGATGTTTATCGTAATAAAGAGTTTAATACTTACGTTTCTGGGCATGCTTGTCATGAGGATATAAAGCTTTTAATTGCTATGACTAGACCTGACTACTTGCAGCCTATTCATGGGGATCATTATATGTTAAAGAGAGTTGGCGAACTTGGTACTACACTAGGGATACCTTTTGATCATAACTTAATTGGAGAAAATGGTAGAATCACAGAATTAAGGCCAACCCAAGTTAACTTAACTGAAGATTTTATTACTGATAAATGTTTATTGGTAGATGGTATGAGTATTGGAGCCGTCTCTGAAACTGTTCTTATGGAAAGACGACAAATGTCGAGTCAAGGTTCTGTAATTGTAGTTGTTTTAATTGATAAAAAGAAAAACTTAGTTGCTGGCCCAGAAATTATTAGTCGAGGTTTTGTTTATATGAAAAGTAGCGGAGAACTATTTGATAAAATTAAAATATCCATAAAAGATCAGTTTAAAAATTTAGAAATTGATAAATCTTCTAGTAGCTTTTTCTCTGATTTAAGAAAAAAATTAAAGAGGATGGTTAGTGATGAAATTTATAGAAACACCGAGAAAGATCCAGTAGTAATTCCAGTTGTGGTTCAGATGTAGTTGGGTTTAAACTTACCCCAAGCCAAAAACAAACTTTCTCGAATAAAAAGTATATCTGGCTTCGCTTAAAACTTTAGACAACCTTTTTTAGAGACCGTTGAGATATAGATAGGTTTTCTTTATATTTAAAACATGCCTATATGTAAAAAATGCCAATCGCAAAATATAGTTAAAAATGGTTTTGTAAGATCAAGCAAAGATATCAATTAGAGAATTATTTGGAGTACACAAAACCACAGCTCTAAAATGGATAAAAAAAGAAGGAAAATATTTAAAAGAACCTGAAATTAGCTCAGAGATACAAGAAATTGAAATAGAGAGACCCCTACAAAAATTGTGTCTGACATAAAAACTATTTTTAATTTATTGTCTGATACATGTCTACTCAAAATAAAACAAGAGTTACTCAGCTAAGAATTACTCAAAAGCAAACAAATGCCGAAAAACTACTTAGTTCAGGCATAAATAATCTGCATAAAATCTAACAAGCTTGTCTTTAGATGAGTTCCTAAAATCTTACTGAACCTCGTACTCAACCTAACTTAGATTGAACACTCCAGACACAATAGACCTCTTGCGATTTAACTACTATCCAACTCAAAATTATATATTCCTGA
>CAZVWQ010000024.1:0-20001 GCA_964631275.1 uncultured Candidatus Saccharibacteria bacterium | reverse complement strand
AATCAAGTATTTATGGTATTTACTTGATACTAGTTAAAACTTTGGGGGTGTAAGGTGCTTACCCTGGCTTCGGCATTTTTGTACCCAAAATAAAAACCCGTCGATATCAGCAATAAGCTCAAAAACAAATATCCCAAAAAAGAAACTAGCTTAGATTTATTTGCAGGCACTTTGTTTTACAAACTGTTCTAGCGTCAAACCTTTCTTTTTAAGAATTCTTAAACCTCTAGCACTACAATGATAAGTTTTTCCGTCTATTTTTTTCTTTATTCTATTAAACTGCTTTTTTCTTTTAGAAGGGATCATTGAGTGACTCCTGTCATTCATAACTTTCCCTTTTTTAGATATACCAAACATGGCCCTCATAACATAACATTCTAGGCAATTTGGGTCTTTTGTGGTTTTTAATTTAGTAGTCATTGTGGCTTTTTTGGTTATATTGAAAAATATTTAGGTCTGAGCTAAATTAAATTAAAATTTATAAAAATTCTAGAAAAACAAAATTGATCTAGTATGAAGTTTATAAACTTAATGTTAAAGTTAGTCAAGCGTAATATTAAATTTCTATAATAAAACTTTATAGAAACTGTTTGATTTTTTTATGCCGATTTACTTAAATCTTAAGCAAGAGTTTTTACACTTTTATAGCTAATTCTTAAATAAATTAGACGTTTTAATCTAGTAAAATTATTTTGTTCGCTTGGCTAGACCTTAGTTATATTATTTTTTTGAATTAAAACCTAAAAAAAGAATTGTTTAGTTAGCACGGGAATTTACTATATGCTAAACTGTTAACTACTCAGTGTAGTTTTTCTGACTGTGTTTTTTTATTTAAGTAAACTAAAACCTTTAGTTAAATCATAATTTAGTTAGCATTTGAGTATATATAATAGTTATTCCATATTATACTAATACGTATACTAGTTAGACATTTTGAGTATCCTAAAATTACTTTAAAACAAACTTAACATCTAATAAGCCTATCTAAGTTGAATATGGAATTGCTATAAATCTTGATATATACTTCATCTTTCTAATCAAATTCTCCATAAAATCAATCTGGTATAAATAAGTAGATATATTTTTAGATCTTGTAAAGTTATATGATGGATTGGTTATACATAGTTACCAAATAAAAACTAGGCTTTCTATAAGTACAATAAAAATTGTAAACAAAAAGGTACAGCCTAAAACTATTAAGAGTCTAAAGCTTTGTTAAAAGTTTTATAAACAGTTCTAAGTATAAATCCAAAATTAGCGTTAACAAATACCAATAAAATTAACGTCCAGAGAATATTAACAAAGGGAATAATTCCGATTATTAAATTAATAACATAAACAACAAAAGCTAACTGTCCAACACCAATTCCTAAATTAAAACTATTTTTGATTAAATTAGCTAAATAAATCGATAAGTAATAACTAGCAACAATAATACTAGCAACCACCATTAGAATAATAGCTAGAACAAGTGGGTAAAATTGCAAGAATAAAGAAATCAAGAAAAGGATAGTAAGTACTGGTGCAATTACCAAACCAATTACAAAATTAATTCCAAAATCTTTGTTAAATTTAATACTTGGAATATGAAGTTTCTTTTTACGAGAAAGAATAATAACCAAAATTATAAGAGCAATAATAGCACTTAATTCTCCAGCTAACTTAAAAATAATACTAGCTACTAAGCCAAAGCCTTCGCCTACATTGGTAGAATCTTTGTCTAGAGCTTGAATTTCTCCAGATACTTGATTATCTAGGTCATCACCAAATAAATTAGTATAGTCAGCAATAAAATCCCCTTGAATACTAGATCCATTCACAGTCAAATTACCTGCTCCAACCATTACATCACCCCTAACTTGAGCATCTCTAATTTCTACATTATTTCCAAAAATAACTAAGTCTTCAGCTATGCTTCCAGTGATGACTATACTGTTACCAGCTACTCTTACAGATTGCCCAACTTGACTAACATTAATATCAATAGTAGACCCAGCAGCATTAATACTTCCTCTTACTGAATCTGTCTGAATGCTAATAGTAGACCCAGCAGCATATATATTTCTGCCAGCATTCTCGTTAATACGAATTATATTAGCAGCCAAAATTAAATCTTTATTGGATTGAGCGTCTACTCTAATTTCAGATCCAGAAACATAAACATTATCTTGCTGATTTTCAGTAATATTAACTTGTTCATCAGAAAAAGTAGTAGCTGATATAGCACTTACAGAAAACACAGATAAGCCAAAGACTAAAATCCCAGTCAAAATCAAAAATTTATTAAAAAATTTAAAGGATGCAGACATACAAATAGTAAAATTTTAGTTAAAAAAACAATGTATTTGTTTAGCAATATCTGGGCTAAATTGTCAAATAGCAAATAGTGTTTTTCATATCTCATCTCGAAGTATAAAAAGAAGTTATTTTTGGGTTTTTTTCTTAAAAATATACAACTTATGCCATACCTTTACTAAAAAGAAAATTCCATACTCTATTTCTTGACTATACCAAGACAACTTAAATGCGATGTTAAAACTCATGCCTTTGTTACAACCTCCGCCATATAGAGAATGTACAAAATTACAGCTATCCCATATTATTTGACATATACTTCACCTCTCTAATCAGATTATCCATAAAATGAATTTGACTAGATAAGTAGACAAAGCTTCCGCAGACACCACTATATTTTGTATTTAAATACTTAACTAAAGCTACATTTAGTAGTAAAATTCAATTCTTGCAGAAATCTTGTAGATATATTTTTAAATCTTGTAAATTATATGATGGATTAGCTATAGAGTTATATTCTCTAAGTTAGATGAGCCAGTTTATGCTGAGGTAAATTTCTTATCAAAGAAGAGCTATATTATCTAAATGGCGAAGCTATTTTATAAGTATTCATAACTTTCACAAAATTGATAAAAAAATACTGCTACAGGCTTAACTGCATTCAAAAACTACTAAATAGTTTTGTCTCAAGGCTTAAAATAACCTACTTTATGCTCATTTAAACAAAAAAGTTTGAATATTTTAGAAGGTTTGAGACATGATTAATTTATCATACCTTTTCCGCTAATCGTTACGGTAATTACCCGTTAAGAATTTAGCTCAAATAAAAAGTATTATTTTCTTATTAATTTTAGGTTAATAGTAAACGGATTGAGCATACTTCCAGTTTTTAAATTTCAATAAGTCATATAATTTAGTTAAAAAACTTGCGTGTGGATCAGTTTATACTTGCACTACTCAGAATTTTTTGTAGGGGTTTTGGCTAAATTTATCTAAGTTTAGTCAGATATGACCACATAATTAATTTTCTAGAAGTGAAAAAAATTAAGTTTTAGGCTGCGTACTCTACAGCCCTGTCTTCATAGAAACCAATTACCTTGATTTTTACTGGAGAAGTCACGCTACTGCTAATTTCTTTAGCTATTTTACGAGTAGTATCATGCATTTGGCTAGTACTAACTTTTTCGGTATCAAAAAAAACCCACATTTCTTTTGAACCACGCATAACCCAAGAATTAGTTACTCCAGGACTGCTTTTAGCAATTTTCTCCATACTTTCTAACCGCTGAAAATAAGCCTCGGCGGTTTCTTTGCGAGCTCCAGGTCTACCTCCTGAAATATTGTCACAAGCATCTACGATTACCGCTTCTACGCAGAAGCCATGCTCTTTGTCATAGTAACTTTCGTCATGGTGAGAACTAATACATTTTTTGATTTTCCAATCTAAATTAAACATATCGCAGATTTTTTCTCCAAGTTCTACGTGATTACCTTTTGGTACTGATTCTTCGTCAATAGCTTTGCCGATATCATGTAGTAAAGCACCCTTAATACAAATCATTTTATCTACTGGAGTCTTAGAATTAGGAAAATTTTGGTTCATTTCATCAGCTAAAAGACCAGCTAAACGAGCCATTTCGATACTATGCTTAAGCATGTTTTGACCATAACTAGTTCTGTACTGTAAGCGACCAATTAGTCTAACTAATTTTGCTGGAAAATCATAAATCCCTAACGCATTAACAGTATCTTCCCCAACTTCGGCAATTTCTTGGGCAATTTCAGCCTTGGCTTTGTCATGCATTTCTTCGATTGAAGAAGGGTGAATACGGCCATCAGCTAAAAGTTTTTCTAAAGTTTTTTTAGCAATGTTTCTACGAACAGAACTAAATCCTGAAATAGTTACAACCTCTGGAGTTTCATCAATAATTACCTCTACACCTAAAGTTTTTTCTAACCATTGGATATTGCGACCTTGTTTTCCAATAATTTTACCTTTATCTTCTTCACTTTGCAGTGGAATAGAAGTTGTAGTAATCTCATTAGCCACTTCACTTGCACATCTTTGAACTGCCTGAGAGACAATTTCTCTAGCCTTAATATTGGCTGTTTCTTCGGCGATAGTTACGATTTTACGTTGGTAATCAATCATTTCATTACCCATCTCTTCTTTGGCTTTATCCATGATTTTTTCCTTAGCTTTAGCTTTGGAATAGCCAGCAATTTCTTCAATTTTCTTTTGTAAAATATTATCAATTTCAGACTCTTTTTTTTCGACTTCGCTTATTTTATCCAAAAAATCTTCCTTGATTTTTCTTAGCTCAGATTTTATTTCACTAATTCTTCTTCTTTCTTCTTCAATTTTTTCTAATTTACCATCTAATTGAGTTTCTTTTTTGTCTAGACTTTCTTGAAGGTCCATGATTCTAGCTCTCATAACATTTTCTTCTTGCCTAAGATTTGTCTCTAATTGGAGCTTTATTTTTTCTAATTTAATTTCATTTTTTTCTTGAAGATACCTTTCTTTTTCGGTAATAATTTCTTTAACTCTAGATTCTAAATCTTCTTGAGTAAATTGTTTTTGGCTGAATTTGAAAGTCAAAAAGCCCAAGACAATACATCCTAACAAAAGTATCAAACTAATAATTTGAAAAATCATACAAAATACATTTATGTTTTTTTAATCTGAGTAAAAATAATAGTTATTAGATAGGTTATTTATATAGCCAACCTTACATGACTTAGATATTTTATACATAGCTAAACTCTCTTTAAAAAAGGCTTAGCAGTACATAATTTTCATAAAATTAATCAAAAAATACTATTTATAAATATATACTCAAAAACACTAAACCTACTATTTGTTTAATAACCATAGGTTAATAATTGTTAAAGTTTATGTGAATTATTTTATACATTAAATTAAGACTTTTTGAATTTTAAAACACTTACTTAAGATCAGTTAAAATTAACTAGAATTGAAAATTTAGATTCTAAAAAAATAAAATTCAATTTGTGTTAAGTTATAGTTTAATTTACTCTTTTGTGTTTAATTGATTGTTTATAGCTGATTCATAAACGATTTAGACTCTTAACTTTTTAATCTCTTAAATCTTTTTTAAATTAGATTTACACCCTCCTAAATTATTCTAACAGCCATCCATAATTAATAAAAACTAAATTGCTTTCATCTTGATTTTATTAAAAAATAAAAATTAAAACTAAATCACTATTTTTTAATTATCGGCGTTTCCATGCAAATATTATTATTTAGTGTTTTTGAGTGTACAAAGTTTTTGTAAAGAATCAATTTTGATACTAAATGTAGATATTTTATCGTCAAATTTACTATATTTAGTATTTTTTTCTTAGAAAATTGCAGAAGTTTTATGTAGATAAGTCTACAGACAGTATTTTTTGAATTTTACTGGAGTTGTTTCTATGGATTAAAAAGATTATTTTTAGCTTATTTTAAAACAAAAATAGCGAATAAATTTCAGAAATTTAAATTCATTTTGCAAATTATAAATCTATAGAGAACCTAAAAAACCACTTTTTTAGAGTAGCTCTCAACTTAACCTTGAAGGTTAAATACATTCCAAGATTTATTTTTGGGCTTAGTTAACTTTTTATGGATTAAGTTTAAAAAGATATTTTGCCTTAAACTTGTTTATTAAAATTTTTATTTTAAAATAAAAAATACTATAAAAGACAAAACGACAAGACTAGCTTTCGTTACATATACTAAACTGTTAACTACTCAGTGAGTTTTTCTGACTGTGTTTTTTTATTTGATCAAACTAAAACCTTCAGTTAAATCATAATTTAGTTAGCGTTTGAGTATATTCACAAACACAAGATAGAAATTTTATATATTTTTTAAGCTACTGTAAAAAAACTTACAACTAATAATTTGCCTAAGTTTAGTATGAAATTACTAAACCACAATCAGTATAAAATTAATTTTAGTTTTTCTGAAATCTAAATTTTAGTTATAGCAATTCTATATTCAAATTAGATAAATTATTAGATGTTAAATTTGTTTTAAAGTAAGTTTAGGATACCTAAAATGCCTAACTGGTGTATGGAACTAGCTCTATTATTATAACTAACTGCCATCAAATTTTAGATAATCTAGCTTTTTGGAATCCTAATTTAGAAAATACACATCCTACTCGACCTTCGCACAACCACCTACTTAAAGAAGGAATTCTGCTACTTTTAACTTTGGGTATAGTTTGAGTGTAGTTTTAACAGAGATTAAACAACCGTTTTAAAATTCAAAAGTATCAATTATGAAAATTTAAATATAACTTAAATAACAAAATAAGAATAATACTTAGCTTAATATTTTATAAACAAAATTAGAATTTTCAAAATAATATTTCCGAAAAAACGGATTTTGAAGAAAATTTTTTAGCTAAAAACTAAATAAAAAGTAATATCTGAGTATTTTTTTGTATTTTTTCCGTATATTTATAGCTAAGCTAAGTACAACCTAGACATTCTAAGTCTTTATAAAGTTTTTTTAAGTCAGGCTTACAACTAATAACTTGTCTAAGTTTAGTGTGAAACCATTATATTATAAAATAATCCTATTAATCACTGATAGAAGTATTTCTAACAAATGTAATTTTAGAAAAAAAATCTTAACTGGTCAAGTTAAAGCAAAGCCTATTTAAATCTTTTAAAAAAGAAGTTGCTATAATTATCTGTAAAATTAGTCAAAATATTATTTACAAGTTTATTTATACTCATAAACGTTACCATTTTTTTATAAAAATTCTATTGTAAGTCCAAACTAACTTTGCTGAAATTTATGCTTCATATAAGCTAAATTAATTAATTTTAGTATAAACCTCTTATAGGTTTTTTGAGCCAAAATGATTGGCTTTGTCTTAAAACCTTCAAAAATAGGTATTTTTTTGATTAAATTATAATCAAACTGATAGTTTTGGAAAAAATTATAGTAGACTTATTATTATCCTTAAATTTTGCCTTTTGTAAGCAAATAAATTCTTTATTTAAACTAAATTTTTAACAGGTAATTACTGTAGCGCTGTAGCGGAGCCCAAAGGGTATATCGTAACTATTAGCCAAAGATGTAGTATTTACTTATTAAATAAACGAAAAAGTAAGTTATTTTTGAACAAGGGCAAGGTACTAATTTTTGACTATCATTATGTGGTGCGTGATACAGGGTTCGAACCTGTGACCCCTTCCACGTCAAGGAAGTGCTCTACCACTGAGCTAACCACGCTTTTTAGGATAGATTTTGATTTAATAAATAAAAGCAGGGATTATTAATATAAACTAAATTTCAATTTTTGGAATCCTGATCTTTAATAAATTAGTTTTTACAACTTTCGTAAAATTAGTCAAAATATTATTTAAAAGTTTTTTACATCAAGACACTAATATAAAGTGTAAATTTTTCAGCCCTGTTTACATTTTTTACTTTAAATTAAACAAAAAATAGTCTATTTCTAGCAATGAGATGAAAGTATTTATTAGGGCAAAAGCAGATATTTGCAAATTCAAAAGACTTTATTCTTAATTTAAATCGGTTTGAGCACAATCTAATTTGTTAACTAATTTTTATAGTTTTAGTTACGCTGGTTTGGTATATACCTAATTTTTTTCCTGGTCAAGGTTTAATGTTTGATGCCAATTAAATAGTTTTTAATTACTTGCTATAAAAGCTATCTTAAATGTTGGGGATGATTAGTCCTGTCCTATAACTTAGATTTACAAAATTTTGATCCCATAAAATAGATATTAATCAGCAGTAAAAATAGGTTTTGAGATATGATTATTGCTCGTGCTAGACAAGGGTAATTTTTGACACAAATTAAACTTAAGAGTATGATAGTTTAGTAATTTATTTTGTGCTTAAAATTTTTAACCCCAAAGAAACTAAATCTAAAACTAAGCCAGAAAGTGATTTTGGCTATTTAGAATCTAGTGATTATTATTTTGATTCGGCTTGTCAGACTCTAAGACCTCAAGAAGTAATAGACGCTGAAATTGATTATTATCATAACTTTAATTCTTGCGGCCACAGAGTTAAATATAAATGGGGAGAAAAAACAGATAAACTGGTTGAAGAGTGTAGGCAAAGTTTAATTAAACTAGTGGGTAAAAGTTCACGAGATTACACTGTAGCTTTTAATTTAAATACAACTGCCGGTATTAATCAAGTTTTATTTCAACTTCCTAGTGAAAAATTTACTAGAATTATAACTAGCCAAATTGAACATAACTCTGTTTTTTTACCAACTATGGAGTTTGCCAAGAAATTTAACAAGCCACGCTTAGTTCTAGATCGGCAAGAAAACGGAGCTTTGAATTACAAGCTAAAAAATCTGCAAAAATCAATAGTTATAGTCAACTCAACCTCTAATATTCATGGCTTAAACCTAACTAATGTTAGGCAGTTAGCAAAAGATGTTCACGAGCAAGGTGGAATTTTACTTCTTGATGCCTGTCAAACTTTTGGACACAACCCAAAATTATTAGAAGAAGTTGATTTTGACGCTGTCTTTGGTAGTGGACATAAAATGTATGGCCCAAGCATAGGTTTTGTGATAATCAAAAAAAGCTTACTTAAATCTTTAAAACCTTATTTAATCGGAGGTTCGACTGTGCAGAACGTAAGTCTAGATTCTTATGAGTTAGTTCAAAACGATTCTGATATTTACGCCAGGATCGAACCAGGTCTACAAAATTACGCTGGAATCATTGGTCTAAAAAAAGCTTTGCAATGGCATCAAAGTTGGCGAAGTTTAGATAAAGAAAATTCTTTAGATTTCGAATCTAGTCTGGCTAAATATTTAAATCAAAAACTTAAAGAGATCAAAAATATAAATTTATTAAATCCAGAACCATCACCTGTAGTTTCTTTGTATTCAGACAAAATTGACGGGCATCGTTTAGGTTTTTATTTGGCTGAAGCTGGGATTATGTGTCGAACTGGATATCATTGTTGCCATTATTATTTAATTAAAAAATTGAAGCTACCCCCTCTTTTTAGAATTTCTCTCGGCTTAAATAACACCAAAGAACAAATTGATTATTTAATAGAAAAGCTAAGAATAGTAGTTAAAAACTAACTATATTTAAGTTAACTTTTGCTTATAGAAGATATTTAAAATTTTTTACCAGTTTAAAAGTAAAAATTAAGAAATTGTTTGTAGTTGATTTTGAATAAAAAAATCTAAAATAATTAGATTATACTTATTATCCTAAATTTTAATTCTTCATAAGGAAATAAATTTTTTATTTAAGGTAAATTTTTAATGGTTAATTATCGCAATGATTAGTCCAAACGGTATAAAAGGTAATTATGAAAGTTACTAGTTTAACAACTAGGGTAATGATAAAATTTTGTCTCTAAACTTTCTTTGAACTTCTTTATTAGGAATTTTACCAGGGATTAGTTTAGTTTTTAGTTATAGTTTTCTATAGTCCATACAAGCCAAATTTTAGTTTTTTTTTGGAATCTTAATTTTTAGCTTGAATTAAGTCTAAAGAAACATTAAAAAAATATTTGAAAATTAAAAAAGTCTTAATTTGGATTGATTTGAGTATAAACTGATTTGAGTATTCATAGAAATTAGTTAAAAAACCTAAACCATAATTGAAACTGGTTGAATTAACTGCTCATCTACTTTTAGACCAACACTAACAACTTGTTTAACTTTGGCACTACTCTCATCTATTACAGCCTCAGGGTTAAGAATAGACATAGTCTCAGGATTAAAATCATCCCCAGAATCCGGAATTATAATTTCGATTTGGCTAACTTTGAGATCTTCAATAGCTTTTTTAAAATTACTTTTAAGAGTATTAATAAAATTTTTTGTGTTTTCATCTAGGTTTTGAGGAGCGTAAACAAAAGCCAAATACATTGTATTAATAAAAGAAACTATATTTATAGCTACTGATTTTTTGGCTGATTTTTTGGCGGTAGCCATGTCTAATTCAAATTGATTTTGAGTATTTTGAAGATCAGCAGCAATTCTTAAAGTTCGATTTTTCCAATCCTCTAATTCCTTGGTTAGGCTATCTAAGTGTACAGCTAATTCTTCTTTAGTCATATCTTTGACTCCCTTATTAGTAGCTTGAGACTGCCCCAAAGGCTGACCAGTTGTACCTTTAACTTCTTCAGATTTAGATTGGTCGTTTTGCATTTTAAATTACTTAATTATTAAAATTTATTCTTTACTAAGATCTACTTAATTTATCTGCCTTTTAAAACAAAGATTTTTAACTTTTGGCTGTTTAAAATTGTAATTTAGAATTACTCTTAATATTATATTTTAGATTTTTTTATTCAAAATCAACTACAACAAAGCATTATTAATTTTTGTTTTTATACTAGTAAAAGATTTCAAACAGATTTTATAATTAAAAGTCTAATTTTAATAATGCTAGTTTTTATTTATTTTTTTAATAATCTCGTCTTAAATTTTATTTATTTTGATTATAGTTATCGCAAAGGAAATTTTAGTTTTTTTGGAATCTTAATTTTTAGCTTGAATTAAGTCTAAAGAAACATTAAAAAAATATTTGAAAATTAAAAAAGTTCTAATTTGAGTTGACCTGAAAATCTAATAAAAATGATAGTTTTATATAAATTTTACATTTACACTTTTACTTATAAAACAAACAAAAAATAGGTTGTTTTTTGAGTAATAAGGAAAGGCTATTATTTGAAACTTTTTTATTTTAAAATTACTAATTTTTGGAGCGGGTAGTGGGAATCGAACCCACTTCTCTAGCTTGGAAGGCTGGAATAATAAGCCAATATACGATACCCGCTTATAGTAGTTTGAACTATTAAACTAATAGTTAGTAGTAAAAATTTATTTTTACAAGTTTAAATGTCTAGTTTTTAGTAGAGTCAATTTAATATAAAAAAAGTTTTTTAAAACAATAAACTAAAACATTAATTCTCATTTGGTCCGGAGTCGAGGATTTGAACCTCGGTAGGGAAGATCCCGACAGATTTACAGTCTGCTGCCATTGACCGCTCGGCCAACTCCGGATATAATCTATAAATAGATGTTTTAAAGTCCACTATTTGCTTAAAATTGTCAAATTAGTTTAATTATTGCAATGCTCCTAGCAAAACTTTTTGATTCTAATTCAAAACAAAAAATTTTAATTCTAGGCCTAGGTCTAGAGAATCTACAATTTTTAGATTGGCTGACCAAGGTAATTGGGTTTGATCCTTCTAGGATAATTTTGGCAGATAAAAAAGAAAGGCACAGCTTACCCAAAGAAATAATTGAAAATTACGATTTAAGTCAGTCTAGTTTTGGTAAAAATTATCTAAATTCATTAATTAGAGAAGATCTCTTGGTAGTTATTAAATCTCCTGGAATTTGGTCACTTAGACCTGAATTCATAAACTTTAGACAAAAATTTGGTGAGGATAGAATTATTTCTAGCTTAGCTTTTTTTATTGAAAGGTTTAAATCTCACATAATTGGGGTAACTGGAACCAAAGGTAAAAGCACAACTGCTAGCCTAACTCACCATCTGCTTAATGATTTTGGTTTTAGGTCAGACTATTGTGGCAATACAACTGGAATCTCGCCATATATATTTTGGAAAAAACGAGAACAAAATTTCCAATCTGATAGAGTCTTTATAATCGAGCTTTCTTCTTTTCAGTTGCAAGACTTGGGTTTTAGCAAGTTGTCTCCACAGATAGCTTTGATCAGTAATTATTTAGTTGATCATTTGGACCAGCATGCTAATGAGCAAGAGTATTGGTCAGCCAAAGATAATATTTTTTTGTATCAGGATCTAGGTACCGATAAGGTTATAACTATTACTCAAGTTGCAAACATCTCTACTAAAATTACAACTCACAAACCTTTAGTTATTAACAACAATTTATTTGAATTAGCAAAACAAAAAATAAAAACCAACCTACTTGGAGATCATAATTACAAAAACCTATGCTTAGCCTTAGCTGGAGTTTTGGTTAAGTGCGATTATTCAGACTTGAATTTAGAAAATATAAATTTAGAGTTAGAAAAATTCATCACTACTAATGACCGAAAATTATCTAATTCTTTGAGTAATTATCAAGCTTTACCTCATAGGCTAGAGTTAATTAAAGAAATTATCCAAAACGAATCCTTGATTAGAGTTTATGATGACGGCTTTGCAACTGATTCTGATGCGGTAATAGCTGCCATTAAAGCCTTGACTAAAAATACTAACGAAAAATTATGCCTAATTATAACTGGCGTTGATAAGGGCGATAGCAAAGGCAACCTGGCTAGATTAATTGATTCTAAAATTGACTCTGGCCAGGTCTTAAAAGTTATTTTATGCTCTCAAGTAGGGCGAAGAGTTAAAAATCATCTATCAATCAAAAATCAAACTAAAGTTAATTTTTATGGGACTTTAAGATTAGCTTTTCAGAAAGAGATTAAACCTTTAATTAAAGTTAAAAAAGTTGGCTCAAGTAATGAAAATCAAATTAAAGAAAATCTGAATATAGTTCTTTCACCTGGAGGTTCGTCTTTTGATGAATTTAACAACGCTACTGACAGGAGCAACTGGTGGCAAGAAAATATAAAGAAGCTTGAATAGTAGCTTAATTAGTGTTCTTGTCTCAAGAAGGATAAAAATAAACTGTTTTTTTATGGAAGCAGTCAGACTAGTTTTTAACTCAATTTACTTTCAAAATTTACATTTACCTTGCCTCAAAATAAATTCAAAATAATAACCTTTTCTTTAAAATAAACAAAAATTGATTTTAGTTGAATTAGTAGTTTTTTATCATAAATTAAAAGGCAAGCCGACTATTTTTTTATACAGGGTAAGACACTATTCTTAAATCTTTTATAATTTATAAAATAGATTAAAAATTCAATTAAGTTTAGCCCTGCTGTTCAGTTTTATTACGAAATATTTATTTTTTTTTGTCTTTAACGTCTTTATAATCATCAAAATCATCAAAATTTTCATCATTATTTAAATTTCTTTTGCTTTTTTGGCCTAGACTTCTTTCAATTTTTTCAATTCTAGAAGTTAATAGATGGATTTTTTGTTCATTGCTGTTACTAGACCCAAAGACGTCTCCACTAGTAGCTTCTACACTAGCCATTAAATCTCTGATTTCTCTACGACTGCTAGATCTATAGTCTTTAAACTCAGCATCAAGTTTATTTAAATCTACTTTGATTTCTTTGATTTCATCTTTTAGACTATTGTCATTTAGATTTGATCTTAGCTTACTCTGTCTAGCTCTGATATTTTTGACTGCGTCATTGAGTATTAGTAATCTTTCCATCATAGCTTTAAACATCTCTTCGACTTCGTCATAACTTTCCAAAACAGTGGCTACTTTTTCTAAAAGTTTAGTATATTCTTCTTGAATCTTTTTGGTTTTTGAATACTCTTCATGAATTTCTTTTAGAGCAAGTTTAGCTTTTCTTTGCTTAGCAACATCAAAATCAAAATGCTTAACTGGTATATTATTTTGACTTTTAATTTCTTCTACAGGTTCTTTAACTTTCGGTAAGCTTTCTTCTTGAGTTTTTAGCTCTAACTTCTCATCTTCTACTAATAATGGGTTTGGACTATATTTACCTTCTTTCATTAAACTACTCATGTCTATTTTTTCTTCCTTTGGCGGGTAAGCATAGTCTTGATTTGCAGGTTTAGTATCAGCTACTACTGGAGTAGCACTTAAAGAAGAAGTTGAAATATTTTGTGGAAGTTGTTCTTTTTCTTTTGAAGGTTGACTACTAGCAGAAGCAGCTTTTTTGATTTCGTCAGCAAAGCTATAGTCGAGATTTGCTGTACTTGCTGTACTAGAATTTGTAGAACTCGTAGAAGAGTCAAAATTACTAATTTCGCTAGGTGGTATGACCTCTAATTTACCTTCTGGACTAAATGGTTTAGGTATACTTTGGGTTCTAGGGAGGGCGTCGTTAGGATTAAATTCAGAAAAATTGAGGTTATTTTTTGTTTTTGGAGTTTTAGATAGGCTTTCATTATCAGGAAAAATATTCGGCTTTAGGTTAGTTGCTGGAGTAAATGAGGTTTGCTGATCAGTGACTGTTGAGTTTACTGGAGTTGACTGAGTATAATCGAAGGGAGGTGTTTCTGGGGTAGGAAAAGCAGGTAAAGATTGCCTCGAAGGAGAATTTGAAAAAGTTGAAACAGGTTGACTTGCTTCAACAGTTTGAGCCTGAGAAGAACTTTTAGTATCCGAGTCTAAAGCTTGTTTAAAAGTATTATTTTCAGCTTGAGCATTGGCAAAGTTTTCTGGAACAGCATTTTTTTGATTGTCTTGCCACATGGCATGCAAAATTTCAACCAGTTCATTTTGCTGATCCAAAGTAGCAGTTTTGATCCATTCTCTCCATTCCTGTTTTTCACTTTCTGAAAGAAAATAACTAAAGTTAACTGCCTCCAAAGGCGAATTTGGAAACCCGTCATTAAATTGATTTGCAGATGAATTAATTGCCATTTTTTGGCTTTTTCTATTTATTCTTTATTAGTATATACTAGAAAACAATTTTTGCCAATAGTAGAGTCAAAAAGGTAATTCTTGACAATAAGTTATATTTTAATTTATACTACAGCTATTATTATGGCTATTACTAAGCAAAAAAAGAAAGAAATCCTATATTTTCTAGAGAAGCAAGCAAAAGAACAGAAATCAGTCCTGATAATGACTACTCAGGATACAGAAAAAACTGTAACGGCTGATATTAATGCCAAATTAAGAATGGGAGCTAGGCAAAAAGGTGTATCCCTTAAAATGATTAAAATTAACCTTTTAGAGAGAGTTTTTAAAGACTTACCCGATCTTTCTGGACAAATTTATTTTGCTTATTCTGTTGACCCTTCTAGCGTAGACGAAGTTACTGTTCCCAAGACTATGGTAGAAATGCTAAAACAAGATTTTAAAGGTAATTTTTCTTTAGTTGGTTCTGTAGTTGGTGAAGAGTTTTACGACTCACAAAAAACTGAGATTTTAGCTAGGACTCCAAGTTTTGATGACTCAATGTCCATGGTTGCTGGAACAATCAACAAGATTATTAGTCAAAATGCGTCCCTAATTAAAGAAATTCCATCTAAAATGGCCAGAGCATTTGATGCCGTTAAATCACAAAAAACTAATTAAGCTTTTTAGTTTTTACTTTTTTAGAATATAATTAATTAATGATTGTTCTTAATCGCTAGTCTAGGACTATGTATGTTTATACTTAATTCACTTTCAAAATTTATATTAGTTTTACTCTATAACTTAGATTTACAAAATTTTGATCCAGATATTAATCAGCAGTAAAAATAGGTTTTGAGACATGATTAAAGTTTAAATACCTAAAATATCTAATTGGCATAGAACCTATTTGGTTATTTGCAAACCTTAAAGCCCTGTTTACATTTTTTGGCAAGCTAGTTTTACTCTTAAATAGACTATAAATCACTTTTTGAAAATTTTTTTCTATTAGTATTTGTTCTAAAATATCAACAGAATTAGATTTTAATTTAAAAATAACTCAAAATTTGTTGAAACCTTTTAGTAATTAAGTTTTTCGAAGTTTTTTGTGACTGAAAATGTAAATAGTACTTACACCCTTCTCGCTAATCGCTACAGTAATTACTCGTTAAGAATTTACAAAGCTTCCGCAGACACCACTATATTTTGTATTTAAATACTTAACTAAAGCTACATTTAGTAGTAAAATTCAATTCTTGCGGAAGTCTTGTTTAGCTTTAATAAAGAATTTGTTTGCTTATAAAGAGCTAAATTTAGGCAATAGTAAACGGATTGGGATAAAAGTTTACAATTAATGTTTGCAATGCTAAATCCACTCTCAAAATTTAATTAATCAAACTCAATTTAATTCTAGTTAAAAAACTTATTTTTAATCTAAAAGTAAAAGTTAGTGCGAGCTTGGGTATACACCAAAATCTACAAAAAATCTAGATAATTCAGATTTTAAACCAGTATATAAAAAATGGGTAGTAGTATGAACTAATGCATCGAGTAAAAAATGCATAATACTTTGAAAAAATTGTGAAAAGTTAACGGAAACATAAGTGACAAAACTCTACTTTGTAGCATCAAATTAGAGATTAAATGATTAGTACGAGGTTAATAATTAAACGGTTCAATATATAAAAAATCCAAAGCAAGCTATGAGATAGTCGTATCAGTTAAACAATTTTATTTTAAAACAAAACGTTACATCTTGTTATTTTTTATGTTTTTACTTCGCCATATTAAGTACTTATTTAACAATAAAAACCTAGGTTTTTAAATCCAAACGAGAATTCTTCTTGACAAAAGTTTATTATTTTGCTGTAAATTGAGTCACTTTCTATATGTTTTTATGGATAGTAGTTTTACAGCTAGATTCAAAAGAAATCTTCACCAAAAATTTACAAATTAAAACGTTACAAGTGCATAGTGGATGCCTTGGGAGTAAATGCCGATGAAGGACGTGATACACTGCGATAAGCTAGGATTAGGCGTGTATAGCCATTTTAAATTCTAGATCTCCGAATGGGAAAACCTAATTTAGGTAATGCTAAATTGAACTAGGTTGGTACCTAGTTAATCGGGAACCGGCTGAAGTGAAACATCTCAGTAAGCCGAGGAAAAGAGACAGACATGCTGATTCCCTTAGTAGTGGCGAGCGAACAGGGAGTATGCCAAAAACTTCGGAATTCTCAGTGATTTGATTGCACTTTTTAGTTGTCTTCGGATAATCAATTAGGAATTGATAATTACAGCCTGTTAGAAGGAGAGAGCCGTGAGGGTTGTGGGAGGCTACGTTTAAGCTCTAACACTTAAAATTTTGAATTAAAATAAGAGCAAAATTATCTGGAAAGTTAAGCCATAGAAGGTGAAAGCCCTGTATGTAAAATTATTTTAGTTTGAAATAGTAGTTTTCCCAAGTACGACTTGGACACCGAGAAGCCTAGTCGGAATCTGCCGTGACTACGCGGCAAGGCTAAATACATTTACTCACCGATAGCGAACAAGTACCGTGAGGGAAAGGTGAAAAGTACCCCAGGACGGGGAATGAAATAGTACCTGAAACCATGCACTTACAATGAGTGGAAGCGGCTATTGGCCGTGACTACGTGCCTATTGAAGAATGATCTGACGAGTTAGCTGCATTTGGCAAGGTTAAGGCCGTAAGTGGTCGTAGCCGATAGTGAAAGCGAGGGTTAATAGCCCGATTTAGTCTAATGCACTAGACCCGAAACCCGGTGAACTATCCATGAGCAGGTTGAAGGCGAGGTAACACTCGCCGGAGGACCGCACCCATATCAGTTTCAAATGGTTGGGATGACTTGTGGATAGCGGTGAAATACCAATCGAACTGGGTAATAGCTGGTTCTTGCTGAAATGCCTTTAGGGGCAGCCTTGAGCTAAGCTATACAGAGGTAGAGCACTGAAAGCGTTAGGGGTTACCCTGCGCTAACAAACTCCGAATTCTGTATTAGTGTTCCTCAAGAGTGACACTGTGGGATCTAAGTTTCATAGTGGAAAGGGAAACAGCCCAGATTGCCGTCTAAGGCCCCCAAATTATAACTGTAGTGTAAAGGAGGTGAAACTGCCCTGACAGCCAGGAGGTTGGCTTAGAAGCAGCCATCCTTTAAAGAAAGCGTAATAGCTCACTGGTTAAGCGGTTTTGCGCCGACAATTTTCGGGACTAAGTTATATGCCGAAGACGCAAAAGTAAAGTTTTAAGTTTCAAAGTTTAAGTATTTGAATACATCAAACAAAAATTAAAATTTATTATTTACACTCAATACAAATAAAACTAAAATTTGCTATGCAGTTAGTATAAGTAAAAACAAAAAGATAATATTTTCAAAAAGTTTGATAAAAAACAATTAATAAAAAATTAACATTATATCATTTCCGCTAATCGTTACGGTAATTACCTATTAAAAATTTAGTTTAATAAGAAATTATTTCCCTATAAAAAGCTAAATTTAGGATAATAGTAGACGGATTAGGTATAAACAAATGTTATAGTAATTTCATACTAAACTTTAATAAATTGTTAGCCATTAAGCTTACTTTTTAAAAAAATTTAGAATATGCAAATATCTAAGTTATGTATAAGTTAGCTATAAAAATTCAAAAAATTTTAATTTAACAATCATGTTTGAACAATGTTTGAACAATGTTTGAACATAAAATTTAAAAATCTAAAAAGATTCTAATTTTGATTAGTTAAGTATACATAATGAATAACAGATGAATTTTAATACTTGAAAATTGAAACTTAAAACTTTACTTGGTAAGCGAGCGTTCTATGTAGGCTGAAGCATAAGGGGTAACCCAGTGTAGACTGCATAGAAGTGAGAATGTCAGAATTAGTAACAAATGATGCAAGGTGAAAAACCTTGCCACCGAAAGCCCAAGGTTTCCTACGCCACGGTTTTCAACGTAGGGTTAGTCGGGCCTAAGATTAGTTTCTAATGGAGCTAATCGATGGACATATGGTTAATATTCCATAACTAAATATTGGTGCGATGGAGTGACGCAAACTGGTATCTTTAGCGGCTTTTGGCTATTGCCGTTAGCTTAATAAGCTATTTTAGAGACTAAAAATTTCTAAAATTTGAACCTTGCTTAGGCAAATGTTCATAATAGTGAGCTAAGCTAAAAGAGTAATCGATTAAAAAACTCCAAGTTGCCTAGAAAAACTTCTAAGCTTAACCAATATTTAACCGTACCTCAAACCAACAAAGGTGGGCGAGGCGAGAAGCCTAAGGTGAACGGGTGAATAACAAGTTAGGGAACTCGGCAAAAAAGCGATCGTAACTTTGGAATAAGGTCCGCCTACTTCGGTAGGTCGCAGCAAAAGTTTTTTCTCCGACTGTTTATCAAAAACATAGGTCCGTGCCAACTCCAAAAGAGGATGTATACGGGCTGATGCCTGGCCAGTGTCGGAAGGTTACGTTAGCAGGCGCAAGCTTGCTGATTAAGCCCCGATGAACGCCGGCAGTAACTATAACTGTCCTAAGGTAGCGAAATTCCTTGGCACATAAGTAGTGTCCCGCACGAATGGCATAACGAGAGAAAAACTGTCCCAACTGTTAACCCGGTGAATTTACATTGGAGGTGAAGATGCCTTCTACCTGTATCAAGACGAAAAGACCCTATGAAGCTTTACTGTAGGTTGTCGTTGTTTTACAATCTTTATTGTTCAGAATAGCTGGGAAACTATGAAGGTTAGACGCTAGTCTAGCTAAAGTTACCGGTGAGATACCAGCCTTTAATTTTTGTAAAACTTACCTGCTTTACCAAAGCGGGAACAGCTGCTGCTTGACAGTTTAACTGGGGCGGTTGCCTCCTAAATAGTAACGGAGGCGTCTATAAAGTTGGCTTACCTCGGATGGAAATCGAGGCTCAAAGTACAAAAGCACAAGCCAGCCTAACTGCAAGGCCTACAAGCCACGCAGACGCGAAAGCGGAGTTTAGTGAACCGATGCGACTTTGTGGATAGCGCAAAGACCCACGGATAAAAGTTACTCTAGGGATAACAGGCTGATCTTGCCTAAGCGTTCACAGCGACGGCAGGGTTTGGCACCTCGATGTCGGCTCGTCCCTTCCTGGGGGTGAAGTAGCTCCCAAGGGTTTGTCTGTTCGCCAATTAAAGGGGCACGCGAGCTGGGTTCAGAACGTCGTGAGAC
>CAZVWQ010000023.1:0-21952 GCA_964631275.1 uncultured Candidatus Saccharibacteria bacterium | reverse complement strand
GCCAATTAAAAGGGCACGCGAGCTGGGTTCAGAACGTCGTGAGACAGTTCGGTCTTTATCTGGTACAGGCGTGCAAAACTTGAAGAGTCAGGTCTCTAGTACGAAAGGACCGAGATCTATGAGCCTCTGGTGCATGGGCTGTACTGCCAAGTGCATTGTCCAGTAGCTACGCTCAGTTAGGATAACCGCTGAAAGCATCTAAGTGGGAAGCTGTCTCTAAGATAAGGTTTTGTTATAGGCTCGTGGAAGATGACCACGTATATAGGCCATAGGTGTACAGTCAGTAATGGCTTGAGCCAAGTGGTACTAATCAGCCAAATTTTAATCTTATTTTTGGTACTTTTTTTTGAATCTAGCTTTAAAACTATTATTTGTTAAAAGTAAAAGCAGTTAGATTTTTTAGATATATTATTCAATATCATTATTTAAAAGATATAGCTAATTCGTATACTAGTTAGACATTTTGAGTATCCTAAAATTACTTTAAAACAACCTTAATATCTAAGAAACCATCTAAGTTATACCCAAATCAACTCAAAGTAGGACTTTTTGAATTTTAAATGTTTCTTTTTAATGTTTGTTTCAACTTAGCTGAAACTAAAAGCTTGAATTCCAAAAAAACTGAAATTTGCTTTGTAGTGAGTATAGATATGGAATAGTATGCTATACATAAAAACTTAACTTGATACTAGGAAAATATTAGACTTATCTAGAAATCTTTTTTCACACTTCAAAAAACTTTTTTTAATAAAATTAAATTTTGTAAATTTGAGCTTTTGGATAAAACTATTGATTTTTTACGGAAGTTTTGAAAAGCTTTGAGCATCTATTTTTTCTTTGATTAAACTTGTCCGAAAATAAGTTCAAAATAACTATAGACCTCCTGCACTGAAATTTTTATTCGTTTGGTTGAGTAAACAAAAAATTAGAAATTATAAGTTTTAAAAAATTCTGAATTATTGTTTTTAATTAGAGGTTAAACAGCTTTACTACAAGAAGTCTTATTTCCTAGCTTAGAATATACTAAACTGTTAACTACTCAGTGAGTTTTTCTGACTCTGTTTCTTTTATTTAATCAAACTAAAACCTTCAGTTAAATCATAATTTAGTTAGCATTTGAGTGTAAAGCAAAAATTTATATTTTAGTTAAGTTGCTAGTTTTTTTACTATAAATAAAAAATAAATCGACTATTTCCTCTAGTTATAGGACAAGAGATTTTTTTAAAAAACTACATTTCATCTAATTCAATTTCTCTAAAAAATCTGTTTTTAGATTACTTTGATACCAGTATATTACCTGTCTAAAAAGTAATAAATATCGATTGACAGTTTCTCTGTTTAACTAATTAGCCTAGCTGTACGTGCAGCGTTATATCTATATAAAAATGGGTTAAAATCTTAGTAAATTTTGTTTTATCTATTTTCTCTATTTAATCATAAAACTAGACTAAAATTATTATTTTATTCCGTCTAGTGCCTATCTATTTTAATGCTGATTAAACCTAACTGAAACCAAAAATTTAGATTCTAAAAAATAAAATTTAGTTTATAAAGCTTGATCTAAACTCCAAGTAGCATCAGACCATAACTACGATCGCTATTAGTAGTGAATTGTTCAATCCTAAATCCGTACTTTATAGCTTCTTCAATAAGTTCTAATTCAGTATACCAACTAAACTTATAAACCAAAATATCAGTAAATTTTTCAAATTTAATAGGTAAAATATTACTACCAATTTTTATTTCTGTGCTTATATTTTTTTCGATCGTAATTTTTCTAGTTTCTCTCATATTTTTTGGATCTACAATTGTTAGACTTGATTTATTATAAAAATCTTTTAGGCCTAAGATATCCAAAATCCAAGTGGTTCTGGCAAAGTGATATTGGTTAGGCACGTACGATCCAAGATCGTCGTTTTCTTGCAATAAAGCTGTACCTATCAGTAATAGATCGCCTTGACTCATAGAATTAAATAAATTTCTAAAAATAATCCTATCTTTTTCATAATTACCTAAAGTAGACCCTAAAAAAGCTAACAAATTAATTGAATTTTCATTTTTATTTTCTACAGTTATTTCAGATAAGTTGTTTTCATCTAGATCAACTACTTTAGATTTATAGTTTAGGTGAGGAAATTTTTCGAGAATGTATTCTTTGTCTATTTCGAGCATTCTTTGACTAATATCTATCGCCGTATAATCAACTTCAAAACCTTTTTCGAACAATTTATTTATTATTATCACTGTAGGAAGTCCGTTACCACAACCAATATCGATAAGATTTACTTTTTTGTATTTATTTAGCCGGTTAATATAAAAATCTAAATAATCTTCAAAAAGTTCTTTTTCTTTTAGAGCATCATTATTAATCTCGTCTTTTGGTGTTCCTATAATAGTTGCATAATTCTTATCCCATAGGTCAGCACCTTTATCTAAATAAGTGTATTTGTAGGGAATTTCATTTTTGGTTGTTAAGGAACAATAAATCTCTGACAACTGCTTACTGTCAAAAATCTTATAAATTTCTGGTTTTGGTTTTATCTTTTTTTCTTCAGTGTTAATGTGTTTTTTACCCTTGGCTTTTAGTTTTATGATTAAATTTCTGTTATTAAGACTATCTACAATTACTCTTCTATTTCCTATAGTAGCTAATTCTAGTTGATTATGACCTTTTTCAGCAGCTTCGATCCAATTAGTAACTGTAGTTGGAGAAACGTCGTATAGCCTAGCAATTTGAGAATTTCGAAAAAAAGACATGTAATATTCTGTTTTATATAAAATAATTTTTTATGATTCTTGAACTAAATAAATACTAAAACTAAATTAACATTTGAGCTATCTATCAATTTTTTGGGTTTATTTAAATAAAATACTAAAAATAGATCTTGACAACATGGAAAAAATATTCCATATGATTATACTTATTTTTTAAATGCATTTTTTGCTAGTATTTTACTAACTAATTAAGCAACAAAAAGTGAGTAATTAAGAATTAGCTTTTAATTATAAAAAATATTTTTTGAAAGTTAGCAAGCTTTGTTTTAACAAATAATTAATTATAAACAAAATTAAAAGTGGCTATTTATTTTTTCAAACCTTTTTTAAATAGTTATTTTTTGATTAAATAAAACAAAATAGTAGTTTTTAGAAATTTAGTTTTTACTTACAAAACAAATAAAACAAGGTTTTTTTAAGGAGTGGCATAACTAGTCAGATCTAACTTTAACAATTTACTACCCTAAGTTTGTTTTTAAGGAAGTTTAAGATATACAAAACACCTAAGTCGCATAGGGATTTAAACTATATATACTCAATTTACTTTCAAAATTTACATTTTTTTAAATCCTAAAAATCACAAAATACCTTTAAAATTCAATTAAAAACTTATTTTAAAAGCAGATAAATCGATTATTATTTTATTCTTAATCATACTTAAGAACCTTTAAAAAAACTTCAGGCATTGCAAACTTAAGTTTTAGAAAAGTTTAATGATAAAAACTTATTAATTATTTATTTAAATCAATTTATGCAAAAATCTAAATTCTTAACTCCAACTAAAGACCTAGAAAGTTGGTTAGTTAATCAAGTTAAAGAATTACAGCTAGCACTTAATAGTTGCTCTAAACAAAAATTGTTAAAACTAGATAAACAAACTAATCTTGTTGCTGATTTAGACTTTATCAAAAATTTGATTCAGGCAAACAAGAACAAAGTTGATATAGCAACTACAGCTATTTTTGACGAGGACCTTTGCCAAGAGATTTTAAGAAATAAAGAAATTAACAATTATCATTTTATATATTTTTTGGTTGCTAGTTGTCTGGTAGTTTTTCGTAAGGCTATCGATAACTATGAGGTTAACCCGCGAACATCTGAAAAACTAAAACAAGCAAACCAGGTTTTGAGTCAGATTATGCAAGATCTAACTGTGGTCGTAGATTAACCTTGCCTAAAATAAGCTAATTATGTTTATTTTTTATCTATAGAGTAAATCAAAACTGATGATCGTAATTAAGTATATTTTTCTTTTATTTAAAGGATAAATTGATTATTTTTTAATCACTTAGGAAATTATTAATTAAAATAATTATTCTTGGAAGGTTTTGAGATATGATTATTTTAGGAGAGACAAATAACAGATCAACTATTATGTTGAAATTTTGTAAATTTAAGTTACAGAATAAGGCTAATGTCTTTAAAAATCAACAATCAAATCCAAAACACTCTTATTTTTTATTTAACCAGCAGGTTAGAGGTTTTTGAAATTAGGCATAATTTTAAATTAAATTTAATTTCCTTTTTACTTCCTGAAGAAAAATTTTTAAACCTTAGTGATAAATTTGAAAATTTTTGGATAGATAATTGGCAAAAGTTTAAACCAAAAACTAATATTTATTTGCTAATTGCTCCACAAAGTGGGTTTACAGATACCAGGATCATCTACGTTTGGTTGCGGAATTGGTTAGAATTTAATAAATTACTTACGAATAAAAATTTAAATTCAAAAAAAAACTTATACATAGCTAAAATAAAAAATCAAATTAATCTACAAAATTTATCTTCAATACTTTTAGAAGATTTGCTACAAACTACTCAAAATCAAAATTCTCAAGATTTAATTTATTTCAAAGAACCAAATATCAAAAAGAAGAGCTGAGTAGCCAGACCTTAAAATAATTTTGGATAGACTATTTTATGATATAGAACCCATTTGAAATTTTTTATTTGTTTAAAAGTAAAATTAAGGTCGTTTGCAGTATTTTGAATAAGAAAATCCAAAACACTAGGTTAAGAGGAATTCTAAATTACAATCCTTGAATCAACTAAAAGCTAAAATTTTTTGTTTTAAAGGACAATTAATCAAATAGGTTTTATAGAGAAAATGTGGGGTATAATAAAACAACAATTAAGAAATTAATATGACAATACTAAAAACCTTGAAGAAAATTTAAGTTATTGGGTTTGTGAGTACTGTGTAAGTTGACGTGGGTTTGAGTATAATATGCACATATTTTATAGTTAAAATTAATATTAATTTAGTTTAGTATTTTTCTTGGCAAACTATGAAATTTTATAAAACTACTCTAAATACACCCTTTTACCTTACAATAACAAACTCTCTGTTTGGAGGTATTTTTTTGAGTAATTAGGTAAGATTAATTAGTTTGTCACACATATATACTATATATTACATGTCAAGCTAAATTTTTTTGACAGAACCTAAAAATTCTGCTAAAGAAAGAGAGTTTGTTTTATTTAAAAGCAATTTTGGTTATCTTTAATTAACAATAAATTAATATTTTTACAATTTTTATGCCTAGTATTTTTCAACGAAATTTATATAAAACATTTATTTTTAGACTAGTTAGTCTAATCACAATCTTTACACTTTTAATTTCGGCAATTAGCTTTGCTGTTTTTAATAACAATAATTCTCAAAATGAGGAAGTGGCTGGAGCTGAGGCTTCTAACACAACTCAAGATTCCAATTCAGACAATATTGAAATTGAAAACAAAGACCAGCTAGAAGTTGATTCAAATGATTCAAGTAATTCAGATAGTGTTTCTGAGGGTACCAACAATTCTGAACTCCCAAGTCCAATTTCTCCAAAGACGGATTCTAAGGAGCAGACTTTTGTTAATAATCTTAAAAACGAATCTAAAGAAAATTCAAATAATTCTAACAAAGTTGCCTATAACCCAGAAGAGGTTATTAAGCCATTCGATCCAGAGAATAATCAAGAAGGCAACTCTAAAGATTCTAACGATTCAGGCTCTAACAATTCTGATTCTGAGGATTTTAACCCAAACAACCCAAACAACTTCGTTAATTCCAAACCAACCTGGGTACCAGATGTTGAAACAGTTATCGATGATCCAAGTAATGACAAATGGGTGACTGAAGAAGATAAGGTTGCAACTGTTGATCCAGAAACAATTTTTGATGATTCTGATGGAAACACGAAGCCTGAAGAAAGTAATGATAATGGTGGAAATACAGATTTCCAAGAGGGTGATTCAAACGGAAATACAGACTCTGAAGAAACTAACTCAAGCTCTAGCAGTTTAAATTCTGATAATTCAAATAACGATTCAGATGGAAATACAGACAATCAAGATCAGGATGGAAATACAGACTCTGATGATCAAGATGATTCAGGAAATGATGATTCAGATGGGAATTCAGGCAAAGATTCTACCTCAGACAAAGTTACTCCAATCTACAAAGTCTCCAAAAGATACGGCTTTAACCAAAATCCAGACGGAACATATGCGGTTGAATTTAGCTACATTTATGACGGAGATAAAGAAATTGAAATTCCAGTAGGAGAAAACAATAAATTTACAACTGGAGATCAAGACAGAGGACAATTCACAACTTTTAAACCAGGAAAGAAAAAAGGAATTTTTACCGTAAACGTACCTTGTTCAGAAACTCTAACTTGGCAAATTATTCAAGATGGAACAATCTCTTCAGCTAAACTAACTACTCCAAATTGTGAAGCTCAAGAAACTCAAGAACTAATTGCTCCAAAGACAGGTGAATACGTTCTAAGAAGAGTAGGGGGCGAAAATCGCAGTGGAGGATATTTATATAAATTAATTGAAGAAAATCAAAACATCATAACTAAACACCTACCTTTAGATTCAGACTTAGATAAAAAAGGTAACCCTAAGAATTATAACGATTTTGAATTAAACCAAGAAGTTTCTTTAGGAAATTACAATGAAGGAGAAGAAATCAAACTAATGGGTTACTCAAAATACACCAAACAAAATTCTTTTAGTTACAATTCAGAAGATGCAGATTTTAGGGAATGTGTTAACCCTTCTGAAAATTGCTTCCAAATAGCTTTTGAAGATGGCTATGACACTGATTTTAACGATTTAGTCGTGGAGGTGGAACTGAAGGAAGGAAGCCAAGGCGATGACAAGGAAGAAGACCAGGAAGACCAACTAGAATCAATTGAGATCTTTGCAGTTAACCAATTTGAATTAGAAGGAAAACGATACGCAACCTTTGGCTATGAATCTAATAATTCTCAGCCAATTGCTATCAGCGTAGGAGAGAACAATGATTATTCTGATACCTTCATAGAAGGTGATGTACCTACAGTCTTCGAACTAGGTAAGCATGAATTTAGAGTTCAGTACTTTGGAGAGAGTCTTGTCTGGAGTCTAAAAACTTCTCCTGAAGCTGAAACAAAGACTGCTACAGTAAACACCCAAACTAAAACTTTAGAATCTAAAGAAGCTAAGAAAATTACTCAAGAAATCAAACAAAAACAAGCTGTAGCCAGAACTCAAAAAGAATATCTAGTAGGGCAATACCTAGTTAGAGTTAATGATGATAGCCTGAAGAATAACTCTGAAGAGTTCAAGAACATCTTAGGTAGGGATGATGTAGAGGTGGAATTCTTTAGGACTAAAGAGGGGATAATTAATGATGCGTCACTAAAAATTACTCAACTTAATAAAGATTTTATCTTAAATGAAGAAACTACTAATCATGTAAATTTTGGAAATGAAATCAAACCTCTTGCTAAGAGTAATAATCCAGCTAGCCTAGATAACGGTATCAAATCTAAATTAGAAAATGATTCTAGAATTGATTTTGTAGAGTTTGATGGTTATGTAGAAAAAGCTAATACTAACGACCCTTTTGTGCAGTCTGGAGATCACTGGCACTTCAATAATACTGGTCAGACTATTAGAGGAAAGGCTGGTAAACCTGATGCAGATATCGATGCCTTCGAAGCTTGGGAAGATCAGACTGGATCTAGTGATGTTTTGATAGCAGTTATTGATGATGGTATTGACCTTGATCACCCTGACCTAGCTCCTAACATTTGGACTAATCCTAACGAAATTCCTAATAATGGAATTGATGACGATAATAATGGCTATGTTGATGATGTTGAGGGGTATGATGTTTCTTATGGAGGTCCAGATAATGATGTAGACTGGCAGAATCCACCACTTAAATGGGGTCACGGAACCCATGTAGCTGGAACTATCGCTGGGAAAGGAAACAACAACCAACTAGGAGCAGGTGTATGTCATGATTGTCAGATGGTTGGAGTAAAGGTGTTCCACAATAGTGGTGCTTCTAATGCTATTATCATCGAAGCGATTAATTACGCTACTAACTTACCAGAAGTAGACATTATTAATATGAGCTTAGGGGGCGGTCCTTATTCTCAGATTGCACAAGATGCTGTAACCAATGCTCACAATCAAGGTATTATTGTAATTGCTGCTGCTGGCAACACTTATACAGATGGCTTAAGGTACCCTGCTAGTTACGATAATGTAATTTCTGTAGCTAATATTAATAACATGAATAAAAAAAGTGCTTCTTCAACTTACAATGAAAAAGTAGATATTTCAGCTCCAGGGACAGATATTTTAGCTACTTTACCTTTTGGCCAATATGCTACTCCTGATTGTAATGATGCCCTACATGGAGCTAATAATGACGGATATGGCTATTGCTCTGGTACATCTATGGCAACTCCAGTTGTTTCTGGTGTGGCTGGGTTACTTCTTTCACAAAATCCTAACCTAACCCCTGCTCAATTTGAAGGCATTATAAAATCTACTGCAGATGATGTATATGCCGACAATCCTAGTTACATTGGTAAATTAGGTGCAGGTAGAGTGAATGCTAAGGCTGCGCTAGATGTAGTTATTATTAATATTTCTCACAATATTACTGACACTAACGCTGGTTCAACAGCTAACGGAACTATTGAAAGCAATGAAGTTGTAGATATTGAGGTTACTTTAGAAAACATTGGAAATGTTGACTTTAATGGAGTACAAGGTGAACTAACGACTACAGATCCTGAAATAACTTTTGTTAGTAATTCTATACTTGATTTTGGTGATATTCTTACCTCATCTTCAGCTACTCAAACCTTCCAGGTTAATCTTGCTGATTTCTCTGGATTAGAAAAAACTGTAAACTTTGAACTCAAAGTAACTGATAATGATGGCTTTGAGAAAACTCAAAATATCCAGATTGTCTTTAGTAGGAACATCAATGATACTACAGTTGCAACTACCCCTCAAACTTGGAACTTTGATTCAGGTAACGAAAATTGGACACCTAAAGGAGAGTGGTACTTGGCTGATGACTGTAGCAGTGTTGTTGGATCAAACGCTGATCCTAAATACTGGCACTTTGGATCTAATCCTTGTGGTGATTATTCTGACAATTCTCAAGGCAAACTATACTCTCCAGTTATCGAATTAACTTCAGATGATAACATGCTAAGTTTTGATTCTTGGTTAGGGATTGAGAATTTTTCGGATTTGGCCAAGGTAAAAGTCAAAGAATTTGGTCAAGATGATGATGAAGCTATAGAAATTCAAACAGATCTTTGTACAATTCAAATAGGAGGAAATTCAGTTTGCGATTCGAACGGTATCTGGGAAAAAAAAGAATACATCTTACCAAATCAATTTGTAGCTGGGGACAAAGTAATTATTTTCTTTGAGTTTCAGTCAGATAATAATGTATATAAAAAAGGCTGGTATGTAGATAATATTTCAATTATAGACGCTGAAGTATTTTTAAATTCTCATGAATTCACAGACGTTAACAGCACCTTACCAAATAACATCCCTAACTATCTACAAGTTGGAGAAACTATTGATTTGAACTTTGAGATTGAGGCTTTAGGTAGTCTAGAAGGAGTAACAGCCAGAATAGAGTCTTCTGATACTAATGTTACTTTTGTTACTAATAACATTAGTCTAGGAAATTTATCTAATCAGGTTGCTAGTGGCACACTGCAATTCACTTTAGATAGTGTAAACTTAAATTATGAATTACCTATTAATTTGATTATTGAAGATAATAGCGGGTATTACAAAAAGTTTGAACTAAAAGCTAGTTTTATTGAACTTGTTAACGCCCCTCAAACTTGGAACTTTGATTCAGGTAACGAAAATTGGACACCTAAAGGAGAGTGGTACTTGGCTGATGACTGTAGCAGTGTTGTTGGATCAAACGCTGATCCTAAATACTGGCACTTTGGATCTAATCCTTGTGGTGATTATTCTGACAATTCTCAAGGCAAACTATACTCTCCAGTTATCGAATTAACTTCAGATGATAACATGCTAAGTTTTGATTCTTGGTTAGGGATTGAGAATTTTTCGGATTTGGCCAAGGTAAAAGTCAAAGAATTTGGTCAAGATGATGATGAAGCTATAGAAATTCAAACAGATCTTTGTACAATTCAAATAGGAGGAAATTCAGTTTGCGATTCGAACGGTATCTGGGAAAAAAAAGAATACATCTTACCAAATCAATTTGTAGCTGGGGACAAAGTAATTATTTTCTTTGAGTTTCAGTCAGATGATATTGTATATGAAAAAGGCTGGTATGTAGATAATATCTCAATTAGCGGCTCTGGCCCTATTACTGCTTGTGGCAACAGCCCTTTTGTAGTAACAGAGGATTTTGCAGGTAGCAAATTTGAAACAGGGACTATATTCTGGGCAATAGAGTGTGCTAACCAGAACCCAGGTCAAGATACTATTACCTTTGATTTGCCTGGTTCTTATACTCCTGATTCTCCAGCTGTTATTGACCTAGAAGATGTAGCCTTACCAACAATAACGGATAGTATAATTATTGATGGTGGTAGCCAAGACGGATATGCTGGTGAGCCAGTCATCGGTATAACTAGATCTACACCTCAGATTGAGGGTGCTTCCGAATATATTTTCCATATATTAGGTACTGATAATAGCGAGATTAAAGGTTTAGCCATGTATGGCTCTGGAGGTGGAAATGAAGACGTTAATATTTATTTAGAAGAGACAAATAATACTTTAGTTGCTGATAACTATATAGGTATGAAAAACGATGGTTTAACTAGTGATCAAAGTTTTGCTGGTAAAAGACCTAGAGGTATAGAAGCACAAGATCCTAGTAATTTAACAATCAGAAATAATCTGATAAGCAATAATTCTATCGATGTAGAAATTGAAGGTAAGTTTAATGACTTAATAGTAGAAGATAATCTAATAGGAACAGACAAAACAGGTTTGTATGTCGCCGGAAATGTTTCTGCAGTAGGTGTTGAGTTATCTTCTTCAAATGATAATTTTTCTGAAGGAGTAATTATAAGAAACAACACTATTGCCTCTCAGCATGATGCTTTTGTGATGGATATAATGGTTGATGGAAAGGTTAGAGACATAGTTATTGAAAATAATAATTTTTCTTTAGGAAAAGATAGGCAAACTCCCCTAAGTTATGCTTTTCCAGAATCCGAAACTGCTACTAGATATAGTATTTACTTTTTTATAAATTCTATTATTGAAGGAGCTATTATAAAAGATAATTACTTACATAATGCTCTATATAACATAGCTATTGTTGGAGAAACTTCTGAGTCTAATGTTGTAGAAATCTACGATAATAGTTTTAATGTTGATATAAACGGTAACTCTTTACCAGGATATGGCATTACTACAGACAACGCAGCATTGTATGTAACTAGTTTTTCATTTGCTCTAAAAGAAGCTAATAATATACTATTTAGAAACAACGAATTAGCTAATTATGATAAAGGAGTCATTGTTAATAAACCAGAATCTAAAAATATTCAGATCTCGAATAATTTGATATTTGAAATTAATGTTACTGCCATCGACCTTGGTAACGACGGTATTACTCCTAACGACATTGGAGATATTGATACAGGCCCTAATAATCTAGTTAACTTCCCGGTAATTAACTCCGCTATAAAGAATGGTATAGATTTGCAAGTTAATCTTTGTGCTAGACCAGGGGCTGTAGTTGAATTATTCAAAGTTGGTAATTCTAGTTTGACTCACGGAGGAGCTGTAGAGATGCTAGATGAGGTGACTATGCCTACGGAAACTTCAGGTAATTGTGCTGATGCCAGTGAAGCTGAGATCAACCATGTTATTCCTGCTACAAGTTTAGCTCTCGGTGATTACATTACAGCAACAGCCACTATTGATCAATCTCAGTCTAGTTTTGGTATTGGTAAAACTTCAGAATTTAGTGAGAATGTAGAGGTTGTTTTACCTCTAAACAACTCTACGCTCACTGGTAAAGTATTCAAGGATGAAGATAGTAATGGTTTTTATGGAGGTGAACCAGGAGTTGCAGGTGTAGAAGTTAAGCTCCTACAAAATAATTTAGAAATCAATTCCACCACTACAGATACAAACGGAGAATTTAGTTTTGATTCCTTAGCCAAAGGAGATAATTATCAAATTCAAGTAATTAATCCAGACACAATAAATCTAGAATTTACTACTCAGTTTGCTTCCTCTACAATTTTAACTGACGATAACAACTCAGATGTAGATCAAGCTACTGGTTTGACTCCAAATTTTTCAATTAATCAAGATGAAAATATCACCTACATTGATGCAGGTTTGAGAGATATCAATGCTAACACCCCTCCAACCATTTCTCAAACAACTTTCACCGTAGACGAAAACTCTACAGACAATATTTTAGATCTACAAATTACAGATAATGAAGGAAACTTTGACCCAAGTCTTGCTGGAGCAATCACAGTTATTAACTCTCCAAATGGAACTACTAATGTAGACACAGCAACTGGCAATTTAATCTTTACTCCAACTGCAGATTACTTTGGAAACACTATTGTAGAATTTGAGATTTGTGATGATCTAGGTTTGTGTGGTCAGTTTATAATTGATATTAACATTCTCGAAAATATCATCCCAACAACTCCAAAATATAACTTTGTAACTACAACAACTTTAACTACTTCTGGAGACTGTACTAATGCTTTTGGCCAAACTATCTTTATAAATTCTCAAATTTTGACAATTGATTCTAATGATGTTTGTTATAATGATTTACAAACAGCTATAAGTCAAACAAACTCTGGAGAAGATATTTATGTGTTAAGTGGTAGTTACAACCCAGGTAGACTAGAGATAAATAAAACTTTGAATATTTTAGGAGATGAAAATTCTAAACCAATTTTAAATTTTGGAGCTGAAGATATTTTATCTTTCGCGCCTGGTTCAGATAATTCTAGCCTCAAAAACTTTGAATTAGTGACTTTGCATCATAGCCCAGAAGTTTTGATTACTGATATTCCTAATATGACAACTCCACTAAAAAATATCACCATAGAAAATAACTATTATAATGGAGCAGCAAGTGGAGACATCAATAATTCTCGAAAATTTATCTTTATATACGGACTAAACAATCCAGTAAATAATTCAGAGCCAAGTTTTATTATTAAAAATAACAATATTGAAAACATTAGTAATTTTGGTCGAACAGGTAGATATGATTTGCAAGCTATGCAAATAAGATTTTATAGCCATAACGTAATTATCGAAAATAATAATATCAAAAATACTGACAGAGGAATCGAATTAGATACTGTTTCTGGCACAGCCAATTCAATCAAAAATAATACTTTTGAAACTATCCAAAAGAAAGCTATCCAAATAGCTGGAATAATGGCTGGAGATATTATAATCGAAAATAACACTACAAATAACGTAAACCTAGATAATGATCCAAAAGAAGGAGCAATTAATCTACATTACACTCTTAATCTAAATGGTAAAACTTTGATTATCAGAAACAACAACCTAACTAGCAATACTTATGGTATAGCTGCCGAAGAAGAATCAGGACAAATACCTATTTTGACACCTGGAGTTTTAATTATTGAGAATAATATTCTTAGTGGTATGTTAGGAGATAGATTTGGTTTGTAGGATTAACTATAAAACTAAATTTTAGATCACATCAATTTTTACTTTTAGATTAATAATAAGGCCTTAAATTAAAATTAAACCAGGTTTTTATTTATAAAATAAACGAGTTTGAGTATAAAACAAAAGTAACAAATTTATATAAATTCAAGTACTTTTTTCATAAAATAGCCTTGTCCCATAACCCAAACCCAGATTTATAAAACTTTAATCTCATGAAAAATAGATATTAATAACTTGAGAATAGGTTTTGTAGATATGATTGTTGAGATTTAGAAGCTAATTTACCTAAAAATTTATGCAAGATAATAAAGAAATGTGTACTGTTCAAATATAAACAAGTTATCAACAAGTTATCAATAGGTTATATTATCTTTCGTGTTTGCTGTGTTGACTCAGATTAGGTCTTTTTAGTTAATTTTATTTAGTTATTAAGGATTTTCTGAAATTCATCTAAAGATAAGCTTGTTAGATTTTTACGCAGATTATTTATGCCTGAACTAAGTAGTTTTTCAACATTTGTTTGCTTTTGAGTAACTTTTGTTTTATTTTGAGTAGACATGTATCAGACAATAAATTAAAAATAGTTTTTATGTCAGACACAATTTTTGTAGGGGTCTCTGTAGTAGTAAAGTTTAATTTCGTGATTTGGGTTAATATTAAAAATAGATTAGAAAACAGACCAATGATTATCTTATCTTAAAATCTCAAATATTGAACTTCATCTTGAACTACTCTTGCACCTCGGAGTGGAATATGAGGATTATGACATTTTAATTAAAACCTGTTATAGCTAAAGCATTATATTTTTTCACTATAATTACTGCAAATTAACTTATTTATATGAATAATTTTATTCTAAAAACTTATTTAAATTCAATTTTAATAACTATTTTAAGTTTTTCTACACTTACTACTATTACTATAGCTTTTTTAAATACTACTAATGTGAGTGTATTTGCTCAAGGTCAAACCTTTACAGTTAATTCTACTAGAGATTTAAGTGATGCCAATCCAGGCGATGGAATTTGCCAAACTTCTACTGCTGGCGAGTGTACTCTAAGAGCAGCTATTGAAGAAGCTAATAATAATGAGAATGCTGGTGACGTGGATGTAGTGGAGTTTAATATTCCTACTACTAGTAGTGGCTATAACACTAGTCCTAGAATCCATTGGCAGATTAGACCTGCTTCAGATTTACCTACTATTACCGAAAGTCTAAGGTTATTAGCTAACACTCAACCAGGCTTTGTAGATGAGCCAGTTATTTTAATTAATGGTAGTAATATTTCTACTGGTAAAGGGCTTACAATCCAAGCAAACAATTCAGAAGTTAGAAGTTTTGTGATAAATAATTTGAGAAACATGAGCAATAGTCAAGCTGTTTCAATTTATTTAAATAACGCTAGTAACTCTGTAGTCGCTGGGAATTATGTTGGATTAGGAGTTAATGGTACTTCAGGTACAGGTAATAGAAATGGTATTATTTCTTTAAACAGTAGTAATTCTGTGATTGGTGGACCTAACTTGATAGATATAAATGTCGTAGCAAATAACTATTATGGTATATATATTCAATCGATAGACAACATTGTTGAAAATAATTATGTTAATTTTAATAAAGATGGTAGCAATATAGTAAATAATAATTCTACAGCTTTTGGAATTAGTGGATTTTTCCATAATAACTTGGTTGTTAAAAATAACCTTGTGCATTCTAGAGAATCTGATAGAATCGGTCTTCGCTCTGCTAGTAATGTAGAAGTAGTAGATAATATCATATCAACTAACATTAATCAAACTGTTAGTTACCCAGCTAGATCAAATTATATAGCTGATAGTATAGAATTTAATAAAATAGATGATGCTTTAATACAAAATAATATAATTGCTGGATATAAAAATGGGGCTTCAAATAATTTTGAGAGCTACAATGGGATCTCTTTAATTGAATCAAGTAATATTGAAATATATTCTAATAAAATTGGAACTAATCAACAAGAAACTTTAGACTTTGGTTTTGAAAGGAGCGGTATCATAATTGATAGTTCAAACAATGTTGCAATTGGGGGTAACACTAACAATCAAGAAAATACTATATCCAATAACAATGAAAGAGGGATTACCTTAAATAATACTATTAGTAATAAGGCTATTAACATTTCTAAAAATATTTTTAGTAATAACTTAAAAGGTATTTCTTTAAATCCAAGTTTGGGAGTAACTCCACTACCAAACGATCCAGGAGATGGTGATACTGGGGCTAATAATCTACAAAATTATCCAGAACTATTCGCTGCCTCAATTAGACCAACTACTACAAATCAATTAAATTTGGCTTACAGCATTGATTCTGATATTAATAATTCAGCCTATCCAATCACAGTGGATATATATATTGAAGATAATAATAACAGACAGGGTAAAATCTGGATTGGTAAAGCAACTTACAATCAAGAACAAGCTAAAGAAGCAGTTTTGCAAACTATTAATCTGAATCAAGATATTTCTGAAAATACATCTATTGTTACCACAGCTACAGACAACAACGGAAATACTTCTGAATTTAGTGAAAGTATTTTAACATCTTTAGAATCAATGAATAGTGAACCAAATAACGATATTATTTTTACTGAAATAAACTGGGCAGGCAGTTCTGTTTCTGATACTGATCAGTGGATAGAAATTTATAATACTACAAATCAAATAATTAATTTAGATGGTTTTACTATCAGTAATTTAGGTGATGATTCTAACCCTAACTTAGTTTTAACTAATCAAAATTGTGATAATTTGAGTCTAAACCCTAACTCATACTTTTTAATCTCTAAATATCAAGCAGATAATTCTAATACTATGTTAAATACTACTTCAGATTGTAGTTTTAATAGTCTTGATTTAAATCCTAATTCTGAAATTTTAAGTATTAACAGGGCAGGTATTTTTTACGACCAAGTTAATTTTTAATACGATTAAAAAGTCTAGTTAATTGCTAATTAAGGTAGATAAACATAGTTGATTTGCACTGAGTTTAGACATTTCCCTTTAAAGGGGTGGCAGATCGGAAGGTCTGACGGGGTGTTTTTTAGGATTGTGAAATTAAAGATTATCTAAATTTTCTGAGGTTTAGCTTAATCTTAAATAAAAGATTTATCAAGACTTCCGTAAGAATTGAATTTTACTACTAAATGTAGTTTTAGTAAGTATTTAGATATAAATATATAGTGGTGTCTACGGAAGCTTTATAAAACTAAGTATTAGTCTTGTCTCAAAATAAATTCAAAATAGCCACTTTTCCCTTTAAAATAAGTTAAAACTCATGACTATAGTTCGCCCATTGGTTTTTCTTATAAATAAGGGGTAAGTAAACTATTTTTTTAATTACAGGACGTGACTATTGTTTTCCAGCTCCAAAAAACCACATACAAAAAACCTATCTGATTCTTTGTTTCCTGATTCGTCCATGAATACTGTGTGTAAATTATTATCTTTAGCTGTTTTTTTGGTCATAGGATTTCGAACTTAATTTTTGTTATCAGTGTCTTTGTGAAGAGTTCTTTCAAGCATATCTTCTAGGCTAGTTTCTACAAATTCTCCACGATCTGTATGATCCAGACCAACTTTTATTACTTGCCTTAAATTGATTAATTTTTGATTTTGAGTATTTTGATATTTCTCCCTCAGAGCTTCCCGGATAATCTCACTTACATTTCCTTACAAACCGCTAGCAAGTAAATCTTCTACAAACTAATTCAGAGTTGGAGTCAGTGATACATGAATTGTTGAGTTTTGTGTTTTTACTGATATATAGTTAAACTGCAAACCATTTAGACAAATGACTTTGAAAAATACCTTGCCTTGTTCGACACCTCTTTTGGGAAAAGAAGAATATCTATTTGGAGTGTGGGGTAGCTATATGTTAATACTTTTTTTCTAAAAGAAGCACACAAATTTATTAAGCTTTTCGTAAATAATCTTTCTGATCCACATATTTTTGAAAACCCTAACTTTAGTAGAGAGGCAGAACATGAAACACTAGAAAAATATGAGATATTTAGCTTTAGCATTTATAATAATTGGAAATTTATATCAAAAAAAGTATGCTCCGATTTTATAGATAAATATTTAGAAATAGCAGAAAACAAAATGGAAGAAGGTATGAGCAACGAGGAAGTGGCTATTTATTTACAAACTTTACTTGTTTTACCTACCCCACCTCAATCCCAAGCTCCTTGAGTTGTTTCTGGCTGACTAAACTCGGAGCGTTAGTCATTGGATCCACACCTGAACCATTCTTTGGAAACGGCACCACCTGCCTGACATTCTCCTCACCAAATAGAATCATCAAATTACGTGGAACTCCCCAAGCAAAGCCAGCGTGTTGTGGTGCTCCATATTCGTAGGCTTCCATCATATGGCCGAATTGATTTTGGATTTCATCCTGACCGTAGCCAACCACTTTGAAGGCTTCTCTGAGAGCTTCTGGATGCGGATTACGCACTCCACCCGAGAGAACTTCTGAACCATTGACAGCAATATCATATTGCCGAGCTTTGAGTTTGAGTAGTGCTTCTTGACCTTCACTAGCAGCCTTGGTAAGAGCTTCCAGACCGCCTTGCCACAATGAAAACGGATTGTGACCAAAGTCAATCTTGCCTGTTTTTTCATCTTTTTCAAAGAATGGGAAATTTTCAATCCAAACGTAACGAAGCTTAGAATCGTCAATCAAATTTAACTTGCTTCCAATGTGCTTACGCATTTCTCCCTGAGCGTTCCAGACTAGATTTTTGTCTTTGTTGGCCACAAAAAGAACCAAATCTCCAGTTTTAATTTGAAAAAATTTTTCTAATTCTTGTTTTTTGTTTTCGATTTCGGCTTCAGTTTCACCAAAGAACTTAAAGATTGGACTTTTAGCTCCGTCAGAAAAATACTGGATGTAAGCAATTCCAGGTAAACCATAATTACGACCAATAGCTTGAATTTTGTCTAGATCCGAACGGCTAAATTCATCTACTGCTCCAGGAATAACTAGAGCTTGTACCCTAGTCTCATCATTTTCACATAGATCAGCAAAGACTTTGAATCCAGAGTTTTTAAAAACTGGTTTAGCATCCTGCCAGGTAAGATCGTATCTCATATCTGGCTTGTCTGAACCATATTTGTCCATAGCCTCAAAGTAATCAATACGGACCATTTCTTTGTCCATCAGTTTTTTATTTGTGTGGTTAACGAAGACTTCGTTGATAAGCCGATTAGATAAGTTATAAATATATTCTTCATCAGCCCAAGCAACCTCGGCGTCAACTTGGTAAAAATCTCCAACCAACCTATCCGCTCTTGGATCTTCATCACGAAAGCAAGGAGCTATCTGGAAATACTTATTGAAACCACCAACCATCAAAAGTTGTTTGAATTGCTGTGGAGCTTGTGGTAAAGCATAAAACTTGCCTGGTTGGATGCGAGATGGAACTAAATAATCTCTAGCTCCTTCAGGTGAAGAATTAGCCAGAATCGGAGTCTGCACTTCTATAAAGTTTTCTTTATTAAACCAATTACGAACATCAAGAATAAACCTATGTCTTTTGTGCATTAGTGTTTTCATCTCAGGCCGGCGAAAATCGATATATCGATACTTCAGACGAATATCTTCTCCAGCCATATTCTTTGGTTCGGCGTGGATGTCAAAGGGTAGTGTTTTAGCTTTTGAGATAATCTCGAGTTCAGAAATTTCTAATTCCACTTCGCCAGTTGGTAACTCTGGGTTAATAGTTTCACTTGATCTTTTGACTAACTGGCCAGTGATTTTTAGGACGTATTCGGAGTGGACTTCTTCGGTTACCTTAAAGGCTTCTTTGTTTCTTTCTGGATCGATAACACATTGCAAAATCTCATTTTCGCTTCTGAGATCAATAAAAATCAAACCTCCGTGGTCACGAATTGTGTGGGCAAAACCTCCAACGGTTAATTTTTGACCAATTTGCTGAGAGTTAACTGTGCTAAAATCAGTGATAAGCATAATACTTGGATAATTTAAACTAAAGTTTTTTTATAATTTCAAGTTATGTCAAAGAAAAAATTAGTGATAAATATTAATTAAAAGTGCAAAGTTTTATCTTTATTAGTTGCTATAATTATTGCAGAGCAAATTTAGTTTTTATACCTTTTGGATTAATCGTTACGATAATTATTCGTTAAAAATTCACCTTAAACAAAGGATTTACCTCCTCATGAAGGGCTAAATTTTGGGTAATAGTAAACGGATTGAGTATAGAAACTTTAACTTTAACCTTCACTTTCTGCTAGGCTAAAAAGCATAACAAGTAAGTTTTAGAAAATTTAAAATAATCATGCCTTAAAACCTATTTTTTATTGTTGATTAATATCTATTTTATGGGGTTAAAGTTTTGTAAATCTGGGTTATGGGACAAGACTAATCTTTAAATTTATTTGAGTAAAACTTTCACAAAATTGGTTAAAAATATTATTTGCAGACTCATCTATACTCAAAAACACTAAACATCGTATTTAGCAGAAACTACAGAACAAAACTCTTCGCAAAAACAGATTACACTTGCCAGCTAAATATTTTTTTATTCAGATAAATTTGATTAAAAAATTATCATAAACATGGAAAACGAAGATCAAAAAATCTACCGAGAATCAGGAATTTTATTTTTGTTTAGGATAGTAAGAGACTTGATTTTATCAATTATTGTTATTGGAATATTCTGGCTAATTAGAGATATACTTAAGTACATGACTTCTATGGTTATTATTGGTAAAAATACAGTAACATCCAAAGTTGGTGTACTTAGTACACGTTCTCAAGAGGTACTTTATAAAAATATTAATATGGTCAGTGTTAATCAAGGTTTAATAGGTAAACTACTTAATTATGGAGATTTGGAAATAAATACTGGGGGAGATCATCCAGAAATTGTCTTCAAGAATATTGCTAGGCCTAATCAAGCTAAAGAAGATATTAATGGATTTTTAAGACACTAGACCCCCTGCACTGAAATTTTTATTCGTTTGGTTGAGTAAACAAAAAATTAGAAATTGTAAGTTTTTAAAAATTCTGAATTATTGTTTTTAATTAGAGGTTAAACAGCTTTACTGCAAGAAGTCTAATGACCTATTTTTTGGTTTTTTTAAAGTAAGAAGTGTTGAATTTGTGTAAAAAAGCTATTATTTTTATTTTTGATTTGAATTTTTTATAAAAATTATTATTTTTTTGACCTAAATAATACCCAAAAATTTCTAATTAAAGCCAAAAAACAAACAAACTCACAAAAAACTTGCCAAACTAAAAAAAATGTGTTATACCTTAAGACATTGAGATTGAGAAACAATTTTGAATTTCTCTCTCAATGGGTTTACAGATAGCTATAGCTAGTCGACGGCCTATTGATGGGCAGCGAGACAAAAACAAGATAACGAAGTGGTGCAAGATTGTACCCACCGAATAGGATTTGATTAAAAAGATAGTTCATAAAGTTCGTAAGGTTAAAAAGTTCGTAACACAACACTTGCCGTTCCATAATTAACAAAACCTACCTCTGTTACCCTGAACTTGTTTCAGGATCTATTCAAAAATTGATTAAAAATTAAACTTTAATCAACTCTCCAACCCCCCAAACCTTTTAACTTTATAAACCAAAACTCTCCCAATCAAATCTTGCTCGGTGGATGCAACTCAGCACCACCTTTACAAGAGGATAACCATGTTTAAGCCTAGTATCGTCGTCGGTCTCGGCCTCGTCCTCGGCCTCGTCTTGGCGTTGATCGCATGGGGGGATTATCTGCTGAAGAGTTCGACCCCGCAGACCCCCCTAGCCCAGGTGAACCCGGAGAAGCCCCTGAAAAAGCCTCCGAAGAACCCCCCGATAATCCCGACGAAGCCCCAGAAATAGCTTCTCCCTAGCCGCCGGCTAGGGCAAGCCCCTTGGGCTGGTGAGGTTTACAACTTGTATTTTTATATATAAGTTTGTAGATCTCCCAGCCCTTTTTCGCACAACTTGCTAGGTAACTCCTAGCGGATGTGATACCTTAGTTAGAAGGTTTATAAAGTTCATAAAGTGAGAAAGTTTGTGTAAATTTTTCAGCCCTGTTTACATTTTTTACATAAATTTAAGAGGAAAAAGATTATTGAATTTTTGATGTGGAGTGAGGTTTTTAATTCCTT
>CAZVWQ010000022.1:0-25645 GCA_964631275.1 uncultured Candidatus Saccharibacteria bacterium | reverse complement strand
TTTTATATCATCTTAACAAGTTAAAATATCCTTTTTTTATTTGGGGTGGGTATAATTAGTTATTTTTTAAATTTTAGGTTTTGACACAAAAAGTTTTTTTAATTTCAATTGATTTAATCGTAATTCTATTTAGTTTGTCTTTAGTAGAGTTATCTTATGGGTTATTTGTTTTTCTAAGTTATTCCTAAATTAATAGATTTAGAAAAGGTTTAGGAATTTCTTATTCAAAAAAATTACTGTCATAACTTGCAAGTAAATAGTTAGAAAAGAGATAAAGCAATCTTATAAAAATCAAGTAAATAAATTTAAGAAAAACATGTCAGGTATTTTCAGCTCCTCAGTACAAGCCAAAATCCAAGAAATTATAAACAAATATCAAGCTAAGGCTCTTGATTTAGATGTAGCTAGAGATAAACTTTCCAAATTTATTTTGGAATCAAAATTAGAACCTTCGGCTGAAGATTTGGTTGCCAAAAAAAAATCCAAATACGAATCAAGTGAAAACCCTTTATCAATATTGGTTTTGAATTTACGTTATGATTCTTTTAAAGGAAAATTAGCCGTAGGCAAAATTAGTTCTGGCAAAATTAAAAAAAATCAAGAAATTATCGGTCTTCAAAAATTTTCTCAAATCAAAGGTAGAGTAGCTGATTTAATGACTTTTGATGGACTTGGAGTGACTGAAGTTGAGGAAGCTGAAGCTGGAGAGATAGTAATGATTGCTGGCCTTGGGGAGATTCAGATTGGAGATACAATAACTACTCCAGAATATGCTGAACCGATTGAAAGAATTAATATTGATGAACCAACCATCCAAATGACTTTTGGAGTAAATACCTCTCCATTTAGTGGCAAGGAAGGTAAGTTTACAACTTCTAGACAACTTCTAGAAAGATTAAACAAAGAATTAGAAACTAACGTTTCATTAAGAGTAGAGAAACACAGCCAAAGCACAGATAAATTTCTGGTCTCTGGACGTGGAGAATTACATCTTTCTGTACTTATCGAAACTATGAGGCGAGAGGGTTTTGAATTAGAAGTTAGTCGTCCACAAGTAATTTTTAGGGAAGAAGAAGGCCAAAAACTAGAACCATTTGAAATTGTAGAGATTGATGTACCTCAGGAATACCAAGGCCCAGTCATGCAAGAGTTAGGTCGTAGAGGAGCAGATATCAAAAATATTAGGCCTAACGACGCAAGTACGGAATACCATTTTGAAGCAATTATGCCAACTAGAACAATTATTGGTTTAAAAAGCTTTTTGATTACTGAAACCAAAGGTACAGTTATAATGAATACTCTCTTTGATAAATTTATGCCGATGTCTAATGTCAGTATCAAAAACGATCACGGTAGTTTAGTTAGTACTCATACCGGCTCAGCTACAGGTTATGCTTTAGATAATGCTCAGCAAAGAGGTTTTTTATTTGTTAAGCCTGGAGTCGAAGTTTATATGGGAATGGTTATTGGCCAGGCAGCCAAAAATCAAGACCTAGAACTTAATCCAACCAAAGAAAAAAAATTAAGTAATGTTAGATCAAAATCTAGTGATGACAGTATTACCCTAAGTCCGCCTAAAGAAATGACTTTAGAGAATTGTTTAGAATATATCGGCGATGATGAGTTGGTAGAAGTTACTCCAAAAAGCCTTAGAATTCGTAAAAGATACCTAGATCCAAATGAAAGAAAAAGAAGTAACTAATATTTTTAGTAGGCTTTTTTGCACCAAAAATTTTAATTTTTGCTTATTTTACATCTTTTCAGCTAAAAGTGTTAAATTTATGCAAAATGATTACTTTTACTTTTTTTGATAAAAAATAAAGATTCTTGAAAAGTTTGAGACAAGATTAATTTTAGTTTTTGATTTGGCTTAGGTTTCAAATAAAACGCAAAAAGAAATATTTGAAAATTAAAAAAGTCTTAATTTTGATTGATTTGAGCATAAAACAAGCTTATCCCTCTTTCCCCTTCGTTAAGATAATTACGAGTTAAGAATTTAGCTTAAATAAAAGGTTTATTGCTTATAAAGACTTAAATTGGGGTAATAATAAACGGCTGAGTAAGAGATAGAAGCCTAAGCATCTGTTTTACAATTTAGGGTTTAGCTAAAGTTTTAGTTTAAGTAAGTTAATTTTATCTATTTTTAGGGTTTTAGATTAAAACTATTGACCAAGATTTTAAAAAGAATTATGAAAAAATAAAGAAAACTAAAATTAAATTATTTGTGTCAATTTTGTTAGCTACGCATAATCCAGCCAAAATTAGCAGATTCAAAAAATACTCACAGTATTCTTCGTTTTTAGTTGAGCCTTTTGATCTTAATCTAGACAAAGTCAAAGCTGAAGAAATTGGTAAAGATGAAAAAGAAAATGCTAAAATCAAAGCCTTAGCTTACTATAAAGCTAGCCAAATTAACAGTGTTAGTCTAGATACTGGGTTTTATTTTGAGGGTTACCCAGAAGACAAACAACCAGCTAAGAATGCTCAAAGAGTTGCTGGAGTTACAGATAATGATTCTGACGATCAAAGATACCAAAAGATGGTTAGCTATTACACCAAAGAAGCTAACAAAAATGGTGGACAAATAAAAGGTTATTTTAGAGATGTTTTTTGTTGCTATAATGGGCAAAATACTTTTTTTGCAGAGGCCATTAGACCTGTTGTCGTAACTAACAAAATAAATAAAAAAGATGTTCATCTACCGATTGCTTCTGTTTATATAATACCTTCAAATAACAAATATTACCATGATCTAACTGAAGACGAAATTTATGAATTTGTAAGACCTAGTGTAGAGGTTTTTGATAAATTGATTATAGATAGTAAGCTACTTTATTTTGGCTAGTTTTATCTCTATACCATCTTTAGCTGTATTTTTATATTTTGCAGAAGTTTTGAAAACATAATTTCCCCTTGATTTATTTCCTTACGAAGAGCCAAATTTAGGGTAATAGTAATACATATAGCATAAAACAAACAAGAAATCATTATCATGGTAAGATGATATTTTTTTTAGGTTTTAAGTGATTAACCAATTGTTTTTTTAATTATGGATGTGATTAAATTATAAAATCAGTAAATTGACTTGGTGTTGACAATTATAAAAATTCTTAACAAGTTGGCTTTTAACATGCGCTGCCCAAAATGTAATTTTCCTAATACTAAAATTTACGACACTAGAGTTACTCAAAATGGGCGAACAACCAGAAGAAGAAGAGAATGTGAAAAGTGTCACTATAGGTTTACTACTCTTGAAGAAATTAAGGTCTTAGATCTTAAAGTAGAAAAAAGAAATGGGCAAATTGTTGATTTTAATCAAGGTAAACTAGAAAAAGGTGTTCGTAAAGCCTTTAATAAACGTAGGATTAACAATGACTTGGTAGCAAAATTAGTACAAATGGTTACGGAAGATGCTATGGCTTTAGATAAAAATCCAATTAAAAGCACTAGAATTGGACGTTTAGTCTTAAAAAATCTCAAGCAAGTCGATGAAGCAGCTTACATTTGCTTTGGATCCATGTTCTGGAATTTTGAAACTGTGGATGATTTTAACCGTTTAGTAAAAGAATTTCAAAAAGATAATTAATCAAAAATATGAATGAAGATATATTAAGATTTATAAAATTTGTTTTAGTTGCTATTTTTAGAACACTTTTAGATATTGTGATATGGAGGGTTTTAGTTTGGCTTTTGCCAGAGACTTCAAGCATAATTAAGTTAACTCAAAAATATCTAAAGTTAAATCGGTTTGCAGTAGCTCAAGCTGTGTCTTTTGTGGTCTCTTTGGTTGTTAGTTATGTACTTAATGCTTGGTTAGTTTTTGAGCAATCGAGTACTTCTAGAACATATGAGGTTTTTAGATTTGGGGTGATTAGTATAATTGCCTTTATAGCTTCGACTTGGGCTATGAATATCTTGACTTCTAATAATTGGATTCTTAAGCAAGTCAAAAAAATCCCAATTTTAGAAAATCACTGGCCACTTACAGCTAAGATTTTAACTGTAGGAATTACAACTATAATTAATTATTATGGTTATTTTTCATTTGTCTTTGTGTAGATTTTATTTTATATAATTTATCTGATTTCTTCAGAGATGGAATAAATAGTTTATTCTATCAACATAATCCTTTTGTATAATACTAAATAAGGTATTTAATTTATGCGAAACTATTATTTTTGTTCTATTTTAACTAAAAAATAAATCTTTTTGAAAGGTTTTGATACAAGACTAACATCTTAAAGACTTCTACTACTAGATAAATAATTCAAACTTTTAATACTATGATAAATTATTGTTCACTTTTATGTCAAAATCAACCTACCTAGTTATTGATACCGAAACCACTGGTACAGATTTTAGTAAGCATGGCTTGATCCAGATTGCAGCCCTAGCTCTAAATAAAAAATTTTTTATTAAAGATCAGTTTGTGATTGACGTCAATCCACCAGAAGGCACTGAGATTACAGAATTTAGTCTAGAATTAACTGGTTTTAGTTTAGATAGAATCAAAAAAGGTAAAAGTTATAGGCAGGCAGCAGAGGAACTTAATCAATTTGTATCTAAAAATTTCAAAGATAAGCCAATTATGATAGCTCAGTTTTATCCTTTTGATTATGCTTTTACTCAGATTTTATTAACTGCTACAGGGATGGATAAAGATATTTTTGATCGTAATTTTATTGATACTAAGTCTTTAGCTAATGTTTTTAACGCTAAGGCTAGGCTTGAGGGTAGGGAGCCAGTTTTTGGCATAACTAGTTTATCAAAAAAAAGAGGCCTAAAAAACTCGCTAGGAATAGAAAAAAATAAATTTTTGGCTCATGATGCCTTAGGAGACTGTTTGGCTACCAGAGAGGTCTTAGTTAAGCTTATGGAGTTATTCTCGATTAATTCTTTATAATTCCAACCTAATAATTGATTAGCTTTTTTGAATTGTTTTTTATTAATTAAGTTTCTTATTTTTGTGGCTTTAATTGAATTATTTGGGTTTATTTTTAGCTCTGGAACGATTTCAATTTTTCTGCCGTCTTTAGCAAAATATTCAAGTAAAAACTCACAGTTACCTTGTCTATCTCTACCAAAATGAAAGTCATAACCAACAATTAGCTTCTTAATATTTAGTTTTTTGATTAGAATCTCGTTTACAAAATCTTTAGCTGCTAAATCTTTGATTTCCAAAAAAGGAATTATTAATAATTCTGCAACTCCTAAAGTTCTAAAAAGCTGGATTTTTTGATCTAAGCTAATAATTTCTATAAAATCAAAACCCCTAGAAATACTAAAAAATTTTTTAGGCAGAGGATCAAAAGTTATCACCAGACCTTGATCTTGAGACTCTTTTTTTAGTTTATTTATAATCTCCTGATGGCCAAGATGAACTCCGTCAAAAGCTCCAATCGTAGCTATTTTTGAAGTGTTCCTTGGTTCTAGCCAGTTAAGAATTTGCATTTTAAGAGCTATAAGTCTATTTTTTAGAATTATTTTGTCATATCAATCCTTTAGTACCCTAAATTTAGCCCTTCACAAGGAAATAAATTCTTTATCTAAGGTAAATTTTTAGCGGGTAGTTACCGTAACGATTAGCCCAAAGTGTGTAAAGTAAAAAAATTTGTAAAGGTGATTTTTATAAAATTATGAAATAAGATAGCTTAGGCTTAAAAAATTCCCGCAAAAGCGGGGGATAATCTTTAATTTTATCTCAAGATCTTTTTAAGAGTTTAACTTTTAATTTGCCTGAAAACAAACAAAAAACAGATTTTTTTTGAGTAATAAGACAAGATTGTTGTTTAGATTATTCTAGTTAGACTTTAGGTATTCTATCATTGTGTTAGCATCACTAATTTCAAATGGATCATCTGGACAATCATCTGTAAATCCTGGTTCTTCAAAAACTTTTTTGATTTCACCATTCTCCACAAACATGGAATATCTCCAAGATCTCTTACCAAAGCCAAGGTTGTCTTTTTTGACTAGCATTCCTACTTGCTCAGTAAAATCTCCAGTTCCATCAGGAATCATTTTAACATTCTTAACTTGTTGATCCTTCGCCCAGGCGTTCATTACAAAGCTATCATTAACGCTTAAGCAGTAGACTTCATCTACACCTAGTTTTTTGAGTTCGTCGTATCGAGCTTCGTAGCCAGGTAGATGAGTTGAAGAGCAAGTTGGAGTAAAGGCTCCAGGTAGAGAAAAAACGACAATTTTTTTGTTATCAAAAATATCAGTGGTGCTTAGATCTCTCCAAACAAAATCATCACCTTCTTTAACTCTAGTTTTGAAGGTTACATTTGGAACTTTGGTTCCTTCTAGTTGTTTATGTGCCATAAATTTTTTATTACTTAAGTTTAAAAGTAATACTAACATTAAAAAATAAACTAATCTTGTCAAGAAGGATAATAGGTAATTAATTTGACTAAAACTAAAAATAACTCTAATAATTAAACTAAGTTTACTAATATTTTTTTGTATAGTTATTCTTCGCTCCTAAGCATCTTCCAAACCCTCTTCAAAGAGGGCTTAAAGTAAAAAAACTTTCCTAGAGTGGCAGAAATTTAAGTGTAAGCAGGAGTAATAATCATTTTAATTTCTAGAAGTATGTCTGATATTACCACTGACCAAAAATACTGTCCGATAATTAAACCCACCAAACTAGTTGGTGATGTATGGACATTGCTAATAGTCAAAACCTTGCTAAAAGGGCCAAAAAGATTTAACGAAATAAAAGCTGAAATACCAAAAATAACTAGCCGAACTCTAACTTGTAGACTAAAAGATTTGGTTGATCAGGGTATTTTAGATCGCAAACAATACCCAGTAATTCCACCCAAAGTCGAATACAAGCTTACCGATATGGGACTAGGTTTACAAAAAATAATTGAAGAAATCGAAGCTTTTGGAAATAAGTATCTGTGTTAAAATAAACACCAAGTAAAATTAATCTAGTAGAGGCTATTTGATTATTTATTCTTTACAAATAAACCAAAAATAAAAACCAAAAATAAGTTATTTTTTTGGGTATTTTTAGTAATAGATAAGTTAATGATCACTGATTAACTTAAGTAATTAACTTAAAACAAGATTTCCGCAAGAATTATTTTACTACTAAATGTAGCTTTAGTTAAGTATTTAAATACAAAATATAGTGGTGTCTGCGGAAGTTTTTGAAAATACAAGTTTTTATAAAACTATATTCAAACAAAATGAGACTAGGACAAACCAAAAACAACCTTATTTTTTTAAGGGATTAGAATTCTAAGAATTTTTAGGGTTTATTTTTAAAAATTAAATTCAATTGGATCTTGGAGCCGTTGACGGGACTTGAACCTGCGACCTTTTCCTTACCATGGAAATGCTCTACCACTGAGCTACAACGGCCTAAACTAAATAGCAAACTTCTTTTTTTGTTAAATTTTGTCAAACAGATAATAAAAACTCACCAAAACACAAGTTACATTTACAACTAAGTTTTTTTGTTAACAAAAGACTACACTCAAAAACTTTTTTAAACCAAGTAGTCGATTTTTTAATTTTTGTGATTAATGCTAACTTATCAGTTTATAGATAGTTACTTGCTCTAGCCTAAGTATAGAAATATAATTTGACAACACAAAAACTTTTAATTATATTTATTTCATTCGTTAAAGTTCGCATAATAACGAGCTTTAATGAAAACAGAAAGTAAAATGTTAACTTTGTTTAGTTAACTATAACTTTCACAATTTATTGTAAATTTTTTATATATTTTATATTTTTTAATTATGACTAGTAATAAAATTTTAGCTAGTTTAGCTCTTACTGTAATCGGTATTAGCGGAATCTTCACTGCTTTCTCAAGCGTTGAAGTAGCTGCTGCGAGCTGTGTTAATGGTCAGATAGTTACGATCGAAGCTGCGGCTGGTCCTGTAACTGTAGATCTTTTAGCAGAAGGGGTTGTAAGTTGGGATACTGCAACTAATAGACAGCTTAATGTTGTCTCACATGCTCCTAACGCTTTTGCTGTTACTCCTACAACTGGTACAGATGCTCTTCTTGATATCGCAACTACGGCTACAACTGACAGCGGAGTTGAAACAGTTACTTTCACTGTAGCTGATGGTATTCCTGCTTCAGCTGCAACTTGTGCTGTTGATATTGAGATCGTCTCAGCTGTTCCTGTAGCTAATGCTGCTACTATAGGTGTAGCTAACGAAGGTGGAGCATTTACTACCCCTTCATTAACTGACTATGTAACTTTGCCTGCATCTTGTTCTAATCCTACATTTGCAACGACTCTTGGCACAGTTAACCTTGCTGATAACACAGTTCTTTTTGACCCAGTTGATGAAGCGACTATTAGTGCTTTACCTGATCCAAATGCAAGTACTACTGGTACATTCACTTTTGACTATACTGTAACTTGCCCAGGTGGTACTGATACAAATACAATTACTGTTAATGTAAATGCTGGTGTACAAGCTATAACTGATTCTCGAACATATAACATTAATAATGTTGTTGGTTTTCAAGACTACCCTAGTGTAATGCTTAACGATATAGATTTAGTTAATGGCGTTACTATCGATGTTCCAACTTTTGCTAACTTTGAAGTTAATAAAGTTGGTACTAATCTTGCAGATGCTTGGGCAGCGACAGATGGTACTTTGACAGCTACAACTACTGGAGGTGGTACTGTTACTATGAATGTTGACGGAACTTTTACTTATTTTCCTCCAGCAGGTGTAACTGCGACTAGTCCTAACGACAGTTTCGTTTATGCTATTTCAAGTACTGATGGTACATTTGGTAATTTACTTTCTTATGGTACTGTAGTTATCTCATTTAATGATGACCCATTACCTCCAGATGCTATTGACGATGGTATTATCACTGTATTCGAAAATACTCCTGAGGTAATCGATGTACTAGCTAATGACTTAGATGGTACTGGTGCTCCAATTGATCCAGCTGATGTAACTGTTACAGTTACTACTCCTCCAACTTTTGCTGGAAGTACAGCTACAGTTAACACTGACGGTACTATTACTTATACTTCTGGTCCAACAGCGGCTGACTACTTTGACACATTTGAATATCAAATTTGTTTAGTTGTAGATCCTACTGCTTGTGATACAGCTACTGTAAGTCTAGATGTAATCAATGAGATTACTGAACCTTTTATCAGATGGGACCAAAATCCTTTCGAAGTATTAGAAGGTAGTGATATTAACTTAACTGGTACTCTAGTAGATCCAGATAATATTGCTAGCGATAACACTGTTGATATATATCTTGGAGATTTTAATAACTCTAATAACATGATTGGAACAGCAACTGCTGATCCTGCTACTGGTGTTTTTTCATTCACTTATAGTCCAATGGACGAATTAAGAGATGATATCAGCCCAGATAGTCCAGAATTCTTTATTTATGAATTATGGGGTGTTACTACTGACGCTCGAAATGGTTTTACTGATTTAGTTATTTATAATGTAACTCCAGAAATCACTTCTAGCACTTTCAGCGATACTATGATTAACGTTGATGAATCTGTAACTGTCGAAATGACTTTTAGAGATCCAGGTGTATTCGATAGCAAAACTGTAGCTATTAACTGGGGTGATAATTCTACTCCTGTAATTCTTAGTTACAATGGTGATGGTACTACAACTGATTATATGGTTCCAGAACAGATGTATACTTACACAATGCCAGGTACTTATAGAATTGTAATTACTGTTTCAGATGATGACGGTGGTATAACAATGCTAGAAAGAACAGTTACTGTTCGTGCCTTAGGTGAAGATGCTGACGAAGATTCTGATGACGAAGATTCTGATGACGAAGATTCTGATGACGAAGATTCTGATGACAAAAAAGAATTAGCTAAAACTGGTACAAACGTTCCAGCATTAGGCTTTGTTACAACTTCTTTAGTTTCTCTTATCGGAGCTGCTGTTTCTATAGCTACTAAAAGATTTACTCTATAATTAATTTTTTAGAAATAATCTTTATTTAGCCCGCCTATTTGGCGGGTTATTTGTTGGGTAATTATTTTTTGACAACAATTGGATTAAGTATTAATAGTAGAATACTAGAATATAGTAATTTTTAAACACTTTTCTTTTAAAATTGATAAAGCCTAACTATATTAGTTACACTTGTAATTTTCATATTTACATAATTACCTCTTTAACAAACCAAAAAATACCTTGTTTATGAGTTAATTTTGCTCAAAAATTTATACAAGTTGAATAAAATAGCTATGTACTCAATTAATTTTTAAAATTACATTTTATCTTAAAAAATCATAAAATAACTTAAAAATTTAATTATACTTAGTCTTACTGCCAAATTTGGCTATAGAACAAATATAAAACTAAAAATTTAGGTTCTAAAAAACTAAAATTTAATTTAGGGCGAGTGTAATATTAATTTTTATTCTATTTTATTACTTCATAAATACTCTACTTTTTAGCTTATTTTATCAAAAAAAGTACTAACTTGTAAAATTACTATTCTTAAAAGATTATGAATTTTGCACAAATAACTACATTAGTATTTTTGAGTATAGATAAATTCTACAGGTAGTATTTTTTTCGTTAATTTTGAGATAGTTATCAGGCTTTAAGATTACGCATAAAGGTTTTAAGCTCAGTAAAATTAGCAATAAAAACTATAAATCCAAATTCTAATTAATTTCTTATGAACAATAATCATAATAACACCAAAAATTCAAAAAATCCAGCAAAAATTGCTAAGATAATATTTATTATTTTATTTTTTCCTATTACCATACCTTATTTAATTTTTTCTAAGTTTGTTAAGGCAATGCCAGTAAGGTTATTATTTATGTTTACTTGGATTGTAATTTTGGTAGGGGGTTCGGTGTTTGCTTACCTTGCTGTTACAGAAAACTCTAATGATCAGTTTCAAGAATTAACTTTTGTTGGACCTATAACTGAAATAGCAGAAGAAGATAAAGAAAAATTTGAAGTAATTCAAAAAAAAGCAATAGACACTATCGAAAAAGCTGTTAACAACGAAATTGAATTAGAACTTATTTCTAGAAATAAAGTTGATGATTTTACAACTGCTCAGAGCTACGTGATTAATCCTGAACAAGTTAAATCAGAAAATACTGATAAAATTGCCGAGAAAGTTAGATTATTATCTTCTGGATCATCTCCAAAGGTGATAGCATATATCTACACTGATAAAAGTCAGATCGAGAACAGAGCTAGGCTAGAAGAAATAGAAGAAGAAAATAAAGCGATATACTTTAAATCGCTAATCGGAGTTTATCAAAAAGATACTAAAGAAAACATAGACCAGTTTAATTATGATTTTGGTGATGGGAATCCTTTAGCTGAAGGAGCTAAATTTATTAATTTTGCTCAAGATAAGTGAATCTTCGAAAGAGGTTAGTTATTTAGATATACTCAAATGCTAACTAAATTATGATTTAATTAAAGGTTTTACAGGTTTCATAAGCAAATTTACTTTAGAGCAAATATAATTGAATTTTGAAGTCGTCTTATGGCTTTTTAATCTTAAAAAATGTAAATTTTGAAAATAAATTGAATATAGTTTGATTAAACAAAGAAAGTAGAGTTAAAAAAACTCACTGATTAGTCAACAGTTTAGTATAGCCTTTCATAAGGAAACAATATCTTATTTAAGATAAACTCTTAACTGGTAATTGCCGTAACGATTAGCGGAAAAGGGTATAAAAAGTTTATTTATTTTTTAAGAAATTTTAATTCAACAGTGTTTTCAGAATATTTTTTTTGCTTTTTAAGATCCTCTTCAAGTATTTTATTCTCTAGTTCTATTTTTTTTGAGTTTTTAGGATCGTTACTTTTTGTTTGAGAATAATTATTAGTTTCTAGTTGAGTTTTTATTTGGCTAACAACTTGGTATTTGCTTTTAGCATATTTACCTCTAGAAATATTTATTACTTCTTCTTTTGAACCTCCTAATTTATCAAAAATTGGAGAAATTGTTTTAATTTTAATTGCTTTTGCTGTTTTTTTATTTTCTGAAACTTGGATTACAGCCTCAGCTTTTTCTAAATTCAGTAGATCATTGATTGTGTAGACATTACCAAACTCCCTACTCATTTCTTTAGCGTCTTGAGAGCCAACCCTAAAAGAAACTAAATTACCAACATTTCCAAAGACAGCATTTTTAATTTTTTGGTTTCCAGCTTCAGTTAGCTGGGATATATATTGATGAGCCAAAATTAAATTTAGCCTATATTTTCTGGCTTCGCTAAGAATTGTTGCAAAACTATCGTTAGTAAAATTTTGAAATTCATCAACGTAGACATAAAAGTCATTTCTGTCTTTTTCTGCGGTATCTACTCTACTCATAGCTGCTAGCTGTAATCTGGCTAAAATTAAGCTTCCTAGTAAGTTAGAATTATCTTCACCAAGCCTACCTTTTGATACATTTATGATTAATATTTTTTTGGTATCGATTATGTTTCTTAGGTTAATTGTACTTTTTGGCTGTCCAATAATGTTACGAATAACTTCTGACGAAAGAAATTGCCCAACTTTGTTTAGAATTGGAGATATCGCTTCTTGTTGGTATCTAGAATTAAATTTAGCAAATTCGTTTAACCAAAAGTTTTTTATTACAGGGTCTTCAATTTCTGTAACTATTTTTTCTCTAAACTTATCATCAGTAAGCAATTTGACTACCGAAAGAAGCGTATATCCTGGCTTTTCTAAAAGAGCTAAAAGACTGTTATTCAAGATATACTCCATTCTGGCTGACCATAGCCCAGCCCAGATTTTGTTAAATACAGCCATTAAACCACTAGCCAAAAAATACGGCTCTTCTTCCTTTTCTGGAGCTAAAATATTAAATCCAACTGGGTTTTCTATGTCAGCTGGGTTGATATAGACTACATCTTCGTACCTACTTTCAGGAATTCTATCCAGTATGTATTCTGAAGAATCACCATGAGGATCAATATAACAAACTCCGAAACCATTATAAACATCCTGAAGGATCATGTTTTCTAAAAGTGTAGTTTTACCCATACCAGTTTTTCCAAGAATATAAAGATGCTTTCTCCTTTCTTCTTTTTGGATTCCTACTAAGAAGCTTTCGCCTGTCTTTTTAGCTGTTAGGCCCATGTAACATAGACTAGGCTCGATTTGGAGGCTGGATATTACTGAATCTGATTTCATGCTTATAATTATTGATCATATAGCTAATATTGGCAAAGGTACTATTTTGTACCCTAATTATCTTTAATTGTCCACTGTTTATTCTTGCCTAACTAGAATTAATATAGCCAAACTAAAAACATGATTTTGAATTTTCATAACTGGAGGTGTTTTGATTCAAATAAACTAAAATTTAAACCAGAATCAACGGTAATTGTAGACGCCAATGGAAGTGGTAAAACTAGCTATTTGTCGGGTCTGTATTCTCTATTCACCAAAGAATCATGGCCCTTAACTAAGTTTAGTAGTCAACTAAAGCAAGACAAGACTTATTTTGGGTTGAGTTTTGATTTATTGCCTTGGTCATTAACAGCTAAAATCGCCCCCAGCGGCAGATTACAAACTAAATATCAAAAACCTGATACTCCAGAAGAAATTCTAGGCATTTTGTTTTGGCCAAAAATCTTAACCTATATTCCAGAAGATAATCTTTGGCTAACCCAAAGTCGAACTAATAAATTAGAGATTTTAGATAGATTACTTACAGAAGTATTTGGTGTAGAGTTTATTAAATATACAAAGAACCTAAAGAAAAACTTGTCGGCTAAACAAAAATACCTAAAAAAAATTAAAGATGAAGAAATTCATCCAGACCAAATTTATTTGACTTTTTTAAATCAAAATATTCAAAAACTGTCTTTATTAGTTTGGGCCAAGAGACAAGAGTTTCTAGAGTATATTCAGACTAATCTTACTAAGTTCAGTAGTTGGATAAATTCTCCAGTTAAAAATTGGCAGATTAGATGGGAAACCACAAATCACTTAGGCGACCGTCAAAAAATAGAGTTAGAAAAAATAAATTTTGCAAATTTAGAAGTTGACTGGAAAATTATTAATCAAAAAGAAATCATGACAGTTAAAAATTTATTTGGAGCACATAGAGATGATTTTGATTTTGTGAGCGGACATAAATCAGCTACAGAAATTTTTTCACGTGGGGAGATGCGACTATTTGTTCTTTTTATTAAGCTTTTAGCTTTAGAATTTATTAAACAAAAAAACTCAAAACAGCCTATTTGGTGGTTTTTAGATGATATTTTTAATGAGTTTGATGCTGATAGAGAAAAGATTTTTTTGAATAATTTTTTGAATAAGTCTGATTTTTATTTAGCAACGTCTACTAAAGTTCCTAGTTTTAGACCTAAAGTTGTGGATCTTCGTGAGTTGACAGTTTAGCTTTTGTATGATAATAGGATCTAGTTAATTATTTATTTTAGAGTCTATGAATATTTTTTATTATTTAGTTGGAGCTTTTATAACTTTTATTGGAGTTATAACTTTTAGGATTATCGAAGGTAGTGGAATTTATGAACTTAATCCCAATAACCTAATTGAAAATGGAATTATTAGCTTGATTGCTGGGATTTCTTTTTTTATGGCTGATTATTTTATGAAAAAAAACTAAAGCTAAAAGCAGTTTATATTTATACAAATCTATACAAACCAAATTATATTTTTTTAAAGTCTAAATTTTGTCCTTAATAGAAGTCATTGAGGTGTTATTTTTTCTTTGACAAAAACATTTAAAGCTTTTTTTAATTAATATAATTGTCTAAGGACTTTTGGGAGAGTTTTTGGCTCGTTTTTACCAAATTTAATATTTTATAATGTCAAAAAAACAAGAAATAATTAATACTAAACTCAGGAAAAGATCTAAGAAATATTCTAATAACTATTACAAAATCCAAAATGCTTTGGAAGGTAAAGAAGTAATGGATATTTCTGAAGCTTGTAAATTACTCTTTGAGTTAGAAAAACCAAATTACAAAGATGGGCCTAGCGTAGAATTGCACATCAAATTAAATATTAATCCAACCAAATCAGATCAATTGGTCAGGTCTTCAGTTGTTTTACCTCATGGAACTGGTAAAAAAATTAGAATTGCAGCTTTTGTGGAAGGTGATAAAGTCAAAGAAGCTAAAGATGCTGGAGCAGATCTAGTTGGCTCTGATGATTTGATTGAAGACATCAAAAAAACCGGATCAATTGATTTTGATAAAGCTGTAGCTCAACCAGCAATGATGAAGAAGTTACCTGCAATTGCTAGAATTTTAGGTGTAGCTGGGGTTATGCCTAATCCCAAAACTGGGACTGTAGGTGAAAATATTAAAGAAATTATTGAGACTATTAAAGCTGGTAAAGTAGATTTTAAAAACGATAAAACTGGGAATATCCACTTTAGTTGTGGAAAAATTAACTCTAACTTTGATCCTAATAAAATTGAAGAAAATGTGAAAAAATCAATTGAAGCTATTGAAAAAGCTAAGCCAGAAGCAGTCAAAAAGAAGTATATTAATACTATACATCTAGCTACTACTCTAAGCCCAAGCATTAGAATTAAATAAAGAAAACATAGTCAGAAAAACTCACTAAATATTAAATAATTAGCAGTTTAGTATACCTATTTAAGTTTTAAGTAAAGCTTTTAAAATACAGATTTTTTTAAGTAAGAGGTGTAAAGGCTAAATAGTTAAATTTTTATTAAACTTTCTAAATTGTTTTAAAATTTTTATCAATTCTCCGATCATTTTTTTCTCCTCACTTTGCTTTATTCTCCATTTAAATTCTTTAAGATGAAGATGAAAACATGAAGATGAAAACCCCGCCTTGTTTATTAAATTTAGCTAATCACGTTTTATAAATGAACTAAAATCCTTCAATAGCCTTGTTTCAAAATATAGCAATTTTACAATATGATGTTAGTAAATTACCTTTTTTAAAGGTATAAAATACCGATTTATTGTTTCTCGATTCAAACCTAAAAGCTTGGCAGATTTAGTATCGTTAATGTTAATACGAAAATAAGTCAAAATTTTATTAAACTTTGAGTGTCATATTTTACTTAATTTAATTTAAAAATAGACATTTTTGAAAAGCTTGGGATACGGTATAAGATTAGTGCATAGTTTCTTTAATCCTCCAAAACATTAATTTTAACCAGGTTTTTGGCTTTAGTTTATTGTTTAGTTTTATATTTTGGTCAGTTTCTATAACCTCTTTTTTTATTTTTTTTATTTTTTTGTGTTGCTGCTTACTTAATTTGGTGTATATTAAGCTCATTACTAATTGGACTTCAGTTTCGGCAATATCAATCCACTTAGGTATATCTCTATCTAAGTTATTCAAATTAAAACTTTGCATAAATATTGGCAGGTTGGACTCTTGGCTAACCTCAATTAAAGACTTCTCTAAATCACCTGAAAGGTCAATAAAATCTAATTTGTCTATTATCTCTTTAGTGTTCGTTGATTCTTTGGCTAATTTTTCTATTTTTTTAGTATCTAATTGTAAATTAATTCTATGAGCGTATTCTTTGGCTAAATTAATTCTTAAAGATTCATCAGAAGTTTTAAAGGAGTTAATTGCTAGGATTTTTTTTAGCAACTTCTTATCTTCGGCATTCAAATTATCTTGATAATTAATCAAAATTATATTGATGTCTTTATCTTGCAAAATCTGTTTTTGTTTTTGTAAGAATTCAATTGAGTTTTTGTTTATTTTTAAGTCAGAAGTATCTATGACTAAATTCTGTTTTTTTACCTCAGATTGAAAAATATCTACTCCAGAAAATTCTGTGTAGTTACTTATTTCTTGCCAGTAAGTAAGTTTTATACTCCAAAAGTTTTTTTTGTTTTTGACCAAGTAGTCGATCAAACTAAAATTAAAAGCTTTAGATAGATATTCTAAAAAAATATAATAATCTGAGTATTCTGCATATTCTATCATAATTTAGATATTGTTGATTATTTTTTGCACCCATTTATCTATTCTTTGATATTGACCTTCAGCCAGAGGCCCTTTAACATCAGTCACATAAAAACCAATAGTTGGCTCGACTATTTTTTTGATCTTTAATTTTTGGACTTGCTTGGCTATTTTTTTGTCTACTCGACCAAATAACCTAATCATAATCGAATTAATTTTTCTAGAAAAAATATTTTTGATATCTCTTTGACGTCTTCTGGTATCAAATATAGCTATGCAAGTTTTGTCTAAGTCTATTTTTTTTAAGGAATCAATAAAATCTACAATTCTATCACTAGGCTGAAAAGCCCTCATAGGAGAGCCAATTATTAAAAGATCTAAACTTTGTAAATCTTCAGATAGGTTGATATTAGTTATTTTTTTAGCTTTAGTTTTATATCTAGTAGAAAATTTATCTCTAATTATCTCAGCTACTCGTTCGGTATTACCAAAATAAGAGTCGTAAGCTATTAAGATATTCATATAGTTTGGTTTAAAATAATAAAAATATGTTTTATAAAAAAATACTTATTCTTTCTTGCTAATTAATGTCCAAAACCTTTTCAAAATAACCACTTCTCAAAACTTATTTTTTTGGTTAAAATCTACAAATTTATTTTCTAATCCCTACAGCTTTTTGAGCTTTTAGCAAAGTTTGATTAGCAAATTTAGATACTTCTATTTCATTTTCAGTAAGAATTTTTTCGGCTTGCTGATTTGTAAAGTTTTTTAATTTATCTTGAAAATCGGTTAAAAAATTTTTAACTTCTGCTGCTACAGCTTTTTTTAGGTCTCCATATCGAGTTTGACCTGTCCAGGTTTGTCTTACCTCATCAATACTCTGATTCGAAAATAGAACCAAGATTTGTAAAAGATTAGTTATTCCTGGTTGTTTTTGCCAATCCCAGTTAATATTTTCTAAAGTATCGGTCACAGCTGACATGATTTTTTTAACAGCTTCTTCTGGCTCGTCAGTTAGAGTGATTGTACCTTTTGGGTCAATTACTGATTTACTCATTTTTTTTTCTGGATTTTGTAGACTTCTGATGCGAACTCCTTCTTTGAGATTCATAAATTCTAGCTGTTCTTTCCAGGGTTTTGGTTCGATAAATACTTCTCCAAATTTGTTATTGAATCTTTGAGCTAAATTTCTACTAAGCTCTAAATGTTGTCTTTGATCTTCACCTAATGGGATATAATCTGCTCCATATAAAAGAATATCAGCAGCCATAAGAATTGGATAAGTAAACAGCCCCACACCAACTGAATCTTTACCTTCAGATTTGTCTTTGAATTGAGTCATTTTACTAGCTTCCCCAAAATAAGTAAAACAATTAAGAATCCAAGCTAGCTCTGAGTGAGCGGAAATCTTACTTTGTCTGTACAAAAAAACATTAGGTTTATGATAATCTAGACCACTAGCTAAATAGATTTTTACATTCTCAATAATTCTAGAATAAAGAAGGCTATAGTCAATTTCTGTAGTGAAAGAATGTAGGTCTGGTACAAAAAAGAAAAATTTATCGTCAATTTTTAGCTCTTTAGATTTTTTTACCATTGGCTTAATAGCTCCTAGATAATTACCTAGATGCATTTTACCTGTAGCTTGGAGTCCAGTGAGAACAGTTTTATTCATAGAACAGTTTTGTTCATTTTTTATAAAAAAAGTAATTAAAAATTACTAGTAAATCTTTGAGATAATGTCAAAAAATACTTTAAATAAAAGCAATTGTTTATTTTTAGCTTACGTTCACAACTTCGATACAATACTATATTTAATATTTCTAAATTTAGATAAGTATAGAGATAGTTTTTTTGATTAATTTTTATGGAAGTTGCAAGTTTAATAATAAAGTTTTTTATATTTTTTTAAGCTGATTTTTTTTATCCAAACTTGTAAAAATTATTTTAGACAAAAATTTTGTTTTTTTGAATAAGGTAATTCAGGAGCAGTATTCACACTCACCGCAAAGTAAATTTCAGTTTTTTTTAGAATCTGAGTTTTTGGTTTTAATTAGCTTTAGATAAACATCAAAAAGAAATATTTAAAAATTAAAAAAGTCTTAATTTGGATATAATTAATAAGTACATTTACCCTAAAACTTTTCAAAAATGTTTTTTGTTAAACAAATCAAAAGTGGTATGTTTTAGGAGGTGCAAGCAAGAACTATTTAGCTCCAGGAGCAAATTTATCTATTATCTCTTTCTTAGCAAGTAAGGCAATTTCGTCTTTAAGTTTAGTATTTTTAATTCTCTGAACAACACCTTTTTTGAGATTACCTTTTTTAGTTTTTGTTTCTAAAGCTTGGATTATTAACCAGTCAGCTAATTCTGGGTTTTTGGGTAGGCAAGGGCCATGAAGATAGGTTCCAATAGCATTTTTGTAAACGCAACCTTCATATTTGCGACTAATATTGTTACCATAACCATATATAACCTTACCTAAAGGTTGGCATTTTTCATCACTTATAAATCTGGTTTGGCCACTGTGATTCTCAAAACCAACTAGCTTGATTTCGATTAATTCTTTTATAGTAGTTTGAATTATTAAGTTTCCTACACATCTTTCTTTTACGTCTGGACTAAGAGCTTTAGTCTCGACATCAAAAACTCCAAGACCTTCTACGATCTCACCGCTAGAAGTGTAGAATTTTTGACCTAAGAGTTGGTAGCCACCACAAATTGCCAAAAAAGGTATACCATCTTCGATATCGTCGTAGATTTTTTCTTGTTTATTAAGTAAGTCTTCAAAAATAGTTATTTGCTCCTGATCTTGACCTCCACCTATAAAGTATAAGTCACTTTGACTAGGTAAGTTATCCTTAGGATTAATTGGTTGATAGACCATCTCGAACCCATATTGCTTAAGACGGTAGTGTAAAGCCAAAATATTGCCATAATCTCCATAGATTGACATATCTTTTGGATAGAGATGAGTTATATGAAAAGCTGTCATAGATTTTATAAATTTGCAGTTTCTTAAGGTTTATAACTAGCGTTATACTGCTTTGCAGTTAAGTATAAGGCAATACAAATCAAATTTTAGTTTTTCTTCAAGTTTAATTTTTTGATTTCAGTCAAACCTAATTAACATCAAAAACAAATATTCAAAAAGTCCTAATTCGAATCGATTCGTTTATTTACTTATTTTTAGGATTAAATCAACTCCTACATCTAAAGAATAAATTTGAAATTTTTAACTAGTTTAAAAGTAAAAATTAAAGAAATCGTTTATATTGAATAAAAAAAGTCTAAAATATATTAGGTTAAAAGCAATTCTAAATTACAATTTTTGAAACAACTAAAACCTAAAAATTTTTATTTTAAGAGATAAGTAATTAAATAAGTTATATAGCTTTATCTCATAATTAGAAAAAACAACTGCTTCATCCCTTAGTATAAAAATTAGTCTTATTATTAAGCAAATTTTTTGTTTATTCTGAAGTAAAAAGTAAATATTTTTGATTCGCCTTGAGACAGCCTAATTAAATGAATCTTCAGAGTTTTTGCATAAATATTGTATTTAATGTTTTTGAATTTAGATAAGGCTATAGATAGTTAATTATATTTTATATAAATTCAGATATAGCTATTCCATATTAAATCTTGACATATACTTCACTTCTCTAATCAGATTATCCATAAAATCAATTAGTGTAAATAATTAGATATATTTTTAAATTTTGTAAAGCTATATGATGGATTAGTTGTAATTTATAAACTGCAAATTTAGCTAAAGTAGATTTGAGAAATAAAAATATTTAAAATTACATGCGGAGTAGATATATTTTTTTAAGCAATTTTGAAGAAGTCATTATGTTTATTAATTTTCTTTTTTATCAAGATTCAGGTACATAATATAGAACATAAACAAGAAAGAAATAACAAGCATTAGACCACTTACTGTGGCTATATTGACTACAAACAAACTGTTAAAAGAATCAACCCATTCAAGGCCTGAAGTATAGGTACTGTAAATCATAGTTTGATTTAAAAAGTATCCTAAGTGCATAATCACAAAAATAAAAATAAAAAATTTAATTTGTTTAATATTTGGTTTTAGAGCCAAATAAATTGCTCCTATAACCAAACTAAGATGTAAATATCTAGAATGTATCATAGTTATAAACATAAAATAACTACTACCCAAAACCAAAACTATAGACAACCATTCGGCTAAGCTAAGATTTTTGTTGAACCAAGTTTTTAGTTTTAGAGATTTTAATTTTTGCCAACTAAGATCAAATAATTTATACAAAAAAACAAAGTTGAATATACAAAAAAGAATCAAAGCTAGAGAAGAAACTGTTAAGCCAAGATGATTATTTATAGCTATTACAAACTGAGAATTTGAACCACTAATATTCAGAGTTGACCAAAAATTATTAGCTCCAAAAGAAACTTCATTAGATCTAATAAAAGGAGCCAAAGTTACTCTAGCAAACCGTTGGTAATTAAGTAGATATAGAGGCATGCCAATCAAACTAAAAATTAAAAAAAATCCAAAAGTCCACCGCTTTAAACCAGTCATCAGACCTGGTTTTTTGATCGAATAGCTAAGACTCAATAAAGGTAAAAGTAAAATTACAAAAAATCCTAAATAAGCTAAAATCTGCCAATTAGAAATTTCTCTTTCTGCTATTCGGTAGATAATTTCTTCATCTGAATAAAGATTAGCCCCAATAGCGATAATTACTAAATAAGGTGCTATCCAGATCAATACCCTAAAAACATCCTTCCAAGTCTTGTTTCTAAAAAAATATAAAATTACAATAGGCAAGATCAAGATGGGTTGTGGCTTAATAAAAACTCCAATAGCCATAGCCAATCCAGAAATAAAAGCTGGATCTTTATAAAAAGGATATTCTCTGAAGATCTCTTCTTCTTGATTTTTTTCAAAACTTTTTTTAATTTTTGTTAGCTTAGGCTCTCGATAACTAAACAACCAACCCTCTTGTCTAAGCCAAAGTAAAAAAACAACTACAAAAGCAAATATAGTTATCAAAGTATCATTTTGCCCCCAAATTCCAGACACAAACCATAGCGACGGCACAAGGTACAAAAAAGAAGCTAATATAATATTTTGATTGTTATTTAGGTGACCTAGATTTTTACCTATTAAAGAAATAAAAAAGATTAATAAAATTTCAACTATCCAATTTACAATTTTGATATAGGCTACAAAAACTTCTTTTGTTCCACCAAATGGATAACTAAGGATATAAAGAATATTTTCATAAATCAAACTAAAAATCGGATAATCAAAATGCAAATTAATTGGATAATCTCTCCAAAAAATTAAAAAACCACCCATTTCAAATGATTCTCGTCCCCAAGTGTATTGTGTTTCGACCATATCAAAATAAAAGCCAGTATTAAAAAGTCCAAAAAACCTAACTAAACTACCCAAAAAAATAGAAGAAAAAAATATTGCTTTAAACAAAAAATCTACGTGCCAAAAATCAATAAACAAACTGTAAACAGATTTTTTTAGATCAAAAGGTCTAATTTCTAGACTTTTTTCAATAAGTTGATTGTTTTTTGATTGTTTTTTGGTTAGTATCTTTTTGGACATTTTTAGTATTGTTTTTTAACAAATTTTTGACACATACTTTTTGATAATAGCCTTGCTCTAAGACTTAGATAAATAAGTTGCTTTTTGTTTATTTTGTCAAAAAAAGTGCTATATTTGGGGAAACTTACAAAGTTTGTTTTCTAATAAAAAAATAAAGCTTTTACAAGTTTTATACCCAATCCGTTTAGTATCACCCTAAATTTAAATCGTTATAAGGAAATAAATTCTTTATTCAAAGTAATTCTTAACGAGTAATTACCATAACGATTAGTCCAAAGGGTATAAGCAGTTTAGTTTTTATTTTTTTAACGCTAGTCAATTATTTTTTTTATTTATAAATTTCTACTCAGATATTTTATACTTGTCTTGGAAGATAATTATAACTTTTTGGCAAATTTTTTACCTGACAATAACTAATCAAGTTTTTAGTATTTATTTTTATGGATCCTTTAATCACGCTCAAAGAAATTTCTCTTTATTTTAATCAAAAAAAAGTTTTTGAAAATTTAGATCTAAGCATCCCAAGTAGTAGCCATATTGGCTTAGTTGGAATTAATGGTAGCGGCAAAACAACGTTGATGAAAATATTAGCTGGAAAGTTAGAACCTGACGAAGGTGAAGTTTACAAAGCAAATTCTTTAAAAATTAGCTATCTACCTCAAGATTTTGATCTACCTAAATCTACGATTAGAGAATTTTTGTTTCCTGATATTCACGATGAAACCGAAAAATATCTAGCTTACGAAGATAAATTAAAAAAATATTTACCTAAATTTAGCTTAGTTAATTTAGATAGAAATATGGACTTCTTATCTGGAGGCCAGCAAAGACAAGTCTTAATACTTAAGGCTGTAGCTGAAGAGCCAGATTTATTACTTCTAGACGAGCCGACTAATCACCTTGATTTAAGAACTTTAGAAAATCTTAAAGACTTACTTAGAGATTATCCTAGAACTTTTTTGATTATTTCTCATGACAGATATTTTGTAGACCAAGTTACCCAGGAGATCTGGGAGTTAGATCAAGGTAAAATATTTAGACACAAAGGTAACTACTCTGACTACCTGATCAGTAAAGAAGAGCGTTATAATCTAGAAGTCAAACAGTATCAAAAAAGAGACCAAGAGCTAAAACGAGAATTAGAATGGGTTAATAGTGGGGTTAAAGCTAGAGGAACTAAAGATACTGGAAGATTAAATCGCTACTACGAACTTAAAGAATACCATAAAAAACATAAACCAAAATGGAACAGACCATACCTACCTTTACCAAAAATGAACCCGTTAGGAAATAAAATCCTAAAGACTATAGACCTAAATATAAATTTACCAGCTAATAGTAGTTCTGGAAGCTTGGTTAAATCTAAAGAAGTTTTGGTTAAAAATCTAAATTTAGAGTTTGAAGAAGGTATGAAACTAGGTCTTTTAGGACCTAATGGTAGTGGCAAAACAACTTTAATTAAAACTTTATTAGGCGAATATGAAAAAGAATCTGGAAAAATAATCTATGGTCAAAATACAGAATTTAATTATCAAGATCAAAAAAGAATAAATTTAGATTATTCTAAAACTTTAATGTACAATATAAGTCAAAATAATTTGAAAATGAAATTTGGTGAAACTACTATGAATGTTTACGCTTATTTACGTAAATTTATGTTTTCTCCAGATGATCTAAAAAAGTCAGTATCAAACTTAAGTGGGGGCCAAAAGGCTAGGTTACTCTTGGCAAAAATTCTTAAACGTAGTGGAAATTTTTTAGTTTTAGATGAGCCGACTAATGACTTAGATTTAGATACTTTAGAAGCCTTAGAAAATTCTTTAAGAGATTTTGAAGGTTGCCTTTTGATAGTTAGTCATGATAGATTTTTTATGGACAGGGTGTGTACTCATATTTTAGCCTTTGAAGGTGATGGCTACTATACTTTGTCTACTGGAGGCTACACTGATTACCTAAAAAAATACGGAGCTACGAGTAAATACTATAGTCAGTTTGTGGAAGTTATCGAAAATCACAGGAATTTTTCAAAAGATGATTTTCAAGACAAACCAACTAACAAATTATCACCCAAAGAAGAAAGAAAACAAAGAGCTGAAATTAGAGTAATCGAAAATAAAATTAAAAAACTTTCAGAACAAATTTTAGATTTGGAAAGTAAGCTTGCCGATCCAAAAGTATACACTCAAGGACAAACCAAGATTAAAGAAATTTACACTAAAATTAAAAATAAAAAAGAACAAATTGAAGAGTTAGAATTTGAGTGGCTAGAAATTGCAAGCTAAAACATAGTGAAATCCTAAGACCTTTTAAAAAAGTATTTTTTTGAGCAAACAAAAACCACCTAATCAATAGGCTATGGAAAACAACATAAAACCTATACCTATATTATATCTTAATTTTATATAAAACTTGTCTAGTATTTTGGGGAGTTTACAATTCTACAGGTTCAATTTTTATTCAGTTCATTTTTGAGTGGGTTTTTTGGTTTAGTGGCGGGCATCTGGAGTTTTGACATTTATCTCCAAATTTTGTATTATTAGAGGTATTATAGATAGTCCCCATCTAAATTAGACACTCAAATCTAGTAAAGCCACCTCACCCCAAAAATCAAAGATTTCTAGGGAACTCGGATGGAGAGGAATGTCTACTTTTAATAGGGAATTACTATAAATCATTAAAAATTATTATTTATGTCTACTCAGCAATTACAAAAAATTCAAGAACAGCTTTTGGAAACTTTGAGCTTGGAAGAAGTTTTGGAGTTTATTCAAGAATTATCTAAAAAAACTTTGGAAAAGCAAAAAAAACAAAATAGCATACCAACCAGAAACGCTACACCTGAAGAAGCTAAAGCCATCCAAGAAGGTTTGGATAGTGGGTTAGCTACAGAAAAAGAAGTTATAGAAGTTGAGAAATTATTAAACATTAATTTAAGATAGTTTATGTTTCTGGTAAACTATCAGAAAAAAGCCTTAAAAGATTTGAAAAAATTGCAAAAAAATAAGAAGTTACTTCTGAAATTTAGAGAAATACTGGACGACATAAAAGAAAATCCCTACTCAGCAAAATTTAAAATGGAGAAGTTGAAATATAACTTGCAAGATCA
>CAZVWQ010000021.1:0-28895 GCA_964631275.1 uncultured Candidatus Saccharibacteria bacterium | reverse complement strand
AGTGTTTTTGCATAAATTTAACGTTTTTTGCTTTAAAATAACCTTTTTTGACTAATAAGACAAAACTAATTTAAGAAATAAAAGAATATTTTTTCAATACCAAACTAAACTCTCATCTATCTTTTAAGAGTTGGTTTTAACGTTATACTGTTTGGGCTAATCGTTATCAGCAATTTATCCGCTAAGAATTTACCTTAAATAAAGTTTTATTAGCTTATGAAGAGCTAAATTTTGGGTAATAATAAACGCGACTGGGTATAAGGTGTAAGATTTGAGTTTTTACATTCACTTATAATTCCACCTCCTATCATAACCGAAGAATCGTAGATCACTAAACTCTGGCCAATTGCTACTGATCGTACTGGACTGATAAATTTAATTATAAGATTTTTATTAGCTTTTTTAACTTGGCATTTAGTAGGTTTTTGCCTATATCTGGTTTGGGCTAAATATTCTTTTGAATAGTCTAAATCAGTAAACAAATTAACTTCTTTAATCAAAATCTCCGTAGCCGATAGGTTATTTATAAAATTTTCATGAATTACATAAACTTTGTTTTGGTCAATATCAATTTTAGAGACAAACCAAGGCCCCCCTGCCAAACCTAGCTTCTCTCTCTGGCCAATAGTATACAAATGAGCTCCAGGGTGAATACCTAAAACCTCCCCACTTTCTTCGTTAATTATCTCCCCTTCTTTGACTCCTAGTTTTTGAGAGAGTAATTCTCGTAAAGAAGTTTTACCTACAAAACAGAGGCCTTGAGAATCTTTTTTATTTGCTGTAATTAATCTTTTTTCTTGGGCATATTTTCTAACCTCCGTCTTAGAACTAAACTCGCCAATTGGAAATAAAATTTTAGAAATATATTTAGGATTAACATTCCACAAAAAGTAGCTTTGATCTTTATTTTTATCTAAGCCTCTAGCAATTACAGACTTGCTTTGATATTTAATAATTCTAGCATAGTGCCCAGTAGCCACATATCCCCCATCCAGCAAAAAAGCTCTGTTTAAAAAAATTCCAAACTTGATTTCAGCATTACACATTACATCTGGATTAGGTGTTCTACCAACCTGGTATTCTTTAAGCATATAATTAACTACTCTATCTAAATACTCTTTCTGAAAATCCCAGATCAAAAATTCCACACCTAATTTATTAGCTACTAATTTTGCATCTTCTAAGTCGTCTTCCCAGTTACAGGCATACAAATCTCTACTTACTCCTATATTATCTAGTTGCTCGAGACTCCAACACTTTATATAGACTCCAGTTACTTTATACCCCTTATTAAGAAGTAAGCTAGCAGCCACAGAAGAGTCAACACCTCCACTCATCATTATATAGACACGATCTTCAGACATAAACTAAGGCAGGTATATATTTATTTTTTTGTCGAACAAGATAATAACAAATAATCATGTTTAAAAAACCTTCTAAAAATTTAGCGTATAATTACCGTTTAGTGACTATTGGCTGTTATTTTACTTTCTAGTCTTAAATACTAAATAGGTTTAAAAACTACTCTCTAAATCTAAATACTTTACTAGCTATAAAATACCCAGCTACGCTCCATAAAGCTAAAAGTCCTATCTCTGGAAAAACTTCTGAACTGAAGATTCTTTCGCCTTCTAGAGCAATAGTTCTTAGTGCTTGGTTAAAACTGTACAAGGGCATTAAACGAATAATATTAGACAGCCATTCTGGTAAAGTATTAATTGGAAAAAAAGTTCCAGCCAAAACAAACTGTGGTAGAACTACCAAATTAGCTAATGGAGCTGCTATATCATCAGTCTTAGCTATACCTGCTATTAGATAGCCAAAGCTAAGAAAAACAAACAAACCCAAACCCATTACCAAAGCCATGTCTATATATCCTATTGGATTTTTAGTCTCAAAATCAAAGGCTAAGATAGCTATGGTTAGTTGGATTATAGTTTGTAAAAAAATAAAAATAAATCTAGATAAAGACTGTCCTAATAAAAAACTAAGAGGGCTAGTTGGAGCAGCAAAAATTCTTTTAAGAACTTTAGTTTTACGCAAAGAAAGAAAACTATAAGAAACTCCAAAAACTGCAGATGACAATAAAGAATAACCAAGAATTCCAGGAAGCACAAAATCAATGTAGTTAGTTTCTCTAGCGTTCAATTTTTCAGTAGACACTTGTATGGCTTCTGATTCGATTTGGTACTTCTGATAAGTTAGTTCAACGTTGATAGAATTAATGGTTTGTAATATTATACTTGCATTTTCTGGTCTATTAGCATTAGTATAGATTTTTAGTTCATTGTCGTTAACTATATCGACAAGGGCATCTAAGTTACCATCAATTAACTCTCGATTAAGTTCTTGGAATTCTAAACTTTCTTGGATTTCATAAACTTCTAGTGAAGTTAGTTTATCGATCAATGCATTGTTTAACTTAAAATCTTTTTTAACTACTCCAATTTGGATTTTAGGTTCTGGACTGCTACTTATAAAACCAAATAAAATAATAAAAATAATTGGAAATAAAAAACCCCAAATCCAGGCTGTCGGTGTCCTGATCTGACTTTTAAGAGTATACCAAAAGAAGCAAAAAAATTGTTTGAAATATTTAGTCATATGTTATTAGTCTCTCCAATTTTTACCAGTTAAGTCTAAAAATACATCTTCAAGCGTGGCTTGTAGTTTTCTTTCTGACCTTCTAAAACCTCTGTCTAAGAGTTCTTTTATAAACCCTTCAGCTGTGTTTATTTCTAATATTTTACCTGAATCCATAATTGCAATTCTATCACAAAGCTCTTCAGCCTCATCCATGTAATGAGTAGTTAAAACAATGGTTTTATTAGCTTTTTTTAATTCCAAGATTAGATCCCATAACTTACGCCTAGCTTGAGGATCAAGCCCTGTAGTTGGTTCATCAAGAAAAACAATCTCTGGATCAGCTACTAAAGTTGTAGTTATAGAAAATCTCTGTTTTTGTCCGCCACTAAGTTTATCTACATAGGACCTGGCTTTATCTTTTAGACCTACAGCTTCTAATAGTTCAACGGGTTTAATTTTAGTATCATAAATACTGGCAAACATCTTTAAAATTTCTATTAAACTTAACTTCGGATAAAAGCCACTAGACTGTAGCTGGACACCAATTAAACTTTTGATTTTTTCTGAATATAATTCTACGTTTAGTCCGTCAATAAGGACTGTGCCAGAAGTTTTTGGTAAAATTGTTTCTATAATCTCTAAAGTGGTAGTTTTACCTGCTCCGTTAGGCCCTAAAATTCCAAATATTTCCCCCTTTTTTACATTAAAAGTAACCCCGTCGATAGCTACAAAATCACCGTATTTTTTAACTAAGTTTTTAACTTGAATTATTGGTCTAGAATTAATAATCTTTCGGGTTTGGCTAGCGATATTTACTTTTCTTAGTATTTCTTTGGATGAGTAACGAGGACTCTTAAGGCTTAAATCTTGACCAGAAGTTTTAGTTTTTACTCGTGGCACGTGAGTAGCTTGGATCTCAGGTTCTGGCAGATTCATAACTTATTATTTTTTGTTTTTGTAGTTAAACCAAAGCTAGCAATAAGGAATATTGACTTAAAAATAAAGGTTTAAATTTTTGAAATTGTCAAAGCTTATCTTTAGATTTCAATTATAACAAGTTTAGTTAGATTTTTAGTTTTTGATTTGTAAAATTTTAAGGTAAAATAATTTTAATAATGACTGTTTTTTAATTATATAGAACCTGTAGGATTTTTACATCTTAAACCTTAATTACATAATAACAACCTTTTCTTGCTATTTACAACTAGTATCCTATTTTTTGTTTACAAAGTTTCTATACAAATACTACCTTTATGTTTATGGCTTTTAATCTATAGCCACTACAAAGCAAATTTTAGTTTTTTTGGAACCTAGCCTTTGAGTTCGACTAGGTATAAATAAAAAGATTAAAAAAAATATTTGAAAATTCAAAAAGCTCTAATTTGGGTTGATTAAAGTATAAATAAGCTAACAGATAGTATTTTTTGACTTATTTTTATAAAAGTTGTGTATTCTTTTACTTCAAAAAACTTGCTAGTATCAATTGACATAAAGAATTTTTAGACTGAGATTAAGTTAAGTAAAATTTATGGTGAAAGTTACCGTCGTTGCCCCAGCTAATATTGCTTTTATAAAATACTGGGGAAGAAGTGAACACAACCTCTACATTGCTCGTAACACCAGCATCTCTATGACTATGAGTGGTTGTATAACTACAACTACAGTTGAAGTTGGAGATTTTGAGAATGATCAAATTGAAGTTAAATTTTTTAATCAAGAATATAAAAAACTACAGGCTCTAGATCATAAGCCTAAAGCTTTATTCAAACAAATTGAAAGAATTAGAAGTTTAGCTAAATCAACTCAAAAAACCAAAATCAAAACTGAAAACAACTTCCCCAACGACGTCGGTATTGCTAGCTCAGCCTCTGGCTTTGCAGCTTTGACCGGAGCTTTACTTCTTGGGTATGGTTTAGAAAAAGAATTTGCAGACAAAGAAGAGTTCAGTAGACAGATAAGGCTGTGTGGTTCGGGTTCAGCTATTCGCTCAGCTATGGGAGGTTTTGTAGAATTTTTGGCCCCCAAAGAAGCAATCCAAGCTGCCGGTGGATTTAGCCCAGAAGATCTTGCTTCAGAGCTCAAAGAACATCTGCATAAAGAAAGTTATGCCAGACAAATTACAGATGAAAATCATTGGAACTTGGTTGATATTGTAGCTATTACAAACCCAAAGAAAAAATTAGTCTCTAGCTCCCAAGGACATCTCATGGCTGACACTTCTCCTTATTACGAGACTAGAATCTCAGAGATGCAAGATAGAATCGCTCAAACTAGGCAGGCAATTTTAGATAAAGACATTCGCCAACTTGGCCCGCTTATCGAAGAAGACTCAAACTCCATGCACTCAGTTATGATGACTTCTAAACCACCTATATTCTACTGGTCACCAGGATCTATGGAGATTATGCTCAACGTTATGAAGTGGCGAAGAGAAGACGATCTGCAAGCCTACTTTACCTTAGACGCTGGCTCTAATGTACATGTAATTACCGAAAAAAAAGATTCTGAGGAAGTAAAGAAGAGATTAGAAAATTTACCGTCTGTGCAATGGACAATCTACAACCAGCCTTGCCCTGGAGTTACAAAAATTAACAAGCATTTGTTTTAATATGGAACAAAAACTAGAAACCATGACTCCAGCAAAAGATCCATTCAGTATTAATACTATTCTAGATGCTCTTGCTTCTTCACCTCTATTTATTAAAACCTTGGCTACTAATTATTTCTTTGGTTATTTAGAAAGTTTAGCCAAAGCAGACGGTCAGAATTTTGAATTTAGGAATAAGTTCGAAAAAATGTTTTTTGATGTTTTTGGTAATTTAGATGAAGTCAAAAAAAGATTATTTAACCAAATTTTGTCTAGAGTTTATTTTAGCCAAGAAAATTCAAAAATAGATAAAAAAAAATGACTACATTATCACCTTAGACGGAATTTTTTATATCGGCCCTAAATGGCAAACCCATTTTACTGAGGTTTATGTTAACTATAAAATTCTACTAGATAATAAAAATTACATATTTTTTGAAAAATTGAAAAGAGAACTCAAGTGGCTTGCAAGTGTAATCTTTCATGAGTCATTGCATGTAGATCTGCAAAATATTGCCGAAGCTACCTACCTATCTGGATATGATCTGGCAGCTAAAACCGATTATTATGCTGATTATCAAACTGATCCAGAGACTAGAACCTTAGAAGAGATCAGAGCTATCGCTAGGCAAATCAATTATACAGAACTGTTCACTGGAGAAAAAATATCTAACGAAGACAGGCCTTACATAGGTCAAATTATAGGTTATGCTTTTTTTAGTGACGAGCTTAGTATAGCTTTTCCAAACAAAATTATTAAAAATATCTTGAAAATAAAAAAAATATTTAAAGAAAGCCTTCAGTGTGAAATAACCACACTGTCTTTAATCTCTGCTACTTACTTCTTATTATTAGCTTTGGATAATTCTGACAAAGGTAATACCAGAAGAAATTCTTTCTATTCAAAACTAGGTAGTTTAGATATTGATGTGTTGAATAAGGGAAGTCTGTTAGCTATATTAGATAAAGATTTAGCTAGCAGGTTATTAAAAATCTTAAATCTAAATAACGAAAGTAATGATCAAAAAGTATTCTTAGAAGTCGCTAATGATATACTAAATATAGCAGCAACTGAAGAAAATAATAATCTATTAGAAACATTAAAAAGATACCTAGGTTTAGAGAATTTATCGACTTAGCATAGTCAAACTTGACAGTAGTAGAGTAGGCTTAACTTAATTAAACTTGCCTTATTACTAAAAAAAGCTTTATACCCAAATGCTAAATAAATTATGACTTAGAAGAAGGTTTTATACTCAATTCAATTTCAAAATTTACACTTTTAAATCTTAAAAGGCTACAAAATACCTTTAAAATCGAATTAAGCTTAGCTTTGGTGTTAAATTTGGTTATGAAATGAGTATAGTTTGCTTAAACAAGGAAAACATAGTCAGGAAAACTCGAGACCCCTACAAAAATTGTGTCTGACATAAAAACTATTTTTAATTTATTGTCTGATACATGTCTACTCAAAATAAAACAAGAGTTACTCAGCTAAGAATTACTCAAAAGCAAACAAATGCCGAAAAACTACTTAGTTCAGGCATAAATAATCTGCATAAAATCTAACAAGCTTGTCTTTAGATGAGTTCCTAAAATCTTACTGAACCTCGTACTCAACCTAACTTAGATTGAACACTCCAGACACAATTTTGTGTAGTGATACCGAAAACCCACCTCACTGAATGATTAACAATATTAGCATAGAACAAGACAATTTTTCTACTTTTGGAGTTTTATAGCAATTCCACATTCAGCTTAGATAGACTGTTAGATATTAAGCTTGTTTTAAAGTAATTTTAGGGATACTAAAAATGTCTAACTAGTATGCAATTAGCTATAAAAACTAACTGATTAAAGTACCTTTAACTACAATTCTTTTATTATTGGCTCCAACTTCTGGTCCACAAGTATAAAGGGTAATTTCTTTGCCGTTGGTTGAATTATGATTTCTTACATAAGTGTCAGAAGGGTTAACCATTAAAGTCCTATTAATTTGGTAGATATAATCTTTTATGATACCATCTTCTTTCCAATAAACTATAATCTTATCGCCTTCGGTTAGTTTATCTAAATGGTAAAAAGTAACTGTATTTGGTGGTAAATATTGGAATCTGTGACCAGCTAAAACCATATTGCTAAGGCTCAAAGGATCACCTGACCCAGGCTCACGCCAAACGCCTTCATATTGATCTAAAACCTCTAATTCATTACCTTCTAAGATAGCAGAATCCACTCCAATCTTAGGGATTACAAGTCTATTACCAGCTGGAAGTGTATTACCAACTTTAATTTGAGCAGCAGCATCAGTGCTATTAGCTAGGTCTACGTTAGTATTAAATCCTGGTTGTAAAAGACTAGGATTAGTTACTTTGTATTTATAAGCATTAGCGTCAGGTTTGTTTAGTCTGTAAGGCAATTCTCCTACAAAACTAGGCCAGACTAATAGAACTACGCTGACCATAAAAGCTATAAGCGAAATACTTAACCAAAAAGACCAGCTTTTAAAAAATTTTAACATAAATCTTTAGTATTATATTTAATAAAAATAAAAAAGTATACTAACTTTCTTAGGTATTTTTTTGATTTTGTCAAAACGATAATGTTTTGCTTGTTTTTTTAATCAAAACTATCTCTTATGCCTATAAATAAATTAGAGTAATTAGTGTATAATTACGTAGCACATCAAATCTATAAAATAATTTAAGTCATTGAATTTGTGGTTATTAATCTTGGCCATAATAAATAATAAAACATTTAGTTTTCCTTTAATTAGTAAGTAATTTATATAGTCTTTTTATCTTTTTTTAAAAATAAACTCCCTAGTAAAGCTTATTTTAAGACAAGACTAGAGTTGGCAAGAGGCTTGACATAATTTTAGGGTTAATACAGCTATGCCGTACTAGGTTACGCAAGTTATTCAACTGCAGGTATTTTATCCTAATGCCCATAGTTTGCTATAAAAATAGCAAATTTTAAGTTTATTTTAAAATAAAAAATACTAACCGCAGTCAAATTGACAGCAGGGCTAAACTTAACCCAATATATTTACTATTACCCTAACGATTAGCGGAAAAGTTATAAAGAATAAAATCGACTATTTTACCTTAATTTTACTTATCATTAAAGATTGTTAACTTAAAATAAAAAGCTAGTTTTTTTGACTAAAATAAAAATTATGATATAATAAAAATTGTGTTTTATTTTTTGGACTGGTTTTTTTTAAATATTGTTTAATAATGCTAAGCCTATGTTTAAGGGGTTAATTGCTATATATTTTTTGGCATCTGTAGTTTTTTCTTTAAGTTCGGCCAATTTATTAAGCTTAGAATTTCAGGCTATAAAGATAGACCAAATTGGACTTGAAGAATCTCAAGAAGATATATTTAAAAAAGTTCCTGCAAAAGAAGAAGCTGAAAAAAATAGTCAAATCAAAGCAGAGCAAGTATTAAAAATTCAAGAGGATAATAACCTTTTAGATACAAATGCAAATGTTCAAGTAGTAGTTAAACTCAAAGAGTCAGGTGAAAATATAGATTCGATATCAAAATCTCTAGAAAAAAAAGAAAAGAATAGTCGTCAAAAAAATGAGTTTTTAGAAAAATTAAATTTAAAAAACAAAGCTTTTGGAGAGACGGAGTTCTCATCATTTGTTTTTCTTGAAGTAACCAAAGAAGATTTAAAAAAAATAAGTCAAGATGAGTCAGTTGAAGGGATTTTTGAAAATGAAATTTACTTTCCTACCCTACAAAGTAGTAACCAAGCTATGAATGTCTCTAGTCCAAATACTGGAGCTTGGGCTCAAGGATATGATGGTAGTGGTCAAACTATAGCTATAATTGATACTGGAATTGACACTGATCATCCCTTTTTTAGTGGTAAAATAGTTGATGAAATGTGTTTTAGTTTGGGTGGAGGAGCTTCTACAACTGGCCAAAGTCTTTGTCCTAACAGTCAAGCTAGTCAATTTGGACTAGGGTCTGGTGAAGACTGTCCTTATGATGGTACGAGTACATATAGTAATGCTAATCTTTTCGGTTGTGGACATGGAACGCACGTATCAGGAATTGCAGCTGGCTTTAGTAATGACTTTATAGATAATGATGGGGTAGCTAAAGGAGCGAATCTTATAATTGCCTCTGCTGTAACAAAATTTACAGCTTCTCCCCCGTGTAATTCAAGTTTTATTTCTCCTTGTGCACTTTTTTTTACTACTGATATTATTTCTTCTTTAGATAGAATTTATAATTATTCTAGATTTCAACCTGGAGTAAATTTAACTGCAGTTAATCTTAGCCTGGGAGCAAATCTATTTAGTAGTTATTGTACAAACGCTCTATTTGAGCCTTTTTTTAAAGCTTTTTTGGAAGCAGGTGTAGCTATTACTGTAGCCTCAGGTAATAATTCTTCTAGAACCCAGGTTAATAGTCCTAGCTGTGTAGCTAGTGCTATTACTGTTGGAGCGGTGGGTAATAGTCCTAATCAAAACTTAGTTTACTTTGGATCTAATGTTTCGCCAGTAATTGATATGATGGCTATTGGGCAAAATGTTGTTTCAGCGGTTCCTGGTGGTGGCTTTGCTAGTAGGAGCGGAACTTCTATGGCTGCTCCTCAGATAGCTGGAGCTTTTGCTGTAATGAAAGAAAAATTTCCAAATAATTCAATTTTGGATATTTTAGCTAAACTCCAAGACGGAGCTACGCTTATTAACGATACTAGGTCTAATGGAGTAGAAACAAACCTGCCTAGGTTAGACTTAGGCAATGCTTTAAACTCAACAGCTTCTAGTAACCCAGGAGAGTTTGTAGTTAACAGTGTAGGTGATGATAGCGATAGTAATTTAGGCGATGGAATTTGCCAAACTTCTACTGCTGGCGAGTGTACTCTAAGAGCTGCTATCGAAGAATCAAACTTTTGGCCTAATGACGTAATTCCAGATACAATCAAATTTGACATAGCAGATAATCTCAAAACTAGCTCTACTCCTCATGATCATTGGACAATTAAACCTAATTTTGCTTACACAATTCTTGATGCTGTAATTATAGACGGTAAAAGTCAGAATACTGCCAGAAATTTAACTAGCAATCTCCACACGATAGAAATTTCTCTTAATAATTCTATTAATATAGATGGTTTTATTATTAATACTAAGCCTCTTGAGCCTAATAATCCTAATTTTAAGACTAGTATTAGCGGTCTAGTTATTAATGAATTAGTGGACACAGGTGTCTGGATATCAGATGGAGCTAATGAAATTTATGATTGTTTAATTGGTACAACGGTGGATGGTTCTCCAGACTCTACTGGAAACTCAGTTTATGGTATTTATATTTCTAGTGGAGGTAATGTTATTGGTAAACCTGATCAAGAAAACATAATACATGGCGATGCTATATCAAATCCAAATAGTATAGGTGTATTATTATTCAATGACAATTCTGTAATTAACAACAACTTAGTCCAAAATAACTTTGTTACTAATTATTATCATGGAATAAGACTAGATAATTCGACTGGAGCTTTAATTAAGGAAAACACCTTAACTAACAACCAGGTTGGAGTTTTGATTGAGGGAGAAGATTCTGTTGCAAACTCAAATAATATTAATAATACAATTTCTAAAAACAAAATTTATGCCAATGCGTATTCTGGAATATCTTTAGGAAATAGCAATTTTAATACGATTAATGACAACGGTGATCTTGACCTTGGAGGTAATAATCTTTATAATGCTCCATATCTTACCCAAGTTGAAATTTCTGGAACTGATTTAATTATTAGTGGCTTTGCTCAGGCTGGAGATACCTTAGAACTTTTTTATGACCAAGCAGAAACTGACAACTGGGGGCAAGGAGCTATTTATCTAGCGACCCTAGTTGAAGGGTCTAGTGAAGATACAGATACCACTTCTGGAACTTATAATGATGCTAATGTTACTGGAGGTTTAGATGTTACTTCTGAAAAGTTTAGCTTTACTATAGCCATGCCTGATCTTTATACTTTGGGCAATATAGAAGATCTTGATGGTTTTTTACTAACTGATTACAGGTTAACTATGACGGCTACTAACTCTACTGGATCAACTTCTGGATTTAGTTATAATTATCAAATAACTACTGCTGACAGCCCTCTGAATAATATTTTTATTAACGAAATTAACTGGGCAGGTTCGTCAGTATCCAGTCAAGATCAATGGATAGAATTAATTGATACTAGCTCATCTAGCCAAAGCTTAGAATATTTAATCGTAGCTGGGCTAGGGCCTGTTAACGGCTCTGCTGTATTTTTGGGTGATAGTTGTAGTAACTTAAATTCTCAACCTTATTATTTAATAGCCAAAAAAAGCTCAACTGATAGCCAATCTTTACTAAATAGAACACCTGATTGCATTATTTCTGAGATTGATTTAAATACTTCTGGTGAGCAACTAGCTTTAATTTCTGCTGGTCAAATTATTGATATTACTCCTGTATGGTAAGGGTAGGTTGTAAATTTTCGCTTACATTATTATTTTTTATATATTTTCTTAAATATAGCTAATCCTTAAGCAGATTAGACCTTTTAACCTAGTAAAACCATTTTGTTAGGTTAAAGCTTCTAATTTATTTAGGGGTTAGTTATAAGCATAAATTTAAATGATACGAGGCCCTTTACAAAAGATTTTTTGATTCTAATGATTTTTAATCATGTTATACAATTATAAAAAAGTGGTTTTAGCTGGTGGTTGCTTTTGGGGTGTCGAAAAACTATTTAAAAAACTCAAAGGTGTAGTTAATACTGAAGTTGGCTATACTGGAGGTGATATTATCAATCCGACCTATTCTCAAATATGTAAAGGAACTACAGGCCATGCCGAAGCAGTAGAAATTACCTATGATATTAACTTAATAAAATTTGAGGGGGTGCTTAAATTTTTTTTTCGAATTCATGATCCAACTATTCTTAACAGACAAAAAAATGATATTGGCCCACAATATCGCTCAGCAATTTTTGTTTATTCAGAGGTAGAAAAACAAAAAGCTATGAAAATTATTAACCAAATTAATCAAGCTAATATATTTGATAATCAGATCCTAACTGAAGTAAAAGTCTTAGACAAATTCTATACTGCTGAAGACTACCATCAAGATTACTTAGACAAAAACCCAGGTGGTTATAATTGCCACGTTTATCAAAACATAGATTTTGGATTCTAAAAACTCACATGGCCTTGGCCTAAAACCTTTTTTATAGCTATTCTATAATCAAATTTAGCGGGATAGCTAAACTTAATTAGATCTTCTGAATTAAAAATTGATTTTGTTTAATTATAGTAGCTCCACATCCAATTTAGCAAGACTTCCGTAAGAATTGATTTTACTACTAATATGTAGCTTTAGTTAAGTATTTAAATATAAAATATAGTGGTGTCTGCGGAAGCTTTGTATACTAATTTGCTATAAAAATATTCCAAAAAATTCAAAGAAAAATTTAGCTTTTTAAGGTAAAACCGTCTCACATCATAGTAAATGATTTATGACGAAACGGTATTAGATATTAAGTTTGTTTTAAACCTTAATAGTCCTGCCTCAAAATAACTTTAAAATAACTAGTTTCTCCTTTGGAATAGATAAAATTTTATATTTTAGCTAAATTGGCAGTTTTTTGCTTTGGTCTGAGTATAAATTCCTAATAGAGTTTTATTTTGATTAACAATCAATAGCTTTGTTCCATAACCCAGATTTACAAAATTTTGATCCCATAAATAAGTATTAATTAACATTAAAAATAGGTTTTGAGACATATTAATTTCCAAAATGTAATGGACGATAACAAAAACTTGCCAAAACCTTATTTGTTTGCTAAGTTTAAACGTTAATCTAACTTTTTTAGCTAAAAATTTTATAAAAAATGACCAAAAACCAACAATCTATAAGTAAGATTCAAGAGGTTTTAAATTTTAATAAAGAAATTGTTGTTATCCCTACTGAAAGTACTTACCTAATTGCCACAAAATACGAAAACAAAGAAAACTTAGCTCGTTACGCCAAAGAAATAAAAACCCAAAGCGAATTTATTTTTATTTTTAAAAACCTAGATCAGATCAAAGCTTATACACAAGATCTACAAAGCTATGTTCAATTTTTAATCAAAATATTAACACCAGGTCCTTCAGTTTTTAGGCTAAAAGGAAATAAAAAACTAAACAACCAAGATTTTTTAGCTTATATCCCACAAAATTTAGACACCCAGTCGCTGCTAGAAGGTTTTAATGAGCCGTTAGTTGCTCTTATACCGTATCTAGAAAACAACATTCCAGCTATCAATATAGAAGCTGTTAGTCAAGATAGATACTTACAAAAATTAAACATTCTAGAAACCAAACAAAAAACTTCTAAGATCTTACCTATAGTATTAGACATGACTGTCTACCAATATGTGTCTGTGATTAACCCAGGTATTTTAAGGGTTAAAGAAATTCGTAAGTTGTTACCAAAGTCAATCAGTCTAAGTGCAAAGTATCAAAAACAAACACTTGGATTTACAAATCGAAAGAAGCAAATTAAACTAAGTAATAATTTCGATGATTTTGCTGGAGAAGCTTTAACCCTGGTCTTAGGCGCCAAAGAAAAGATTGCTGCAACTTTTAAACATAATTTTTTGGAATATTTTCAGTACAAACAACTAGATAATTTCATTTTACTAAACCTTGGTTCACAAGCTCACCTCGAAAATCTAGTTAAAAATTTCTATAAAAATCTAAACCAAACAGGAAGGCTTGGAATTGAAAATATAGTTCTGCTCAACCAAGACTTCGGCACTTCTAACCTTGGTATTTTGGCTAATACAATGTACTCTTCTTCAGTAGCCACAGCCACACAAAACACTAATAATGAGGTTGAATTAAAAGAAAAAATGGAACTACAAGAGTTTTCAGGTATTGAAACAGTAGTTACAATCTAGAATCTATTCAAATCTTCTGGTAGTCTATAGAACTCATTTGAAATTAGCCTTGCTCCATAATCCAAATTTACAAAACTTTGACCCCATAAAATAGGTATTAATGCAAAAGTATACTCATTTCATAACCAAATTTAACACTAAAGTTAAGCTTAATTTGATTTTAAAGGTATTTTATGACTTTTTAAATTAAAAAATGTAAATTTTGAAACTGAATTGAGTATAAAAATAGGTTTTATAGCAATTCCATAGACCAACTAGGCATTTACAATTTGTATTCTTGTTTTATTTATAAGGATTCTAAAATAAGTTCAGGGTGACAGACTATCTAGTTTGAGTAGTGGATAACTATATTAGCCAATTTATTTAAAAATAGAGTATTATTGTGATTGCTCACTAATTAAAGAAAATCAATTATTTTATACTTCATTGTGAGACAATATTATTCTTTAGATTTATTCTTTAGATTCGTAATTTTTGTTTAATAATTCCATAACACCCAATAATATAAATATTGGCATAATAAAGATAGGAGAGAAAAAGTTCCATTGCACTAAGTAAGATGTCAAGCTAAAAAATAAAATCCAAGAAAGATAGCCTTCTTTATGGCTATTAAACTTAAATAGGTTTTTAAAAATTACTATAAATAAGAAAACTAAAAATAAAACAAAAGATATAAACCCAAATTCTAGCCAAATTTCTATATATACATTATTTACTATCAAGTCGGAGTATCCAATATAAGGGCCAAACTGACCGCTTCCTATTCCAAAAAATATGTTTTCATAAAGTAATCTAAGAGCATTGTCTATCAACTGCAACCTTTCTATTGCAGTGAAAGTTCTAAGATTAAAAGTACCCACAAGGTGCCTAAACAGAGTGTTAAAGATCACTATACTTCTGTCTAAGAAAACGAACAACCCAAAACCTACAAAGCTTAAATAAGTATAAAATATTGGCATAGAAACTTTAAAAAAATCTTGAAAAGTTTGTCTGTATTTACTTATAACAAGTACAGTAAACGGAAGTAAAATTATCGAGATCGATAACCAAGCTCCTTTGGATAAAGTTAAAAAGAAGCTGGTCAAAAAAAATAAAAATAAAATAATATTCCAGTATAACCCTCTTTTAAGGAAGATTTTTTGTTTTTCTAAAGTAAAAATTAAAGTTGTAAAAAACGAAATAAACTGCATCCCAGCAAAATACAATGGCTCTAAAGAGGTGGCATGCACCCTTGGAATACCAAATACTCGCTTAGTATATTCGTCTCGCAGTCCGGTTAAAGTAATCGGTAAACCTGCTAAATCTCCAAAAAATTGATAAAAACTAAAAATTGTCAGCCAAAACATCAAGATCATTAACTCTCGGAGTCTATTTTTGATATCCGTTGCAAAATTACTAATCAAAAAGAAGGCTCCAAAAACCAATAAAGTGGCAATAAAACTTGATAAAAATTTTGTTAAGCTAATTGTAAAATACCAAGATGGTAAGGAAAAAAGAATAAATAAAAATAAAATTGCAACTGGTAGGCGAATCTTTAGATTCATAACCTTAGGATCTTTTTTGATAACTAAAATTAAGAAAAAAAGAAACCCTAAAGCAACTAAAATTTGGCTAATTCGTAAAGTTCCTAAGGCTGTATCTAAGCTTGGTATCCTCTCAAAAGGATAGCTAAGTATTAATAACCTAGTGGTCGTACTTAGCCAATTGTAATTAACCCTCCTATAGTTAATAAAAATAATTATAAGCAGGATTAAAACTAAAGTTCCTAAAACTAATAAAAATGATGACTGCATTTAATTAATAGTATTTGTTGTAAAGTAAAAGAATGTCAAAAATAAAATTAAATCATATACCCTTTAGGTTAATCGTTACAGTAATCACCTGTTAAAAATTTATCTTAAATAAGCGATTTATTTCCTTATAAAGAGCTAAATTTAGGATAAGCATAACAAGCGGATTGCGTGTGTGAAGCTGTTTTTTAATAATCTTATCTCAAAACCTTTAAAAAATCTTTATTTTTTTGATTACATAAACAAGTTGTAAGCTTCTGCAAATTTACTTTTTGGTTTATACTCACCCCAAACCAAAAAAGGATATTTTAACTTGCTAAGATGATGTAAAAGTTTAAGACCTAAAATGTAATATCCCGCGCGTTGTTTACATTTCGATAGCATAGTTTTGCTCTTAAAACAGAACACTTTCAAATATAAAGTTTTTATTAATATTTTTGTTCTAAAGTATAACAAGATTAGATTTTAATTTGAAATAACTAGAAATTTACTAAAACCTTTAAATAATCAAGTTTTTGGAGGTTTTTTGTGATTAAAATGTAAATTTTGAAGGTGGATTAAGTATAATTAGTGAGAAACTGAATATAAAACTAGGTTATTACTAAATATAGTATTTTTTTGTTACTTTAATTACTAGATGTAGTATATATTTTGTTTAAAACAGTTAAAATTAAAATTAAAAAAAGAGATAGAAAAAATAATAATTATACATTAAATTAATTAAAAATGCTTTATAAAAAAGAAAAAACGATAGTTTAAGAAAGTCAAAAAATCTAAGTATTTTAGTCAAATATAGTACTTGCCCTAAGTTAATATATTTTATATTTTTTTCTAAATCAATTAATATCAATAATTATGATAACCAAAACTAAGCTACAATACACAACTACAACTAAAACTCAAGAATTAACTAGAGAGCGAGAGCATATTGAAAAAGCTTTACAAGTTATGGACAACATGTATCCTAGAATCGATTGGATAGAATTAGAAAAAGCTATTAGAGTAACTATTCGTAATTTAGATAACGTTATTGATGTAAATTTTTATACTACTGAAGAATCTAGAAAATCTAACCAAAAACATCGGCCCGTAGGTATGGGGGTTATGGGATGGCAAGACATGCTTCACCAACTAGGTGTAGATATGGAGTCCGAAGAAGCTGTTGACCTCTCAGATAAATTATTTGAATTTATTAGTTATATTGCTTTGGACGAATCATCTAATTTAGCTATAATTAAACATCCTTATAAGGTTTTTGAAGGGTCAAAATGGGATCGAGGCCTCTTCCCTCTTGATAATATTCAAAAGCATGCTGACGACCGTGGAGTTGTTATGAATAATGATTTTACTTTTACTCTTGATTGGAGTTTTTTGAAACAAAAAATAAAACAAACCGGCCTTAGAAACTCTCAAGTAATGGCTATTGCCCCTACTAGGTCAATTAGTTATGTAGCTGGAACTTCTCCTAGTATTGAACCTTGGGATAGTAATTTATTTACCGAAGTAGGTATGACTGGTAAATATCAAATGATTAATAGTAGGCTAGTAGACGAACTAGAAAATTTAAACCTTTGGACTCCAGAAATAATTGAACAAATCAAGCTTAACGAAGGTTCTGTTCAAACTATTACAGAAATTCCAGAATATATCAGGGTTCGGTACAAAACAGCTTGGGAAGTCCACCCTAGAGCTATAATTAGTCAAAATGCTCGGAGACAAAAATGGGTAGATATGGGGATTAGCTTTAATATGTGGCTGCCAAATAACAACGGTAAAGACGCTGAAAGGTTGTATAAAGAAGCTTGGAAAGCAGGTCTTAAAACTACTTATTACCTACACTCTAAATCTAAATCTCAAGGAGAAAAGATTGGTCTTTCTCAGGCTTCTAATACTAACTTAAACAACCTTGGAGCCTCTAGTATGATGACTTCTTCCTCAGTTGATAGCTTCAGTGCTAATTCTAACTTTGAAAATATTCAATCAGTAGTTGAAGTTAAGGCCGGGCAAGTCTGTGATATGACAGACCCAGAATGTGAAGCTTGTCAATAACCTTGTCTCATAACCCAGATTTACAAAACTTTAATCTCATAAAATAAGTATTATCAGTAGTAATAGATAAGTTTTAAGACGTCATTAATATAAGGGTATTTGAAAATTCAAAAAGCTCTGATTTGAGTATAAATTAAAAATCATTAAAATTTTTTATACTTGCCTTATATTTTTTTTTTAAGTAGTGTTTTTAGGTTAGCAAATAATTTTAGTATTTTCATGTTTATTTAGATAAGATTAGTTTTTTTAAGGACTTTATCTTCTAAAATAAAAGAATTTTTACAAAAAATTTGTTTAATTGTTTAAATAAACTTAAATTAAAATATCTTATGAGTAATAGTAGTTATCAAGCCGAAAATATATCTGTCTTAGAAGGCTTAGAGGCAGTTCGCAAAAGACCAGGTATGTATATTGGAAACACTGGAATTGAAGGTCTACAAAGATGCCTTGGAGAAATCTTAGATAATTCTGTAGATGAGTTTATGGCCGGTTATGGGACTACAATAAAAGTAGTTTTTACTAAAAAAGATATAGTCTATGTAGCTGATGATGGCCGTGGAATTCCTACTGACATTCACCCCAAAACAGGTAAAACAGCTCTAGAAACGATTATGACAGTGCTTCATGCCGGAGGTAAATTTGATCAAAACAGTTATAAGTTTAGTGGTGGTTTGCACGGAGTAGGGGCTAGTGTAGTTAACGCTTTGTCCGAAATCTTAGAGGTTTGGGTTCTTAGAGATGGGAAATACAGACATCAAAGTTTTAAGCAAGGTAAAACTATAACTGAATTACAAGAATTTACTGAAGAAGAACTATTTAAAAAATACCCTCAGTTAAAAGATAAAGCCTGTTGGGAAACCAAAGGCACGATAGTTGCTTTTAAGCCAGATAAGTCTATCTTTGAGACTACTCAGTTTGATACCAAAGAAACTTTAGATTATCTAAAAAATAATGCTTATCTAAATAAAGGCTTAAGAGTAATTTATCGAAACGAAAAAGAAAATCAAGAAGAAGAGTTTTTGTATCCTGAAGGAATCGTGACCTACTTAGAAAATATTTCTGAAGGCGAACAATTAATTGCTCCAATCATGCATTTTGAAGTCCATGAAGAAAAATTTAACTTAGAGCTAGCTTTGTCTTATAGTGATAATTATAAAGAAAAATTCTTAGCTTTTACTAACGGAATTCTTAATACTGAAGGAGGAACTCATGTGACAGGTTTTAGATCAGCTCTAACTAAGGTAATTAATAATTATGGAATCCAAAAAGGAATTTTTAAAAAAGATGAAAAATTAACTAGCGACGATTTAAAAGAAGGTCTTAGAGCTATTTTGTCAATAAAAATGGTAGATCCTCAATTTACTTCACAATCTAAAGTTAAGCTTGGATCGACTTCTGCTAGAACCTTAACAGATAAATATGTGACAGAAAAATTAAGCACTTTTTTAGAAGAGAACCCAAAAGAAGCTCAGTCTATTATTACCAAAGCTTTATTAGCCATGAAAGCTAGAATGGCTGCTAGAGCTGCTAGAGAAAGTGTCATGAGAAAAGGAGTTTTAGATAGCCTTGCTTTGCCAGGTAAGCTAGCTGACTGTAGTAGTAAGATTCCTGAAGAATCTGAATTGTTTATAGTCGAGGGGGATTCTGCAGGTGGAAGTGCTAAACAAGCTAGAGATAGAAACACCCAAGCTATTTTACCACTTAGAGGTAAAGTTTTGAATACAGAAAAAGCGACTTTAGATAAAATTGTAAACTACGAAGCTGTAAAAAATATGATTATAGCTTTTGGTACTGGTATTGGAGACCAGTTTGATGTTGAAAAACTTAGATATCATAAAATAATTCTAATGTCTGATGCTGATGTTGATGGAGCCCATATTACAACTTTATTATTAACTTTTTTGTATAGATACACCAAGCCTCTAATTGAAGAAGGATATATTTATATGGCTAAACCACCTTTGTACAAAATACACTCTAGTAAGCCTAAAATTACTGAATATGTTTATTCTGAAACTGAAAAAGAAGTAATAATTAAACAAATCTTAGAAAAAAATCAAGAAGCAAAAATAGATGTCCAGAGGTATAAAGGTTTAGGTGAGATGAATCCAGAGCAGCTGTGGAGTACAACTATGGATCCAGCGACTAGGTTTTTAGGGCAAGTAACAATTGGCGAAGCGGCTTTAGCTGATAAAGTTTTTGAAGAGTTGATGGGACCAAATGTTGAACCAAGAAAAAGGTTTATTGAAGAAAATGCACTATTTGTAGAAGAGTTAGATTTGGTTTAATTGTCGACTTTGTCTTATTGTTCAAAAACAACCTGTTTTTTTTACTTTAGTATACCAGCAGTCTCTTATTATATACAAAGCTTCCGCAGACACCACTATATTTTGTATTTAAATACTTAACTAAAGTTACATTTAGTAGTAAAATTCAATTCTTGCGGGAAGTCTTGTATAAATAAAATATAAAGTAACTGATGGGTTATACACCTCTTTATAGCCATTGTTTGTTATTATTAATCATTTCCAAAACCTATTTTACTAAACCTCTTGCATTAAAAATTAGCTTGTCTAATTAAATTATTTTAAACTAAGGATTTTGACTAAATTTTATTTTTTGCTGATTTTTAGTTTCTTTTTCAAGAAAAGTTTGTTTTATCGCAGGAGACTTACTCACAAAATAATCTCAAAGTTTAACTAAACTTAGTTACTGTCCGATTGACTATGAAACGGGTACAGCCTTTAAGGTTTCCGTAAAAATTAATTTTACTGTTAAATGTAGATATTTTATTATCAAATTTACTATATTTATTATTTTTTTAAAAACTACGGAAGTTCTATATTTTAAAAGTCTTGAAGCATACTAACTTTGTCTAAGCCTTTTTCAAGGTTCTTAGGTATATAAAAAAATCTAAATTAAAACTAAACTGAACATAAAAAATAATTTTAATATGCAGCAAACTTATATAGTTTTTACTCAGAGTTTTGTAGATTCTAATTTTTTGGATAAGTATTTAAGCTATTGTTTTTTTGACAAGTATAATCTTAGCTTACCTAGGAATTTAAAAGACAAAATAGATAATAATACCTTAGACTTGAATTTTAATCGATATCTTTCATCTGGTCAAATAATCAAAACAGACTTCAATAAAAAAAAAGACTTTAGTAGTGAGGTGCTTGATTACTATCAGCAATACACTAAGCCTACCATTTTATTTTTAGGAGATTTGTCTGAGCATTCCGAACTAATGCAAGAAGGGATGTTGAAACTGTTAGAAGAACCTCCTAAGAATCTTTTTATTATTCTTTTAGCTAAAGATCATAGCCAGTTACTAGAGACAATAACTTCTAGAAGTCGTTTTGTAATCTTAAATAAAAAAATTATTCATACTAATCTAGATAATAATTTATCAGAAAATGTACAGAAAAAATTTCCTAAAGCTGGGGATTTTAGTAAAAAATTACTAACACAAAAGGTTAGCCTAGAGGTTAATTATACTAAGCTAGAAAGAAAAGAAATTCAATTTTGGCTATGGCAAATAGAAAGCTGTCTAATTGAAATCTACAAAGAAAAACCAGAAATCTCAGTAGCTCAAACTTTACAAAAAGTTTTACAGGCTAAAAAATTAAATACTCAAAATGTACAGAAAAAATTTGCTTTGGAGTATTTATTTACTTAATTCTTACAAAATCTAGATTAGAAGATTAGTTTTGTATAGAATTATTAATCACGTCTCAAAACTTATTTTTACTGTTGATTAATATCTATTTTATGGGATCAAAGTTTTGTAAATTTGAGTTACGGGACAAGACTATTCTTCTTCTGGAGGGTATTGGTTATGATCTAAAACAACCAAAAAATTTTGCATGCACCAAAACATAGACATGATTCCAAAAATATAGAGTAAAATACCTAACGGGTTGTTAAAACTCAAAACACTTCGAGTAGAAAAATAAAAAGCTAAAATCAGATTTGAGCTAGGTAAAATTCGATGCCTTATAATTCTGTATATAGTTTCCTCATTGTCACGATAAAACTCTTCTAAAGGCTTAAGCACACCAGCAAATGGTATTATACTTACCTCCTCTTCACCGTCGTTATCACTGTCTTCCTCGCCACCTATTGCTTGACTTAGACTTGCGACTGTTTGAATATTAGAATATTCTTTAGAAAGCTCTGTAGTTAAAGAAAAATTAGCCGAAGTTGGAGTTAGTATTTCATCTACCTGCAACTCTTTTTCTTCTAGTTTTATTTCTTCTTTAGATTTTTGGTAACGTGGGTAGTGGTTATTAACTAAACCTTGCTCAAAAGACCAAAGACTATCAGATCTCATCCAAAAAAAATGAAAATAAATAATTGTGAAAGCTTTAATAAACAAGTCTACTGGAAACAAATACCTAGGCACAGCTTCTATATTAAGCTCTCCCTTGGCTTCAAAAAACCCAAAAAGCCTACCATACTCTATAAAATAACCGAACACATTATTTAAAAAATTACTAATAAACAAAGGCAAGTTTTCAAAAAATAATTGCCAGCTAATAGAGTAGGTGTTTAGTGTAACTACTGGCACCCCATCTATATTTCTAAAAAATATCAACAAACAAGATCCGATATAATATAATAAAATTCCAAAAAAACTAATTATTAGGACAGAAGAGTAATAATTTTCAGATTCTTTTTCTCTTTCGTATTGAGCTAAAAGATCGTTCTCTTGGCTGTAGAGACTAGCTAATTCCCTACTCCTACCTTTTTTTAAACTCTGTAGCTTAGCTTCATAATTTTCAATTTCAAGATAGTTGGCTTTAAGTTGGTTATTAAGATTCTGAAGGCCTTGATTATTAGCTAAAGCTTTCTGATTATTTTGATTTTGGCTACTGGGTTTTGATTTGGGTGGGTAATTATTAAACCAACTATTAGCTATAATGCCCTGATTAAATTCTTGAGATTCAAGTCTGTGAGGTGCATTTGGATTAATAGGATTAGTGCCTGGTAAGCTAAAACTTTTACTAGGGTGCTGGCTTTGATTCATATGTCAAAATTTAATCAAGCATGGTTTTTGGTTTTAGTCAATAGTGCTGTTTTTAAGTCTTATTAAACTCTCCATAACTGTTTACATTTTTTACATAAATTTAAGAGGAAAAAGATTGTTGAATTTTTGATGTGGGGTTTGGTTTTTGATTCCTTGATGGGGTTCTTTGGCGGTTGTAAAATATTTCCACAATCACAATTCAGCTTCACGGTGGAGCCTGTTTTCAAACTTTACTTTTACCTGTATCTTTAACTAGTTTTTGAACTTCCTTTAAACTTTTTCCCATTATCACTTAATATTGCTGAAAAAGAATACTAAAGCCAAATTTGAGTGCGAGTGTGTTGACTAATTTTAGGATTATTACTTGAGTACATATGAGAATGAGTTTATTTTAAAAAAGTTTATTCATCGTCTTAAATTTTTATGATTTTTTGTAAATAGGGCTGTTTTTTTACATAACCATTTATTAAAGATTTTTATTTCGTATTACAAAACCATGCCTAAATTAAGCAAAAATAGCTGGGTTAAGATAATCACTTTCGTAATTTTTGTTACGATTTTTTTTATTTTAGTTATCCAAACTAGAGATTTTAATTATCAGGTAATGTCTCAAAAAGAGAATATTTTGAGTTTCGTTAACCAAAATTATATTCTAAGTGTAGTTATTTTTATGCTTTTATATTTTATTTTTGTAATTTTTAGTTTACCTGCAGCTGGAGTTATGACTATTTTAGCTGGATTCTTATTTGGCTTGTGGGGGGTTTTATATGTTAATATTTCAGCAACTTTGGGAGCAACTTTGGCTTTTGGATTATCTAGATATTTGATTGGCCACTGGGTTCAAACTAAATTTGAAAACAAATTAAATAAGTTTAATCAAGAAATTCAAACTTATGGATCTAATTATCTCTTAACTTTGAGGCTTATTCCAATTTTTCCTTTTTTTCTAATTAATCTTTTAAGTGGTTTAACTAAGGTTTCTACTTGGACATTCTTTTGGACAACCCTAATCGGGACTTTACCTGGGACTTTTTTGTATGTTTATTTTGGAACTCAACTTGGGCAAGTTGAATCAGCCATAGACTTACTTAATTGGCAGTTTATTTTAGCCCTAGTATTATTAGTTTTTGTTCCAATTGCTATGAGGTTTTTCATCAAACCTAAATCTATAAAAAATGAATCAAATACATAAAATCGAAATAGTTGTTATTGGAGCTGGTTCTGGAGGTCTTACAGCGGCTATTGGCTTGTGTAAACTTGGCTTTAAAGTAGCTATTATCGAAAAAGAATATATTGGAGGAGATTGTACCAATTTTGGCTGCATACCTTCAAAAGCTTTATTATATAGAGCTCAGAAATTTTCAGAATTTAAAAAACAATATCTAAGTAAAACCACTAGCAACTTTGAGACACCTCAAGAGATTGGCAGGTTTTTGGGTGAAAAAGCCAGGCAAGTAATGCAAGAAACTAGAAATGTTGTAGAAAATTTTAGAAAACATGAATCAACAGACTGGCTAAAAAACTTTGGTTTAGATTTTTATCATGGCAAAGCTCAATTTATTAAATATAATCAAATTAAAGTAATTAAAGAAGATGGTGCCGAAAAAAAAATCGAATTTAAAAAATGTATTATTGCCACTGGATCTAGAACTTTTATACCAGCGATTGACGGACTAAAGGAAACACCTTATTTAACGAATAGAACTATCTTTAATCTCAGGATTATTCCTCAAAAAATAACTATCTTAGGTAATGGCCCAATTGGCATTGAAATGGCCGAAGCTTTTGCTAATCTTGGATCTCAAGTAATAGTAATTGGTCGTAAACCTGGGATTTTGGCACGAAGTGACAAAGAATTAAGTAATCTTTTGCAAAAAGAGTTAGAAGCTAAAGGAATCAAATTTGTTACCGCTCAAGTAAGTAAAATAGTTTATGAGAGTAATCACTTTAAGATTGACAATAACAAAGATTTGATCGAATCTAGTCAACTATTAATTGCCACTGGAAGGCAGGCGAATCTAGATTTAAACTTAGAAAATGCTGGTATACAATTCAGTAAAAAAGGGATTAAAACAAATGCTTACGGACAAACAAAAAATTCTAAAGTCTTTGCCACTGGAGACTGTGTAGAGTGGACTCCAAACTTTACCCACTTTGCTGACTACATGTCTCAAAAAATAGTTACAAATTTAGCTGTACAAAAATATACTAAGCTTCCAATTTTAATTAGCTCAATTAACACGAAATATGTTCCAGCTGTAACTTATACTTCTTTAGAACTAGCTAGTATTGGTTTTACCGAAGAACAAGCTAATAATAAATATGGAGTCAAAAAAATTCAGAAATATATCTTTGACCTAGCTAATAACGATAGAGCTAAAGCTACAGGAGAGTCACTAAAAGGTAAAATTAAAATTATAACTAAGGGTTTTTTTGGGAATATTGTTGGGGTACATATCTTAGCCGATAGAGCTGGAGAAATGCTTCCAGAGTTTCAGCACTTAGTTCAGTCCCAAGCCAGAGTGGCTCAGTTAGCCAAAATTATCAGAAGCTACCCTACTTACACTTCTTTAATTGATCGAGTTAATACTCAATGGGTAGCAACCAAATTAAAAAAATAAACCCGTCTCAAACTAAAAATAATTTTAGATTTTATGTTTTGATTTGAATTATAGTTAGCCCGTATACCAGTTAGACATTTTGGGTAACCTAAACTTACTTTAAAACAAACTTAATATCTATACCAAACTGTTAATTACTCAGTGAGTTTTTCTAAGCGTGGCCTTTCTTTATTTAATCAAACCAAAACCTTCAGTTAAATCATGATTTAGTTAGCATTTGAGTATAGTGCTGTTTTTTTACATGTTATAGCTTTAGTTTAAAGAATAAATCTTGTCCCATAATTAGAGGAAACAGTCAATTTACCCTTCATTATATAATATAGCAAAAACTACCAATTTAATTAAAATAATGAGTTTTTGTCTATTTTAAGGTAGAAAATAGTTATTTTGAATTTATTTTGGGACAAGTTTAATTTAAGCTTCTTTCCAACTAATCACAATCTTGCCTTGCCTATCATCTCCGACACATTGCATCTTAGCCCCCGGAAACATTTGAGTGAGCTTTTCTAACTTGGGTAGAATCTCCGTAGCTTGAGAGTGAGTAAAGACTTTTAATTTTGCTTTTGGCTTAGTTTCTTGAACCTTATTATTTAGTGACTTTACAAGTTTTTCTACCTCTTTAACTGTTAGATTTTCTCTAATAATTTTATTTAAAATTTTTTCCTGGTCTTGTTCAACTAGGTTAACCAAGTACCTAGCTTGACCCTCACCGATTTTTCTTTCTAAGAGAGCTTTTTGAACAATTTTTGTTAGATTCATTAAACGTAAGTAATTTTTTACGTACTGCTCTGAATGACCTAGCATTTCAGCTAATTCAGCCTCAGACAAATGTTGAGTAAGCATCAGCATCTTAAATGTCTGTGCCATTTCAATTGGAGATAAATCTTCACGTTGTAAGTTCTCCATAGCACTAATCATAGCTTGGTCTTGTTCGGAAAGACTTTCTTCATCTCTAACTACTGCTAAAATTGTATTTTGACCTAAGCTTTTAACAGCTCTTAACCTTCTTTCACCAGCGAGTAAAATATACTCTGGAATTGGCGAACTAGTAATTTTTTTGCGAAGAACTACAATTGGCTGAATCAAACCTTGAGTTTTTATATTTTGAGCTAATTTTTCTATTTTTTCCGAGTCAAATTTAGTTCTAGTTTGGTACTGGCTTATAGTTATCTGATTAACTAAAATTTCACTAACTTTAGTACTAGAACCTATATCTATAGTTGTTTGCACTTGGTCTTCACCAAAATAATCATCTAAAATTGTGTTTAGGCTTTTTCCGAGAGGCATGTAAAAATAGAAGCTTGCTAATTATTAAAAATTTGTGTAAATTATTAAAATCCGTCAAACTCAAACCTATAAATATTAAATCATACTAAATGGTCAAAATTTTTCCACACTTTACATACAAATAAAAGTATAAAAGAATTTCAACGAAAAACTTACACTCAACATAAAACAAGCCCCAGTTCTTTAAATCTAAATTTTTTCTGGCCTTAGTTAAACGTAATCAAGACCAAAAGCAAATCTTAAAATTCGAAAAATCTTAATCAAATATTATTTTAAACACTAGACTGATTAACAAATTTGCTTCAATCAATTTATAAATAAAAATCTAAGCCAAACTTAAAATATTTATTAAAATCACTCTTATCTGTTTATTTTTTATGCTTTGTATTGCCGCCTTTATAATTTTTTTAATTTTATACCCAATTCTAGGAATTTTTTCTAAAGATTATAGGATTCTCTTTCGTAAATCCTGGGAGTGTATGTTTAATCGTATAACTTTTAAACCTTGCGATGTTAATCTAGGCGAAGAAATTAAAGGGAAACTTCTGGCTAAGATTATTTTTACTAGGCCAAAATTAGCTAGTTTTTTAGACAAAGCTTTTGATATTTTTGCCTTTTTATTTGTAATTCTTAGTGTTTGGAGTCTGGTCTACATGATAGTTGCTGGTGTTAACCTGTTAGTTTATGACACTTGCAACCCTCAAGATGTAGAATCTTGTGCCCTCGGCGGTGAGAGCTGTGGCGTTGACCAGGGAAGGCTAAGCTTAGGAGAAGCTCTAGAACAAAGAAAATTAGATGAATACCTAACATCTCCTTTCACTGATTTTTTTGAGACCGTTAACTTACTTCCAGATAGATTTCGCAACTGGGACGCTAATAACTACCTAGCAGAGAATCCAAGTTACTATCAGTTTAATCAAGGAAATCCAGTTGCTATCGAAATTGTTGACCCTGGGTGTGTATTTTGTGCACAACTATTTAATAACTTAAAGCAAACGGAATTCAAAGAAAAACAAAACTTAACTTATCTACTATATCCAATTCCAGATGAGAACGAGCCAAATGGCACCAAGTTTTTTAATTCTACTTTGATCTCAAAATATGTTGAAGCAACTAAAGACTTTGATTTAGAAAACAACCCTGAACAAATTCCTGCTGACTGGCAATTACTCTCTAGAATTTGGGAAAACCCTGGTGATAGTGATAATTTACAGAACAAATTAAATTTGCGTCTAAACTCTGAAGAAGCAGAGGTTGAGTTGCAGAATTTATTACGGGAAATTGGTTATTCAGACGAGCAAGTTGAGCAAATTAGCCAAAAAGCTAATTCAAATGAAGTAGAATCTAGGCTTGCTGAGCAAAAAAGAATTGTTGAAGAAGAAGTTAGAACTATTAAAATCCCAACTATAATCTTCAATGGCAGAAGGTATAATAATGCTTTAAGTGTAGAAGAAATTAACAATAAAATAGCTAAATAGTTTTATCCAAAAATATCCAAAAACCTTTCAAAAATAGCTTGTTCCATAACTCAGATTTATACTCATCATTATTATTCAATTCAGTTTCAAAATTTACATTTTTAATTTAAAAAGTCATAAAGTACCTTTAAAATCAAATTAAGCTTAGCTTTGGTGTTAAATTTGGTTATGAAATGAGTATACAAAACTTTAATCTTATGAAATAGATATTAATAACTTGAGAATAGGTTTTGTAGATATGATTGTTGAGATTTAGAAGCTATTTATCTAAAAATTTATGCAAGCTAACAAAAGAATGTGTATTGTTAAGTATAAATATAAACAAGTTATCAACAAGTTATATTCTATTTTATATTGCTGTGTTGATTCAGATTACGTCTTTTTGGTTAATTTTATTTAGTTATTAAAAGTTTTCTGAAATTCATCTAAAGATAAGCTTGGCAAAGCTTCCGCAGACAGCACTATACCTATACCCAAACCTCAACCTACTTGCAATAAAATAAATAACTTCATACTTTA
>CAZVWQ010000020.1:0-31255 GCA_964631275.1 uncultured Candidatus Saccharibacteria bacterium | reverse complement strand
CCAAGAATGTGAATCTACTACCTTGCGTCAGGTACAAAGTCTCTGGTGGGGGTGGCGGTTTAGTCATGCCTAGCGGTTCGATTATTAGTTATGGAGGGACTTCAGCTCCTACTGGCTGGCTGATCTGTGATGGATCTGCAGTTTCTAGAGCTACTTATTCTACTCTATTTAGCGTGATTGGAACTAGTTATGGCCAGGGTGATGGCTCGACTAGTTTTAATTTACCAGATCTACGTGGTAGATTCGTTCGTGGTGTAGACTCAGGTGCGGGTAACGATCCAGATGCCGGCTCTCGTACAGCTAGTAATACCGGTGGTAATACAGGCGATAGCGTAGGTAGTTTGCAGGGGGATGAATTTGGGAGTCATACTCACACTTATTCAATGGTGGCATCAGGGTTTAGCTTTACTCAGTTTTCAGCTGGAGGGCCTATGAATAATGCTCAAGGAAATGTTTCTACATCTTCTTCTGGTGGCAATGAAACCCGCCCCAAGAATGTAAGTGCTAATTATATAATTAAGTATTAATTTTGTTGAGATAGTTTTTTAAAAGATAGGTAACAATTTAGCTTGATATTAAGAAAATATTCTTTCATCTCTTAGATTACACCATAATTTCATACTTAAGTTAAGTATTTCTTCAGTTTAACTTACTTAGTTTAGTTCCTCTTGTCATTTTGGCTAGATTATGTCTAGTATTATACCATAATATAAATATGGATATAAACATAATTATTAAAAAATAATTGTCTAAAAAATCAGATTATTTAAAGTTTTTTAAAGATAGGAATAACCTTCCTCTAAGTTATAGTTTCGAAATAAATTCTCAAAAACCAGGTAAGATTTTATTTGTCTCAGGAGCAATCCATGGTAATGAATCAGCTGGTCTAGAGGGAATTCAAGAATTCTTAGAATTACTAAAAACTTCAAAAATTAAACTAAAAGAGGGTAGGATAATATTTATTTTAGGTAATCCAGTGGCTCTAATAAAAAACCAAAGATTTATAGATAGCAATTTGAATAGATGTTTTGATCTAGTAAGTAAAAAATTCAAAAAAAATATAGGGTACGAAATAAAAAGAGCAACAGAAATCAAATCTTTAATAAACTTAATAGTCCCAGATATGGTTCTAGACCTTCATTCAGTAAGTATTGGAGATAATCGAGTTTTGATTTATCACGACCTTAGTTTAAGCAAAAAATTTATAAAAAATTCCCAGATCGATACTCATTTTTATTTTCCAACTGAAGTCGATGGAGGTTATTTAACTGAATACACCTCAAAACTAAAAATTCCTAGCCTAACAGTAGAATGTGGCAATCATAATTCTAAAGAAGCTAAGAATGTAGCTTTGGATCACATCATTAGTTTTTGCCAGGATCTAAATCTGATAAAAATAACTAAAAATTTAGAAAAAATTAGACCGCCTGATCGAAAAAAAATTAAACTTTATCAAATTACTCAGCCGATTATCCCTAGACCAGGTTTCAAGTTTTTAGACGAAGAAAATATTCACACTGGCTACGAACTTAAAAAAGGTCAAATCTACGCTATCTCTGATGACCAGGATTATATTTCTCCCGACAATCTTGAACTCTTGTTACCAGACAAAAATCCTAAACCAGGAGACCATGACGCTGGTTTTTTGGGTTTTCATGAGATATTAAAAATTAACTAAGATAATATATAAATTAAACTTTACAATTTCCTTAATTCAGTTAACTTTTGTATAGTTATATTTTCTATAACTTAAATTTATACCTAATTACTTATTTACCGATTTTAAATTTTTTTTATAAACATTAAGTTTCTTATTTGGATAAGATTCTTAATGAGACTTCTGACTATTAATTAGTCAAAAAAGTGTAGAATTAAAAACATAAAATAAAGTTTAATTAAATCTAAAAATAAGTTTTAGGACATCATTAATATTTTTTATTTTTCAATCTTTTATTACTTATCCTTGTGTTTGCTAGCTGTGAAATTGCTCCAAACTATCAACTAAATGATAGCCTTATTGCCGCTAGTAGTTTTTTTGAGTCTGATTTTCAAAATCTTAGCTACTGTGTCAAATGGTTTAAAGATTATTTTGAGACTAATTCTAAGTTTTATTTTTGTGATTCTGGACGAACTAATTTGTACTTGATTCTTGAATCTTTAAAGGAATCTTTTAACTTAGATTCATCTAACGAGATTATGATTCAAGCTTTTTCTTGTGTAGTCTTGCCTAATGCAATTTGGCAGGCAGGTTTGACTCCTAGATTAATTGATGTAGATTTACCCAAAATTAAAATTTATCCTAGCAACCAAAAATTTCAAGCATATCCTTTTTTTGAAGAAGTATCAGATGCTAGATCTAAGAAAATATTTATTAAACAAGACATCAAACCAAATTCAAATAAATTTTTATCTCCCTATAATCTTTCTTTAGAAGATATCAAAAAAAAATTAAACCATAAAACTAAAGCTTTAATTATTCAATATACATTTGGGTTAGTACCTGAAAACATTGAAGAAATAATTAATTTTTGTCGCCAGCATAATCTTATCTTGATTGAAGATTGTGCTCATTCACTAGGAGCCGTAGCTAAATTTAAAGAAAAAGAAGTTCCTCTCGGCTCTTTTGGACAAGTTAGTTTTTTTAGCTTTGGTAGGGACAAAATAATTAGTACAACGACTGGCGGTTGTAGTTTTTTTAATTACAAAAACAAAGGTTACCTAGCTAATCAACAAATGCAAAATTGGGAAAAAATTTTTGTTCAAAAATTCCATAACCTACCTCAATTATCAAAAACTAAAATTACTCAAAATTTAGCTTATGCTATCTTAGTACCAACGCTTGTCAGACCTTTATATAATTTATTTTTGGGGAAAATAATTATTGTCTTAATTCGTAAACTAAGACTAATTCCAGAAGTCTACACATCATCTGAAAAACAAGGAACCAGCACCTCCCAAAAACCAGCTAAATATCCAATCAGGCTAGCTAAGTTACTCAAACACCAATTACAAAAATTTGAAAAGTACAATAAACATCGTAAACAAATCGCTAAAATATATTCTGAAGAGCTAAAAAAACTAGAATTAAAACTTAAAAACCCCCCATCTGCCTATAACTATAAAAATGACTTTTATAAAAAAAACCAGATGCTTATTAGCACCAAAAAATTCTATCGTACAGAATTTAAATCTAACCATGCTTGGCTCCGCTATCCAATTAGTTTCAAAAATACTCAAACAGCACAAATTGTTAAACAAAAACTAAAACGATCTGGAATCATGGCTGGAACTTGGTACTATAGTTTATTTCTACCAAAAATCAATTATTCAGTAAAATTTGGCTGGAAGTCTGGAGATTTACCAAACGCCGAAGAGCTTAGTGATGGCAGAACACTCAACTTGCCGACAAATATTTATGTTACTCCAAAAATAGCAAAAAAGATTATTAAGCTAATTTCCTCTATCTTGTCTTTAAGTTAATTATTAGCCTTACTCCACGACCTCACAAAAATACTTTTTTCTAAGTTATTTTATAGGTAAAAGTTATCAAATTTATATATAGAATTCCAAATTAAATTTAGATAAAAATGTCTAAGTTGAATTTATTAGCTATATACTAATTATAGCTTGTAAACTCTTTAAAACTAAAATATACTATTACCTATCCAATATTAAACATTTATGTATTTTAGATTAATCAATAAAAACTTGATTCAAAAAATTTCAATTTTCATAATTATTTTGATTTTGTTTCTAAGTCTTAATGTACAAATTTTTAGCCAAGAAGGTATCGAAGCAGTCATCTTAGATCAACTAACCTCAGAAGAAGAATCTTCGTCAAATGATAACCAATCAAGTGCTTCTTCTAACATCTCTGATAGTAATATTAGCCAACAAACCCAAAAAATTCAAGAAAAACAAACTAGCATCGAAGAAGTTGAAGCCATTATAACTAGTTTACAAAAGGAGATCGAAGACTTAAATCAAGAAATTGCTAATCAGGAAGCAGTTTTAAAAGGTAGTCGTGAAAGGTTAAACCAAGCTAGGCAAAATCTAGAAAACTTTAACAACCAATTAGAAGCAAACAACGCTCAGCTAAAAACTAACATAAATAATGAACAAAAATTAAATCTAAAAAACACTAACCAAAATTTAACTGAAAATGCTAATCAAGAATCTAATTTAATAGAGGAGCTTAATAACGAGATTAATAGTATTCAGACAGAAATTGCTGAAAAGAAAAGTGAGCTTATAATAAAACAACAAAAATTGCAAAATAATCAAGAAAACCTAATTATAATCAAAAAAGAAGTTCAAGAAAGATTAAATAGTTTGCAAAAACAAGTAGTTACTGAAAGTATCCAATGGACACTATATTTGTCATTAGTTGTTGCTTACTGGCTTGTCTGGAGAATAGCTAAATTTTTGGTTCATAAATTTATAAAACGTCAAGCCTTTAGAAAATTAATCAGATTAATACTAAATTTTATTTGGTTTATAGCTACCTTAATAACTATTGCTTATGCTTTAGTTGGCAGATTTCAGATTGTGGAACAAATTATAACTATTCTAGCTTTTACTTCTTTAGCTATATCACTAGCTTTAAAAGATTTTATTTCTAACTTCTTTGGTTTTGTATTGCTGACTCTTAACAAGCAATATATGGTAGGCGAGGTAATTAGTTTCAATACTGGACACGGCACAAAAATTGGAGAAGTTGTTAAGATTGGCTTTTTTGTAACTAGTATAAAAGAGCTAACTCGAGATCAATACCCAACTGGCGAAACTGTTAGTATTCCTAATAGTTTGATTTTAACTAATTCTATATCTAATCTTACTAAAACCAATAAATATATCTGGACTTATTTTTCTTTAATAGTTTCTAAAAAAAGCGATCTTGACTTAGCCAAGCAAAAATTAGAAATAATTTTAGATAAGAATATTTACAAACCTAGTCATAAAAATATTCACTCTGGTAGTAGTTTGGATTTACCACTTTCTCCTAAAGTCTTTTTGACTAGCCATCAAGAAGGTCCAGCCTTCAAAATCTATATACCTACTAAAGTAGGTTATTTGAGTGAAATTAGGGAAAAAATTATCAAAGAAATCTACAATCTAAACAATAAAAAAATTGAAATAATAAAATTATTAGTTGATTAATTTATTGAGAGTAGTTGCATCTCATCACTCAAATAAATAAGCTGTTTTTTTATTTATTTTAAGATATGCTCAATTTAGTTTCAAAATTTATATTTTAAATCTTCAAAAGCTACAAAATACCTTAAAAATCGAATTAGGTTTAGCTTTGGTGTTGAATTTGGTTATGAAATACATATAATCATTCTTCCTCCATTTCAAAATACAGAAACAAAAAAACAATCTAAGCAAAATTAAAATTGCAAATTAACTCTAACTTAAATTATATATTTTAGTTTCTTTTTGCAGTATATGGGTATACTAATCAATAATAAAAATAGGTTTTGAGATATGATTATTTTTTAGTTGTTTCAAAAATTGTTATACTAAACTGTTAACTACTCAGTGAGTTTTTCTGGCTGTACTTTTTTATTTAATCAAACTAAAACCTTTAGTTAAATCATAATTTAGCTAGCATTTAGGTATATAATAACCATTTTCGTATCAATTTGCATAAACTTTTAGGCAAAATCAAATCTCAAACAAACTACTTGTTTGTTTATTAAAAAGATAATTATGAAAGTTGCAAATGTAATTGGTATATTTTAATATACGCCAAATTCTTGTTTTATTGCAAGTAAATTATGGAGGGGTGTAGAGCAACACTACATTTGGCTAAATTGATCAAATGGATGAGGATTGCTAAGCTTTGGGGTTATGACTTGCATATTGCTTTGCTGAGATCTAAGCTGTTCTCTAATCTGTATTACTGGTTGTTGTAACTGAGGATATCTATTCAAAAAATTAATCAAAGGCTCTCGATAATCATTATGGTTACGATAGATCACATAGCTACTGGTAATAAAATCTCCAGTTTGTTGAAAATCTATAGCCGAGGTAAAGAGATCCATTCCATTTTGTTGTAAATATTGCTTGAAATCTCCTCGAGTACGGATAATTGTGCTAGCCGCTTTTTTGATATGAGCACTTCTAGCTACACTCTTAACCCAAGCACCTTGAGCCTCTCTAGACTCTTGCCTAGGCACAGCGTTGTTAAGATTTTGATTATTCAAATTACCATCCGCTGCATTAAACTGTTGAGGGGTTTCTATCATCTGAGGAGGAATATAAGACTGATCCATATTGTTTTTATTTTAATCAAAAAATTAATTTTTGGCAACTTCCATCCTTTGTAACTGCCAAGCCATAATTCCACCGCCAAGGTGATAAACTTTATTAAAGCCATTAATCTTCATAACAATTAAAGCTTCTTGACTTCTACCTCCACTTCTACAATACAAAAAATAAAATTGATTTTTATTTAAAGTTTTGATTACTTTTTCAAAGTTAGGATCACTATAATCGATAAACTTAGCACCTGGGATATATCCTTCTCGGATTTCCATTTTAGTCCTAACATCTACCAAAATTGCTTTCTCGGTTTTTTCTAATCTATTCTTAAACTCAAAAGGATCTAAAGTAATAGCTTGAAGATCGGAATTTGTAAGGTTGAAATTATTTAAGCTCATGCGATTTTTTAAGATTTAAAAATGTAAATTTTGAAAATAAATTAAGTATAAAATAAAGCATACCCAAACTTTTACCAGCTTTCATAATAACCGCAAACCCAAATTTAAATTATCTTGCTCGTTTGACTAGACCTTGATTTTATCATTTTTTTGAACTAAAGCTTAAAAAAACTGTCTAGTTAGTACAAGGATTTATTATAGAATTTATTTGATTACTTACCTTTTAAAATAAAAAATAGTCCTGTTTCAAAAACTTTAAAGAATCTTTATTTTTTTGAGTAATGGGATAAGATAAGTTTAATTTTAGTTTTAATTTGTTTCAAAAATTGTAATTAGAGCTACTCTTAAGCTAAGATTTAGATTTTTTGTTCAAAATTAAATACAAGTAATTTCTTTATTTTTACTTTAAATTGGTAAAAAATTTCAAATGGGTTTTGTACAGTACGAAAAGCGTACGAATTAATATTAAACGGATTAGGTAATAAGAAGCGTAAATTAGCTAAATTTAACCAAACAAAAAACTATACTTACTCCACATAATCAATTTGATAGCAGGCCAAATTTAATCGAATTTGGGAGTTATTTTGTTTTTCTTAAGGCTTAAAATGTAAATTTTGAAAGTAAATTGAGTATATATAGCTAATCTATATACCAGTTAGACATTTTTAGTATCCTAAGATTACTTTAAAAGAAGCTTAATATCTAACAGCCTATCTAAGTTGAATGTGGAATTGCTATAAAATCTCCAAAAGTAGAAAAATTGTCTTGTTCTATATTAATATTGTTAATTACTCACTGATTTTTCTTGACTATGTTTTCCTTATTTAATCAAACTAAAACCTTCAGTTAAATTATCATTTAGTTAGCATTTGGGTATACTTTGAGCTTCATTTAAAAAAGTGTGGAGGGCCTAGAGTGAAACCAAAAATGAAATGATTGGCAGTTTAAATAAAATGCTAAAAGATCATGAAAGAAATTTTGTAGTCTAGGGACTTGTTATTTATTAGAAACCTTTGCCATATTTATCAATCAAAGAATCTTTTAATTTTTTTAATTCCTCTCTAGGAAGTATACTAAATAACTCCCAAGCAATATCTAGAGTTTCTTCAATAGTTCTATTATCTTTTCCTTGGTTTACAAATTTGTTATAATATTGTTTATTAAACTCTAAATAAGCTAATCCAGTAGAAGAAAGCGAGTCTCTACCAAGTACCAGAGCTAAGTCTTGTTGTTTGATGCTTTCAGCGAGAGAAGCAAACATTTGATCAGCTACTTTATCATGATCTTCTCTAGTTTTACCTTCTCCTTGCCCTTTGTCTTTTAGTCGAGAAAGAGAGCCTAAGATATTAATTGGCGGAAAAATACCTCTTTTATGTATAGCCCTGTCTAAAACAATTTGACCTTCAGTGATATAACCAGTCAAATCTGGAATCGGATGAGTCTTGTCATCATTAGGCATTGTCAGGATTGGTACTAGGGTATTGCTTCCTTTCCTACCCTCCACACTTCCTGCTCTTTCTAGAAGTGTAGCCAGATCTGTATATAGATATCCAGGATAACCAGCTCTGCCTGGAATTTCGTTTTTGGCTGAAGAAATTTCTCTAAGAGCGTTAGCATAATTAGTTAAATCAAACATTAAAGTAAGTACAGAAAAATCCAACTCATAAGCTAGATATTCAGCTACAGTTAGAGCTAACCTCGGAGTCAAAACTCTCTCTACTACTGGGTCAGAAGCAATATTAATAAACATCACAGAGCGAGTAATAGCCCCAGATTTATCCATTTCTTGCTTTAGATACTGAAATTGGTCATTAGTAATTCCCATTCCAGCAACAACTACAGTAAATTTATCATTAGGATCATTAGTTCTAGCTTGAGAAGCAATTCTAGTTAGGATTTCTAAATCAGGTAAACCAGAACCAGAAAAAATTGGGATTTTTTGACCTTTAACAATCGTATTAGTTAAATCAATAGTAGAAATACCAGTCTGAATAAAGTCATGAGGCTCAGCTCTACGGTAAGGATTAATAGCTGCTCCATATACATCTCGATACTCTAAAGGTAGAGATTGCTCTCTTAAAAAAGAGTTATTAATATCTACTTCTTTACCTTTAATTATTGATTTGCCATCGATCGGCTTACCAGTACCATTAAAGATTCTACCCAAAATCGTCGGCGAAAGAGCTATTCTTTTGGTTTCTCCAGAAAAAATAGCTGTAGCTCCATCAATCTGCAACCCAGCTGAGTTTTCAAATAATTGTACAATAGCAGTATCACCGTCTAAGGCAATTACTTGACCTTGCATTTGCCTACCATTAGGGTCCTGGATTGAGACTAGTTCTTGATAACCTATTTTGTCTGTCTTTTTTATAAAAACTAAAGGGCCTTTTAGAGCTTCTACAGTTTGATACGAAATCATAGTGTGCGGAATTGATTATTGTCTTAGTTTAAGAAGAGTTAAATTAAATTTTTGTGTCAAATTGATGATCTCGCATACCTATTTTTGAAAATAGTAGATCAGAATCTAAATATACCTAAAGAAAATCTATCTATATATACAACGATCTCAAATTTTGTTTAAGTGGCCAAAAAAAATAATTGCTAGCCTAAACTTTTTCTTAATTTTCCAGCTTTAGTAATTAATTCTTGTATTTCTAAAATTTCAAAATTTTTAGCGTTTAATTTAATTGCAATATTAGTGGTAAGCTTTTGATGCTTAACTTCTTCTTGACTTTGTGGCCTAAAATCTAATTGCAAATATTGTTCTAGATAATCTATATCTTGTAAAATCTCTGACCAAGTTTCAGTAGAAGTTTTGGTATCTATTTTTATTTTTTCTTCAGCTAGCAACCGAAGATTTTCTTTATTTACAAATCTAGCTATAACTTGATAATCATTTTTTATATTTAGGTAATAATCAGATAAATCATTAATTAAATTTTTTTCTTCAGCTAGTCTTAGACCTCTACCAGCTCCAATTAGACTAGGTGGTAAACCAATTGAATATAAAGACCCAGTAAATTTGATCGCCCTAGGCAAGGTTACTTTACCTACTCCACGAGAATATCCAAAGAGCCCAGTATGTTGAACTCTTTCTCTACGAGACGGAAATACTCTAGCTATTTGATTAACTGTATAAGCTAAATTTTCAATAGTATCACGATAGGCATTTTCAAAAAGTTCCATCAATTCAAACATATTTTTATAGTCTTTTTGAGTGTATATTCTAGGTTGAGTTTTTGGTAACAACTGGTTTAATTTGTTAATTCCTTGGATGGCTACTTCTTTTGGGTAATCATAACGAAAACCAGACTGAATTAAAACTGTTTTAACCCCGGCATATTCGTTTACAAAATCTTCTATTCTATCTGGTTTGAGACCACCACGAAAAAGCAAAGCCGCACAACCAATCATCGGATATAGTTCGATTCCAAAATTATCTTCGAATTCTTTATATTTGCTAAAGGCTATCTTTATAGCTAGTAGCGTAGCTATATGACCAGAATTTAAAGATGGATCTGAACGAGCCACATAGGGTCTCAAGTAATTAGGTCTAAATCCAAACCTATCTTCATGAAGTTTGACATATTCGGTCAAAATAGATTCAGAATTAGCAATTACTTGGGTTTGTTCAAATAATGGAATTACCTGAATATGCCTAAGATTAGAAGATTGAAAACCAAATAGCCAATGCTTGAGGTTAGCAATTTCTCTAAAAGCCTCTTGAATATCAATCATAGAATGAGCTGTTTCACACATCGGTAGGATCACTTCGTTCATTGGTGGAGTTGGCAACTTAAGACTCTGTGTTAATCCAGAAGCAGATAAAAGACCCATAAAAGCCCTACCTACTCTTTGTTCAGTTTCTACATTTGGGTTTGGTAATCTGTAAGTTAAGAACCTTTCTTTACCTAAAGGATGAGTCTTAAAAAAATCGTAATATTTTATAAGCAGTCTTTCTATAACAGATTCATCAACTAGTTTCCCTTCCCAGTCCCATTTATATTCTTGAATACCAAGCTCACTAAAAGCCAAAAAAACTTCCAAAGCTTCATCTCCAGCTTTGATCATTGGATCACCATCTTCTTTCCAATAAGGTACGCTAGCATGATCCGGATGTTGAGAAGCAAATGTCGAAGGTACTTTTCTAGTTAGCATAGAGTTTTTTGGATCTTAAAAAGATTAATTTTAAAGTCAAATTTTTTATAAAGATTGTAAAGTTTATTTGCTATACCAAAATTATACCAAAATCCGTTTGGTTTTACAGAACCCGTTTGAAATTTTTACCAATAGTCTTGTCCTAAGATAAGTTCAAAATAACTTTCAAAATAACTAAGTTTCTTATTTTAAGAAGACAAAATAATATTTTATAAATTGGCAATTTTTTATAATATTTTTTTTAATAAATAAAAAGTAAATCGACTATTTTCTTTAATTTTGGACCAACTATTGACCAAATTTTTAATTTCATATATTACATTTAATACTTAATTTATTTTTTTAAATTAAAATAAAGATTTTATGACTGAAACTCAAAATAAAAAAAATGTCAGCAATTTTACCACAAATACCAAGACAGATCAATCTTCTGAACAAAAAAATAGACCTGCAGAAAAAACCAAGTTAAAGTCTGAAGGTAGCTCTAATATTTTTATTTGGATTGTGATGATCCTTACTGCCTTGTTTGTTTTTATTTCGATTTTTGGTGTTTTGGCCTTTATAATTATCAATAGACGGAGCCAAGATAATAGTTTGTTTAATTTTAGCCCAATTAACAGGGATCAAGCTATTCAAGAAGTTACTGAAGTTAAAACCGTTAATGAGCAATCGGCGATTATTGATGTAGTTGAATCTAGTGATGACTCGGTAGTTAGTATCGTGGTTACATCTGAATTACCAGCGATTGAGAGATTTTTTAGAGATTCTTTTAGTGGGCCTAGTAGTCTTCCTAGAGAGCAACAAGTTAGTGCTGGAACAGGTTTTGTGGTTTCTACCGAAGGTTATTTAATAACTAATAGGCATGTAGTAGATAATCGTAGCGCTGACTATACAGTAGTCTTCAGTGGTGGAGAAACTTTTGAAGTTCAAGTCATTGATAGGGATCCGGTCTTAGATATTGCCATACTCAAAATCAATCCAGGAAATAAAAAACTTACTAGCCTACCTTTAGGAGACTCAGAATCCATTCGGGTAGGGCAAACAGCCATAGCTATTGGTAATTCTTTAGGCGAGTTTAGCAATACTGTTAGCAAAGGTATTATTTCTGGGCTAGGTAGAACTATCACAGCTTCAGATGGGTCTGGAAGTACAGAAACTCTAGATAATATAATCCAGACTGATGCCAGCATTAATCCTGGTAATTCTGGAGGACCTTTACTTGATATTCAAGGAAATGTAATTGGGGTTAACGTAGCCAAAGCTAAAGCTGAAAATATTGGCTTTGCGATTCCTATTAATAATGTTAGACCAGCTTTAGAGTCAGTTATTGAGACTGGTAAAATTCAAAGACCTTTTATTGGGATTAGGTATAGAGAGATTAATCAACTCGTGGCTGAGAGTAATAATTTAAGTGTAAAAGAAGGAGCTTTGATTACTAGTGACACTGGTCAATCAGCGATTTCTCCAGGTTCACCTGCAGATAAAGCTGGCCTTAAGGATAAAGACATAATCATATCTGTAAACGAAGATAGAGTAACGGCTAGCAACACCCTTAAGAAAATTTTACAGCGGTATAGGGTAGGGGATACTATTAAAGTATTAGTTTTAAGAGATGGCCAAGAGCAACAGTTTACTTTGACTTTAGATAATTTTCCTAATAATAATTGAGTATAATTGTATATTTACAAACATACTAAATTTAGATAAGTTGTTTATTTTTACACTCTTTTACTTTGCGGTAAGTATAATTAATCCTACTAAATTTGATTATGAAACGAGTATAAAATAAAATGTAACTAAAATCAGCTTGTTTTGAGACAGGACCAACTTTTTATAAAATTTATTCATTCTGGATTAGCTTAATAGTGATTAATAACAAATTAGTATGATTCTTACTTTGACTGAATTCTAAGTTTTAGTTTTAGTTATTTTATTATTTTTTGATTAAGTTATAATTTGTCTTTTGTTGCTCTTTTTATTGGTCGTTTTCAACCTTTTCATAACGGACATGTAGACGCCATTAATCAAATTCTGAAAGATAAACCAAGTAAGATAATTATTGGTATAGGTAGCTCAGAGTCTGAATTAACGCAAAAAAACCCTTTTAGTTATTACGAACGAAAAGAAATGCTTCAGATATTTATTGATAATCAAAAGTTAACCTGTTTTAAAATTTACCCAATACCAGACTTTGATAATCCCAGAAAATGGACAAATTATATTCTAAAAAATCTACCCGAATTCGACACCCTTTATTCTGGTAATCCCTATACCGCATCTTGCTTTGAAAATACTGATAAGCAAATAAAAAACTTACAAATAAATAAATTCGTCAAGGCAGTTCATATCAGACAATTAATAGCTAAAGATCTAAACTGGCAAAAATCTATTCCGATTGAAATTAGCAAATATTTGATTAAAATTAAATCTGTAAAAAGATTACAAGAAATTGAAAAATTTGAAGACGAATTAAACCAAAAAAAATATACAAAAAAAAACTTACCAAAAAATTACGAAGCCAAAAACATATTAATTATAGAAAAATATACCGACTGGGAATGCCTGCAAATGGAGAATTATGAAGACTTTGATTATGACCAGAAATTAGAAAAATTAAAAACCGATCATCAAAAACATAATCACACAAAAAATATTCTACTAAATACGCTTAAAGAATATAAACTAGATTATAACTTAATTAAATCGGATCAAATATTAAAAAATTTATATAAAAATTCTAAAGTAATTATACCTCTCGGCGGCGACGGAACTTTCTTGAAGGCTATGAAATTTGTAAATGATCAGTTAGTATGTGGAGTTAATTCTCAACCTGATAAAAGTGTTGGAAAGCTAACCCTTTTTAGACCAGATAGTCTAGAAATTATGGTCCATAAAATTAGTCTTTTTTTACAAAGAAAAAAACTACAAACACACTCTTGGCCGAGATTAAGTTTTAGCGTTAACGGTAAAGAGTTTTTAGCTTCTGCAGTTAATGAAATTTTTATTGGCTTAGATAAAATATACAAAACTTCTCATCTCAAAGTCGTTTTTGACCTTCAAGAAGGTTATTTTGATGGCAATGGAATTTTGATTAGCACTCATCAGGGTATGACTGCTTTTTATGCCAGTAGTCGTGGTAAAGAATTCAAACCTAATCAGGTTGGTTTTGTAGCTCTTTTGAATTACAAAAAAAGAGGTCAATTAAAAGAAAATTTTATCTTTAACACCAATCAAGAAATAATCATCCAACCTGAAAGATTAGGTCATTATTTAGTTGTTGATAGCGATGATGATCGTAAATTTAATTTACTTCAAGGAGACGAGGTTAAAATTTTTATTAACCAAAAAAACAGTCTTAAAATCTTAAAAGCAAATTAAAAAACCTTTAGCGTGTAATATCAAGTTTTAGTTTATACCCTCACTGAGTAGTTAACAGCTTATCTTCTTTTACTATATTTCTACCCTAAAAAAACTTGTTTTAATTTACCAATTTGATTTTGATTATACGATTTACATTAAAGATCCGATCGGCTTCTCTGAGAAGACAATAAGCTTCTAAAGCTAGGAATTCTTTACCTTGGTATTCACTTTGGCCTATTTTTTGAGGTTTGATTTGCCTAACATCTTTTACGTTCGTGCCTTTGAGGTAGGTAATTTCTAGCTTCATTTTGTTTTTAATAGCCTTTTTTATAATTTCTACTTTTTGTTCCTGACTCAGGTTTTTTTCTGAGAGGCTGTATTCTAGGTAAGTCAAGAATTTGGAAACTTGGTAATCAGTTCTCACGTCGGATTTTTTCAGTTTATTAGCTAAGACTAATCCGTCTAGGCTGGTGCAACGACTCAGAGCAACATAAGTCTGTCCAGTTGTGAAGGCTCCTCGACCTAGATCCAGAATTACCTTATCAAAGGTTTGTCCTTGAGATTTATGAATTGTAATTGCCCAACTAAGTTTCAATGGAATCTGGGTAAAGCTACCGATGATTTCGTTAATAATCGATCTGCTAACGTCGTCATAACTAGCACTGTAGACTTCCCATTCTTCAGCTTCTACATCAACTTCTTGGCCATCATCTATTTTTACTTTAACATGACTTGGACTCAACTTGGTTACCGTGCCCAGGGTTCCATTGACCCATCTTCCACTTAGGTCGTTTTTGACAAACATCACTCTAGCTCCGACTTTGAGTTCTAGATTCATTTCTGTAGGCAAAGAATTAGAACTAAAGTTTCCGTTAATTTCGCCTTTGTAAGTTTTAGATTTAGAAGTTAGTTGATCTAGTTGAGTTTGGTTTAATTTTGTTGCTTGGTCATTGCGAGATGTTAGAATTACGTATTTATCATCTAGATCTTGCCAATTAAGGTCTAGTTTTTGATTAAGTTTATCCAAATCTTTATCCTCTATGTCTTTGAATCTAACTTTGTTTAGAATCTGAATAAAATCTGAATCAGTTTGCCGATAGATTTTGCTTAACTCTACATATTCTAGATTCTCGCCTAGGCTTTCTAATAAATACTTAAAAACCTCAGCCGAAAAAAAATATGGAGTTTTGTAGATTTGACTAAGGATTTTTGCTTCATCAGAACGAACAACTGGAGGTAGTTGGTATAGATCGCCAATGAGTACAATTTGCACTCCACCAAAAGCCTCTACACTTTCTTTTGCTGCTTTGAGAGCTACGTCTACCATATCTAGGAGGTCTGCTCGAACCATGGAGATTTCGTCAATAATTAGAAGCTCTAGTTTTTCGAAGAGTTTTTGTTTTCTTAGCTTAGCCCCAGCTTTACGAGCGTCTTGTAGGCTGGCTCCTGGAGGAATCTTAAAAAAAGAATGAATAGTTTGGCCCCCTACATTAATAGCTGCTAAACCAGTGGGAGCTAAGACGACTTTTTTTTTGTTACAATTATCTATCAAATATCTCAAAAAGGTGGATTTACCAGTGCCAGCCTTACCTGTTACAAAGAGATTTTTTTTAGTTTCAGTAACTATTTTAATGGCTTTCTGAAAATCTGGATTAAGGTCAAATTTTTGCATTGGATAGATTTTATAAAAATTAAATATTTTCATGAGTTGTCATAAAAAAATAGGCTTATTCTTTTTTCACTTCTAAAAAAACTGTTAACTTTAAATAAAGAGTCTTGTCTCAAAATCTCTCAAAAATTTTTGTTTTTTTATTAAACAGAATAAAAGTAACAAGTTTCCGTAAATTCAGTACTTTTTTTGACAAAATAAACAAAAAATAGATAATTTCTTTAAGTTTTTGAGGTAAACTAATTTTACATAAATTTAGCATTTTTACATATATAGCAATTTTACACTCAACTTAAGTAAGTTATTAGATATTAAGTTTGTTTTAAAGAAATTTTAAAAAACCAAAATGTCTAACAAATATATGGTTTAGCTATGAAACAAACAAGAAACAGATTGTTTTTTAAGTAATAGTCTCTTATCCCAAAATAAAATGTAATTTGACTATTAAGGCGTAAATATTTATAACTAGTAAGTATTAATTAGTTTCGTCTCAAAATAACTAGTTTCTCACTTGAAATAAACAAAAATTCATTACTTTAGTTGAGTTAGCAGTTTTTTATTATTATAAATAAAAGGTAAATCGACTGTTTTCTTTAATTATAGGACGTGACTATTGCTTGTATTTTGTAATTCTTATTTTATGGATTTAGTTCGTCGAATTTATTTAGTTTTTGTTTTTATGAGTGTAGTTGTTTTGGTTTTTTATTTAGGTTTTCTTTATGGTGCTAGAGAGATATTTAGTAGAGAAACACCGACCATTGAGATAGGTAATCCTAATTCTTTTGAAGAAAATTCGATAAGTAACATTGAAGAACGGGATGTTTTTGGAGTTGCTAATGATGGAGCCAATGTTATCAAAAAAAGGTACGGAACAATGTATTTTATGGTTAATTCTGATGGTCATATTGAGTTCTCTTTAAGGTTAGATAGTGTGCCAATTAGCTTACGCCAGCCAGCCACTGGCATAGAAGTCTTTATTCCAGAAGAACTATCTGTCGATTACGCAGTTAGAACCAACGATATTGACGATGGCTTGGAAACTTATGAGTACATAAACGTTAGTGACGACCTAGGTCAAAAAAGGGCTATACTTAAGCTTAGTGAAGTTAATAGCAGAACCAGGCAAGGAAGGTATGATGATATAATCAAAAGATCTACTACTGATAATAAGGATAGAAATATCGAACGAATTGTTCTTAGATCAATTGATGCAAATATACAAAACATATTTATCGATGGTGATAAAGATTTACCAATCAAGATTAGAGGTAATCAAGAAGCAACTCCTCCAATTCCTGGTCAACCTGCTCCTTTCTTTTGGGTTGATTTTTAATTATATTAGTTATTTAAAATAGACTAGGTATCTCCGTTTCTAAAAACCCTGATAAATCAAAGCTTTCGCAGACACTACTATATTTTGTATTTAAATAGTTAACTAAAGCTACATTTAGTAGTAAAATCAATTCTTGCGGAAGTCTTAAAATAAAGCAAAATATTTATCTAAAGACTAATATGAATTAGCTATAATCTTTATTAAATTTACCTAATTACTAAAAAAGTAATCCATTTTTGTTTGTTTCATAGCTAAACCATATACTTGTTAGACATTTTGGATATTCTAAACTTTTTTTAAAAACTTAATAACTTATCTAAGTTGAGTGTAAAATTGCTATATATGCAAAAGTGCTAAATTTATGTAAAATTAGTTTACCTCAAAAACTTAAAGAAATTATCTATTTTTTGTTTATTTTGTCAAAAAAAGTACTGAATTTACGGAAACTTGTTACTTTTATTCTGTTTAATAAAAAAACAAAGATTTTTGAAAAATTTTATATGCAATTCGTTTATTATTACCCTAAATTTAGCTCTTCATAAGCAAATAAATCTCTTATCTAAGGTAAATTTTAATGGGTAATTACCGTAACGATTAACCCAAAGGGTAAAAGACAAGACTATTTCCTTGCCATGCTCAGATATAATTATATTTTAATTTACTTTCAAAATTTATATTTTTAAATCATAAAAAGTAATAAAATAAGTTTAAAATTCAATTAAGCTTAGCCCTAACTGTGAAATTGGTCAGCGAATGGGTCTATATGGTTTTAGGAAGGTTTTATAATCTACCTTTGTTTTAATCTACCAACTAGAGCTATAAAAGCTAAATTAAAGGAAATTAGAGCTACAATTGAAATCGCCAAAAACATATATAGTAATTTATCAACTTCCCAACCTGTAGTAATTAAAACTCTCAAGCCATCTAATAAATAAGTAACAGGATTATAAGTTGCTACGGTTTTTAGCCAGCCACTAAGAAACTCCATTGGAACATACGCAGTAGTCAAAAAACTAAAAGGAAAAAAGAGTAAAAAAGACGAACTAACAGCGGCAGTGTTACCTGTTTTAAGAGCAATGGCATATGCAAAACCAGTGAAAGACAAGCCCCAAAAACCAGAAAACAACAAAAAAATTAAAATTCCTAAAAAGCCAGTAGCAAATTGAACACCTAAAATTAGACCCATCAAAACAACTAAAACTGACAAAGTAATAACTAAAATAAAATCAGCCATCATCAAACCAAGCAACAAAGCAAATCTGTTCATTGGAGAAATTAAAAGTCTATCAAAAAATCCAGATTGAATATCAGTTACCAAAGCCGTAGCCCTAGAAATTCCAGTAACAGCTAAAACAATAGCAACTGGTAATTGAAAAGCTTTAAAATCAGATTCTCCCACAAAGCTACCAATACCTTCTAAAGATCCTACATTTACAGCAAAAAAGAAAACTGGAATAATAATTGAAGGTATTAAATACTCGGGTTCTCGTAGCATAGCCTGGACGGATCTGATTGTCATTGTTATTAAATCAGCAAAAAATCCAGCCGGTTTTGGATTAAAATTTAATTTTTCTTGGTTCATGGTCATTTTTTTAATTTTTAATTCGCTCTCCAGTAACTTCCAAAAATACATCATCAAGAGTTGCCCCCCTTAAAAGTAAAGATTCAGTTTGAATGTTGTGTTTATCCAGTATTACTGCGACTTTACCAATGATTTCGCTACCACTACCTACTGAAATAGTCAATTCCCCTTCATAAATTTCCGCTTTAGTAACAGAATTTAAGGCTTGAATTTCATCCAGAATATTTTGGGCAATCCCCTTGGGCTTACTAATTTTTACCAAAATTGAGTCTTGACCAACATTCTTTTTAAGCTCTGTAGGTGAGCCTTCAATTACAATCTTTCCATCATTTAAAATACCCACTCTATCAGCCAACACATCTGCTTCTTCCAAATATTGTGTAGTCAAAAAAATCGTCATTCCCTGTTGGTTTAACTTTTTGATTTCCTTCCAGACTTTGTTTCTGCTAATCGGATCTAGTCCAGTCGTAGGTTCATCCAAAAACAATACTTGAGGTTTGTGAAAAATAGACCCAGCCAAATCTAGTCGTCTTTTCATCCCGCCAGAATAGGTTTTGATTGGTTTTTGCAGGCTATTACCAATATCAATTAATTTTTCTAGTTCTTTAATTCTAGCTTCAATTTCACTTTTGGTTAGACCATAAAGCCTGCCTTGCATATGCAAAAATTCTTGCCCAGTTTGAGCTTCATCTAGCGAAGCTTCTTGCAGTGCTACTCCGATATTTAGCCTTACATTTATTGAATCAGTTTTAGTATTTTTTCCTAAAATAAAAATTTCTCCTGCTGTTGAATCCAAAAGAGTGACTAGCATTTTGATAGTAGTAGATTTGCCAGCCCCATTGGGACCTAAAAAAGAATAAATCTCACCTGGTTTTACTGATAAATTTATATTACTTACGATAGTTTTATCACCAAATTTTTTGGTTAAATTTTTAACTAAAATAGCATATTCAAAATCCATAGAATGTCTTTATAGTTAACCTAAACTTACACACGATTCAAACACTCTAAATCTCCTGAAGAAGATAACCCAAATTTGTTTTATATCTAGACCTTTGTCAACTTTTACAACAATATTTTACCTTATTACTAAATAAGCTTATTTTTCTTATTTTTTGTTTATTTTTCAAAAAAAGTACTAAATTTACGGAAACTTGTTACTTTTATTCTGTTTAATAAAAAAACAAAGATTTTTGAAAAGGTTTAAATGAGAAATTAAAAGTTCGAAAAACCTATTGTTTAATTTTTTCGTAATTTCTAGTAGCATGTTTCAAAATCCACTGGGTATTTTTATTGTCAGAATTTTCATATTTTTTGATAAATTTTAGAGCCTCGTTTGGATTTACTTTTAGATAATCCGCAATATTATTAGCCACCGATTTTTGCACAAATTTTATCTCGTCTTGCATTAGATTTTTCAAGATTTTAAAAACTGGTTCTGGTTCGAAAATGAAGTTTTCTAATTTTGTTGACCAGGGTAATTTTGGACGGCAGCCTTCACTAGCTAACCTTCTTAAATGAAAGTTTTTGGACAGCGACCAGTTTAGCATGATTTGTATAGTCTGATCAGGATATTTACGAATAAAAGGCCTGATGGCATATTCTCCAGTATTTCTTTTGGTGATTTCTTCTAGGGCTTTAATTGAAATTTCAAAATCACCTAGTCCGTACAACTCTACAAATTTTCCAATCGGCATTATCCAATAATAATTGGTAAACATCCCAGTTTCATTTGGATTTTCTTCCCCTAAAATGCTGGTTAAAATTTCGATAGCTTTGGGGTAGTCTTTTGGTAAAAGCTGATGCAAGGTTTTAGAATGAAGCTCAATTCTTTTGGTGTAACTTAAACTCTCGCACTCTGCCTGAATAGTTTTTATGTATTTTTGCAGGTCAAATTTTGGATAAACTGATTGAATTTTTTTACCAAGTAGCTCGGCTAAATTGGCTCCAAACCATTTGGTGATTGAATAGTCTTTTTTCATAAAAATTTCTGGTTGTTTTATTTTTTATACATTGTTTGGGTATAATTATTTTATAACTTTAATCAAGCATTTCTATTTTTGACTCTAGCTTCTTAATCTTTAGATTTTCTGTTAAGATATTTGTTTGATTTCTAATTGTGGCAAATTGGTTGTATTTTTTCATAAAAATTTTTACCCCTCCATAACAGTGCAAATCTCCAGCAAAAACCCATTTGGATCTCGTAAGTACCCCACTTCTTGACCCCAGATTTTGGTTTCTATTTCTGCTAAAACTATGGCTCCAGCTGCAAGTGCTTGCTCCCAGGTTTGCTTGATGTCCTCAGCCATAAAAGCCAATTCTATACCAAACGGTTTTTGATTTAAATCGGATTTTATAAAACCAGTTTTGAGGTTAGAATTTCCAAGCTCCAGCGAAGCAAAAGACAAGGTTGTGTCGCCAGTTTTTACCTCTCCATAATCAGCCTCAGGAGTCACAAATCCTCGCTCTAGCTCAAAAGCTTTTTCATAAAACTCAACTGTCTTGAGGACATCTTTAACATATAAAATTGTATATTTAAATTTAGCAGTGGTCATAAATTAATCATAGTTAATTATTATAAAATTTTTCAACCAAAAAAAGCCAAAATAACAGCTCCAAGGGTCAAAAATACAGCTTGATAACCAGTGTTAATCAAAAATAATTTGAGTGATTTAAACTCGTATAAATAGTTAATTGCGGTGGAGGTGCAGACAAAAAAGAGACCAACTGAGAGTCCCACTTTAGCCGCTTCAAACCATTGATTACTTCCAAAAATTCCTAATCTTTTTAATAAAACGGCTAAAAATAACATCATTAAAAAGATGCAAACAAAACTACCTCCGTAGGTTTTTAAATAATTGGTATTATTTAATTGTTCTTCAGTTAATTTAACTTCTTTTTGCCATAACTTACCAAACAAAACTGTATACCAAAGGCCACCCAAAATAAATGAAAAAACACTAGCTGCCAGCACAGCTAATAAATTGATATTTGTAAAATTAAGCATTACAAATTAAAGTAAATCAAAGCTGGTAAGGTCGTCAAACTAAGACAATGAGCTAGGCTTTACAAATCTCAAAACATTATAGATTTTTTGTTAAAGTTTTTTTATGTCTACAAACAAAACCCTTCAAGAAATATACAACGAGCTACCCAAAACCTATCAAAGAATACTTCTTAGGATAGCTCAAACTATGCAAAAACAATCTAAAAAAGGTAAAAAAAAATATGGTTATACTATGGACGATAACACTAACCAAAATCCAGAATATTGGAAAAATCACTTAATAGAAGAATTAGCAGATGGTCTAGTCTATCTACAAAAATTAACAGAAACAATGGAACAAAATAGCAAAGACAAGTCTTTATCTTAATAGTTTTATTATACCCAAACTTCCACCAATTTTTACTTTATTTTTCAAGAAAAGTTTGTTTTACCGCAGGAGTTTTGATGAGTATATTAGAATATATTTCAAATAGTTGCTATACCCTTCCTCTAGTCATTATAGTAATTACTTATTAAGAATTTAACTTAGATAAAAGATTTATTTGCTTATGAAAAGCTAAATTTAGGGTAATAGTAAACGAACTGAATATATGTTCTTTTTAATTTCCTATCTTAAATTCTACTACGTCTCCATCTTCAAAAACATATTCTTTACCCTGAGTCTTTACAAGACCTTTTTCAGCTGCCTCTTTCCATCCACCTGAATCTATAAAATCATTATATTTAACTACATCAGCTTTAATAAATTTCTTTTGAAAATCTGTATGAATTTTGGCCGCACATTCAGGAGCCTTCATACCACTGGTAAATGTCCAAGCTCTAGACTCTTTTTCTCCACAAGTCAAAAATGTAGCTAAGTTAAGCTTTTTATAGCAGATTTGAATCATTTTATCTAGTCCAGTTTCTTGACTTACACCTAGTTCTTTTCTTTCAGTTTCTGACATGTCAGACAAGCTAGATTCTAATTTTATATCAAGATCAAAATCAGCCTCATAGTTATAATTTTCTCCTTCATGGCTAATATTTGCGAGTTTTAATCTTGGTTTGTCAGTTAATAGGTTTAGGTTTTTTCTCCATTTGATTAGTTCTGCATCCCAACCGTCATCCATAACAAAATTACTAGCTGGTTCGATATTACTGAGCTGAGTTAGTATTTTTTCACAAATCTGGATTTTTAGCTTGGCATCTTGCTCTTTTCTAGCATCTTTCTCTAATCTCAGGATTAATTTTTCTAATCTTTTTTCATCGTGTAGGGTTAACTCCATCATTAATATATCTTCATCTTCGATAGGATTAACTCTATTTTCTACATGGATTATATCATCATTATAAAAAGATCTAAGAACCATTAATATTAAATCCACTTCCTGAATATGGGCTAAAAACTGATTGCCAAGACCTTCTCCTTGATGGGCATTTTTTATTAATCCAGCAATATCTCTAAATTCAATACTAGCGTAGATTTTTTTTTGTGAAGAAGCAATTTGAGCTAGCTTATCTAGCCTACTATCAGGCACTTCGACAATTCCATCATGTGGATCAATAGTAGTAAAAGGAAAATTCTCGGCAGGTACAGATCGTTTTGTTAAAAGATTAAAAAGTGTAGACTTGCCTGCGTTAGGCAACCCAACTAAGCCAACAGAAAACATAAAATATAAAACTTAAAATTATAATAAAAACAGTCTAAGTTTTTCAATTATTTTACCTATAGTGTCAAAAAAAAGTTAGTGTCAAAAAAAAGTAAAATTAAATTAAGATAATAAATTTACTCCAAAATTCTTAAAAAATCTTTAACTATCTTGATTAAACATAATAAAAAATAGTCATAACTTTATTAATTTGATGTTTTTGTTAATTAAAAATAAACAGAAAAACAGGGTGGTTTTTATAAAAAACTCTTTATCAAAAATAACCATATCTAAAAAATTACTTTTGAATTTGTTTAGTTTTTATTTTAGGTTTAAGATTTATAGTAACTCCACATCAAATTTATCTCAAAACCTGATACGCTCCTTTTATAATTTATTTGCAATAAAATAAGAATTTATTGTAGTTACCTTATAACTTTCATAATTATCTTTTTAGCAACCAAACAAGTAGCTTCTTTAGGATTTATATTCAAATTAATTTAAACTAGTTTTTTTTGAATTTTAAATATCTTTTTTGATCTTTATTTAGACCTAACTGAAACTAAAAATTTAGCTTCTAAAAATATATTGAAATTTGCTCTATGGTGAATGAGTATAAAACTATTTGAAATTTTTTACCAATTTAAAACTAAAAATTAAAAAGTCGTTTGTAGTTTATTTGAATAAAAAAATCTAAAATCTTAGATTAAGAGTAGTTCAAGTTACAATTTTTGAAACAACTAAAATCTAAAAGTCTTTATTTTAAGAAATAAGTAATATAATAGGTTCTATACAACGGCTTACTACTACCCTAAATTTAGCTCTTCATAAGCAAATAAAGCTTTTATTTAAGCTAAATTTTAAAAAGTAATACCGTATAACGATTAGCCAAAGAGTATAAAAAAGACAAATTAATTAAAACAGGTTCTACATAAATCAGCTATATAGAGATAAAGCTATTTATTTTTTTGAGTTTTTGTCGGATTTTTTTTGACTGATTTTTTTATTTCATCTACCTCATCTTCTACGTCACTTAGTTCTTGTTTGAATACTTTAACTGATTTTCCAAGATCAGCGGCTAATGCAGTTACTTTATTACGGCCAAAGAACACAAGAGCCAAAAAAGTAATTAAAAGTAATTCTGGTAATCCAATTCCAAAAGGCATATTTTTGTTTATGTTAAATTAGTTTTATATTTACAATTTTAATTTGGTTTTTTAGTTTTGGCAAATTATATTTGTTTTATAAATTTTTATGTTATATAGAGCTTGCTTGACAGTAGTTATTAAGAAAAAAAGCTTTATTAACAAAACTACTATTTTAGGATTTTTTATATAAATAAATTAGTTAAAAAGATCAAGACTTGATTTATGTTAAATATAAAACCGAAAAATATCATAAAAACAAGGATCAGTATATAGAATTATTTGAAATTTTTTACCAATTTAAAACTAAAAATTAAAAAGTCGTTTGTAGTTTATTTGAATAAAAAAATCTAAAATCTTAGATTAAGAGTAGTTCAAGTTACAATTTTTGAAACAACTAAAAGTTAAAAATATTTCTTTAAAAAAATAAATAATCAAATAGCTTCTATGGCTAATCTATACTAAATTTGGACAGGTACTCTACTTTTAGTCTTGTTTAATAAAGATTTTTTAAAACAAAAATGACTATTAAATCTCAATAGTTATATAATCACAAATAATAAAACAAAGTCAATACTACTTTAATGTTTACAGGAATTATAACTAATTTAGGAAAGCTGACCGAGATTACCCCCAATAAGCTAAAAATCTCTGCAGAAAAACAATTAATGCAAAGAATTACTATTGGCACTAGTGTGTCTATAAATGGTATTTGTTTAACAGTTACTAATTTTGATTCTGATAGTTTTGAGATAGACTATATGCCTGAGACCAAAAATAAAACTACTATTAAATACGCAAAAAAAGGGAGTTTAGTTAATTTAGAACTTTCAGCTACACCCGAGAGCCTACTTGCTGGCCACATAGTCCAAGGTCATGTAGATGGCCTAGCTAAGCTAGAATCCATAAAATCAGAAGAAAATAGCAGGTTATTAATACTTAACGCAGATAAAGAGCTAACAAAATACATGGTCAATAAAGGTTCAGTTGCTCTTAACGGAATATCTCTAACTATTATTGAAGTTAAAGAAAATACCTTTAGCGTTGGAATAATTCCTCACACTTGGAATAACACTATGCTAAAAAATATTTCTGAAGGTGATTATATGAATCTAGAAGTGGATGTTTTAGCTAAATATGTCTATAAATATTCAAATCTAAAAATACATTCTAAATAAAATTTAATCATGCAAAAAGAAAATAAAAATTTAAATTTTAAAGTTGATCCTAATTTTTTAAAAACTTTAAAAATAGGAATTATAACTACAGATTACTACCCAAAGTTATTAAGCAGTTTAGAAGTTGCAACCAAGAATACACTTGAGCAAATAGGCTTGAAATCAAAAAATATTCATACTTTTGTGGCTCCAGGATCCTTAGAAATACCAATTATTGCAAAAAACTTATTACAAAAAAAATGCTTTGATGGTTTAATTGCTTTAGGTATAATTGTTAAAGGTGAAACTTATCATTTTGAAATGATTGCTAACGAAAGTGCCAGGGCTTTGATGAATTTATCTTTGGAATACAATATACCAATTGCTAACGAAATTTTAGCTGTGTATAATTTAGATCAAGCTATAGCTAGAACTTCAGAAAATAACCAAAATAAAGGTATAGAAGCGGCCATAGCTATAATAAAGTCCATTCTGGCTATCAAAAATATTCTAACTAATGACTAGTCCTTACGCCTCAGTTATCGAAGCCATACAAAAAGCTAAATCTGGAAAGATGCTTATAATCATAGATGACGAAACTAGAGAAAACGAAGGTGATTTGTATTTTCCAGCTAGTCTCATAACTTCTGAGATCATAAATTTTATGATAACTTTTGCTAAGGGTTTAGTTTGTGTTCCAATCACTCAACAAAGAGCTGATCAACTAAATCTAAAGCCCATGGTACCTATTTTAGAAAATCAAGAATATACTCGGTGCAACTTTACAATTTCTGTAGATATCAAAGATCCACATAAATCAGGTATTTCAGCTAGTGATAGGGCGGCCACGGCTAAACTTTTAAGCTCAGAAAAAACTAAACCTGAGGAATTATCTAGACCTGGTCACATTTTTCCTTTAATAGGCCACCCAAGAGGTCTGTTAGGCAGGCAAGGGCATACCGAAGCAGCTATAGAAATTTCTAGATTAATCGGTCTAGATCAAAGTGCAGTTATATGTGAAATTATTGGTTCAGATGGAGAAATGCTAAGAGGTAAGCAATTAGAAAAATTTGCTATTTTCCACGAACTAAAAATAATTTCTATTAAAGATTTAATTGAGTATTCTTTAACTAAATAAAAACTTATTAAGTTAACCTTAATCTTGTAAAACAAACATTAGTAAATCTCTTTTATACTCTTTCTATAATTTATTTGGCTAGATCTTGATTCTATTATTAATCATGTCTCAAAACCTATTTTTACTGTTGATTAATATCCATTTATGGGGTCAAAGTTTTGTAAATTTGAGCTATGGGATAAGACTATTTTTTGAATTAAAGCCTAGTCTCAAGATAAGTTCAAAATAATTAGTTTTTCCTTAAAATAACTAAAGATTTATATTTTAGTTGAATTGGTAGTTTTTACCTTAATTTTACCTTAAATAAAAGATTTATTTGTTTATGAAAAGTTAAATTTAGGGTAATAGCAAACGGATTAAGTATAAGTCTTTTTTAAGAAATCTTAGAATATATAAAATGTCAAAACTTTATATAATATTTATTTATCACTTCGAGAATTTTGGAATTGACTAAAGAATATACTGATCGCTAAAAATATTCTGTATTTTGTTTTGCAAGTAGTTTTTTTCTTTAGGGTTAAGACTAGACAAGTTATAAGCTAATTCTAACTCTTTGATCATTTCTAAAAGATTATTTAATCTAGTGTTTTTTTCAAAATCTTGGCTAGATAAATTTCTTACTTTAGCTTTAGAAGAAGAAATACTTGATTGACTAGCAACTCTTTTCTTGTCTTTAGTTCTGGCTTTAATTGTTAGCATAGGTGTAACAAATAAGTTAGAGTTAATATAACTAACTGATTAACCTATTTTGTTAACCTTGTCAAGAAATTTTTTTTTATTTAGAATCTTATTTACTATATTTGTCTAATTCTGTTTTTATAAAAAAATCAGAGGATACTAATAGTCCCTTTACTAAAGAAATATCAAAAAGTAGAGTGTTTTTTTACTTTTTATTGCTTTTAGTAGTTGTTACTTGTATTAATAAAAAAATCTTTCTTTTAAAGGTGAGTTAAAGTAAATTTCTCAAAGTTATACTTCAAAACAGTTAAAGTTAGGTATATTTCCGAGCCCTATTTACATTTTGATAAGCTATAATTTTACTATTAAAACAAAATATTTTTTGAAATACAAAATTTCTTACTAGCATCTTTGTTCTAAAATATCAACAAAGTTAAAGTTTTAACTTTAAAGTAACTTGTAATTCGTTGAAGCCTTTTAATAATTAAGTTTTTAGAAGCTTTTGTGATTAAAAATATAAATTGCTTAAAAGTTTAAAATAATACAACAAGAAAAGTAATTTAGCAGATTTTTTGTAAATATAAAAATTTACAAATTTTGCTATAAGCTAAGGTTATTTTTGATGAGTTTATATAAAACAAAGTAGAAAAAATACTTGTATAATTAGAAAGGAAAAATTTATTTTATTATGTATAAAGTCTTATTAAAATAAGTAAATAAAAATATGGGCAAAAAAAATAAAGATAATAAAATATTAACTCAAGCCGAAATTGCCAGAAGATACAATGTCTCTAGGCCTACAGCCGGCAAATGGATTCAAGACGCAATAGATGGTCGTAATCAAATTCAGCTAGAAAAACATGAAGGCAAATACTATGCTAGCAACACTGAGCATAACCAAAAGACTTTTTTGAACCTAAAAAAAAGAAGTGTAAAATATAGAAATAGAACTGGTTACGATAAAGTGGTTGTACCAAAAAATTTTTATAATCATGTTGATCAAAAAAAACTGATTGAGCTTATAACTAGATTAGAAGATAATTATATCCCTACAAAATTTAGTTACATAGACAAAGGTGCTTATTATTGGGATCGATATATCAAACACAAAGAAGCTACAGTTGGCTATGAAGGAAAAGATATCTTAGAGGCTAATCTTGAATATTTAGCCTTCTTTTTTTCTAAATATGAAGTAGTTAACCTTATAGATATAGGTTTTGTTAATGGCTCGCTATCTTTAGAAATAATAAAATTTTTAAAACAAAAAGGATTCCAAATCAACTATACTTCTGTAGACTCCAGTAAAGAAATGTTTAAATATTTATCTAAAAACCTAAAAAGTGAGATACCTGACTTAGAAATCAAAAGATATGAAGAAGAGATAGATAAAGCCTTAATTAGAGATTTGCTTTTTGAAAAAAGATTAAGTCATAATAAACAAAAAGTTTGCAATTTGCTATTATTTTTGGATTATCAGATTGGTAATTATATACGGAGAGATTCAGTAATTAAAAATCTTAGAAATAGCATGTCTAAAAATGACTATCTATTGATAAGTAACGGAATTGCTGGACCTGAAGAAGATATTTTTGTAGAAGAACATCTAAGTGAAGAGTTAGTTTTGAAGCGCACCAAGCATCTGCCAAAGATGCTAGGACTAACTGACGAAATGGTTGAGTATGCTGATAAATATAGTACGGATCTAAACGGCTGGGTAAGTACTATTTCTTTTAAAAAAGACATAGATCTTATATTTCAAATAAAAGGCCAAGAAAAAATTGTTAGTTTTTTGGACGGTCACGAAGTAATTCTTTATTACATTCATATTTTTAATGAAGATGAGATAATTAGTTTATTAAATGACAACAATCTTTTAATCTATCACCTTTCTTTTTATCCTCTTAGAGATGAGGCTTTGATTTTGTGTGGAATAGCTTCAGAAAGAGTCCCGTCTAAAAGATAATATACTCAAATGCTAACTAAATTATGATTTAACTGAAAGCTTTGGTTTTGATTAAACAAAAAAACATAGTCAGAAAAACTTACTGAGTAGTAGTCTTGTCCCGTAACCCAGATTTATAGCAATTCCACATTCAACTTAGACAAGTTATTAGATATTAAGTTTGTTTTAAATTAAGCTTAGGATATCCAAAGTGTCTAACTAATATATGGATTAGCTATACAAAATTTTAATCACATAAAATAGGTATTAATCAACAGTAAAAATAGGTTTTGAGACATGATTAGTTAGCAGTTTAGTATATATCAGCTAGTTGCCTATAAGTTTGATAATTTACATATTCTTTAGTTTCTAGCATTTTTTGAAAGTTTAATTTAATTTTATTAATCTCTATAGTAGTTTCAAAAGCGATAGCATCTGATCCAGCTCCAGAGCCATAAGAGCAGAAAAAGATTTTTTGACCTGGTTGAGCCTTAGTTAGCACTGAAGCTAAACCCATAAGTGCAGATGAAGCGTAAGAATTACCTAAATTTTCAACTACTAGGGAATCTTTAATTTGACTAGCCTCAAAACCCAGAATTTTAGCAGCTTGTCTTGGAAACTTACCATTAGGCATATGAAAAACTGCAAAGTCGTAATCTTCAGGTTTGGTTTTGGTTTTTTTTAGCAACTCGTTACTAGCCTGAGTAACATGCTGAAAGTAGGCTGGCTTACCAGTAAATCTACCAGCGTGAGAAGGGAAATGGTCACTACTTCTACGCCAAAAATCTGGAGTATCAGAAGAAACTGAATGAGTCTCGATAACTTTTAGAATTGGCTTATTATTACCTATTACCCAAGCTGTGGCTCCAGATCCAGCACTATATTCAAGAATATCTTTAGGTTTAGAGTTAGCCTTATCTGAAGCTACTACTAGTCCATATTTGTCTTTATCTAAGTTTAGTTTTAGGCTAGCAACTAAAGCTCCAGTAGCAGCTCTGCAAGCAAACTGGGTATCTAGAGCTAAAATATCAGTAGATAAACCCAAAAAACTAGCCAAAATTGTAGATGAAGGATTGACTGCATAGCTTGGAGTTTCAGTACCCAAAAAAACCGTAGATATTTGAGATATATTGATTCCAAATTTAGTTAAAGCCATCCTAGAAGCTTCAAAACCCATAGTTACTGTATCTTCATCTCTAGAGGCGATTGATTTTTCTTTAATTTTTAAAGATTCAACCAGATTCTGAAAATCTTTGTTCCAGGTATTAGCTATTTCTTCAGAGGTTATTCTAAATTTTGGAAAATAAAATCCAAAGCCACAAATTCCAGAATACATAATTATGTTTAGTTTAGTGATATTTTTGCATTAAATAAAAAGGTATCAGTTTTATTTTATATCTTTAAAAAATAAATTATTTTTTGTTTAGCTTATAAGTTAAAATGTTGATAGACTTCTTGCGTTAAAAACCTCAACGCTTCTACTATATACAAAAAACGAAATATTTAGAATAGTCAAAATAGTCTTTTCTTACACCTCACAAAACACTCTTTTTTTTTGGTTATTTTATTTTTTTATACTAAAATTTATTTCATTTTTCATAAACAAAACCTAGTTTAGTTTTAATTAAAAGGTTTATTTTTAATCTAAAAGTAAAAATTTGTGTGAGCTTGGGTATAAAATTCTAACTAAGTCTAATATATATAATATATCTATTCCATAATTACGACAATAGTTTTATCTCGTAACCCAGATTTACAAAACTTTAATCACATAAAATAGGCATTAAACAACA
>CAZVWQ010000019.1:0-31658 GCA_964631275.1 uncultured Candidatus Saccharibacteria bacterium | reverse complement strand
ATTCATCCTCTTAAATTATTAATGATTTTTGTAAATAGGGCTGTTTTTTTTTACATACAAGGTTTTTGATTGATTTTTTTTAGACTTAATTAACATATTCATTCGAGGGTTCTGGCTAAAGAATTTTTTGTGTTTAAAAAGAAACTCCCAAAATTTGTCCGTCCAAATTTTTTCCCAAATTTTTGATTCTGGATAATCACTCATTTTTTTGATATAATTACCTCCAGAGATATAAGGCTTGGTGGCAAAGATTCCTCCATCAGCAAAAAGCCCCATCCCGTAGACATTAGGAAGCATGACCCACTCAAAAGCATCGACAAACTGACTTCTAAACCAGTCATAGCATTCTTTTGGATCATATTCGTTAAGGGTCATCCAATTAGCCAAAATCATTAGCCTTTCAATGTGATGAGCCCATCCAAGTTGAGATACTTTTTTTAAAGTTAATTTTAGAGGTAAATTTTTTTCTAAATCTTGAGACTTTTTCTGAGGATAATAAAAATAATCTGGGAGGTGGTTTTTGGCTTCAAAAAAATTATTTTCAAAAACACTTTCTTCATAAATAAACTCATAAATAATCCTGACCCACTCTCGCCAGCCAATAATTTGCCTAATAAAACCTTCGACAGAATTTAGCTTGAGATTATATTTTTTTTGCGGTTTAAAGATTTGGCCATCTAAACTTATATCTATTTGCTCCAAAATCTGCTTTGGTGTAAGCAGTCCAAGGTTAAGACACGAACTTAGAACCGAATGATAAACAAACTGACTACGAACAGTCAAAGCGTCTTCGTAATCACCAAAAAATATCAAATTATTTTTGACAAACTCTTCTAAGAGCTGCTTGGCCTGGTTATGATTAACTGGCAACCAACTGTTTTTTGGGATTATACCTGGATTATTAGGAAAATATTTTTGAATGGTTTTTTTCACATCTACATAAAACTCTGATTTCCACTTCCACTCAGGATCTTCGATTGATTGATTTTTGGGTAATTTTTTACGATTTTGATAATCATAGCTCCAGCTTCCTCCAGCAGGGCGACCGTTTAGATCAATTAGAATATTTAACCTTGCCCTTTGAAACTGATAAAAATTGTTAGCAACTAAGCTCTTAGAATTATTTAAATATTTTTGAGCTACTACTTGAGGAGTCAAAAACATATCAGATTCCATTTCTTTTAACTCTAAACCAAGATCATTAGCCATTTGAGCAATTCTTTGCCTAAAACTTTTGTCATTAATTGTGTTTGTTTCTAAGATTTTGTATTTGTTTTCTTTGATTATTTTTTTTAAAGCCTTATCAAAGTTAAATTCTTGATTTAAATCAAAATAAAAAAGTTGACTTGAATTTTTTTTAGATTTTTTAAAGAGTTTATTTTGGCAGTTTAGGTCAAGCTCATTAATCAAATTTTGAGCGTATTCTCTTAGGCAGGTATAGAGGTAAACTAAGCGGAATTGGTGATATTTAAGTCTTTGACATTCTTCTAGACTTTCGATGATTAGGTAATCTGTGTTTATTTTATCATATTTAGAAGGGTCAAATAATTGGTCAGCTAGGATGAGTCGGAGAGTTTGAGACATAGGATGATTTAATATCTTGGGCTTAAAAAACAGAAATAAAATTAACCATTAATCAGTCATAAACTGTAAGTTGTACCTATTTTCTTGAAGAATAACCTTTGGTGTATAAAAGGTTTTAATTTTTAGGTTATTTTTTTGAAAAACAGGCAAGACTATTAGATGAGGCAAAAATGAAAATTTTACAAATTTAGTATTTTTTGATCAATTTTGGAAAAGTTGCGAGTTGTTAAGTTTTCTTTTAATAGAAGTTTAGAAAATAAAAAATTTAGACCCTTTGGGCTAATCGTTACGGGGGGTAATTACCCGTTAGGAATTTAGCTTAAATAAAAAGATTTGTTTCTTTATGAAGAGTTAAATTTTGGGTAATAGTAAAGGGTTGGGTAGCAATTAAGCGATTAGCTTGTTTAGAATTTAATTTTGCCTAAAAGTTTATGCAAGTTAATACGAGAATAATCATGTCTCAAAACTTATTTTTACTGTTGATTAATATCTATTTTATGGGGTCAAAGTTTGTAAATTTGACTTATGGGACAAGACTAATGGATATAAAAAGACCACTCCATAGACCTAACTTATAGTCTTTTCAAAGAAAATAGCGTTACTAAAACCTATCCAGGAGTGAATACACAACTCAAGCTAGCCTACAAAAATTTAAGCTGGCCTTTGGCTTCGGCGATGGTTGTATATTTTTTTGCTTCTAAGATTTTTTGCAATTCAGAGTTGATTTTATCAAAAATTTCTAACCCTTCATGAGCAAAGGCTGATCCAACTTGGACACCACTAGCTCCAGCTAATAAAAACTCAAAAGCATGTTTTCCAGATTTAACCCCACCAATACCAATAATATCAATCTTATTAGCAAGTCTTTCGTACAATTGTCTAACATTATATAAAGCGATAGGTCTGATATAGTCTCCTCCTAAACCTCCTTGCCCTTGTTTTGGTTTAATTACCGTTGAACCTTTGTCTGGGTCAATAATCAGGCCTGGTAAGGTATTAACACTAGATACGAAGCTAGTTGTAGAGCTTAACAAAATTTTGGCAATCCTGTCGAATTGATTAACATCAGTATATGGAGGTAATTTAAATCCAATTTTGGCTTTTCCTTTAACTTTAGTTAGCTCTTTAACCATTATAGCAACAGATTCAAAATCATAACCCAGAACTCCTTTACCTTCTATATTCACACAAGACAGATTAACTTCTATCATATCTATAATCGCTTGCTCCTGAAAAGCTTTAACCATCTCTAAATTTTCAGCAAGCGGATTGTTAATTCCGACTATACTCATAATTAGAGGCTTATCTGTATAATTTTTAAGTTCTTTGACGAAACTTAGGTTTTCTTGCAACCCTTTGTTTGGTAATCCCATACTATTAAATGTACAGCCAGGAATCAAATCTGATTTGACGATATATTTAGGAGGTTGATTTCCTTTTCTAGGTTCTACAGAACAAGACTTGAAGACCACTGCTCCAGATTTGGAGTCAGCAATTTTTTGAAGTTGCTTTAGGATTTCGTTATTAACTCCAGAAGCATTAAAAACAAAACTAGAAAAATTAATTCCAGATATTTTAGTAAAAAACATAAAAAATAGGTTAGATAGATTTTTTTGCTACAAAAAGATATTTAAATTAATTAAGAATTAGGACTGTTTAAATTTTCAAATATTATTTTTAGTATTCAATTAAAGCTACTTAAATTAAAAATTTTTACTCTAAAACAAAACTAAATCATAATTTATTATGAGGTAAAACAATCCAAAACCTGATCCAAACTTATTAAACCCATTTGAAATTTTTTATGAATTTAAAGGTAAAAATTAATAAATCGCTTGCAATTGATTTTAAACAAGGAAATCTAAAATATTAGCTTATACCCTTTAGGCTAATCATTACGGTAAAGTTACCCGTTAAGAATTTATTTCAACAAGGGATTTATTTTCTTATGAAGAGCCAAATTTAGGTTAATAGTAAACAGATTGAATATAAGAATAATTCTAAATTAGAATTTTTAAAACAACTAAAGACTAAAAAATCTTTATTTTAAAAGATAGTCAATCAAACAGGTTTTATACGGCTTTAGAATGTTTATATTTTTTAAACCTCTTTTAACTAAGCTTGTAGAAATAGTTTATTTAATTAATATGGAATTACTCCACCCTTAATTTAAACATTTTTTAAAAAACTTCCTTTTCCTTATACTTATAAAATAAACTTTTAAAAACTAGATTGCTTGAGTTTTGTTTTAAAACGTTTCAAAAATAGTTAATCTTTTTGATTTAAAAAACAAGGTTAGCAGTTTTTATAATCTAGTACTTTTAGTAATTAGGTAAAACTTTTATCTAAATTAGTAGACAATTAAATATATACAGTTTGTATAAATTAGTCAAAAACACTATATGGATGTTTTAACACAATTTGGTTATTTTAAGGTCTTTTTTCTGTTTCGAAGTAAGTTTGAATGTGTAAAATTAAATTGTACATGCCTTGTCTATTAACACTAAGATTTTAGAAGAAGCAGATCTAATCAAATTTTTAAAATAAAAAAGTCTTAACTTGAGTTGATTTGAGTATACGCTAAGCTTTACAATTTTTCTAAAGTATTTGAGTGTGTTAAGGTTATTAAGTAACTATTTTTTATGCTTAGTTTTTCTGATATAAAACTTGGTAAAGTTCTTTTATTTAATGGTCAGCCTTACGTTGTAATAAAGTGTGATTTTTTAAAGATGAACAGAGCTAAGCCGTCTAAAAAAGCCAAACTCAAAAATGTTCTCGATGGTTCTGTGGTAGAATATACTTACAAAAGTGGAGAAAACGCAGAAGAAGCAGATTTAAAAAGAGAAAAAGCTTCATTCATGTATACTGACTCTGGCACAGTTTTTTTTATGCTTGATGGAAGCTATGAAACTGTAGATCTCCCAGCAGAAATTCTAGAAGGCAAAACAGGTTATCTAAAACCTGAATTAAGCGTGCAAATAATGTATTTTAATGACAATCCAGTTAGCGTGGAATTACCTGTTAAGGTTTCTCTCAAAGTTGTTCATACAGTTGATGTAGATAGAGGTAATAGCGTTTCTGACGTACTCAAAGATGCAGAATTAGAAACTGGAATTATAATCAAAGTCCCAGCTTTTATCAAAAATGGGGATAGGATTATAGTAAATACCGACGAAGATACTTATGTAGAGAGAGATACTGGAAGTAAAAACGTTAGTTAAATTAAAAACAAACTGTTAGTAGTTTTACCTCGAAATTCAAAAAAACAAGTCACTTTTTGTTTATTTTAAAGTATAAAGTGTAAATTTTGATTTTCCCACTACTTACTCTAAATCATAGCTTTTTACAAGTAATAATATAATCATGTCTCAAAACCTATTTTTACTGTTGATTAATATCTATTTTATGGCGTCAAAGTTTTGTAAATCTTGGTTATGGGACAAGACTAATCTTTAAAAAAACTTTTAATAAGTCTCATGAGTTTGATAATTAAACCCAAGAGTGTATCAAAAACGCTTATTTTTAGTTATTTTGAAGAAAAATATTATTTTCTAGAAGATTTTATAGCGATCCCTAAACAAATTAGACGTTTAATCTAGTAAAACCATCTCGTTTGTTTGACTAGACCTTGATTCTATTATTTTTTTTGAATTAAAGCCTAAAAAAATTGCCTAGTTAGTACAGGGATTTAATTATATAAGTAAAAATATACCAATCAAATGCAAAATCCAGATCCTAAAGAAATTTTACTATGGCTTAGTTGTAATTATAAACTAACATTTAGTCGTTATAAATTTTTAATTCAAGTTTATCCTGATTTACTTACGGGCTATCAAGACAGCTTTCAAAAACTTGATCTCCAAAAAAATTCTTGGCTCAAGCCAATTGTTAATAATCTAGGTTTAATCAATTCCGAGTTAGCTAAAATTAGAGATGAGCTAGCTAAATGGAACGTTAGTTTTTTTACTTTTTTTGATGAATTTTATCCCAAGTCTCTTGGTGATTTACATTCCCCACCTTTAGTTCTTTTTTACCAAGGAGAAATAGACTGCCTGCAAGCTCAAGATACTTTGACGGTAGTTGGTTCTAGAGACATTACTCACTATGCTAAGGTCTCTATTAAGAATTTACTTAACCCGATTATTTCTTCAGGAGTGGTGATTGTATCCGGGTTAGCTACTGGAGTTGATGGCTTTTGCCACCAAATGTCAGTAGAAAAAAAAGCTCGAACTATTGGAGTAATTGGCTCAGGATTAGATGATAAAAAATTTTACCCGCAGGCCAATTTAAATTTAAAAAAAATAATTTTGGATAATGGTGGCCTGGTTATTAGCGAATATATGATCGGAACTGAGGCTACAAGGTTTTCTTTTCCTGCACGTAATCGGATCTTAGCTGCTCTTAGCGAAGTAACAATTGTCTTTCAAGCTGGGCATAAATCTGGAAGTTTAATAACTGCTGAGATTGCTCTCGAACAAGGCAAGACCGTAGCTACCATTCCTGCAAACCTAGGAGAAAATAAATTTCTTGGAAATCTAGAATTAATAAAAAATGGAGCTAGTTTAATTACTAGCAGCCAGGATATTTACGAACTTTTAGGTGCTGAAAGAGTTATTCAAAAAAATGTTCAAGATAAAATTAATTTTAGTTCAAATTTAGAAGAAAAAATTTATGCTAAGTTGAGTTTGAGTGGTCAAAATATTGAAGAAATTGCTCAAAGTTTAGATTTGACTATGAACGACTTACAAATGCATCTAACTATGTTAGAAATTAACGGTTTGGCAAGCAATTTAGGCGAAAATATCTGGGCTAAAGGGCAGTAAATCAAAATTAGCAATTTTAACTATAATCATTTTTTGTTCTTTTATTAAAAAAGCTGCCTAATTAAAACCTATTTTTAGACAAGACTATTTTTTAAGTCTTAAAAAGCTACAAAAGAGTTTCAAAATTCAATTGAGTTTAGCTTTAATGTTTAATTTGATTGTGGAACAAGTATAACACTAAACATAGTAGTAGCAGAAGCTACTGAAAAAAGTAAATTTTGCAAAGACTGAGGTTTTGTAAAAACACTATTTGACTATTTGTTAAATTTTGTTCTGACTTTAATAAGTTAGTCTTAGATTGCATTTGGTAGCTTGCATCTACATAATTATCTATATTAATTTAGATAATGTCTTAACTTTTAGATCTCACCTGTAAAGGTTTTTAGAGATAAAAAAAAGATAAATTCCTAAATTGTGTACGATAGTTATAAAATATACTAAAATAAAAATCTACCACTCCAAAATTGTATTTATTGTTCTAAATTTTACTTAATTATAGTTTTAAAATTTTAGATTCATAGAGTTTTTAGTTTAAATTAATAAACACAAGTATTCTAACACTTTATCTAAAACTATTCCGGAGTAGCTCAGCGGTAGAGCAGTTGGCTGTTAACCAATTGGCCACAGGTTCGAATCCTGTCTCCGGAGCCAGTATTGATTTTTATACAAAAATAAAAACGGTTTTTTAGATTAAATTCAGCTTTTTGCCCTGTTTGAAGTGAGTTCAAAATTAGATATTTTAGAATTTGATTTTTTTGTTCAGGTTTCGAACTTTTTAAAACTACAAAGTCCCCAAAATACTAAGCAAGTTTTATAGAACCTATTTAATTATTTATACTTAAAAACAAAGATTTTTAGGTTTTAGTTATTTCAAAAATTGTGATTTAGAATTAGCCTTACCCGATAAACGAGATTTATAAAATTTTTATCCTATGGAATAGGTGTTATAGCAATTCCACATTCAACTTTTAAGTATTAAGCTTGTTTTAAAGTAATTTTAGGATACTAAATAGTCTTGTCTTATAACTCAAATCTACAAAACTTAACCCCATAAAATAGGTATCAATCAACAGTAAAAATAGGTTTGAGACATGATTAATGTCTAACTAGTATACGGATTAGCTATATAAACTTTAGCTACTCAATGAGTTTTTTTGACTGTGTTTTTTTATTTAATTTAAACTAAAACCCTTAGTTAAATCATAATTTAGTTAGCATTTGAATATAGTAAACGGACTGGGTATAATCTACAAAAAAACAATCTTTCTTTTAGTTTCGATGTACCAGTTGGGTAAAAAATTATAGATATCATACGAAAAACTCATAAATTCATTAAGATTTTGATCAATATTATTAGCTTTGTTAGAATAGTTAATTTCTCTTTTAGCTCTAAACAGATTAACTCCAATATATTCAGTTTTAAAAAAATCTACTAGGCTTGATTTCAAAGTTTCGTCTTGTAAGTTTGACTCAGAATATAGTTTTAGTTTTTCTTCTATCTGTCTACCTTCTACCCTATCATTGCGAGTTATATTGGACACATTTTGACCAGATAGACCGTATGTTGGGTAGGGGTTTTTTGACAGTAAAGTTATTGGAAGTAGCAAGATATGGTAGTTTTTTTGTGATAATTTTGATTCTAATTCTTCTGAGCTAACTAAATCAGTTCGAACCTTTAAACCAGCTTCTAATAATTTCGTTTGGACGTTTTGAGCATAAGATTCAAATTCTTTTAGACCTAGTAGCGTAAAGGTAGGTTGATTACCAAAAATATTTAGTGAGGTTAAGTTGTTTCTTTCGTCTTTAGTAAAACTATAAACATTTTGCCCAGTTTCTGTAATGTAGTCTGTAAGTGCTTGCCTGGCGTTACTACAATCTATAGTGTAATCTTCCCCAAATTGCAAAGGTAAAAACCTTTTATTAATTGGTAAAATTTCGAAAGAGTCAAAACCTTCTTTCTGAAAGCTATCTAGATCTATAAATTGACAAATGACATATCTTCTTAGGTTTTGGTTAATAAAATAACCAGTTAGACCTGAACCACTACCTTGAATATTCAAGAATAAACTATAAAAAGTATTAGTATCTTGCAAAATTTGATTCGTGCCTAAGCTTTGTTTGATGTTAGCAGAACTCATAGAACTGGCATCTAAAAACCTAGTATATAGATCGACTTCTTGATTGACAGCGGCTCTTTGTAAAGAGCTAGATTGTACTCCACCTGTATCTTCGATACTTTCATAAAGGTCAAAAATATATTTAGATAAAAAAACTTCTTCTCCAGTGTTTTGGTAATCGTTAGGTTCTAGAATTATTTTGTTGTAACCGCCAAATTGGTTACTCCAAGTAGGATTTTCAGATCCTGTCTCAGCCATCTTAAAGTACCCAGAAGTAACCGTAACTCTAGTTGATTTTAGATTAGTTTGTAATGATTGATTACCTAATCTAATCTTATCAATACCAGAATTAGCAACAGAGTAGAACTCGCTAGAAACAGGGTAAAAATTAGCTAAATAAATTAATTGCGGGTTGGGTGAAATTGTTGTACTTTTTGGTGTTATTCTAAAGCGAGTACTAGAACCCCTAATAATTTCTAGGTTATAATTGCTAAAAACTCCTTGAAAATTAGAGTTACCTCCGCCTTCTTTTATTCTTTCGAAGGAATAAGCTACATCCTGGTTAGTAATTGGATTACCATCTGACCACTTTATATCATCTCTAAGCTCAAATTCTAGACTATAGTAGGGATTACTTGGATCATCAGGATTTGCTTCCCAAGTAGGAGCTTGAGTAAGAAGTATAGGGATAATTTCTGGTTGAGCTTTAGGATTAGATAAATAATCAGGATAGTTTACTCTATAAAGTGGATGATAAAGAAGATTAATAATTTTTTTTTCAGCTTCAGTAGAGTCCAGAACTGGATTAAAAGTGTTTACTCTAACCCCTACCAAAGCCTCTCTAAATTCGCCACCTTGAGCAGCAACTCTGACTGTAAATACCTGAAAAGCTCCTAAGCTAAGAAAAGTCAAAGAAAAAATAATTCCAACCAAACATGTAATTAGGATTACCTTTAGAGCATATCCAGCTTTAGCAATGGCTTCATATAGAAGGTTGAATTTAAATAAACTATCCCAATTAATTGGCCAACAATTACGAGTAAATTTTTGCCATTGATATTGCCAGTGACGTACCTTCGTTCGAAAGTCATTGGAACCCTGCATAAGCTATATAGTTTAAATATATAAATCTAGAACCCTAAGAACAATAAAAGCTACAATGCTGATCACTGTAAAATTTACGACCCATTTTTCTACACCTCTCCTAGTCAAGTATATTTCGTTACCACCTCCAAAAGCATTAGATAAGCCAGAGCCACGATTCTGAATTAAGATCAATACAATAGCCAAAACTAAAAAGAAAACTTCCAAAGGTAGTATATAAGGTTTAATAAACTCGAGTATTTGTTCCATAAATAAAAATTGATATTTATTAAAAAAATAAAGATTCACGGTTTTGTCAATTCAACCAGGTCTCAAAAGTTATTTTTAGGCTTAGAATCATAGAATTTATTTATATTTTATATATCCTTTGGGCTAATTGTTACGGTCATTATCCGTTAAGAATTTAACTTAAATAAGGTATTCCTTATAAAGAGCCAAATTTAGGGTAATAAACGGATTGGGTGTATAATATAACTGGTGATTTTTATTTCAAGTCGCCTTGATCCACAGACAGAGCTAGACTTTCATCCATTACATTTCTAAACTCGTCATCTTTTGATTCGGTTACATCAGCATTAACTTTTATTCCTAAAGCAGTTAATTCGTTAGCTAAAACAATAAAAGAGCTAGGTAAATTAGGACTAGTAATTGGTCTTTCTTTAACAATAGATTCAAAGGCTGCGTCACGACCTTTAATATCATCTGACTTAATAGTTAACATTTCCTGCAGAGCGTAGGCAGCACCGTAAGCTTCTAAAGCCCACACCTCCATTTCTCCAAACCTTTGACCACCAGAATGACTCCTACCTCCTAGCGGCTGCTGAGTAACCAATGAGTACGGACCAGTAGACCTAGTATGGATTTTGTCGTCCACCAGATGGTGAAGTTTATTCATGTACAGATATCCAACCACAACTGATCGATCAAATTTTTCTCCGGTTTGACCATCCCATAATTCTAACTTGCCACTACGATCAAAACCTTCTTTTTCTAGCTCATCTTTAATTGCTTCGGCTGACATTTCATTAAGCGGTTGAGTTACTGCATGCTCTCCACGTTTAGCACATACAAGACCTAGATGAGTCTCTAAAAGTTGACCCAAATTCATACGACTCATAACACCCATTGGATTAAGGATCATATCAATTGGTTGACCATCAGCTGTATATGGCATATCTTCTGTGGGCAGAACTACTGAAATTACACCTTTATTTCCATGTCTTCCAGCCATTTTATCTCCAGGTTTGATTTTGCGAGTGGTGGCCAATTGAATATTAACTCTATGAGTTACATCATTAGGTAAATTGTCTCCATTTTCACGACTAAAGATTTTTACAGAGATAACTTTACCGCTCAAACCATGCTCTAAGTATAGAGAACTATCTTTAACGTCTCTAGAATATTCTCCAAATAAAACTCTAATTAACTTATCTTCTGGAGAAAGGTCTACTTCACCTTTGGGTGTAATTTTTCCTACCAAAATATCTCCAGATTCAACATAAGCTCCGACGTGAATAACTCCACTACGATCTAATTTGGCTAACTTGTCTGTGGCTACATTAGGAATATCTCTGGTAATTTCTTCGTTACCTAGTCTAGTTTCATGAACATCACAACTTAGTTCATAGATATGCGTTGAGGTAAATTTGTCTTGTTGTACCATTTTTTCAGAAATAATAATCGCATCTTCGTAATTATAACCTTTAAATGGCATAAAAGCCACTCTTACATTTTGGCCAATAGAAAACTCTGCATTATGGATTCCAAAGCCTTCGATCATGAAATCTCCTTTTTTGACTTTTTCTCCTGGGAAGACTCTGATTTTTTGGTTAATTGTGGAATGATCATTAGAATTTAAAAATTTAAGAGGTTTAAAAGTAAATTCATCGTTAGTTTTACTACATTTAACAGTTACTCTAGTGCCATCAGCATAAGTTACTTCACCGTCACAAGGTGATGCTACTACATAACCACTATCTTTGGCTGCTACTTTTTCGAATCCTGTAGCCACAATTGGAGCTTCAGGTCTAAGTAAAGGCAGAGCTTGTCCTTGCTGGTTAGTAGCCATTAATACACGCAATCCGTCAGTTTGAGCTACAAATGGAACCATACAGGCAGATAAACTAAAAATCTGATTAGAAGCAACGTCCATAAGATCTACATCTTGTATAGAGGCTTGCACTGGCTCGCCATATTTACGAGCACCAATTTGAGAAATTTGAATATTTGCTCTACTATCTACTTGGTTAGTATGCTCGGCTATGAGGTAACGAAACTCCTCTTCGGGTCCAAGCCATTCAAACTCTTCTGAAATAAAAGGATTCACTGGAATTTCGATTTTTGGAGCTTTATTTTGTAAATCTTTAATTATTGTAGCATCTAAGATATCACCTTTTTTTAGATCAATTTTGGTTTTGGCGTCTTTAAAGTCTTCACTTACAACCCTACCTATAGCTTCAACGTCTTTTGGATTAACTATTTTTTTTACTTTTAGATAGGGAGTCTCAATAAAACCAAGTCTATTTACTCGAGAATAAATTGCAGCATGCAAATTAAGGCCAAAACTAGGGCCTTCAGGAGTATTTACAGGACAAACTCTACCATAATAGCTAGGTTGCACATCACGAACTTCGAAGCCAGCCCTTTCTCTAGTTAAGCCACCAGGTCCTGAACAGGTCATAAACTGTCTTTGGTCCATTTCGGATAAAAGATTAGTTTGATCCATAAATCTAGACAATTGAGAAGTGTTAAAAAAATCCTCGACCATAGCTGTTAAAGGCCGCATATTAACTAATTGAGCTGGAGTAAAGTTAGCATCTTCGTTCATTGTCATTTTGTCTTTAGTGTTTCTAACCACCCTAGCTAAACCAGCTTTAAAGGTGTTACCAAGCCATTCGCCTACACCTCTAACTCTACGGTTAGCTAAAGAATCCATATTGTCTGGTTCTAGTTTTTCAACGCTCATGTGTATGAGTTCTCTAATAGCGTCAATTATATCTTTTACATCTAGAGTTTTACCATATTCTTCGGTATAATCAAAATCAACTTTACGTCCTAATCTAAGATCAAACTTGTACCTTCCAACCTCTCCAAAATCATACCTAGACTCGTCACTAAACATAGATAAAAGGTAATTCTTGCCTTGTTCGACAGATACAATATCACCTGGTCTAATTTTTTTGTAAATTGAGTTAACAGCATCTTCTACTTCAAAAGCAGTATCCTTAGCTAAAGTTTGTTGAATATAGCTAATTCTGTCATCTGTATCTACATCTCTAAAAAGATTAATAATTTCTTCTTCTTTAGTTATGCCAAATAATTTTAGAATTTGAGTAGCTGGAAATTTCTTTTTACGATCAATTCTAGCATAGATTACTCCATCATGCGAGGTTGCTAAATCTAACCACATGCCTCGACTAGGGATGATTTTACAAGAATAAACATAGGTTCCTTTTTCTACATCTCTAGAATACAACAGACCTGGAGATTTAACCAATTGACTGACTACAATTTTTTGGACTCCGTTAATAATAAAGTTTCCTTTTTCACTCATTAAAGGAATATTTCCAACAAAAACTCTTTGTTTCTTTTTTTCTTTGGTTGTTAAATTTTCAACAGTAACGTCAATGTATAGTGGAGCCTTATAAGAAATATGATTTTCGTAAGCGTTATATTCAGTCATTTCGGGATCCTGCTCAAGATAAAAATCAGGACCTAAGGAGACCTTCCACCTCCCTCCAGCAGTGTCTTCGATAGGGCTAAATTCAGCAAATATTTTTTTCAGATCTTTCTCCCAGAATTTCTTGTAAGAAGAAATTTGCATAGTATTAAGATTAGAAACTGGAAACTGATGTTGTTTTACACCAAAACTATTACGCTTTACAGGTTTAATGGCCATAAAAAATTAACTCTTTATATAAAGATAAGAATAAAATAGATTAAAAAACTGATTTATTTATTATTTGTGATATCACTACACGCATTATAGGTGAATATAATTATGTAGCTAAAAACTTATTCTTGTCAAGAGACTATTCTTTTAGCTTATTATTAACATTATAACTCTTACACAAAATTAGAGTTTTGACATAGCATGCTATATGCTAGTATTTTAATTAAAAAATAAGCTGTAAATTGCTGTAAATTTCCGAACTCTATTTACATTTTCTGACAAGCTAAAGGTAGTTTTATCCTTAAAACAAAACACTTTTTGGAATATAAAATTTTTTACTAGTATTCTTACAAGGCCTCCGCAAAAAATCAATTCTACTACTAAATATCAATATTTTATCGTAAAACTTGTTATATTTGGTATTTTCCTTAGGAAAACCGGGGCTTTATTTATTCTAAAATATACAACAGAATTAGATTTTAATTTGAAAAAAACATGAAATTCACTTAAACCTTATTAATCTTAATAAAGCAAGCTTGTATATTACCTATATCAAGAATAAAAAGATTTTAATCAAAAGCTTTAAGATTATTATAAATGAAATTTGCTTTAAAAGAATTTTAATTTTAGTTTAGCAGTGTAAGCACTTTAATTTTAATTGTAATCAAAATATTTATGAAAAATAATTTAAAAAACCCAGAGAATCAAGATAATAAACAACAAAAAGATTTATTTAAAGTGATTTTCACAGGTTTTTTAGTATTTGTGTTTTTTGGTTTTTTTTTAACCTATTGGTTTGTTTATAGAGAAGAACTTTCAGTTGCTCAAAAAATTGTTAATAATGAATTAAAATCCTCAACTAACACTTCTCAAATCACTAAAGGCTTTGATGTTAGCTTGATTGAGCAAGGTTGCCCACGCAAAGACTGTATCCCTTCTATTGATCAACCTCAGTTTGAGTCTGTTAACCAAGCTGAAGAATGGCTAACTGACGAAGATTTGATTTTTGGGATTAATAGTTCTGGAGTGACTCGAGCATATCCACAAAGAATTCTTAATTGGCATGAAATTGTAAATGATAATCTCAATGGATATCCAGTAGCAATTACTTTTTGTCCGTTATGTGGTAGTGCAATTAGTTTTGAGAGGCTAGTTGATGGAAAGACTACAACTTTTGGAGTTTCTGGTAAACTTTTTAATAGCAATCTAATTATGTATGACAGACTTCAAGAAAACTACTGGCAACAAGAAACCGGGGTAGCTATTGTGGGCGAGGCTGCTGAACGAAATGAAGAGTTAGTTAGAGTACCAATGATAGTAGATACCTGGAGTGAATGGAAGCAGAAATTTCCAGATTCTGAAATTTTATCTCGAGAGACTGGTTTTACTCGTGACTATAATATATATCCTTATGGTACTTACGAGCAAGATGGAGAAATTTATTTTGGTATTCAAAATCAAGACGAAAGATTACCACTTAAAGAACCAGGATTTGGCTTCGAGTTAGATAACAAATTCAAATTCTACCGCCAAACAGACTTAGATAAAGTTGAATTCATTGAGGATGAGTTTGCTGGCCAACAAGTCAAAATCAATAATAGAAACGGAGAAGTTACTATGACTATACAATCTTCTGAAAAAATTTTGATCCCAATTAGAACTTTTTGGTTTGCCTTTGCCGCTTTTCATCCAGGAACAGAAATATACAATACAAAATCCTAGGTCATACTATTATTTTATAGTAAATTTTGACTTATAGAACCTATTTGATTATTTTTCATTAAACAGATATTTTGAGGTAAGACTATTGAGTTTTAAAATTTTAAATTGTATACCCAATAAATTTTCGTTTACTATTACCCTAGATTTAGCTCTTCGTAAGCAAATAAATCTTTTTTATTTATTTAAGTTAAATTCTTAACTAGTAATTACCGTAAGGATTAACTCAAAGGATATCAGAGACCTACTTTCCAAAAAACTTAAACCTAAGTGATAAATCTAATCTTGGAACTTCCATAGTTAAAGCTCCTCCAACTGAAATATAATCAACTCCAGTTTGACTTACTAAAGAGATTTTTTTTAGATTCATATTACCAGTTACCTCTAAAGGAATTTGTTTATTAACAGATTTAACTACCGTTTTGATTTTTTTTAGATTCATATTATCTAGCATAATTCTAGTAATTTGGTTTTTATATTTTAGGACTTGATTTAGCTCTCGAAGATTTCTAACTTCTACAAAAAGTGGGTAATTGTTGACGTTTTTTTTAGTTATATTGTCCAAGATTTTTTCTAGGCTAGAGCTAGAATCAATATGGTTATTTTTTATCATGATCCCATCGTACAGACCTAATCTGTGATTTATTCCGCCTCCGTCTTTTACAGCTTTTTTTTGCCAATCCCTAAGACCAGGAATAGTTTTACGTGTATCTAAAATTTTGGTTTTTGAATTTTTAGTTAAATTAACATATTTTTTTGTTTGTGTAGCCAAACCACTGAGGTGAGTTAAAAGGTTCAAGGCTGATCTTTCTACCAAAAGTATAGAGTTATTAGCCCCTTTTACAGAAGCAATTAAATCCCCTGCAATTACAGAATCTGAGTTTTTTTTATAAAATTTTATTTGTACTGATCTATCAAAAATTTTGAATATTTTTTTAAATAAATCTAAACCAGATAGAGTTCCACTTTGCTTGGATACTAATTCATACCTCGAAAGTTTATTTTTTTCTACCTCCAAAAAAAAAGAAGTTAAGTCTCTTTGAAGAATTTGAGGCAGAGTAGTGACTAAATCAGAATTGTTAAAATTTAAATCACTAATTTCTTGATTAATTTTTGGGATTTCTTTAGTTGTAAATAAATCTTCTAACAAAAAATTTACCAATCTTTGGTCTGTATAACTTATCATAAATCAACTTGTAAGATATATAACCTAAGGCACTAAATGGCTTAATCCTTATTTTTTTATAAAAACTTTTTATAAATTCTTTTAAAGTCTTGGTCAATTGTGTTTGATATTACTGGCTATACAATCCTTAAAACTTTAATTAAAAGCAAATTATCGCTTTTTTATTTGTTAATAATGTTAAATAAATAAATACAGAGATAATTACAAGTTAATTTATTATTGACATTTATTTTTAATTTTTTTATGGATCAAGAGTATTAATTCTTATTATTACAAATTTTATATATTATATTATCCATGTCTATCAAAAAATCCATGTCTATCAAAAAATTTACAGCCTTTGCGGCAATTCTAGCTTCAATTTTTTTAAGTTTATTTATTTTCTCTTTTTTTATAATAAAAACCGATGCCAATGCTACAAATATTGACCCAAAAGCTAGGGCACATAAATTTACTTGCAAAACTCCAGAAAAAAGTATTCCTTCTACAGCCCCCCGAATAAAATTAAATAAGGCAAATATTTATATCGGTAGTGAGCAGGTTAGTAGCAAAAATCAAAATCCAATTATAGCTAGCTTTACTAATGGTAAATTAAACTGGTGTAAAAATAATTACGAAACTACCAGAGTTGATGGTCGAGGTTATGGATTACTTGGCGTTTCTAATGACAGCATGTATGCAGTTTTTAGTGTAGATGGAGGAGATTCTAAATTGACTACTAATTTTCAGGCAAAATCTGGATGGCTTAATTCTTATGGTAAGGGAGGTGGACCTAAAGCTGCAATAATTGCTCGAATAAACCCAAAAAATGGTTCTGTCTTAAATGGTACATTTGTGAGAGCTCAGTTAAGTTCAGGAAATACTAATACGGTAACCGTGACTAAACTTAGTTACAGTAAAAATATCTTGACGGTTAATGCCTTAGCTAATTATAGGCCACTTAAAAAAAATAAATTACCTATGAATTGTGTAGGTGCTTCTCCTTTCAAATACACCCTTGCTCTTTCTTCTGATCTAAAAACTGCTCTTAATACCAGTGCTATTGGATGTAGGTAAGCCTTTACGCTTCTTACTTAATAAAATCAGTATTTTAAAAACTTTAATAAACTTAAATTTTTAGATATAGTCGGTCCATCATATAACTTTACAAGATTTAAAAATTACACCTATATTATCTATACCAAATTGATTTTATGGATAAATCTGATTAGAGAGGTGAAGTATATGTCAAGATTTATACCCTAATTAATCCAAATTAGGGTTTTTTTAATTTTTAAAAATTACCTTTTGATACTAATTAGATCAAACTAAAATGAAAATTTAAACTTCAAAAAACTGAAATTTATTCTGCGGTGAGTATAATATGAAATAGTTATATATAAAATTTTCGCAGTTTCCTAAGAAAAACACTAAATGTAAAAAAACTAGCCCTGTTTATATTTTTTACATATACTATAACCTGAATAACATATGAGGATGAGTTTATTTAAAAAAGGTTTATCCACCCTCTTTAATTTATGATTTTTGTAAATAGTGCTGATTTTTACACAGTAAGTTAATCTTTAATCTCTATGCAAACTAAATGGAAGTTAAATAAATATTTTTATCAATCGCTAGAAGACTCTCAAATTAAAACAGACATTAAAACTATAAAATCCAAAGTTTCTAAATTTAAAAAAAAATTTCAAGGTCAGATCAAAACTTTAGATATCCAAGGGTTACTTGATTTTTTTCAGGCTGATTCTGATCTATCATATTTAGTCAACAAAATTAATCTTTATTTACTCTATCAATCATCTCTAGATACCCAAAACCAAAAAGTCTTAAAAAAAATAGGAGACCTAAATTTGCTATTTATAGATTTAGCTAATGAGTTAATTTTTGTTGCTCAAGAGTTTAAAGAACTAGGTAAAGACAGATTAATAAAACTTTCTAAAGAGCCAAAGCTAAGAGCTTACCAAAATTTTTTCTGGCAAAAAGCCAAAAACCTTGAATATCTATTAGATGAAAAAACTGAATTTGCGCTGAACTTAAAAAGCTCTGGGTCTGAATCTAGTTTAATCAAACTATATGAAGAATTAACTGGAAGTTTTGTTTTTAAATTTCCAAAAAAACTACTAAAAAATCTAGATACAGAAGAAATGTTAGATTTAACTTTAGAAGAAGTGTCTAGCCTTAGAATGGATTTTAAAGAAGAAGTTCGTAAAGAAGCCTACAAGGTTATTAGAGAAACTTTTGGTAGTAAAGCCAACCAAATAACCCTAGGTAATATTTATAACGGTATAGTAAAAGATTGGGTTAACGAGATTAAAATTCGTAAATACCCAACCGAAGTCATGAGTCAAAGAAATATCTCAGAACAGATGCCTGGTGAAGCCATCCAAATGCTAATAAACAAAACTAAAGAAAACTACAGTTTATATCAAAGATATCTCAAAGCTAAAGCTAAGATTTTGGCTGAAGATAAATTAGAACCTTGGAATATCTTTGCTCCAATTGGCAAACTAGGTAAGGACATTAAGTTTGAAAAAGCTTACGACATGGTCATTGCTACCTTAGAAAATTTTGATACCGAAGTAGCCGATTTTGCTAAAGATATGTTCTATTCTGGGAGGGTTGATGTTTATCCAAAAAAAGGTAAAAGAGGTGGAGCTTACTCCAGTTCAGCTAAAGACTTTGAAAGTTTTGTGATGCTTAATTATACTGGTAAATTGACTGATGTAGCCACAATTGCTCACGAATTAGGACACGCCTTTCATGGTAAAATGAGTCAAGAACAACCTGAGCAAGTCTACGACACAGTTCTTTGTTTAGCTGAAACAGCTTCAGTTTTTAACGAAACACTATTAGCCGAGGATTTGATAAAAAATATCACAGATAAAGAACAAAAACTATTTTTTTTAGACCATAGACTAACTGATATTTTGTCTACTGTTTTTACTCAGGTCAGATTTGTTTGTTTTGAAAAATTAGTTCACGAAAGTATATTTGCAGGTAAAGATTTAGTTTATTCTGACTTTAATAATCTTTGGAAAAAAGTAAGCAAAGAACAAATTGGAAGTACAGTTAAAGAATATTCAGAAGAAAAAAATGTAGGTTGGTCAGCTATTCCACATATTTATCACACTCCTTTTTATTGTTATTCTTACGCTTTCGGAAATTTACTTTCGTTATCTCTCTACGAACAATATAAAGAAGAAGGCAAAAAATTTATCCCTAAATATAAAAATTTATTAAAGGCTGGAAATAGCCAAGAACCAAAAGAATTACTAGCTAATTTTGGATTTGATATTTTATCTTCAGGATTTTATAAAAAAGGTCTAACAGTAATTGAAGAGATGGTTACTGAGTTTGAGGAATTAGCCCAAAGTTATTAATTTATGACGTTAGTAGCTTTATTCCCATTCTATTGTAGCTGGAGGCTTGGAAGAGATATCATAAACTACCCTGTTAATTCCTTTTACTTCGTTTATTATTCTATTACTAACCTGAGCCAAAAAGTCATATGGCAAATGAGTCCAATCTGCAGTCATGCCATCTATAGCAGTTACAGCTCTAAGAGCTAAAACATGTTCATACGTCCGACCATCGCCCATAACTCCGACGCTTTGGGTATTAGTTAACACCACAAAGGCTTGCCAACTTTGTTGATAAAGAGTTTTTTGCTGGTTGTGTAAATCTTTCCAATGTTTTAATTCTTGAATAAAAATATTATCCGCTTGCTGGAGAGTTTGTACTTTTTCTGGAGTAATTTCTCCTATAATTCTGATTCCAAGACCTGGACCAGGAAACGGGTGACGATCGATAATCTCAGATGGTAAACCTAGCTCTTGCCCGATTTTTCTGACCTCGTCTTTGAATAGCTCTCTAAGTGGCTCAACAAGATCAAGTTCCATTTTTTCTGGCAGACCTCCAACATTGTGATGAGACTTGATAGTGTGGCTAGGACCTCCTTTAAAGCTAACACTTTCTACTACATCAGGATAGAGAGTGCCTTGAGCTAAGTATTTGAATTTTTTAGGTTTAAAATCAACTAGCAGATCATTTTTATCAATTTTCAAAAACTCTACTGAGCTATTTTTTTCTATTTTTTTGATTGCTCCCAAAAAAACCTCTACAAAAGTATTTCCGATTATTTTACGTTTTTTTTCTGGATCTGTGACCCTCTTTAATTTATCAAAAAACAAATCTTGAGCGTCGATTACAGTCAAACTAATATCAAAGTTTTCTCGAAAGGTTTTTTCTACCTCTTGTCTTTCTCCAAACCTAAGCAAACCATGGTCTACAAAAACACAGTGTAATTGCTTACCAATAGATCTTTGGATAAGTGCTGCTACTACAGACGAATCTACACCGCCACTTAGTCCACACAAGACTTTATGATTTTTAACTTTAGCTTGAATTTGTTTGATTTGGTAGTCAATAAAGTTATCAGAAGTCCAATTAGGCTTGATTTTGACTATATTAAATAAAAAATTCTGAATCATCTTTTGACCTTCAGTAGTGTGTGAGACTTCGGGATGAAACTGTATTCCATAAAGCTTTTTTTTTGGATCGCTAATTGCGGCAAACTTGCAATTAGAAGTTGAGGCTAAAGTTTGGAAACCTTCTGGAGCTTTAGTAACTTTATCTCCATGAGACATCCAGACAGTTTCTGAATTTTGTAAGCTGCTAAATAACTGATCGTGATTTTTTATTTTTAGCTTGGCACGACCATATTCTCTAAGATTAGAACTTTCGACCTTACCACCTAAGGCTTGAGCCATCACTTGCAAACCATAACAAACTCCTAAAATTGGAATTTCTAACTCTAAGATTCGCTTGTCAAGCTTTGGAGCTTCTTCCTCATAGACACTATTTGGCCCACCTGAAAGTATTATACCAGCGATTTCTGATTTTTGTTTTTGTATGTCTACAAAGGGGTAACTAAAAGGATGTATTTCAGAATAAACATTTAGCTCTCTAATCCGACGAGCGATTAATTGAGTAAATTGAGAACCGTAGTCTATAATTAGGATTTTTTGCATTCGACTGGCTTGACTTAGGTTTATATAAACAGAGCAATTTTGGATAAAGTATTTTACTAAATTTTCTTAAAAAATAAATATTGTAAAGTAAACCAAAGTTAACTTTTGATTTGGCTTGCCAAAGCTGATAATTTGTAATAAAATAATTTTATTAAATAAAAGTGCTTATAAATAGCACATTTTTGGTTTAGATCTGATTTTTGGTCTAGACTAAAACACAAAAACAAAAATTAAAAAAGTGAGAAAAATAAACAAGATTTTACTTGGATTAGCTTTAGGCTTTTTAGTCTTAGTCATGGCCAGTATCGGCTTTGGCGGAGCAGATGTTGTGGGGCAGAGTCAACCAGCTTCTGGTCAAAGAACACCAGTAGCTATAGGTACTAGATATGGTAAGGATTTTATAGCTGTTATTGACCAAAACGGTGAGTTTAGAGGATTGACTTGTGATGTAAGTTCTGGCTCTGACCTAAGTACAAGGGGTAATTATTGCGAAGGGTATTTTATTGAAGGTCTAAGTACTGGAGATAGGATAGATATAGAAGACTTAAAAACTTATGGTAATAGAATAGTTAGTAGTCAAAAGATAACTACGATAGATGGCTACGAAATCTTTCTAAAAAATATTAGTAGCCGAGGGTATATTGTAGGTCCTAATGGAACTTATGTAGAAGTTGAGGATGTTGTAGTAATTAGAAGTGGTTCGGTAAATAATCTTAATGAAGAAAAAATTAGGGAAGCTATAAAATCTAATAAAGAGAAGTTAGAAAGATTAGGTCCAGGACAGATAACTGAGAATGTTTCTATTAGTGACGAAAATAATCTAGACACCGCTAGAAATAAGGCTAATGAAGTTAAAGATAAAGTTGACGCATATAAATGCGATAGTACAACTAATGATGACGGTGATTCTATAATTAAGTGTAGCGATTCTGAAGGTAATCCTGTAACAGATTTTTCTGGAGTTTCTAGCAATCTCGAAGAATGTGCAAGTGGTACTATTTCTCTTTCTGGAGGGGCAGGTAGTTCTTGGAGCTGTTTATCTAGTGATGATAGTAATAGAGCTTTTGACTCTAACCGTCTTATTAATGATGAGGCCGAAGGAGAAATAACTGGTAGTACAACTAATCCACTGTTGAAAATAGGAGATAAATTTCTACAATTTTTCTTGATAATAATTGCTACTATTGTTGATATTACTTTATGGATCTTAGCTAACATAGCTAAGCTAGCTCTGTTTTTTATTACTTATGCTTTGATGTGGTTAATCCTTCTCAACCCAGCGGCTCCTAACTTTCTTAATGTTATTGGTGAATTATGGGGAATACTAGCTGGTTTAGGCAATATGATAATCCTCGGTAGCATGATCTTTATAGGTTTAACTAAAGTGATGGATATCAAACCTTTTTCAGATAAATCAATTGGCGATATCTTCTTGAAGCTTATTTATTATGGTGTTTTACTCAATTTTTCTTTTTTTCTTGGTATTTTTTTGGTTAATCTTGGTTACAGTTTGGTTTATCTCTTGATAATATCTCAAGGGGGTAATCCTAGCAGCTGGATATCTTCTGCAGATAGCTTATTATCTCCTTATATGACGGCTATAGGTAGTTATAGTCGTACTACTCCAGGAGGGGCCATAGGTGAGTCTATAAGTGGAGGGATCTCGGCAGCAACTTCAGCTTCGATTGCTCAGATTGGTATAAGAGTAGTAGAATTAGCTGTATACGGGATTACAGCTTTTGCTTTTTTAAAGTTTGCTAAAGTTGTATTATTCCAAAAAGTAAGAGTTTTTTTTGATTTAGCTTTTTCAGCAGTAGCTTTAGCTTTATATTTTAACCCAATTGATAAAGCCAAAGAAGCTGGTCAAAAACTTATCATTAGACTTTTGGTTGACTCTATGTTTGCTCCTGCAGTAGTTGGAGTTTTTTTTATTGTCGGAGTATTCACTACTACATTTGCTAATATTATCGAGACCTCACCTTTTGAACTTAATAATAACACAGATGATAATATTATAGATGCGAGTATTACTGGCTTATCTTCGGTTGTAGGAATTGCAATTGTAGGTATGATGTCTGCTGGAGCTTTGTTTTTAACTTCCGACTGGTTTGATAAAAGCTATGAAGCCGACATAAAAGCAGCTGGTGGAGCCATTACAAAAGGAGTCAGTGCCCTAAATAAAGGGGTATATAGGTTAAGTGCTCCTGCCAGATACGCTGCCAAAAATACAGGATGGGGTAAAAAATTAACGGAACAAACAGACGAACTAGCATCAAGCGATAATTTAGGTCTAAAAGCTGTCGGTCTTGCTTCTCAAGGGCTAGGTCATTTTGTAACTGGTAGAGCTGGCTATAAAGCTGCAAATTTAGCTACCCATATGAAAGAATTATACTGGGATAGCTTTGCTAATATGGAAAAAAGAGATCTTGCTGGTACAAAAGAACAAGACGCAATCAATTTTGCCTTAGCCTCCAGAAAAGCACCTGGAGTACTTGGTTCTGTTAATAGAGTTCTAGGTAATAATAGTATCTTACCTTACAGAAGGGTATCTGCTGAGGCTTTAGGGCAGTTAGATCCTACAGAAGAAGCTCAAGCTGCCTATGATAGAGGGGCTAATGCTGCTTTTTCTACCGAGAGGAGTGGTACTAAAGAAGCTGATTTAGCAGAACTTAGAAGTGCTATTGAAAAAGCTAACGGTGATCCTAGAAAATTATCTGGAGACGACAACTTCTTAGAAGTAGTTACAAATGCAATCAAAAAAAACGACCGAACTATCTTAGATGCAATAGGTAGTAATTCTATGACGCTCAAAGCTATAAGAAAGGCCGAACAAGAAGGTAAGATTGAGGATGATGAAGTTAGGGCATTACTTAGTGGCGATACAGCTAGATATTTATCATTTAACGATGACTTTTTTGATGAGGAAGGAAAAGCAAAAGATGCTTTAACACCAGCAGTTCAAGAAATTATTATAAATCCTAATAGGACTTTTTCTTCAGTTGATCTAATGAATGATGAAATAGTAAGAATAGCGAGTGACTATTATCATAGCATAGGCGATGTCAAAGGCTTACAATCTTTACAAGAACAAGTAAAAGCAGTCAGGAGAACAGCTCAATCTGCTTATCAGGATACATTACCCAAACCTAGAGGCTCAAGACAAGGAGGTGGTACTCCTCAATACCAGCAACAGATACAAAAAACTAAATTAGCTAATGTTAATTACACTGATACTATGAGTATTAAGGAACAAGTAGACGATGGCTCTTTAGATATTAAACAGCTATTAACCGCAAATACAGATAGTTATGATTATCTAAATAATAATACTGCCATATCTCGACTTCTTAGCAAATACGGAGACCCTAATACAACAGGTTTATCTCAAAGAGAAAAAGAAATACTACTTGAAGAAAGAATTAAGGCAATCAGACAAGCAGGAAGGCAAATATCTAACCTAGAGAATGCAGCTATTCATACTGCTGGCGTAAATATGAAAATAAAATCTCTAGAAGGTTCAGTAAGAGCTCATAATCAGGGAGCACCTATTATTGATACCGCTAGAGGCTTTGTATTAGCTGATCAAAGCGATCTAATTATAAGAGAAATTGAAGCAGGCCTAGTCACTGGGGGTTTGCAGGATCCAAATGTCGCCAAAAAAGCTGCTCGAGAAATATTCTTAGAACTTACAAAATTATTTACAGAACCAGGAAGTTCTGTTAATCTAAACCAGATCAATAGTATTACCGCAGGTAACCAAACAGTTGGTAGGTATATAGGGAATAATCAAGGTCTTCAAGATAATTTAGCAGGAGTTATAAATAATAACAATAGAGGAACATGGAACCAAGACGCTAGAAGTAGAGCTGATATAGTTGTAAGTGAAATTATAGAAAAGCATGAGGTTGGTCAGAATTTACAAGCTTTAGAAGAAAATAAGAGACGAGCTGAAGCATTAATGGTCGGCGAATCTATAGATACTTCTGGATTAACATCTTTATAAAATTTATAAATAAATATGTCTACACAAATAGTTACAGATTACCGTAATAAACTTAAAAAAAAGCTTAATATGGTTATTCCAGCCAATGCTTCAGAGTATGTTAGAAATTTATGGAATCAGTTTTATAATTTTTTGATAGAGGGCTGGGAGCACTATTTAATCAAAGACGAAGAAATAGAGTTTTATAAAAATCGTTTTAATTCTATTGCTGACGAAGAAAAACCAGAATATCTAAAAAAATTTGAAATAAAAATATCAGATTTAATTGCCCAATTCAAAGAAGATTTGAATATGCTTAGAATGATAGAATTTGAAAAAAGCATTGAAAAAATAAAAAAAGAATATCCTGATTTTTTTACTCCTTATATAGAATATTTGGCTTATTCTTTGGCTGTTGGAGAAACGCTCGATCCTCAAATTATAGATGAACTAAACATTTTAGAAAATCTCACCCCCGAGCAACTCAAAGAGATCGAGGAAGCTCAGCTAGCCAAGCGTATTTTTGATATCAAAAAAGATAAATTCAGAGTAGATCGAGATCTTCAGCTACAAGAAGGAGACAGACAAGCTGGAAAGTCATTAACTCCAGGGCAAGTTGCCCAAATTGTTGACGGTCCTGAGCAAAATCAAGATATTCCTTCACCAGCCACCTCGATACAAACCCTACCAAACAAAAAACCAACACCACAATTTCGTCCAAGCTTTAATCAACAAAATATCTTGCAAGCACCAAATTCAAGACTCCTAAACCCCGCACCTAATAATTCTCAATTTCCACAACAACCTGGTGGCCCACAGTCGAATTTTTCTCCCCAAAGACCAACTCAACAACCATCTAAAAACTATAATCTACCCCAGCCACCAAAAAACTCACAGCCCCCTATTCAACAAAGTTCACCTCAACCAATGAATCCTTTAAGGCCAGTACCTACAGCTAAGGTAATGAATTTTAATTCTAGGAAAGCACCCTCTGGAATCCATAAGCCAGTTAGAAGTCAACAACCAGTAAATCCTAATCAACCAGCTCTTAATCAGCAACCACAAAGAAATAAAGGCCTAGATAGTTTATTAGGAGGCTAAGAATAAACCAGTTATACCCAAATACTAACTAAATAATGATTTAAATGAAGGTTTTAGTTTCCTTAAATAAAGAAAACAGGATCAAAAAAATTTACTGAGTAGTTAACAGTTTAGTATATTTTGAATTGTTTTGAATATATTTTTATGAAAAAAAGTACTAAATTAATTTGTAAAAATTTCCATTTCTACCTTATCTAAAAAAATATCAAATTTTCCTAGTTTTCTAAGAAAAATATATAAATACAGTAAATTTAACAATACAATATGTATATTAAATAGCAAAGTTGATTTTTTATGAAAAGTTTAAATAAAGATTTTTGAAAGGTTTTAGAGCAAGATTATTTATTCTCTCCAGATTTCCTTAGATTGAGATTCTAGGTATTTTTTTAGTCTTGGTAAATTCTGTATATTATCAAAGTCTAAGTCATCCACAGTTCTTTGAATTGTAGTGTATAGCTCTGGATCCAAGCCAAGTATAGATTCGATTTCGGAGTCAAAGCCACTCTGAACTCTACCTAGAATATCCCCGCTACCCCTAAGTTCGAGATCTTTTTCGGCTATAGCAAATCCATCTTGAGATAAGCATAAGAATCTTAGTCTTTTAGAAAAACTAAACTTTTTTTCGGTTATTAAATAGCATTGATTATCATCGTAGTTATTTCTTCCTACTCTTCCTCTGATCTGGTGTAAGGCGGCCAAACCAAACTTCTCGGCGTTAAAAATCCCAATAAGGCTGGCTGTAGGAACGTCAACTCCAACTTCTACTACAGTTGTTGAAACCAGGATATTTTTTTGTTTTGAGTCTTTAAATTCTTGTAGAATATCTTTTTTTTCAGCTTTTTTACCATGAACCATAAGAACTTGATCATCAAATATCTTCTGAAAGTGCCTTCCAGCTTTATTTACTGACCAATAATTTTCGTCTTCTTCGTCTTCTTCCACCCGAGGACAAATAATGTAAACTTTACGATTTTTATTTAGGTGATTTTTGATTTCGGTTTCAAATAAATTTAAGTTTTCAAAAGTTAAAATCTTGGTTTCTATTTTTTTACGAGTGTTTAATCTTTCTAAAAATTGTGGTTTTAGATTTCGGTACAAAGTTAAGGCCAAAGTTCTCGGAATTGGCGTAGCAGTTAAGGAGATAAAGTGTGAACTAAGAATGGTATTTTTGTTGATTTTTTTGTTTCTAGTAAGTTTTTGTCTCTGGTTTACTCCAAATCTGTGCTGTTCATCGACCAAGACTAGATCAGCTTGGATATAATCTTTAAAGAGTAGAGCGTGGGTGCCTATCCAGAAGATTTTATTGGCAGGATTTTCTTGAAAATGTGCTTGGATTTTTTGTTCAATTTTTTTGGATGTTAATTTTTCTTCTTCAAAATAATTCTGTTTGCCTGAAAAATAAATAATTTTAATTTCGGATAGTAATTCTTGGTGTTGATTTTTTAGTTCTAATAGATTTTGGTAGTGCTGATAAGCTAGAACCTCGGTAGGTGCCAAAAGAGCTGCTTGAGGAGTTGCTGGGTTTAAAATCTCTTCTTCTAAGTCTAATTTTTGAGTTTTTTTGGTTTTTGGTTGAGTTTTTTCTGAGATAGACTTGCTAGAGTTTTTTCTAGTAAGTTTTTTTGGTTTTTGGTATAACTTTTTTTTATTAAAAAATTCTTCTTTAGTTTGCCTATCTAGATTTTTAAGATAACTTAACCCAATCAAAAAGGATACGATGGTCTTACCACTACCAACATCACCAATAATTATTCGGTTGACTGCCTGAGTTAGGTTTTGGCTAGACATTATCTTAGATTTTGTCTAGATTGAGGTAACTGTCAATTGTAATTTTTCATAGACGGAAGCTAGGTATAAACACTCCACTCCAAATATATCTCGCAAAGATGTTTTGATTTTACCTGGCAGTAACTAGATTCTAATTTTAGTTATGTCTCAAAGGCTATTTTTAGGATTGATTGAGATTTATTTGTGGCTAAAATTTTACAAATTTGATACAAAACAAGACTTTTATGAATCTTTTAAATTTTCTAACCATTTATCCATGCTTACTCCTAACTCAATTTGGATTTATATAATTTTATTAGCTATTTTAAATTTTGGTTTAAGTTATGTTTTCACTTGGTTAAGCATGGGTTTTGCTATCAGGTACGGCATCTTGGATCATCCGCATAAGAATTTAGATAGAAAGAAACACTTAGAGCCGATTCCTTTGATGGGGGCGACGGGGTTTATTTTGAGTTCTAGTTTTTTGACTGGATTTACCTGGCTAATCGCCAAAAATATGCAAGTTTACGTCTTGCCAGAGAAGTTGGCTCAATTAGTGACTATTAATTTAACTGAGCCGTTACTTGTGAATCTAGAAACTTTTAGGATTTATTGGATTTATTTATCTGGACTGATTCTTTTTGTGGCTGGCTATCTGGATGATAAGTATCAGTTTAAGTCTAAGATTATGATTTTGCCAGTGATGGTAGCTATTTTGGTTACTATTTTTTTTGGTGGATTGAGTATTGATGACTTGTCTTATCCTTTTAATCAAGTAATTCCTGATAATCATTTTTTGCATTATTTTTTGGCTTTTGTGTGGCTTGGTTTGTGTGTCTCGGCAACTAAATTTCTAGATGGCCTTGACGGCCTGGTTAGTAGTTTTGGGATTATTGCCTTGCTTGCTATTGCTACGATATCTGGATTTGACTATATTAATCAGCCCATGATTATGGTGGTTAGTTTGATTTGGGTTTTTGGATTGGCTGGGTTTTTGCCTTGGAATTTACCACAAGCTAAGGTCTATCTAGGTGAAGGAGGTAGCCTATTGATTGGCTTTGTAATTGGAGTACTATCAATTATTTCTGGAGCTAAGGTAGCCACGAGCTTGTCTGTGATTGGCTGGTTTGTTTATGATATTATATTTGTGATGTTGCTTAGAATCATGGCCAAACAAAATCCCCTCGAAGGAGATCGCCGGCATTGGCATTTTAGGTTACAAGATTTGGGTCTAAAAAAATTCCAAGTGCTTGGAATTACTAACCTGATCGTGAGTTTTACGGCAATTCTAGGTATTTTTTTACCAACAGTGTACAAAGTCTACGTACTAATCGGTCAGGGAGTAATCCTACTTGGACTTTTTAGCATCACCGAATGGGTAAAGAGGGGTAGGGGATTAGGCAGTTAATCATGATTATGGAAGCAGTTTATTTAATATTCCCTCGACAGCATTAGGACCATTAGGACCTCTAAATTCACCTCTTAAGGCCGATAATGTTACTTTCTCTCCTCCTTCACTAATATCAGATTCTTTTCTTAACAGTTCTGGATTATATCTTGTTTGTTGTGGAGCAGGAGGTTTTGTATGAGGATTATTTAATTTATTTTCTGGAGAGATTGAAGTCTCTTTTCTAGTAAAAGGAACTATGTTATTTGCTGGTAGCATTTCTGGTACTTGAGGAGGCTGTGTTGTGCCTTCAAAACCAGAAGGTGCAGGTTGTATTTCTCCAGCAGGAATTTGACTTGTATTTACAAGAGCAGGCGGCTGGTTCGAATTTGCTCCAAGTGTTGGTTTGGTCTCTGGGCCAAGGGCTACTGGGAAAGTTGGAGCGGTATTTGGTTGCACTTCTTGCCTCCTAACAAAAGGAACTACACCATTTACCGCACTCTCTGGTGGTCTTGTTGGTTGTTGAGAGATTTGCCCAGCAAAAGCTCCAATGCTAGGTTGCTCAATACTTTCAGCAGGCATTTCTGCATTTAAAGTTGTTTGTGGTGAAATAACACCAGCTCTAGATTGTTGGAATGGAGGGTTTGCCGTTCTTGTTGCCATAAATAAATTTTATTTTTTTAATCTAAAATTGTCTAATTTCTGTTAAAATAACAACAAATATAACACACTAAAATAATTCTGTCAAAACGTTTTTGTAAAAAATAGTTGAAAGAAAATGGTTTGTTTGATACACTATATTTACTTCTGCAAAAGTTGCCTAAATGTTTGCAAATTCTATTGTTATCGGTCTTGATATTGGCTCGGATTCTATCAAGATGGTAGAGGTCAAGAGAGAAGGTTATGGTGGTGAACTATTAACCTACGGCTTAGCACGGCATAATCTCGATTTGACGGGGTATTGGGACAGTGTCAAATTAAGGCAGTTATCCCGAGTAATTGAGGATATCATGGATTCAGGTGACTTCGGCGGAGTGAAGACCGTAATGAGTGTACCTAGCAAGGATGTTTATGTGACTACTATGGATTTTGAGTTAGATATGACCCGTAGACAAATTCAGGCGGAAATCGAAAAGCAGGCAGCTTATTTTTTACCCTATCCTCCAGACGAAATGCGTCTTAGCTGGAGCCTTATTGAGAATGATCCAAGGATTAGGTCCTATACAGGCAAACAAAGAGTAATTATTAATGCTCTTCCTGATTTTGTGATTGATAATTCTAAGAATCTACTAGAACACTGCAACTTGGATGGGGTAGCTCTAGAAAATCAAACTAAATCTCAGATTCGAGCTACCTTAAATCCTGACAATGGGAATACAGTTTTAGTTGACTATGGAGCCACCCAAACAACTTTTAATATAATTATTGATGGAGTGCTTAGATCTAGCTCGCATATTTCGGTAGGGTCTAAAAAAATCACCGAAAGCTTTGTACAGGAATTAGGTCTAGATGAAAATACTGCAGAGTTGGCCAAAAAAGATTTTTCTTTGGTTAATTTGTATGAGTTACCAAATCCAATAGCCGAAAATCTAGAAATCTTAAATACTGAGCTTAAGACTTTTGTAGAGCTAAATAAAAAAGTAGCCCAAACCCCGGATAAAATTGTCTTTACAGGGGGTGGAGTTTATACAGCTGGATTTCTTAATTATTTTAGAGGTTTTCAGATACCAATTTATTTGGGCAATGCTGGTCGCGTCATGAAAATCAACGACGATTATAAACCTTATATTACACCTTTACTTAACCAGTTATCAACAGCTATTGGCCTAGCCTTGAGAGAAGATGTATAAATAGCTTGTCTCAAAATAAGCTCAAAATAGCCACTTTTTTCTTTGAAATAGGTAAATACTCATGGCTTTAGTTCAACCATTAGTTTTTCCTATAAATAAAAGGTAAATTGTAAAAAAAA
>CAZVWQ010000018.1:0-32377 GCA_964631275.1 uncultured Candidatus Saccharibacteria bacterium | reverse complement strand
TAGATGGGTAAGAAAGATAGAGGATATACTAATTAAAAGTGGTAAGTTTAATTTATAGCAATTCCATAGACCAACTAGACACTTACAATTTGTATTTTTGTTTTATTCATAAGGATCCTAAAATAAGTTCAGGGTGACAGACTATCTAGTTTTAGTAGTGGATAACTATATCTAGTTTGCCTACTCACACCTTGTATCTTAAACTATTTCTATTACAGATTTATTTTTCTTTTTTAATCTAAAATAAAGAGACCGCTACACAAAATTGTGTCTGGAGTGTTCAACCTAAATTAGCTTGAGTACGAGGTTCAGTAAGATTTTAGGAACTCATCTAAAGACAAGCTTGTTAGATTTTATGCAGATTATTTATGCCTGAACTAAGTAGTTTTTCGGCATTTGTTTGCTTTTGAGTAATTCTTAGCTGAGTAACTCTTGTTTTATTTTGAGTAGACATGTATCAGACAATAAATTAAAAATAGTTTTTATGTCAGACACAATTTTTGTAGGGGTCTCAAAATAAACACCTCTTAGATTTTTACTTTTTCTATTTATAGAAATGAATTCTTGATCTTATAATCAATTTATGCAAAAATTGAGGTAAGAAAGGGTATATATTTTTTGTAGAGGTTTTTTTGCAGAGGTAATAAAAAGATTAATATTCTAGGGGTGTTCTGGTGGCGGGGCTAGGACTTGAACCTAGAATCTCTTGGTTATGAGCCAAGCGAGATGCCAATTACTCTACCCCGCGATTAGTTAGTAAATTTACTAAACTATAAAATAAAATAGATAAATAATAGACTTTTGTCAAAAACTATTGTATTTTTACTAGTGTCTTACACCAAAGACTTAGAGAAATAAGCCACTTTTTGTTTATTTTTTCAAAAAAATTAATTAATTTGTGGAAACCTACTACTTTTGCTTTATTTAATCAAAAAAATAAAAATTTTTAAAAGTTTTTAGGCGTTATCAGTTCTAAAAACTATTTTATGGGTTTAAAATTTTGTAAATTTAAGTTTTAGGACATGACTAATGTATAACTGGTATATAGATTATCTACAATATTTCTAGCAAACTTATTTTGAGTCGAGTAGTTTTTTAGAAATAAAAATTTATACAACCTATTTTATTGGCTATCGAGATATGGGCTAACTATTTGACCCATAGTCTCTACTGGCAAAGCACCAGTCCACCAATCAACTACTTCTTCATCTTTAACTAAAATAATAGTAGGCGTACCTGTTGGTCTACTGTCAGAACTTCGACTACTTTTTGGAACCTCTACGTTTTGCCAATCATACTCATCTTGCTTAACTTGATTTTCTATCTCAATACTAGTTCTATCTTTATTCCACTGCTCGACATCTAGTCCAAGTTCTGTAGCAATTTCAGTAAGGGTATTGACGGTTAAATTTTGCGAACTAACCATGTCGAAGCTAGCTGATTTAAACTCAAGAAAACTTCCTTGTAGACCAGCAGCTTGAGTAGCTTTGGCGGCAATACTTGAATAAGTTCCAATTATGGGTAGTTGCTTATGAACAACTTTTAGTCGCTCACCATATTGAGTTACAAAATCTTGTAAAACTGGATCAAAAGATTGACAAGCTCCACATTCATAGTCATAAAAATGAACTAAAACAACCCTAGATTCTGTGTTACCTTCAGAATAATTATATTCTTTAATTAATTCGGCCGCCGAGATTGGTTCAGAATTGTTCTCAGCAAAGAAAAACCATTTATAATACCAAGATAAACCTAAAAAAAGTAATACCAAAACTAATAAACTAGAAATAATCTTAATTGCAGTAAATTTATTTTCGATAATTATATCCCAAACACTTTGATTGTAGGTACTAGACATTTATAAGTTATTAATTAATATTAAAAAAATAAAACTATATTTTTAAAAAAACGAACTGATGAAAGTTGTCAATAATTTAATTAAAATAGATAATTATCTTAATTTAAGACAAGAAGTTATTAAAATTCTAAAAACTATATATGATCCAGAAATTCCAGTTAATATTTGGGATTTAGGTCTTGTATATGGGGTAGATATAAAAGATAGCCTAGCTCAAGTAGTTATGACACTAACTTCTCCTAATTGCCCAGCAATCGACACTCTACCTCAAGAGATAAAAGAATCTATAGAAAGTATCGATCAAATTGACGAATGTCAAGTTCAAATCGTCTGGGATCCGCCTTGGACTAAAGCCTTAATGACTGAAGAGGCTAGGCTAGAATTAGGAATGTTATAAAGCAAACTTATTTTTAATATTCTACTTTAAAAAAATCCAAGCTGAGTCGCTTTAAATTAAGTCGATTAAAATAGAGTTTGTAAATACTATATTTATTATTTTTGAGTTTAAAAGTGGTATTTTTTTATTAATTTTTCAGAGTTGTTTATAACCCAGGACTAATAGAAAAATTTTTGTTATACAAAATTTAATAAACGTAAATTTTAGTTTAGTAAGTTATATTTTTCTTTCTGTAGAAAGGATTAAAGCTTGACAAATGTTTTATTTTTAGACTGACTGATCGGTATGGCTAAAAAATCTAATACAAAGAAGGTTGAAAAAAAGCTAAAACCTAATTCTAAAAACAATAAACTCAAAAAACCTGCTAAATCTGACAAATCAAAAACTAACTCTAAATCAAGTACTAACAAAAAACCAGTAAGTAGATCTAAAGTAAAAGATAAAATTATATCTAAAAGTATAGAAATAATGCTGATTAAAGGCTATGAAGCCAGTTCTTTGGATGAGATCTGTCAGGAAACTGAAGTTAGTAAAGGAAATTTATTTTATCATATTAAAAACAAAGAGAATCTAGCAAAACTAGCTCTAGATAAATATTATCAAAATCAAATTGAAGCAAAAATAGAAAAATCTAGACAAAGTAAAAACAAAATATTTACTTATATTGATCTACTTAAAAAAGACTTTAATAATAAAGAAATATCAAAAAGCTCTCTACTTGGCACACTAGCTCAAGAAGTCTCAGAAACTCACCCAAGACTATCTGAAAAATGTAAAGAGTTATACGAAAAATGGATACAGAGTGTTAAATCTTTAATAGACCAGTTAGTCGAAAAACAAAACAAAATTAATACCCAACAGCTAGCTTTTCAGCTTGTGTCAATCCTAGAAGGAAGTTTATTAATTAACAAAGTAACTCCCCAAAACGAACTTGTAATCAATGCTCTAGATCAATATGAAAACTATATTCAAGCTTTAATTGAAGGTCTTAACGGATATGATAACTTATCAAATAACAAGCAAAAACCTAAAACACAAACACAACAAAATGAAAAAAAAGGTTTTTTATTTGAAATTTTATCGTGGGTTACTAAAGCTTTAGGTACACTTCTAATTTTACTAGGTCTATCAACTGCTTTTAGGTTAGTCATAGATCCAGAGACTACAAATAATCTTATAATTCGCAATCTTTTCTTTTGGTACAGGTTTCCAGCTATTTTTGAGATTTTAGCTGGAAGTATTTATCTTGTCTGGGGTATATATCTTTGGATAGCTTCTTATAACCTCAAAAAAAATCTAGTCATTATTGATCTGACTATAATTTTTGGATTTCTACAATATTTAACATTCTTGGCTTTTGCTCTTGCGAATGCTCAGCTTTTAGAATTGATAGTAAGTTATTCATTGAACTTTATTTTTGCTATTTTACTTTTAATTTTGAGATTAACAATAAAATTTAGGAGCGAATAATATATAGTAATTTTATACTAGGCTTAAAAAAGCTATCAATTAGAGCTTAAGTTTAAAGAACTGACTTATCAAAATAACCTGTTTTTTTGGTTGAATTATATGCAATCTGTTTACTACTACCTAAATTTAGTTCTTCACAAACAAATAAATCTCTTATTTAAAGTCAAAAAAATAAAGATTTTTAAAGATCTTGGGTATAAAATTAATAACTAGAAAGAAGTAATTATACTCAAATTAGTTCAAAGTAAAACTTTTTAAATTTTCAAACACTTTTTTTGATACTTATTTAGAGATAATTGAAATTAAAAACTTAGATTCCAAAAAATTGAAGTTTGACTCATATGGAGTACAGCATAATTCATCTTGCTAAAAATTCTTCTTCTAGGATAACTTTTTTTTGAGAAATACAATCTTCACAAACAATACCATAATTTCTAATACCTTCTTTAGTATACCAGTCAATTATATTTTCACTTTTTGCTCCACATATTGAGCATTTTCCAACAATTTCGTGATCTTTAGAGTTAATATTAAAGCCAATAGCTACCCTTTCATCAAAGACATATAATTTACCTTTAAAATATTGATTAGGGTATTTCTCCATATAAGTTACTATTCCATCTTTAAGTTGATAAACGTCATTAAAACCATTTTTAATTAAAAACCCTGAGGCTTTTTCACACCTAATTCCTCCTGTACAAACAGTTACAATAGTTTTATTTTTAAGACTTTCTATACCTTTTAATATTTTAGGCATATCTCTGAAGTTTTTAAGTTCTGGAGGTAAGATAGAGTTTTGAAAATGCCCTATTCCATATTCATAGTCATTTCTCATATCAATAACATAAAACTCCCTGCCTTCTTCGTACCATTTATGCAATTCATCAGCTTCTAGATATTTTCCTGTAAAATCATTAGGTGAAAAATTTTCTTCTTCAGTAAACCCAGTATTAACTAGCTCTGGTCTTACTTTAACTGATAATTTTCGAAAAGAATTACCAGTACCTATGGATCTTTTAAATTTAATATCACTAAATTTAGACTGACTAGTTAGTCGATTAACATATTCTTCTATATTTTCTATTAACCCTTCTATAGTCACGTTAATACCTTCTTTGGCTATAATGATTTTGCCTTTTAGACCAAGATCTAGACAAGTATTATATTGCCACTTTCTAAGTTTTTCAGTGTCTTTAATATCTACAAATTTATAAAATAACAAAACTTCATAATCGGCGTTTAAAGTCATAGATAATTAAAATTAAGAAAAATAAATTTAATTTTGTTTTAAGAAAAGTTAAAACTTTTGTCTAGTACTAAAAAATTATAAACAGCTATAGCAAATCTTAAATCATTAAACACAACTGCAACATATACTTTATTGCTATCCATAAATAAAAAAATTACCAGTTATTTATACAACCTCTTAATTTGTATATTATTTAGGAGATGACGAATAATTATGATAGACACTAGACGGAAAAAAATCATTCTAAAAAACTAGATTAAGTTATTTAAATATTAGTTTCTTGACAGAAAAGCATTTTTTTTAAAATCTTTATTTTAGTCTTTGGGACTGTAGCTCAGTGGTTTAGAGCACTGCCCTGTCACGGCAGGGGTCGCGGGTTCAAGTCCCGTCAGTCCCGCCATATATTAGACATAAAAAATTATAATTAAAATTCTACCCGCTAGGGTGGTTTTTTGTTTTATACTAATTTTTTACAAATTAGTTTAGATAAAATTTTTGCAGTTTTCTAAGAAAAATACTAAATACAAGTGAGCTATTTTTTTTTAATGATTACCCTATCTTTATTACTTATTTAAAGCTAAGTTTAGTTTGTTAATTTGATTTAGAAGTTTAAATACTAAAAATATCCTAAACTAACCTTGCACCTGATAACTTGTGTAAATTATCCATGGAATTTTTTATACACACACTTTTCGTACAAATGCTGTATTTAGTTTTTTAGTGTAGAGATAATCGATAGATGATTTATTTCCTTGTGAAGAGCTAAATTTAGGGTAATAGTAAACGAATTAGATATAAAGATATTTGTAAATTTTTAATTATAATTTTTGAAATAACTAAAAGTTAAAAATATTTATTTAAAAGGATAAATGACCAAATAAGTTTTGTAGATATTAGGGGTTTGCTAATTGTATTTTTTTGAGAATATCTAAAATCTTTCTAACTTCTCTAGGCACAAGGTTGTCTGACACCTCTGACCATCTTAATCTACCTTCTGGGTCGATAATAAAAGTTGATCTAATAGCTTGAGCATTATCGTCATCAAAAACGTTGTAGTCTATAGCCACTGAGTGATGCTTATCTGAAAGCAGAGGAAAGCTAAGTTTTCCAAGTTTTTTTATCCAGGCTTTATGCGTAAAAATTGAGTCAGTAGAACAAAGCATTAATTTACAATTTATAGCTTTAAAATCATGGCTATGTTTTTCGAAGGATTGAATCTCACTTTCAGATATTTCTTCGAAATCACCAGGATAAAAACCTAAAACTATCCATTGGCCAAGAAGTTCTTGAGAATCAATTTTTTTTGTTTTATCTTCTATTACTGATTCTAATTCAAAACGAGGTGAAATTTTTCCTATTTTTATAATCCCGAACATTTACTTTGTTTTTTATTTATGTTTACTTATAAGTTTAGATTATTTTTCTTTTTTATTCAAGCTCTAAATAAAATTTAGATTCATTATTAATTTTATCAAAACTTATTTTTAGTTCAAGAATAATCTATCAATTAATATTTTTGTCTCGAAACTTTTCTAAAATAGTTATTTAGACCCCTCTTACTAAATTAGACATAAGTTTTTGAACTTAATATTTTAAAGCTGTAATCGCTTATATAAATTATATCCATTCCAGAATCAAATTTGGTATTAAAGCTGAGTTTAATTTGATTTTAAAGGTATTTTGTAGCTTTTTAAGATTTAAAAATATAAATTTTTGAAAGTGAGTTGGTTATAAAATATCTAAATTATGTATGAGCCACTATGTAGATTTAGTCTTGACAAAGACCTAAACATATAAAAAGCCTCAAACATGCAAAAAAAAATCCAAAAACACTGGATTCCAGAATCAGAACTAATTGCTAGAAGATCTAGATTAAGCCAAGTTATTCCTAACAGTTCGTTACTAGTAATCCCTTCTAATGAAGTAATTTATAGAAATTCAGACATAGAACATAAGTTTAGACAAGAATCTAACTTTTGGTACTTCAGTGGATTTAATGAACCTAGCAGTTGCTTGATTGCAATTAAAGACGAAGACGAAACTGTTTTTTGGTTGTTCTGTAAAAGTCAAGATAAAGCTACCAGGAGAGATCTTTGGGCTGGAGATATTGGTGGAATAGACGAGGCTAAAGAAAAAACTAAAATAAAATTTGTTGATAGCATAGAGGGTCTAGAGCCTTTTTTGGAAAAAAATATAAAAAAATATACAAATATATTCTTTAGCCAAAATCAAAATAATTATAGACTAATCTATTTATTAAATAGACTAACTAGTCAGTATAATCTTAAACCAAAAGAAGTTAGTAATATAACTGCAAAATTAAGATTAGTAAAGTCTCCTTGGGAAATACAACAAATGAAAATATCGGCAGATATTGCTTCAGAAGCACATACTTTGATTTATCAAAATTTACCTTATTATCCACCTTATTCTGAAGAATACCCTAATGTCTACGAATTTCAGATTGAATGGGAGTTCCTCAGATATTTTGGGTCAAAAGGAGCCGATTGGTCATATTGGCCAATTATTGCTAGTGGTAATAATGCTAATACCATCCATTATATAGCCAACAACAACCCCTTAAAAAATAATGATTTAATTTTAATTGATGCTGGTTGTGAATACAACTATTACGCCTCAGATATTACTCGCACCTATCCAATTTCAGGAAAATTCGATACTAAACAAAAAGAAATATATGAACTAGTATTAGAAGCCAACGAACGAACAATTGAAGAGGTTAAAAACTACAAAACCAAAAAAATCACTCTTAAAGATTTGCACATGATTTCGGTAGAAATTTTGTCTAAAGGGCTAATTACTTTGGGTATTTTTGATTGTAGTTATGAAGAAATAATAGACAAAAAATTATATTCTAAATTTTACCCATATTCAGTTGGACATTGGTTAGGTTTAGATACTCATGATCAAGGCGAATATAAAGAAACTTATCTACAAGAGGGCATGGCTTTTACCATCGAGCCAGGACTGCATTTTTTAGAAAATTCAGAAACAAAATATGCCGGAATAGGTATTAGAATAGAGGACAATATACTAATCACCTCAGAAGGTGTAGAAATAACTACAGCTAAAGCCAAAAAGAAAATAAAAGATTTAGAATTAATTTTTACTTAAAATAATAATCATGCCTAAAACTTTTTTATATAATAAAAACTTTTACCCAAAAATAACTAATTAAAAATTTACAAAATTTACTTTAGACTTAAATCTATCCAGTTTACTATTGCCTATTACCCAAAATTTAGCTCTTATAACAAAATTATATTAAGTTTATCCTTGTGGTTTTTATACAAGTCTCTATCTAAGGTTAAAAAATTAGGAATTTTATTTAAAAAAGCGATATTAATTTGTAGCCAGTCTTCAAAATTCTTTTCGTTATATTCATCAAAAGTTTTGAAAATAGTTTGAGAATCCAAATCCAAAACTGACATATCGTCGATTATTTCAATAAAATTTTTTACAAGTTTTGGTAAATCTTTTTCTAGATAATCTATACAAATATGAATAGAAAGTGTAGAAATATAAAATTTGTTATATTTTTTTATGGTTTTAAGGCAATCTAAAGCTTTATTTCTTTGAAAAATAATTTCCATCAAAATTTAAGTCTTAAAAAGCTACAAAATACCTTTAAAATCAAATTAAACTCAGCTTTGGTCTTAAATTTGATTATGAAATGGGTTTATACTCAAACCAAACCAAATTACGATTTTTGAATTTTCAAATATTCCTTTTTAAGGTTTATTTTAACTTAATTGAAACTAAAAATTTTGATTCCAAAAAAACTGAAACTTGCTTTGTAGTGAATTTAAAAATTAGCTCAAAAGGTTTTTGGTTACTTGCTTAATTCTTCAGACCTTTTTTTGGCTTTGTTGACTGCTCTCTTTAGGATTTCATCTAGATGGTCTTCTGTCATGCTGGTTAGAGCTACTTCTGTAGTTCCTCCTTTGGAAGTTACCATTTCTTTCCAAGTTTTGGCATCATAAGTGTTTTTTTCAAGTAGTTTAGCTGCTCCAATCAAGGTTCTTTCGGCAATTTTTTTAGATTCAGTAGTATTAAAACCAAAGTTTTTGGCTTTTTCTGTGAGAATTTCAGTAAGATAAAAATAGTAAGCAGGTCCAGAACCAGAGAGAGCTGTGATTTCGTCTAATTGAGATTCTTTTTTAACTTCTATGGATTCTCCAATCTGACCAAAGATTTGATTAGCTAAAGCTTTTTGGGTTTCTGTCACACCTTCGCTAGCTAGCCAGCCAGTAACCGAATTCTCTACACTAGCTGCCAAGTTTGGCATCGAACGAATAATTTGTTGACTGTCTGTAAGCTCAGCAATTTTGGCAATCTTAACTCCGGCCATGATAGAGATTATTAGTTTGGATTGTAACCAATGGCGAATTTGCTGGCTTAGTTCTGGAAATACTTGAGGTTTGACAGCTATAATTACAGTGTCTACTTTGTGTAATAATTCATGAGGGTTGGTAGATTTGAAGGCTGGTAGAATTTCAGCAATTTTATCTTGATTATTATCACTTACAAAAATATCCGTAACTGGAAAAATTTTGATTAACCCTTTATAAAAACTTGAACCCATATTTCCATAACCAATTATCAGGATTTTGTTTTGAGTTATTTGCATAGATTTGATTTTAGGAAATTATATCAGGAACTTCATCTTCTCCATTGTCCTTATTTATTAGATCTTGTTCGATTTTTTCATCTATATTAACAATCTCTAAATCGTACCCAAGTAATTCTCCAGCTAGCCTGATGTTGACTCCACCACGACCTACAGCTAGAGCAGCTTCTTCTGGATAGCAATAAACTTTAGCTGTTTTTTGATCTTCGTTAATCTCAACTTTTTCAATCTCAGCTGGTTCTAGAGCATCCATAATCATTAATTCTAAATCATCTGGGTTATATTCAATGATGTCGATTTTTTCTTGCATCGTAGTCGATACTTCTCGCATAATATTGATTATACGAACATTCTTACGACCTAAAATTGTACCGACTGGGTCAATATTTTCTTCTTCTGAGCTTTTAACCAAAATTTTGCTTCGGCTACCTGGTTCTCTAACAATCTTCTCAATAGTGACAATTTCGGATTCTACTTCTGGGACTTCGTTTTTAATTATGGCTATCACAAATTCTGGAATTGATCGAGATAATACTACTCTAGAATTTCCTCGATTATCTTCGGTGATATCAACAACTAAGGCTTTAACTATTTGTCCAGATTTGAATCTATCAATTGGCATCAAAGACTCTTTAGATAAAAAACCAGTAGTCTGACCTAACTTAACTAAGTAACCTCCTTTTTTAAAATAATCAATTTCAACATTAACTACATCTCCGATCCGGTCTTTGAATTTTTGAAGAACTTTAGTGTGTCTGATAGAATTAACTGACTGAAACAAAACCTGTCTAGCTACCTGACTAGCAATTCTTCCAAAAGCAATTTCGTTATTAATAGAAACTTCTTTACGAATAGTCTCTCCTAATCTAGCATTTGGGTTGTATAGTTGAGCATCGATGATACTAATTTCTCTTTCTGGATTTTCTACTTCCTCAACGATTGTAGTTACTTCATAAATTGAATATTTACCATCATTAAAATTAAACTCAGCTTCGTAGTTTTTTTCTTTTTCACCTAATTCTTTACGATAAGCACTGCCAATAGATTGTTCGATAGCCTTCATTACTTCTTCTGGTTCTAGGCCACGTTCAATACAGATCATGTCAATCTGCTGCTTAAGATCTTCTCGGTTAATAGACATTATAAATAATTAAAATAGATTAAAAAAAATCTTCGCCAGTAGCGAAGTAATAATTATTACACATAAAATCTAATTACTGCTTTTTTGTCAAGCTTTGGAAAAAGCAAAACATACTCTATATGATTTATTAAATCCTAGTAAACTATAAATTTTTATAGTTAGTATTTATAAAACTCTTTAGTTTTTTATACTGACCTTAAAGTAAAATTTAGTTTTTTTGGAAGTTTTAATTTTAGTTTTCACTTAACTTAATCAGCATCAAAAGTAGTTTTTATATTCTTCACATTTAGATTAAATTTTGAAATAAAGTAGTAATTAACTAGCTAAAATTGAGTTTTTAAAATTTTAAGTCGAAACAGGTTAAATGTAAGATTATAATCATAATTAGCAACTTATTTGACACTTTGCTAATTTTTTGTTAGATTTTGGTCAGAAACAAAAAACTAAATTAAACTTAATTATAGATAATTGATTTACAAAAAATATTCAAAAAGTCCATGTCTAGTTTATTAACTGAAGACTCTAAACTACTTTGGATATTTAATATACTTACGGAGAATCTATAAACTTTACTCCACAAAAAACTTCACAAGCTCTAAGATTACCAAAACAAATTCTGTTTACATCTAGTTTATTTTTTTTAACTTATACTACACAAACTAAATTTCAGTTTTTAAATCCAAAAACTCACGAAATAAATTCAAAATTCAATTAAGCTTAGCTCTTATACCAAATTTGATTAGAATGGGTGTAAATATCCTAACTATCAGCCAAAAAGGTATATAGTCATTAAAAAATTAACATAGTATTTTTATTTTTAATTTAATAACTATGAATCCAGAAAAATTTACCGAAAGTAGCTGGAAAGCTATTTCATTAGCTCAAAATTTAGCCGCCGAAAGAAACAATCAGTATATCGAAGTAGAACATTTATTAAAATCCTTACTAGATCAACCTGATTCTGTAGCTAAAAGAATCTTGGAGATTAGTCAGATTAGCCCTAAAAGATTTGCTGAAGAAGTTAATACTAGTCTAAATAAACTACCAACAGTCAGTGGACCTGAGGCTACTAGTGGTCAATACATAAGTCCTAAGCTCGGACAAATTTTTCAAAAAGCTACTAAAAAAGCGGAATCTCAAGGAGATAGTTTTGTTGGAGTAGATACGCTCTTTGAAAGTTTAATTCTAGAAAGTAACTACCAAAAATTAATTGATAAAAATCAACTACTTGAAGCTATTAATAAACTTCGAAAAACTCATAAAATAAACAGTCAAAACTCTGATCAAAACTTTGAAACTCTAGAAAAATACGGAATCGATTTTACCCAACTAGCTAAAAAAGGAAAGTTAGATCCTGTAATTGGTAGAGATGAAGAAATTCGACGAGCAATCCAGATTCTATTGCGTAGAACCAAGAATAATCCAGTCTTGATCGGCGAGCCAGGAGTTGGCAAAACAGCTATTATCGAAGGTATGGCTCAAAGAATTATCAAAGGAGATGTTCCTGAAGGCCTAAAAAATAAAAAACTAATTAGTTTGCAAATTTCTAATCTTCTAGCTGGGGCTAAATATCGAGGTGATTTTGAAGAAAGACTTAAAAATATAATTAACGAAGTGGTCGACTCTAACGGTCAAATAATAATCTTTATTGACGAACTTCACACTATTGTGGGTGCTGGCAAGAGTGAAGGAGCTAGCGACGCTGGTAATATGCTTAAACCAGCCTTAGCCAGAGGCGAACTTAGAATGATTGGGGCTACTACCCTTAAGGAATATCGAGAAATAGAAAAAGACTCGGCCCTAGAGAGACGTTTTCAACCTATATATGTAGGTGAGCCAAATGTAGAAGATGCAATTTCAATCCTTCGAGGAATTAAAGAAAAATATGAATTACACCATGGAGTTAGAATTTCGGATTTAGCTTTAATTGCCGCTAGTCAACTTAGTGACAGATATCTATCAGAACGTAAATTACCAGATAAAGCCATTGACTTGATCGATGAGGCTGCTTCTAGAATTAGGATGCAATTAGATTCTCAACCAGAAATTATTGACAAATTGCTACGTAAAAAACTTCAGCTAGAAATTGAAAAACAAAGTTTAGCTCAAGAAAAAGATCCTCGATTACAAGATCGTAAAAATCAAATCGAAGAGGACTTAAAAATCTTAAACGATGAAGAAAACAAACTCAAATCAGAATGGCAACTAGAAAAAAATAACCTAGAGCATTTACGTGAATTACAAGAGCAAATTGATAGTCGTAAAATAGATTTAGAAAAGTATGAAAGAGAAGTTGATCTAGAAAATTTAGTTAGAGTCCAAAAAATAGAATTACCAAAACTAGAATCCGAACTCAAAGAAGTAGAGGAAAAACTTAAACAAGCTAGGTTTATAAAACTTGAAGTAAATGAAGAAATTATCGCCGAAATTGTCAGCCACTGGACTGGAATCCCAGTTAATCGATTAGTTGAAGGAGAAAAAGAAAAACTCTTACAATTAGAAGAAACTCTACACCAAAAAGTAGTCGGCCAAAATCAGGCTATTGGAGCCGTGAGTAATGCCATTCGACGGTCTAGAGTTGGTCTTAAGGATCAAAACCGACCGATAGGAAGTTTTATTTTTCTTGGACCTACAGGAGTTGGTAAAACCGAATTATCTAAAGCTTTAGCTGAATTTTTGTTTGATTCTGGTGAAGCCATGATTAGAATTGATATGAGTGAATATATGGAAAAACACTCAGTTTCTAGGCTAATTGGTTCTCCTCCAGGTTATGTTGGGTATGATCAAGGTGGTCAATTAACTGAAGCTGTCAGAAGGAGGCCTTATTCTGTAGTTCTTTTTGATGAGATAGAAAAGGCTCATCCAGAAGTTTTTAATTTACTTTTACAAGTGTTAGATGACGGACGACTGACTGATTCCCAAGGTAGAGTAGTTGATTTTCGTAATACTATAATAATTATGACTTCTAATCTTGGCTCTCAAGAGATTTTGGAAATGACTAAACAAGGACTTGGTTACGATAGTATTCAAAAGTCAGTTTTGCTTGGTTTACAAAAATTCTTTCGTCCAGAATTCCTAAATCGTATTGATGATATTATTCTTTTTAGTGGACTTAATCAGAACGAAATCTTACAAATTATCGACTTACAGATTGAACTTATTAATCAGAGATTATTAGAAAATCAAATCCGAATTGATTTAACTCGTAAAGCCAAAGAAAAACTTGCCGAGGAAGCCTATGATCCAGTTTTTGGAGCTAGACCATTACGAAGAACTATTTCTAAAAAAATCGAAGACCTTCTAGCAGAAAAAATTTTAAGAGGAGAAATAAACACCCATAAAGTTATTGTTATAGATTATCATGAAGGCCAAGGTTATGAATTTAGATAGAGTAGTTTTTTGCAGTAAATTAATAATAGACTTACTTGCAGTAAAGCTCTTTAACCTCTAATTAAAAATAATAATTCAGAATTTTTAAAAATTTATAATTTTTGTTTACTCAATCAAACGAATAAAAATTTCAGTGCAGGAGGTCTAATAGCTTTGTTTCAAAATACAAATTACATTTCAACTTTCATAGAAAAATTCTCGAGTAGAGCTACAAGTGATAGTTTTTATACCTTTTAGACTAATCGTTATGGTAATTAACCATTAAGAATTTATCTTAAATAAGAGATTTACTTCCTTATTAAGAGCTAAATTTAGGGCAATAGGTTTTTACTTTATAATTTAAGAAAAGTTTGTTTTACCGCAGGAGGTTTATAACTAAAACTTAAAAATTTTTGCTTTAAAGGACAAACAATCAAATAGGTTCTATAAAGATAAGAATTTATGATCCAAATTCTACTTTTAAGCTATCTAAATTAAAACTAGCAGAACCTAAAGGAATGGTAATATCTTCTGTATCTTGGCTATAACTAAAACCATTCTCATCAGCTCCCACAACTCTTAAAACTGATAATTTAATATTTTCTCCGGCTACTTTATTTAAAATCTCTCTTCTTAAAGGCGAAGGATTGTCAGCACTAGTAATTAATTTGTTCCCATTTATAGCTACAATTATATCCCCTTCTTGCAAACCTGCTTGGTCTTCTGGAGAGTTTTGAGGTACGGAGTTACCAGTTTCTGTATAGATTAATTCTCCATTTTCTACTGGTAGCCAAGGATTTTGAGCTTTTAAAAGAGAATTTATAGGCACAGTCTGAATTCTGATTCTAGGTCTGACAATTTTATTGTTTCTTTCGAAGGAGTCAACAACATTCTTAATTGTGGTTGCAGGTAGAGCTAGCCCAATATTTTCAGCATCAGTAGTACCTAGAGTGTTCATGCCAATTAATTGACCAGTAGAATTAAACAAAGGGCCTCCTGAGTTTCCCCTGTTAATGGCTGCATCAGTCTGAATTAAACTTTCAGCTTTAAATTCTTGTTGTGTACACTTGTCTATAAGTACAGTATTAAAACTTCGATTAAGACCCGAAACTATACCTTTAGTTACCGTGTTTTGTAATTCTCCTAAGACATTACCAATAGCAATTACGTCTTGACCAAGCTCTAAATTTTTGCTGTCAAAAAATTCCACAGGTGCAAAAGTTTGATCTCCAGGATTTTTTATTCTAAGGATAGCAATATCTTCGATTGGATCAATACTTAGTAATTCTAGATCATAGGCGTCGCTATTATGAGTCAAACCAGTAATTTGGATATTGTTAATACCAGATTCACAGGCTTTAGAGACTACGTGTTTATTAGAGACTATAAGACCGTTTTCTTTAATAATAAAACCTGTTCCAGCAGTTAGATCTTGCGATAGGTTTTCTATTGTTTCCCTTTTTTCTTTAATAGAAATAGAAACTACTGAGGGTAGGGATTTTTGAACTACTTGAGTTACAGTTAGCTGACCATCTGGAGTAGCAAACTCTACACTAGTTTGTTGTTGATTATTATTAGAGCTTGGGTTAGAATTATTAGAGTTACCTTCAGGTAAAATTACAACCTTACCTAAGAAGGTATTTTTAACAATATATTGAGAAAAAGGATGACTAGGACTAGTTAACATAAAAATCATAATCCCGCTAGAAAACAATAAAATAAAAACCAAAGTCCCAGCAAAAAAAGAAAATATTTTATTACCAAAACTCTTTTTTGGTTCGTTTTTTTCGATTTTATTATTATCCAAATCTGCAGTAAAAGGATCTTCACTGGTATTAAGGGTATAAGGACTAGTAGTAGATGTTGACCCAGAGGATGAATTAATCGAAGACTGATAAGGATCTGGACTATAACCAGATGAAGGCATTAGGATAATTGGTTCTTGATTATTTTGTGGTGGGTAGTCAGAATTAATTTTGTTTTCTGGATAATCTTGAGGATTCAAGCTAGAAGTCATATTTTTGTTTATTAATTTTTTATACGCAGTTTGGTTATTTATTGCTTTTTTGAGATTAGCAGGTTTTTCTTATAGTTAATTTACTAAATTTAAACAAATTTTTAGCTTTTATTTAGCTAGGTTTTATAGATACACCAATTTTTTATTTGAAGAGAATTTTGACTATAAATGTGCATAAGTAAAAAAATCAACCTTAAAGGGTATAATTTTTGGACACTAACTGTAATACTAACTATAAGTATATGTAAGAATCTATTAATAGTCAAACAAATGTTTAACAAATACTAACAAAATTAACAAATTATATTAAAAAACACAAGTCTATTTTTAAGCCTTCAAGAATAATCTTGCCTTGTAAACTCTTAATAGCGAAACTCCAAACTTGATTAAATAAATATTAAAAAGTAGGATATGCATCTATAATTAAGACAAACATCCCTGTAGATATAGAATTTACTTCTAATTTAGATTTGTTTAATGACAAAACTCATTATTTTAGTTGGATCAGTAGTTTTTTATAATCAAATAAAAGGGTAAATCGATTATTTTCTTTAATTACGGGATAAGATTATTTTATAGTTAACCCATAGATGACTTAGATCTTTGTATATTAAACTTCTCTTCTTATTCAAAATTTAGTTTATTTTAATAAAAAATTACTATCAACTTTTACATTTATAACCTTGTCCATCTTTTATCGCCTAGAAGCCTAAGGCCCTCTGAAGCAAGCTTGCTCTAGCATTTGGGTATAAGATAAAAAGTGTTGAATTTATGCAAAATGATTACTTTTATTGTAGTTAATCAAAAAAATAAAGATTTTTGAAAGATCTTAGGACGTATTTACTGTTTCAATCCAAGTACCTGACCTTTTACCATTTATAACTTCTAACATATCAATATTTCTACCATCCATAATTTTGATAACAAAACCAAGCTTTGATAAGTTAAGAAACTCAATTACTTTTTGTTTCATACCGCCAGAAACATCAGTTTCTTTTGCTTCAGACAGAAATTCTTTAATTTGCCGGAAATTAGAAGAATTAATAGTTGGAATCAAATTACCCTTAGAATCTACAACCCCAATATAATTACCTAAATTCCAAACTTCAGTTAGTCTAAATTTTTTTTGTAAATTTTTGGCAAAAATTGTCAGAAGTAAATCCGAAGAAACTGTTGTAAAGTTCAAATCCTTAGTCAAAACCGCCTCACCATTACAAACTATAAGAAAATTTTTTTGAAGATAGGTTTCTAAAGTTTGTGAATTAAAATTATACAAATCTTTAGATTTGGGATTAGTCAAAATTAAGTTACTAGAAATACTAAAATGCACCGCTGGTAGTTTTTTTTGAATTAGTCTAGTAATCAAAATGCGATTTAACCTCGAAGTATCTTCTTGCAGACGAGCTAAGCCAAATAAATCTACCTCATCTAAATCTTGCCTGCCTTCGTCGATTTCAAATTCTTTGGCTGTAAAGTGCCCAAAAGACCCATTACCGTTAATAAGTAAAATTCTAAGCTGAGAAAAATTGTTTCTAACTTTTTTAATTTCATTAACCACATGATCCAAACTCATTTTATTTAGAATATAAGGTTTAGATTTATCAGTAATCAATGAACCGCCTAATTTAATTATAACTAGATCCATTATTTTTTTTTTAAATAGTTATAAATTTCCTCCCAGGAGTTGGAATTAAACTTGGCAATTTTTCCTAACTCAGAATAAAACCTGATCCCTTTTGAACCCAAATTTTGAGCTAATTGCATGTCTGTTTCTCTATCTCCAATAACCCAAGAATTAGCTAAATCAAAAATTTTACCAGCCTGGTTTAAATATTCCTCAAGCATCTTTGTCCCTGGCTTTCTGGTTGGTTGTTTATCCTCAATAGTTGACTTGTCGATAAATATTTCATCAAAAATTATTCCCTGCCCAGCTAAAATTTCTAAAAACAAATTATGTGGCTGGAAGAAATTAACTCTTGCAAAAGTTTTGTGGCCAATATGATTTTGGTTGCTAACCATAACCAAAAGATAATCCATTTCGGTTAGAATCTTATGAAGATTAATTATCAAACCTTGAGTAATTTCTAGCCTATTAATTGAGTCAATCTGGCCATCAGTTTTTGGTTCATACAGACATGGACCGTCACGATCAAGAAAGATTATTTTTTTTAATTTATCTTTATTTTTTTCTCTAATTTTTAGTTGCTCATCAGGTCTAAATTTTTCAGCAAAAATTGTCGGTTGACTATTAATTACCCACTTAGATTCTTGAGTTTCATAGATTTCTTCTGTATTAATTAAGAACATAAAAAATTTTATTCTTTGGGCAAAAACCAAAGTAAATCAGTTTGCAAGGTTAAAAAGTTCATAAGGTTGATATTTGTGTTACCCCGAGCACCGCAAAGCAATCTTCTCAATTAAATTTAATGAAGAGTTACTTCCCACTAACTGCCTTATCTAGTCGATTAAACAAAGCCTTAGCTAAAGAACTATTATTACTTCTCAAGCTTGGCAAATATAAATACCCTTTTTTGGCCTTGAGAGTATCTAATTCTGATAATTTAGAGTATAAGTTTTGACTAATTTGTTTAAAGTCTAGCCCAAGATTTATAAATTTTAATTGGCTATGGAATTCTGGTGGCAAAATTTTTTTGAATTTTTTGATTGTAGCCAGATCAGTTAAGATCACTTCATTTGAAGATATTTGAGACAAATCTGCGGTTAGCCAAAACAAAGGAGTGTCTGGACAATAATGTCTGTATTTATTTCCTGGAGTTTTTTCTTCTGAATTTTTTGATTCTATAATTTCTATTCCAAACCAAAGCTTTGACTGGCTAAACCATTTTTGTAATTCTTTTTTTCCAACTACCCCAGGTCTTAAAACTATAATTTTATCAAAATTCCTGCAATCCAAAATTGTGGATTCTAAACCAACCAAAGATCTACCTCCATCAACAATACCAGAAACCTTATCTCCCAAATCTTGTTCTACCATATCTGCCGAAGTAGGGCTAAATTTACCCGAAGTATTAGCTGACGGAGCGGCTAAAGGTTTGTTTATTTTAGTTAAAATTTCTAAGGCTATAGGGTGGCTCGGAATCCTAAAAATAACCGAATTCAAGTTACATGTAGAAACTCTTAATAAAGACTCAGGCTTAAGATTAACTAAATAACTAATTGGACCAGGAGAAAAATAACTAACTAAATCTTCAAGGTAATCTGGGTAAGGGTTAAGGTATTTTTGGATCGCACTAAAACTAGATACATGGGTAATTAGTGGGTTGTCTTTAGGTCTGTTTTTGATTTTATAAATTTCTTTTATAGCTGTCGGATCTATAGCTACCCCAGCTAGTCCATAAACTGTTTCTGTAGGGATAGCTACAACTTTAGATAAGAGCAAATTTTGTACTGCCTGATTAGCCGAAATTAACATTTATAAACTAAATCTAATCTTTTTTTATTTAGCAAATATAATTACTTTATGATCTAGGTATTTTTATGTTCTCATGGCTTTTATCCTTATTTCATAATCAAATCTGACAGTAAACTAAACTTAATCGAATTTTGAAGTTATTTTGTGACTTTTTTAGATTAAAAAACGTAAATTTATAAGTAAATTAGTATAGCTTAATTTTTTACAAAACCTATTTGATTATTTGTCTTAAAATAAAGACTCCTAGTTTTTAGTTGTCTTAAAAATTATAAATTTAGAATTATTCTTAATTAATATTTTAGATTTTTTTATTCAAAATCAACTACAGACTACTTTTTAATTTTAAACTAGTGAAGGCTTTTAAACGTGTTCTATAAAGCTCAATAAAATGCTCAATAAAATTTACCTAGTAACTAATACAGTCTCAAAAAATAAACTAACTTTTAGGATACTGAAAATAATTTAATACTAACCTATCTAAATCTAACTTCATAAATACCTCCTTAAAAAAACTTGTCAATTTGTTTAAAAGTAAAATATTTTTTATTTAAATAAGAGTGTTTTTGCAATAACCTTAAAAAACCTTTATAACCTTAAAAAACCTTTATTTTAGATACAGGTAAACAAAAGCAGATTTATTATCACCATTAACATTTAAAAACTTTTTAATTATTTGTTGTTATGTTTCGACCAATGAATTCTTTTTTGGTAACTGAGGACGAAGATCAGATTGTAGATAATTTGGATTTTTCTGAAGGTTTGATTATGGCTATTATTCAAGACCAAAGAACACATGTAGTCTGGGGAGTTGGGCTTATGAACGAAGAAGCTCTAGTCAAGACTTTGCAAACTCTAAAAGTTACTTTTTTTAATAAACATAAAAATAAACTAGAAACTATTGGAGCTTTGGAAGCTAAGTTTTTAGTACCAGTAGAAATACTAATTAGCCAGAATCAGCAAATTTTGATTAAAGCTGAAATAAGTGAAGATTTATCTCAATTTCAGGAGGTTTTTGTTAGGCAAGATAGAGACAAAGTTTTTAATTACCTCCAAGAACTAGAGGATATTGATACAGTCAACCCAGAACAAACAAAAATTAAAACTGGCCAGGAATTATTATTAGCTAGTTCTGAATTAGGTTTTTATCAACTGACAACTAATCTATCTGAATCTAGCTTTAAGTTAGAATTCTTGCAAAGAGTTGTTAAGGTTATAGACAAACTTAAAAAAATTCTAGCAATAAACAAAATTAAATCTAATGAGTTAGAGGTTTTTTTGGAAAAAAAGATAGAAACTAATTCATAGAATTAACCCAAAGGGTATATACTTCTTTAAAAAACAGACTTAATAGCTAATAAACTTGTCAAAGTTGAATTTGGAATAGCTATGTTGCATGAAAGCTCTGTATAAAAAAAGCCCCAGTTGGGGCTATAAATTATTTTGATTTTTGTTAATTAAAATTTTAAGGAATGTAGGTAGTAATGTTATATATTCAGCAACATATTTATTAAAATAAATCTTATTTTTTATTTATTCTTGTTTAAATTTACTAAATTTTCTCGGCTCCTACATTTATATTATTTAGAGTTTGATTAGGTGTAGCAGTAAGTTTGAGTTTATCTCCGCTAAGCTGATAGCATTCTGTTCTAAATTCATTGTATTTTGCAGCACATTGATTAAAAGCTGAATAATAAGATCTGCCGTAACCTTGTTTGTCATAAAAAACATAGTATTCTCCTGGTTCAACCTCTAAAGAATAAGAAATTTGTTGTTTTAATTGATCAAAGTTGGTTATAGATGGACTATCCAAATCAATAGCTGAAACATTTATACAAGTTTCTTTGTTTGTAGACACATTTACAGCACAAATCTTACCAGCATGTATTATCCCAGCATATTTCCTCTTTCACCTTTTATTATAGCTTTGGCAGCTTTGGATGTTTGAGCTTTTTGTTGAGAATTGCTTTGTTTTTGATTAGTTCCTAATTTAGGACCGAACTAAACTGAATTTGATTACTCTCACTACCAAAGGTTACATAATAGGTCTTACCACCAGCCTGGAAGAAATAGTTATCAATCATGCCGATTTCAAAATTAAACTCTCTAATCAAGTGTGGATTCTCAATTAATTCACAAGAAGCCTCCAAAAGACCAATACTCTGGCAAAGTTCCTTGCGAGAAATTTCTTCAGTTTGATCAAACTCGCCTTCAAAAAATTCACCTGCGTCTTCTTCATCAAAGATAAATTTTTGACCAGTATTACCAAGTGTATCTTCAAAAGTAATGTTAGTAAAATCTTCAAAGCTAATCTCCTGGTCATAACACTTAAATTTCTGCCCAACAAAACCGTAGCCAAAAGGAATATCAAAACCTATGCCAAAATTTAAACTAGGTTCAATAGAAAATTCTGGTTCACCTTCTGACTTAGATCTGACCAAAAACTCATTATTCTGAGAGTCTTCACCTAAAGCCTCAGAAGTTTTAGGGAACTTAATAGTTAGGTCGCACTGTTCGTTGGTTACCACTTCGTGATTCTCATCAGCTACTAAAGCCTCAACCTGACTAAGATTATCCAAAGAATTTTGATCTTTAGGACTTAATTTTTCTACAAAGATTTGTCCGTTATAAGAACATTGCCTGGGAGAAGATTCAGCTACAGGTGCTCCAGTGGCCACACACTCTTCAAAATTGGTTACTTGTTTATTTTCTTCACTTGCTTTATCAGACTTATCATCTTCATTAGAATCAGAAAAATTTCTAGCAAATAAAATACTTGGCTTGTATTCTTCTGGAGCAAAAAGCTCGGCCGCACTTGCTCCTACTGTAGTTAGAGCAATTAACATAATAAATGTTGCTGCAATAGCATTTTTTGTAATTAAATGTGCAAAGTTTATATATTGTTGTTTTAGAGACATAAAAATATTTTGATGAGGTTTGTTAAATTCTTTTTTCAATTTTAAAAAAGATTGTTTTCTAGTTTCCAAAAAATCTTTATCCAACTCAAAATAATTAATAATTAAGTCATCGGTATTAAATGGATTTTGCTTTTCTTTTGTAATCATAAGATTTAATTAAAATTTTACCTAGAGTTTTGATTGTAACCAAATTTGACGACATTTTTCTCTTAATTTTTTTAAACTACGAGATAGTCTTTGTCGAACGTTGTCTGGTTTTAAGTTTAATTTAGTGGCAATTTTTTTACTGTCAAAATCACAAAAAACCGATAATTCTAAAATATCAAAATCGACTGTTTTGAGTTGTTTTTTAGCACAATTTATAAGATTTTCAGTCCTATCATAATAGCTTTGTGAATAAACGTTTTCTATATCTTCCATGTCTTCTATGTTTTCATTAGAAAAAAGAGTCTTGGATTTTTTTAAAAAAAATGTTTTTAGTTTATTTCTAGCAATAGCCCAAATTAGACCGATAGGTTTTTCTATTTCTTTTTCATACATAAAAAAATCACTCAAAACACTACTTGTTAAATCATCAGCATCTTCTTTTATACTTATTCTACGATAAAAATAAGCATATACAAGGTTATACCAATAATTATAATTATCTTGGTTGAGGTGGATTTTTTGCATAGAGTAGCTCGAGCTTTACTCGTAGAGTAAGTACGAATTAGTATAAATTTTGTGACATATTTTGTAAAATGTAAAAAATAAACCTTTTATTTCAAAGTTTATCTATAGTCATTCCTTAATAAAGTTTAAAAACATCTTTTTTTGAAAAGGTTACAAACTAAGGGTAATGCAGGAATATTTTGAGACAAATTGTATAAATTTGATATTTTAGCTTTAATTTTTTAAAAAAACTGAAATTTGATTTGTTTAGGTAAAAACACAAATAAGTAGAACATTTAACCAAAGGGTACGCAAACAATACAGATAAAATAAAAACTTAATCTTTAACAAATATCATTTGAGCTTCGCTTTTATCAACTAATTTATAACCGTCTATATTAAATTTTTCTAATTTCTGAAGACTCTGAATTTGATTATTAATCACCCAGTTAAGAAATTTTCCTCGAGCTTTTTTTGATAAAATTCCAATATTTTGGTACTTGCCTTTATTATTTTTTTGTTTAAAGATAACATCAACAAACTTAGCTTGTAAATTATCGATATCAACAGCTTGAATGTATTCTTTAGAGGCTAAATTAATCACCTGATTATTTTCGATTATATTAATTCTATCTGTAATTTTTTTTTGCCAATAGTCCTTGAGTGCAGTTTTTTTTGAGTTCATATCCAAACTTAACTTCATCTCTAATCTGTATGGCTGAATTAAGTCTATAGCTGATAAAATTCCGTACAAACCTGTAATTATAAAAATTTTTTGTCCGGCAAATTGTATATTTTTTTTGGTATAGTTTTTTTTATTTAACTCTCTAAAAACATCTCCATGATAACCAAAAATTGCTGGAATCACATTTTTAGACAGATTTTTTAAATCCCAATTTTGATATCTATCATAGTTAATTTTGGCTAATTTTTCAGAAATTTCTAGAGTTTTTTGTAATTTTTTAAGATTTTGTTTTTGCAAATTTTTAACTAATTCGTTAGCTAGTTCTAAAAAGTAGGGCTGAGTATAGTCAAACTCAGGAAATTTAAAATCTTCATAAAAAGTTTTGGCTGGAGAACTAAGAAAAAGCATAGAATTGTATTATAACAGGTTTTAGTTTTATTTCATTTTTTGGCTAAAATTATTTATTAATACCCTTTAGGCTAATAGGCTAATCGTTATGGTAATTACCCGTTAAGAATTCAGCTTTTTATAAGGAATAAACTTTCATATAAAAACTAGTTTTATCTATATTTTTCCCAACTAAAGGCTATAAACTGAGTTAATAGTCAAAATAACTTTGACTTCTTTTAATAAAATTGTTTTCTTAAAAAAATGGGCCTAATCGATATTTTCTATTTTATTATACTTTTTTTTGGGATCTGTATTTCCTTAGTTATGGGGTTTGCGGTGTATAATATTTTTCGCAGAAGTTATAAACCACAAAACACCTTATTTATTATTTTTCCATTGTTGTTTTTGTTTTTAACATGTAGTTTTTTGGCTTTGTTTAATTTGTTTAGTGTGGTTAACGAATTACGAAGTTTGAATTTAGCAATAGATTTTTTTTAGGTATAGCATATCGAAGTCTATTTTTCTTTTAAAATAAAGATTAGTCTTGCTCCATAACCCAGATTTATAAAATTTTGACCCCATTAAATAGCCGTTATATTAACCTAAGAATAGGCTTTGAGATATGATTAATTTTTAGTTTTTTAATTCATTGTAAAACAAAATTTAGTTTTTGGAATTTAAGTTTTTAGTTTCAAGGATGCTTAACAAATCTTAAAAAGAAATATTTGAAAATTTAAAAAGTCTTAGTTTGAGTTGATTTGAATATAAATCAATAAAAGATTTCAAACAGATTCTATAAGCTATTAAGTGCTTCTTGGAGCTTAATCTTAAAATCAAATGCTGGCTGACTACCAACAAATTTTTTGATAATATCTTTTTCCATATCAAAGGTTCCGTCTCCTTTGAATTTTAATAAAACAAAAGTGGGGATACTTCTAACCCCAAACTGGCCTGATAGAGGACCTTCTTTGTCTACGTCTACCTTGGCAAAGTTAATTTCTTTTAGTTCTTCGTCTTTGGATAATTCGTCTATAATTGGCCCCATAGTTTTACATGGTGGACACCATTCAGCCCAAAAATCGATTAGGTATGTTCCACCTTCTTTCATAGCTTTTTGAAACTCAGCTTGAGTCATATCTTTAGCATTAGACATAATATAAAATTAATATTTTTAGTTAAGTATTTAATTAAAAGTTACTTTAATTAATAGACTAATAGAAACTTTATTTTTCGTCAACCCAAACAAAATCTTTGCCTTGGTTTATAAGATGCTTAGTGTCTATGATTTGACCTTCTTTAAGACCTTTTTCTTTTGCATACCCAGAGTTAAATTCTAGTACATACAAAATTTCACTATTGGCTCCATAAGTTTCCATAGTTTGGTTGGTTTTGGTTTGTGTATGAATCTTATCTATAATTCCATCGTCTTTAACAAAGATTATATCTAAAGGAATATAAGTATTTTTCATCCAAAAATTAGCCTTAATTGGATTTTCAAAAATAAACAAGACTCCGCATTCCCAGCATAGACTCTCTCTATACATTAAACCTCTATTTCTTTCTCTTGCTTCATCCGCTATCTCTAAGTAATCTAAATCCAAAACTTTCTTTTCTAAGGAAGCTTGAGAGGCTTCTTTTTTGGTTGATTGTTTGACTAATTGGTTATCTGTTAAAAGTGAGTTACTAGAAGTTACCAAATAAAAACCTACACCTATCAAGCTTATAAAAAGCAAGGGAACGAGAATAAAAAGCTCTTTTTTGTTCATAAAATATGAGTTTAATTGCCAAAAATTATATTTTGTGCTATTAGTAAAAAAATGACTTTAATTAATGATCTTTTGAAGATTTTCGAATATGGCTTATAAGGTTATTGTGCCAAGTCAAAAACTTAATTTTACAGATCCGAACCTAAAGAGGTTTGGGATTAACTCTTCTAGATATAGATCTTACGAAAATGGTAGTTTAATATATCAAGAAAAACTAAAATCTCTAATGGCTAAAAAAGAAAAATCTAAAAAGGCAAAGACATTTTCTAACGATCAAAGTTTTACAACTCTTAGAGGAATGATAGAAAAAGACAAAGTTAATAGCAGCCAATCAAAACAAAAAAGAATTTTTAGAAAAAGTAAGAACTTTGGTAAATTTTTTAAGAACTTGTTTCAGCCTTTTGCTTATATTTTTAGAGAAATTAAAAATATCTTTCGGTTTTTATTTTCTAGTAGATACTGAGCTTGTACTAGGTTAAAATCAGTCTTAACAATATAGCTAACCATAAACTACTTGAGTAGTTTGTATATTCTATACTTCCTTTAAAGTAAACTTAAGACCTAATAACTTGTCAAAGTTTAGTCTAAAGCACTATACTATGTTTTGGTCGTAAATTTTTTATACCCAAATTAGTCTAAATTAAGACTAAAGTTGCTCAATTATTCAAACAAAACAGCTTATTTTTAGTAATAAGATAAGGCTATTAACTGATCATTTACATTTTTTTTTAAAAAACAAAATATGTCACAAAATTATTAATAAAAGTTACTTACTTTAGTAAGCATTTCTCGAGACTTGCTATTATGTCTAATAACCTTTCTTTAACAGTGGAAGATTACAATTATTGGTACTCCAGAATTTATGGTTATTTTTATCGTAGAGTAGATTCTGCTACTTTAGTAAGAGATTTAACTGTAGATACTTTATCTGATTTTTTTACTTACAAAAAAGAAATACAAAACCCCAAGTCCTTGATTTTTAAAATCGCCCAAAATAAATTAAAAAATTTTATTAAAAGTAAGGCCAATAGTCCTTTTGTAGAAAATATTGAAAATGAAAATCTAAACCAATTAGAAATAAGTTATTCAAGTCACTATCAAGACAAAGCAAGTAGCCTTATCGAATGTGCTAAAAAACAATTAAAAGAAGAGCACTTCAAAATTTTAGAATTATCAGTTTTATGTGATTTTTCTTCTCAGAGAGTGGCTAATGAATTAAATCTTAAATCAGATAACGTCCGTCAAATTTTGTCTCGGTCTATTAAAAAACTACGTCAAGAATGTCGTCAAATTTGGTTTAATTTAAATAACTAATAATATGCCTATCAACTTTTTACATCAAAATAATTTTGAAACCGATGACGATTTAATAGTTGAGATTTTAGAAGCCGATAAAAAATTCTTACAAGAAAGAAAGCTAGATTATTTAAGCCTAAAAAAAATTCTAAAACCTAATATTTTTATGTCTCTAAAACAACAATATATAAACTTTGCACATTTAATTACAAAAAATGCTATTGCAGCAACATTTATTATGTTAATTGCTCTAACTACAGTAGGAGCAAGTGCGGCCGAACTTTTGGCACCAACTGAATACAAACCAAGCACCCAAATCCAAAACCTTTTTGGAGCTAATAAACAAATAGAAACAGACCCATATACAGCTTTAAAACCTGATCAGGAGAATGATGTAGCCAGCTTAGACGAATGTGATTTATCTATTAAGTATCCTAAACATCTGCTCTTAAATCAAGAAAAATTAGAAATAACCCCAAGTTATATGGAAATTTATCCTGATAGCCAAATTTTGAATGGTGCAACTTTAACTGCTCCTGAAAAATTAACAGATCCAGAAAACCCCTATTCAGCAATTTCTCAAATTTATTATTTGACCTTTGGTTGTTATCAAGAAAATTACATTCCACAACCTAGAGATCAAGCTAACTTTTCTACCGAGCCGATGACTAAAGAAGAAATTCTTGATAAATTTGGTTGGTTTATTACTGAAGCTGAAATGACCGATATTAAAGGTATGAAATTTGATGATAATATAGAAATGGGAACAAATTACACTGGTTATAATCAAATCACTTTCAAATTTGAAAATAGGCATTATTTTATTCATGTCCAAGAAAGAAATCCAAAACCAGAAGAATATGATACTCAAGATTTTATAACTCAAGAAAGACAAACAAACGGATTTTTTGACAGACCAGGTATCTTTGGCAATCAAGTCCAATTTCAATTTAATTCACTTGTAAAAAACGAAGCCAACAGCGAAATTCAAGAAAAAACTCAAGAAGAGCCAAAACCAGAAATCCAGCCGCTAGTAGCTAACGATGAGCATGATGTGGTTGTAATTGAGAAGTGTGATATAGCTATTAGATTTCCAAAAGAACTGATTTTTGAAGAGTCAAGGTTTGTTCCTTCGCCAAAGTTAGAAAACATTTCAGGAGATAGTGCAATTACTGGTTTTAGCCTAACTAACAGTGGAATAGTAGCTGAAGTTCAAAGATCAATACTTTGCCTTAAAGGAAATAAAGAATATTATCCAGTAGCTCCTAGAGGTACAGCAAATGGTGTTTTAGAAAAAGAAGATATTACTTCAGAAGATTTATTAAATAACAAAATCAATCTAAAAGCAGGTAATTTTAATTTTGAAACAGCAATGAAAGATGTGCCTTGTTGTGGTGTTAATAACGAAGAATGGGTGTCTTTTAAGACAAAAGTAAATGAAAATACACTATTTATTTCTGACTCTTTTATAGATTATCAATCAGATCAATTTTTGATACAAATACAGCAAAATTCCCTAGCCCCATCTACTCCAAGTGTGAGTTTGGAAGATTTTGAAGACGGCTCAAGCTGTCAAGCAGAAGGTCAAGCTTATTCTCAAGAATTAGGTAAATGTGTAGAAATTGAACCAGGTCCATCCCAAGAAACTAGTACCAACACACAAGCTCAAACCACGAATACCAAAACATCCCCCAGTTTCAAACCCATAACCGTAGTTTACTTTAGAACCACTGGGCCGAATGGTGAAAGCGGAACCTGTTCTGGATATTTAAATAACGGAAAGATAACCACCATTGCTCACTGTTTCAATAAAGACCTCATATTAAATGATGAAAACGTGATAGATGTAGAGTATAATCCAGAAAATATCATAACTGAAGTAACTTATGACCTGCCTTTGGGTGACGGATACAAACTAGTTACAACCAATAGAGGGGTGGTAAATATTCTAAATTTTAAAGGTAGGACGGAAATGAATTGTGCAGATTGTCCTATGAGTTTTATTAAGACCGAAATACCTGTTGGAGGTGGTCATAGCGGATCGCCTCTTTTTGATTCTAATGGTGGCTTGGTGGGAACTCTTAGCTACAATTACAATCTAGATGATTCTTTTATATGTCCCGCAGAAATTATGCCAGGCAATACCGAATCTCGTTGTGGATACGATCACGCAGTTAGATATCTAAATTAGTATTTTATTGAAAATTTTAAAAACCAACAAATACACTAAACAGATGTCATTTTATAATTATATTTTATTAAAACTATCCATGCTCAAAAAACACCTAACTTTAATTATAATTTCTAGTATTCTAGTTATTGCCATCATTTTTGGTGGAGTATTTTTGTCGACTCAAAACACCAAGAATGATTCTCAAAATTTAGTCAAATCTCAAACAGAATCCCAAGCAGACTCTGAAACTTTAGAAGAAATAAACTTAAATTCAAAAACCCAACCCCTAGTAGCCGACCAAGACCATCATGTAGCGGTGATTGAAGAGTGTGATTTGGCGGTTAGGTATCAAAAACAAATTAATCTAATGGGTGAAAAGTACAAAAGAGAAATAAACTATTTTGATGGTAATTTTTCTTTAATTAATTTAAATTCTAATGTAATGGATGAACCTTCAGGGATGGATATAACTTGCAATCAAGAAGTAATGAGTGAAGGTATGTATGATTTAATTTCTAATCAAAAAGATAAAACAGAAATTTGTAAAATCCTTAATTTAACCAACTCTAGTTGTGATAAAATAGAAAACCCTCAAGAATATTTAATGACTAAAAATTACACCCCAAACAGAAATATTTTATTTAAATTTACAGCTAATAATAATGAATACAAGATTTTACTTGGTTATCTAAACTCAGAAACCAAAGGTGGTTTAGAAAATATCCAAATCCAGTTTGATTCCCTAGCTCCGTCTACACCAAGTGTGATTTTGGAAGTAGAAAAAGCTGAAAAAACAGAGCAAAAACTACTCAAACAACTCCTAGTCAAAACACAGCAAACAAAACCTACACAAATCAATATTATCCAAATCTAAAATTAAATTACGATGACAGTTGGAAATTAAATGCTCAGTTAAGTTATCAAAACCTAGGTAGTGACTCTATCGTGTTGGAGAAATCAGGTTTAAAAATTCAAGTTTCTTTTTTACGAGGAATAGGTGGAATGGCCGATTATAGTTGTAATACAAATTCTAATAAATACAAAAGAGTAGGGAATTTAGTATCTAATCAAACCCAAAACAATAAATATACATATTACACTGGATCTGTTTTTGCTTTTCAGGGTGAAGCTAATTTTGAAAAATACAAACAAGAAATATTCAACAAGATTCCAGAATTAGGTAGAGATATGGATGGAAATTATGTAACCCCATTACCTACAAACCAAGATAATATCTGTATAAACGGTAATGATGGCTATATTAGTATAAAGTCAAATCACCCTACAGATTCTGGTATAAATATTGTCCCTATAGAGATTTCTATAACTGGTAACATTAACTCTTCTAATCTTTTTAAAGAAGCTGATGAAATAATCAAAAACTCAGTTTTTAAATAATAAATTAACTAGACCCTTTGTAAATATCCTTTATCAACGATTACTTCGGCGTTTAGGATTCCTCCGCCAGCCGCACCTCTGACTGTATTATGAGATAGACCTATAAATTTTATGTCCAAAACTTGGCATTCTCTGAGCCTACCAATAGTTACAGCCATCCCTTTGTCGTTGTTTCTATCTTTACGGGGTTGAGGTCTATTTTCTTCTTGAGTATAGATTATTGGCTTTTGCGGAGCTGAGGGCAGGTTTGCTTTTTGAGGGTAGGAATGGAATTCTGACCAGATTTTTTTAATTTCTTCTAGGCTTGGTTTTTTGTTTGCAAATTTTAGACTAACTGTAGCTGTATGACCATCAACAATTGGAACTCGAGTACAAGTAGCTGAGATTTTTAGATTAGATTTTAATTGAAATTTACCCTGGTTAACTTTACCTAAAATTTTAAGCGGTTCTTTTTCAGTTTTATCTTCTTCACCATTAATGAGTGGTACTAAATTATCAATCATATCTAGACTAGATACACCAGGATAACCTGCCCCACTAACTGCTTGCATGGTAGTGACTAGAACTTTAGATACTGGATAACCAGCTTCTTCTAAAGCGTAGATTGGAGTTAAATAGCTTTGCACACTACAATTAGGTTTAACGACTATTAGACCTTCTACAAAGCCTCGATTTTTTTTCTGAGTTTTTAATATTTCTAGATGGCTAGTATTAATTTCTGGTAGCAACATTGGTACATCCTCAGTCCAGCGATTAGCTGAAGCGTTAGAGACTACAGCAAAACCTAATTTTGCAAAATCAGTTTCGTATTTTTTGACCAATTCTTTATCGCTCATTTCAAAACAAGAGAATATTAATCTTGGGAAATTAGCTTGATTTTTGTTTAATAAATAATCATTTAAATTTTTTTGGTTTTGTAATCTTTGAAAAAGATTTTCTACACTTATAATTTTTTGTTTTTTGATTGACTCTGGGATTGGTGTTGGCATTTGCCACTTAGAGTAGACACTTTCTTGATATTCTTTGTCTTCACTACGAGGCGAGGCAGCGACAAGGGCAACTTCAAACCAGGGATGATTTTCTAGTAATTGAATATACTTTTGGCCAACCATTCCGGTAGCTCCAATTATTCCTACAGGGATTTTAGACATACTAACGTTGTACTGCTTTGCAGTAAGTTAAGTTTATAAAAAGTTTGTTCAAAGTTTGCAACTAGCGTTGTATTACTTATATATACCAAAACCCGTTTTATTTTATAAATAATTTTGTCTCAAAGCTCAAATAAATAAGTCGCTTTTTGTTTATTTTATCAAAAAAGTATTGAATTTGTGGAAATTTGCCACGTTTACTTTGTTTAATCAAAAAAAATAAAGATTTTTGAAACATGATTAAACCTAGTTTAGTTCTAATTAAAAGGTTTTATTATTAATCTAAAAGTAAAAATTGGTGCGAGTTTTGGTATAAAAAAACTCAAAAGCCTAAATTCTTAACGGGTAATTGCCGTAACGATTAGTCCAA
>CAZVWQ010000017.1:0-32885 GCA_964631275.1 uncultured Candidatus Saccharibacteria bacterium | reverse complement strand
TCAATATCTACTCAACCAAAGAAACATCGCTGAGGCTCAAGGTTCCGTGATTAACTATACTTTAGAATATGGTAAGCGTTCTTTAATTCTAATTGAATATGGGCCAGCTGAGTTAGCTACTGATCCTTTGGAAAATGCTAGATTAGAAATCAATATAGGCTTAGGTTTGGATTTTGATACTAATTTCTTTTATCAATTAGATAAGGATGATACTTCAGGACAAAACTTTAACACTGTAAGTAATAACTTCTTCGACCAAATTGTAAATGGCACTCAATACTATGACATTTATCCAATCGATACTAATGGACCCATTTATGATACTACTAATCCAAATTATTCTGCAGTCATTAATTATGCTCACAACACTGCTAATAATCCTAATGTCCCTTCTGGTTCAGCCACTACTGGAGGGGAGACCATGCAGCTAGGAGAATCAGCTTTTGTAGCTTTTATCTTTGAATTTCAAGAAAACTTATTTGACTTACCTAATAGGGACCCTAACATTAATAGAAATATTGAGTTAGGAGATACTTTAGCACCTTTTTATGACACTAGTAATCAATTAGTTGATGCTAACTCAGACGGAATTAGAGTTTTAATAACTGGAGATAACGCTACTATTAACGACATTGCTAACTACCACATTCAAGTTGCCGCACAACCAGCCCTTGGAGAAATTACTCCAGAAAATCTAGGCGAAGCTTGGTGTAGTCCTGATCCAGTAGAAGTTGGAACAGATGCCAACTATTGTATCTTTGCCATTGTGGATGAAGACGGAGATCCGATCATTGCTGCCCAAAATCCAACTTTACCTGCTGCTGGATTTAATATAGGAATAGCTACCGCTACAGGAAACTCTACTACCTGTAAAATAGAATCAGCAGACAACCTACTAGATCCTAATCTGCCATTTAGTGGAACTGGGCAAGGAGCTAGTCAGTACGTAATTTGTAATAATGTGCCAACTACAAATGGTCAACCAGGAGATCAAAACATAGTGGCTACCTTCCCAGGAACATCTCAACAAGTAAATAACAAAGGTACAGTAGAACTAACAACCGACCCAACCCAAGACCCTACAGAAATTCTTCCAGAGAATATCGGGCCTGGTGGGGAATGTAATCCAGCTCTACCAAATCAAAACACAGATTGTTACATTCCTCTAGTAGATGATCAAGGCAATCCTTTGACCTCTGCAGATAATCCTCAATTACCTACTACTGGTATTACAGCTAGTATCGAAACGGCTACTGGAGAGTCTGATGAATGTGAAGTTGTAAGTGCTGCTGAAGCTGGACCATTGTCTCAAGGAGCTGATCCTAATGCTTTATTCTTGAAATGTTCTAATACACCTACTGATGGAGCTACTCCAGGTACTCAACCTGTAGATCTGATCTTTGAAACTGAAACTGTAGAAGATGCAGGTAGTGTGGAGATACTAGATTCATCAGAATATGTGTACGATCCTACTGGAAATTCTAATAGACTATACTTTGTAGCTGCAGGTCCAGAAAACGCTACAGTTAATTGGGTACCAGAATTATTATTTAATATCGATAATCCCGCAGGAGGATATCCGAGAACTCAAAAAGTTAGAGATAGTAATGTAAGTATCATCTTTGACGAACTAAAAAATAAAAATGGTGATTATATAGAGGATGGTTCTACTTGTACATTTGAATTGCGTAGATATTCTCAAATGAACGTAATCACTTCACAGACAGTACAAAGTACTGATGGCAAATGCCAAATAGAATTACCTGTAACTAATCAATTAATTAATTACTGGAGAGTTTCAGCTGTAGCTGTAGATAATACTACTGGTAATATTATTAAACAAATTGATACCCTAGTCCTTGCAGCAGGAGGGTAAAATTTTAAACTAACTAAAAAAACTATGACTAATCAAAAATCTTTACCAAAAATTATTCAAGCTTTTAGCTTAATTTCTATAACTTTTAGTGCTTTTGCTCTTAGTAGTCTTAACTCTACCATTGAAGTTCTAGCTCAAAATGTAATCGAAGTACCTATCGACAATACAGCTAAATTAGAAAATTATTTCCCATACGGTCGATCTCAAGGTCAAGATCTTAACATTGTAGATGCAATCGGGCAAATGACTTTAACTGGAAATGGTTTTGAATTTGTATCAAGTGGTTTTGAAGACTGGTATGAAGGTAATCCAGAAAGAGATTTTGGAACAGTTCCCCCACCAGCCATCTCCTGTACGAGTTCTTATTCTGGTCCTAAATATCCTATCTCTTCTAGTTTAGCTACTACCACCTCTATGACATACGGACTTCAAAGTGCTAGAACACTAACTACTCCTAGTGGTACCGCAATTGCAGGTAAACTAGTAGTACCAGAAGAAGACGGCCAGGGTATTTTTGGTCTAAGACAAAATCATAGCGGCTGTATAAAATTTGAATTAGCTGTTGCATCTAACGCTAAAGTTGGAGATACCGCTATTATTAACTTTGACGAAGATAGTGCTGGTTCTGATTCGTTTACCCAATCTAATAAGCCAGTACCCGCAACTCCGATTACTTATAGGATTGTAGGATCTCTAAATAACAACCCTAATCCAAGTCCTAATCCTAATCCAAGCCCTAATCCAAGCCCTAATCCAAGCCCTAGTCCTAGTCCAACTACAACTACTCCTATCAATGATACTCCTAGATCTGGAGGTGGAACTATAATTGCTAGCCTATCAGTTATTGCTCTAGGTATTGCTGGATTTATTGGATATAAAACTAGAAGAAAAAAAATCTCTAAGATTAGTCTAAAATAGTTTTTTACTTAAACTAGCTTCTACTTTTATAATTAATTAAGCTATATTCTCAATATGGACTTAATCATGAGCATGTTTTCAAGCTTCTTTAACACCCGATAGCCAATTTAAGCTTTCAAATACTAAATCTAGAAACTTATATCTATACCCAAATACTAACTAATTAGCTAAAATAGAGTTTTGAAATTTTAAACCCTAAAAGTTCTACTTTTTTATTTATAGCAAAACTGGATTGATTTAGACAACTTAGTAAGCAAAAACCTTATTTAAATAAAGTTTTGAAGGTATAAAATGTATAGATCTAATCTGGACTAGCTATATTTTACTAAAAGTAAATACTAAATTTATAAAAATAGTCTTGTTCTAAAACTTAAATTTGCAAATTTTTAAACCCATAAAACTGAAATTAATCAACTCCAAAAAAAGATTTTTGTAAGGTTTTAAGGTAAGACTAATTTTGTAGAAGTCGTGTAAACTAGTTTACTTGATTAATAATTTTCCCATCAAAATAACTTTTTATATCTTCTAAAGCTGTGTTAAATCTTCTTTTTCCAGCCTCTAAAGTATAATGAGCAGAGTGTGGAGTAAAGATTAGATTAGGCTGATCAATAATTTCTTTAAGTTGCGTGTTTTCAGTAAAATTAAATATTTCATTTTCATCTTCAACTACATCAATTCCAGCAAAAGCTATTTTACCATTTTTGAGGCCTTTTAATAAAGCCTTATTAGAAACTACTGACCCTCTAGCAGTATTGATCAAAATGACTCCTTCTTTAAATTTATCAATTGTGCCTTCATTAACCAAGTGATGAGTGTGCTGATTATAAGGAGTGTGTAGCGAGATTATGTCTGAATTTTGCCAAAGATCTTCTAACTTGACATATTCAAAACCCAAAGCATCAGCTAAAAATTCATTACGATAAATATCAAAAGCGATAACTTTCATTCCAAATCCTCGAGCGATCCTAATTGCGTGCATACCAATTTTACCTGCTCCAACAATACCTATAGTCTTATTTTGTAAGTCAAATCCAGGCATATCTAAATAATCAAAATTATAACATTTGGTTCTTTGGCAGATCACGTCAGTTCTACGAGCAATTGCCAGTAACAAACTAAAAGCGTGCTCAGCTACAGTATTTTCACCATACGAAGGCACATTACAAACTATAACATTTTTGTCTTTGGCAGCTAAAACATCAATATGATCATAGCCAGTAGAACGAGTTACTATTAATTTTAGGTTAGGATAGCTATCAATCAACTTCTTAGTTACATTGGTATGCACAAAAACAGATAGCACTTCCATCTCTTGGAGGCTATCTTTATCAGTCATTAAATCTTCAGTATGAGCAAACTTTATATTTTGATCAGGGAAATGAGATATTACTTCATCTTCTTCCCATTTTTTTTCTGAATTAACAAAAACTATCATAAATAATTAATTTTTAATTTAAGCAAAATTATATAAATTGTTTTACTGGCTATACTCGCATGGCAATTTTCTGAAAATAGAACTTTTTAAATCCTATAAAACTATTGATTTGAGGGAGGAGTTTATTTGTTTATAACAAAATAATTTACCAAACTCTCTAAAAATCTATTATATTTTAAGATAATTGAGAAGTGGTGTTAGCAACTTAAAATAATAAGAAAAATAAAAAGAGTTAATCACGACTCGTCAAATATCAATACCTTTGCTATTCTGTATTTGATTTATTCATTGACTTTACCCCAAAATCTTTTAATGATTTTTGATTTTTTGATTAAACAAACAAAAAGGTAGATTTTTTTTGAGTAACTAAAAAAGTTATTAGAATTTTAACCTAAAAAATTTAAAAAGAATTATATGACTACTTCTGGCTTTTATTTGACCTAATTAAAAAAATTTAGTTTATAATTTGAGTTTATAATAACTATGCAAAATATTCAAATAGAAATTCCAGCTAAACTAAAAAAATATCCAATTTTTGTTGGTTCAAATTTAATTAATAATCTTAGTAAACATCTGGATTTATCTAAGTATACTCAAGTGGCTATCTTAACCGATGATGCCTTGGCTGCTATTTGGCTCAATACTCTTAAAGAAGAAATAAAAAAACAAAACTCAAAAATTTTAGATATAATAATTCCTAAAGGCGAGGTCAATAAAAACTTAAATACTGTGAAAAAAATTTGGTCAGATCTTAGTAAGCACGAATTTGACCGCAACTCTATAATCATCTGCCTTGGCGGAGGTGTGGTTGGAGATCTTGGAGGTTTTGTAGCTGCTACTTACATGCGAGGAATTGATTGTATTCAAATCCCTACTACGCTTTTAGCACAAGTTGATTCTAGTGTTGGTGGTAAAACTGGGTTTGATTTCTTGAATCAAAAAAATAATATCGGAGCCTTTAAACAACCTATAACTGTAGTTATCGATATTGCCACCTTAGAAAGTTTACCTGAAAGACCTTTTTTACAAGGATTTGCTGAAATAATCAAATACGGTCTAATTAAAGATTATGGCTTTTTAAAATGGCTAAACCAAAATGCCGAATACTTAATTGATCGACGATCTGAAGAATTTACCTCTGTAATTATTGAAGCTATCAAAAAATCTATCCAAATCAAATCTCAGATTGTTACTCAAGACGAAACGGAAAGTAAAGGTGTCCGTAAATTATTAAATTTTGGACATACTTTTGGACATGCTATTGAAATATTCAGTTTGACTGATAAAAATCACCTATACCATGGAGAGGCAGTATCTATCGGTATACACTTTGAGACTAAACTATCCGCTAAAATTGGTCTTATAGATTCTAAATCAGAAAAAGAAGTAATCGAAATTTTACAAAGATTTAATTTGCCAACTACTTATGAATATGACAAAAATCAAGAAAATCTAACCAAATTAGAAAAAAGTATTTTGCAAGACAAAAAAAATCTAGGAGGTAAAGTTAAATGGACTTTGCTAGAAAATTTAGGCAAAGGTATCATAGATCAAGAAGTAGATACAGATATTTGGAAAAAGTTAATTCAAGATTTTTAAAAAAATATTATACTCGATTCATTAACTCTCCTCTAGGCTATTTTCCTATAAAAAAATACTTTTAGAATTTATCAAAGCTTCCGCAGACACCACTATGTTTTGTATTTAAATACTTAACTAAAGTTACATTTAGTAGTAAAATTCAATTCTTGCGTAAATCTTGTTATACTAATAGCAATTCGTTTACTGCTAACCTAAATTTAGCTCTTCATAAGAAAATAAGCCACTTTTATTTAAGGTAAATTCTTAACGGCAATTATCGTAAGGATTAACCCAAAGTGTATAAAAACTATTTTTGTAAAACTAAATATTTATTTCGATCCTGATTGCGGCCATCATTAATATACTTAGCTATAATCTTTAAATTTAAGTCTTGAACAAGTTTTTTGATTTCTTGGTCATAAAAATAATGAGAAAAACGGAAACTATGATAAATTTTGACCCAATCTAAAATATAATCTCCTAATTCTAAATCTTTAGGCTCTAAACCTAGTCTTTGAAAATCTAATCTTCCTGTAGTGGTTTCTGGCTTAACTATTCTTTTTTTTAATCTTGGTAGGTCTAGAAATCTCCAAAAAGTCATCGCTAAAACTCCATTATCTGCCATTAATTCGATTAAATTTTGAATTATTCTCAACCTTAGCTGGTAACTTGGTATATGATGCAACAAGCCAAACATCCCAATTAGATCAAATTTTTGCTTATTAAAACTTAACTCTTGGCTCCAGTTATTTTTAATTAAATCTAAAGTTAGAAATTTAGTTTGTAAATTTTGAAACAAAGAATCTTCAAAAAGATCAATCATTGGTTTAGAAAAATCAACTCCTACGTATTTTATTTGTAAATTTACAAAAGTCTCTGCTAAAAAATGTGCAAAACGGCCATTACCACATCCCAGATCTAAAACTCTTAGAACCTTATTTTTTGGAGGCTGAACCAGCCTAGCTAAGTTTTCCCAGCCTTCCCAGTAGTAGTTCATATTTGTATTCCAAATTTTGGAACCTACTTTAGCGTAAAAATCTAAATTAATTTGATTTAATCTTCGGATAGTTTTTGGAGACATTAACCACCTTACTATAAAAATATGCTCAATTCACTTTCAAAATTTATACCCAAAACTTGCACCAATTTTTACTTTTAGATTAGAAATAAGCTTTATACCCATTGCCGTATCAACTTGCATAAACTTTTAGGTAAAACTAACTTCTAAAGAAGCTATTTGTTTGGTTATTAAAGGGTGATTGCCAAAATTCTAAGTGTAACTGATGTACTTAATCTAGGCTAAATTCTTGTTTTATTGCAAATAAATTATAGAAAGAGTGTAATTAAAATAAACTAGATTTTTAATAAAATGAACGAGCTTGAATATAGAACTCGTTTGAAATTTTTTATGGATTTAAAAATAAAAATTAAGAATCGTTTGTAGTTGATTTTGAATAAGAAAATCTAAAATTTTAGATTAAAAGCAATTCTAATTATAATTTTTAAAATAACTAAAAGTTAAAAATCTCGTTATTAAAGGGCAAGCAATCAAATAGGTTCTATACCAAAAGAGGTGATCGCTAGGCTACTAAAAAGGCATTGTCATATTAATGTCATTAACATCAATCTCTGGAACTTGAACTTCGTCATCCAAATCTGAGTTACCTTCTTTAGCAGAATTAGAATTAGGAGCTTGGTCACTAGAACTTTCAGAATTAACATTGGATTGATTAATTTTTTCAGCCTCAGCTTTAGTAGTAAGCATTTCCATTTCTTTAACTCTAATATCTGTAGCGTAGCCTTTGGTTCCATCTGGCTTGTCCCAACTTCGGTTTTGTAAAGAGCCAACAATTGCTACTTTATGACCTTTTTTAACATACATTTCAACTATTTCGGCTAATCTTTCCCAAGCATTAAGATTAAAATATTGAACCATTTCTTGGCCTTCTTTATTTTTTCCTTCGTTTACAGCAATACTAAATTTAGCTAATTTACTCCCACTAGGGGTAACTTTGATTTCTGGATCCTTAGTTAGGTTTCCTATTAAGATTACTTTATTCATAATTTATAATAATTAAGTGAAATATAAATGCAGTTTTTAATCTGTAAATAAATTAACATCATGTCAACTAAAAATACTAATCATAATTTTCTTGTGAGCTAGAATCGTTACTAGGCAAAGCCTCTGAGTCAGTAATAGCTGAGTTTTTTTTTACTTCCTTAGTTTCTGATTTGTTGGTAGAAAAAAATTTAAAAATTAAGAAAAATATATACCCTAATATTTCGTATAGAACTACAAAGACAGTAACCAAAAATATAGCCTCCATCCAGCTAAAATCAAGTTTAGTTTCAGCTAAAAAGAAAACAATTACAAATAGACAATTAAGTAAAAAAGAGACAATTTTTGCCACCATCTCTTCACTACTAGAAAAATATTTTTTTTGATACATATGAATAATAATTAGTATTATATAATTTTGTTTTAGTTTATTTAAAAATAGTCAAAGAAAAACTTCTAAAAATTTTTAATTATAGTAAGAGTTTGTCTATAAAATATCCATAAGTTGGCTTTTTTATAAAGAAAAAAGGTTTTTGAAACTTCTTTTTTAAAAATAAACTATTTGGCAAAACCTGATAAAAAACAATAGTCTTTGTCTTGAGGTAAACTAATTTTGACTATTTTTATCTTATAATTTTTATCTTAAAATAAACAAAAATTATGATTATCATGGAATTTGTATTTTTCTAATTATAGAAAAAGGTTAATCAGCAAAAAAACAAGCTTTCTGAGTAAAAAATTTCAGACTTTTTTTAGGCTAAAAATAAATAATTTTCAAGTCAAGAGATTTGATAAAATATATGCTTAGCTTTAAATTTTAATTATACTCGAATCAATTCAAATTAGAACTTTTTTAATTTTTAAAAATTACTTTTTGATGGTTATTAAATCTAGCAAAAACGGAAATTTAAACTTCAAAAAAACTGAAATTTGGCTTGTGAGGTATAAAAGGCAGGTTTAAGATTCATTTGTTGACAATGTTAGTTATAATTGATATATTCTAGACTGCATAACTTGCATAAAATTAATCCAAAAATTAAAACCTGTGGTTTTTTGTGTAAAAAAATAAATATAGTATTTATACAAAAATCTAAATATTCAAAACAATTTTTAGTTTTAGATTTTAGCTAGGTTTAATCAGGGCAAAAAATAAATACTTGTAAATTAAAAACTCTTAATTTAGATTGACAAAACTTTTGCAAAAAAACAATTTTCTTGCTAAATGTAGTTATTTTATGGCTAAAACTTACTATATTATATTCTTTGGCTAGTCGTTACGGTGATTACCAGCTAAGAATTTAGCTTAAAATTAGCTTAAATAAAAGGATTTATTTGCCTATAAAGAGCTAAATTTAGGGTAATATAAATGGATTGGGTATAAGTTTTCTTTTTGGTTATTTATTAAAAAGTAATTGAAGTAAAAATTTAGCTTTCAAAAAAAACTGGAATTTGCTTTGTGGTAAGCGTAATATAACTTAAGTATAGTTTTTACAACCCAAATAAACATTTAATAATCAATTAATATATGTCTAAAGTTGTTAGTTTTTTAAAAAACCTTAAGCCTATTGAATATTTATTTATTGTTCCTTTTATTTTATTATTGGCTTTCTTTGTTTATGCTTTTGCTTTTGCTGATAATAGTTCTGAAGTTAACGGTATTTCAGAATCTAAAGAAGCTAAAGTTAGGATTTATGAATTTTGGGGTAGTGGTTGTCCACATTGTATTAAAGCCAACGAATTCTTAGAATCTTATACTAAAGAACGTAAAGATATTGATTGGCAAAAATATGAAATTTATTACAATCAAGCAAATCAACAAAAATATGAAAAAGTAGCTAAAGCTCTAGGTGAAGAAGCTGGAGGAGTGCCTTTCATTATTATTGGAGATCAGACTTTTAATGGTTATGGCAGTGCCGAAACTACAGGTCAAGAAATCATTGACCGAACAGAGTTTTGTTTGCAAAATAGTTGTCCAGACTCGGTAGCTTCTATTTTAGATTTACCAGAACTAGAAAAAACTGAAGTAAATATTTCTAATTCTGTACTGGGAGTTCAAGAAGAAAATATTCTTAAAGTTGTATCCACAGACGAATTTCAAAATCTATGGAGTAATGCTAAGAATGAACCAAACACAGAAATTATCGACTTAAGAACTCCTGAAGAATTCAATGATAGGAGAATACCTGGCTCTTCTATGATAGATTTTTATAGTAGTGATTTTGAGCAAAAAATTAGTCAGCTAAATAAAGACAAAAAATATCTTATCTACTGCAACAGTGGTAACCGCAGTAGTATTACTTTGGGTTTAATGAAAAGACAAGGCTTTAAAGAAGTTTATGACCTAGATGGTGGAATCCAAGCTTGGACAACTAAAGGATACCAAATTCAGTGAAAAAATAAGCTTGCCTTAAAACCTCTCAAAAACCTATATTTGTTTTATCAGAGATAAGTAAAAGTTATAGTTTCACATAATATTAGTACTTTTTATTTTATATCTAAGCTAACTTCTACTTGCATAACTAAAAAGTAACTAGCGTATTATTTTTACATATCTTAAATACAATTTATACTTTACATAAGGTAAATTTAGTTTTCTTGGAAATTTAAATTTCTGTTTTTATTTGACTTAATCAGCATCAAAAAGTAATTTTTAAAAATTCAAAAAAGTCCTAATTTGGATTGATTTGTCATTATTGTGTAAAACTGGCATAGATTTAAGCAAGACTTCCGCAAGAATTGAATTTTACTACTAAATGTAGCTTTAGTTAAGTATTTAAATACAAAGTATAGTGGTTGCCTGCGGAAGCTTTGTAAGGCTTTTTTTGAAAAAAACAATTCTCCTATAATCATTTTTGTTTATTTTAAAGTAAAAAATAACTAAAACTATTTTATTTTAAAGATCACTATTTGCTTAAAGAAACAAGTTCAACCAACATGCTTATAAAAATAAGCACTATAATTTATTAAATATCAACGTATTAATTATTAAATTTCAAGTAAAGTTAGTAAAATTTTATAGAAATTTAATCTTACAGATAAAAAAATGTTCAAAAAAATATTTCAACTTAAATTTTATTTTTTATTTATAATTTTTGTCTTAGTATTAGGTTCTAGCTTTATATCAATTCAAACCTTAGCTGAAGCTGCTCATGAGGAAATTGACTTAGAGATTTTTGGAATAAACTTTGGTAAAGCAGACCTTAGTGGGCTATCCTTACCACTCATAACTGTCCTAGTAGCCATAGTTGATGGCTTCAACCCTTGTGCCATGTGGGTACTTTTATTTTTAATTTCTTTACTTTTAGAAGAAAAAAATGTTCTAAAAAGGTGGCTTTTAGGAGGAATTTTTCTTTTAGTTTCGGGATTTTCTTACTATTTATTTTTGACTGCCTGGTTAAATATCAATGAGTTGATAGGTTTTATCGCTTGGACTAGAGCTATAATTGCTTTAATTGCTGTTGGTATAGGTCTATGGTCGATTCGAAGTTATTTTTTGGAGAAAGATGAGTCTGGCTGTAAAGTTGGAGAAAAAGTTGAAAAACAAAAAACTTTTAAAAAACTACAAGGTATAGTCAGTCAAAAGAATATTTGGATTTCTATTTTAGGAATCGTAATTTTGGCTTTTAGCGTTAACCTTTTTGAATTACTATGTTCGGCCGCTCTGCCTGCTATTTATACTAATTTATTAGCTACTCAAGAAGTTGTTGGCTTGAGTAAACATGCTTATTTACTTTTGTATGTTTTAATTTTTATGTTAGACGATTTGTTAATTTTTGCAATTGCCATGTTTACCCTTCAAGCTACTGGAATTAGCACAAAATATAATCGCCTAGTACAATTAATTTCGGGTATAATTATGTTGTTATTTGGTTTTTGGATAACTTATGAAGTTGCTGTTGGTATTAGACTGCTATAATAAAAAATTGACATACCTTAGAAATTTAAATATAACTTTAAAAAATTTAATATTTACATTATGGGACTAATATTTATTATTTTAATTGGTTTAGGAGTAATTGTTTTGGGGGTAATTTTGTACGCAATAGGCGTTTATAACAAACTAATCCAACTCAAAAATCGGGTTAGCGAATCTGAGAGTGATATTGATGTTCAACTTAAAAGAAGATATGACCTGATTCCTAATCTTATTAATACGGTCAAAGGGGCAAAAAACTTTGAGCAAGAGACATTAGAAAAAGTTATCAAAGCTAGGCAACAGGCTATTGATATTTCTGGCCTAACTAAAGAAAAAGCAGCCGCTGAAAATATACTTTCTGGAGCCCTAAGACAGTTATTTGCCTTATCTGAAAGTTATCCTGACTTAAAATCTAACCAAAACTTTTTAGCTTTACAAGAAGAATTAACTAACACTGAAGATAGAATTTTAGCCTCTAGAAGATTCTTTAACCAAACTGTCAATGATTATAATACTTTTCAGATGCAATTTCCAGCAGTATTATTCAAAGGTTTAGCTGGAGCTAAAGAAAAAGAATTTTTTGAACTTGAAAATCCAGAAGAAGAAAGAAAAGTTCCTGAAGTTAGCTTTTAGGCATAAGTTTTTTGATTTATTCAAATATTTATCTTGTCTCAAAATCTTTTAAAATTTTTCTTTTTTTGATTAAATAAATATAATAAAACTAACAGTTTTACATAACTTTGACACTTTTTAGTTTACGCATTTCTTAGCTTTCTTAATAGTTGCGGCTAAGAACTTACTTTAAATAAAGGATTTATTTCCTTATAAAAAGCTAAATTTAGGGTAAAAATAAACAGATTGGGTATACCGCAAAACAAATTCTAGTTTTTCAGGATCTAAATTTTTAGTTTTAATTAGGTCTAAATAAACTTCAAAAAATCCTAATTTAGATTAATATAAGTATAATCTTAGATTAAAAAATATATTTCTGTAGTTTAGTTTAAGATAATTTGATCTATTATTTTTAGTTTATTTTGTAAGAAATCTAGTAAATTATAAGTAATTTCTGTGTAAATACTATATTTTTTTAAATTTTGATACGCTTACAAATAGTTTTTTAAACAATTTTGCAGTTGTGTTTTTTATTTATAAAATTTATAAATAGAACTAGAACTCTATATTTTTATTTTTTGTTTTCTGCCCAGTGTACAATTCTTTTTTGGATAAGGTTTTATTAGCTGAGATTTTAGATACTTCTATAACAAATATAATTCTTAATAACTATTCTTTAGATTTAGATAAAGTAGCAGAATTTGAGAACTACAAGAAACTTCTTAGAAAAGGCTATCCATTAAGCTATATTCTCAAAAAATGTAATTTTTTAGGCCAAGAGTATTTTTTAGATGAAGGTTTACTTATTCCTAGGCCAGAGACAGAAGAACTGGTTACTAAAATTTGTAGTTTAAAAAAATTCTTGCAAAACACAATTTGCTTAGAAGTGGGCATTGGGACTGGAGTAATTAGTCTAAACTTTTTACAAAATAAAATTTTTAAATCATATTTAGCTATAGACACCAACCCTAAAGCAATACAGATTAGTCAACAAAATCTTAAACTAAAAAATCAAAAATCAAAGAAAATAAATTTCTTTCAGTCAGATTTACTTAAGAATAAAAAACTTAAACAAATTTTAAAAAAAGAGAGAAATCTAGTCTTAGTTGCTAATTTACCGTATGTCCCTATACAGGATATCTTAAAATCCAAAGAAAATTTAATTAACTTTGAGCCAAGAAAGTCTATTTATTCAGGTTACGATGGGCTAAATCTTTTTAGCACTTTGCTTAGACAAATTCAGTATTTAGATCTTAAATTTAATTTTTTCGCTTTTGAACTTGACTCTAGAAATATTCGTAAAGCTAGTAAAAAACTAAAAAAACTTTGCCAAAAAGTAATAATTATAAAAGACTATATGGGCAAAGAAAGGTTTTTGTTCGGTTTTAATCATTACACTCTTGGTGCAATCGGCAGGATTCGAACCTGCGACCTTCTGGACCGCAACCAGATGCTCTAATCCTCTGAGCTACGACTGCTGCTTTTGGGACCATCTTTTTTTTCTTTTATTTAATCATATCTTAACACCTATTTTATGGGTTAAAATTTTGTAAACTGATTTATGGAATAAGATTTAATACATGATTTAGAATTTTACATCTCCTAAAAACTTGCTCTAAAATTTATACCTAATAACTCCTAAAAATTTAGTGTGGTATGTTATACCTTAAATATAATTTATACTTAATTCACTTTCTAAAATTTACATTTTAAAACCTTAAAAAGTTATAAAATATGTTCAAAATTGAATTAAGTTTAGACCTACTGTCAAATTTAATTACAAAATAAGTATAATCCATCATTAATCTTATCCTGAAACTTTTCAAAATAGTTAATTTTTTAAATATAATAAGTAATGTTTTGCATAGATTTATATTCAATATATTTGCTATTACTTAACTTAGATATTTATAAGCAAAAATTCTTAATTGGTAGTTACTAAAAATTAGCCAGAAGATATAGTAATTTTTATTTTAAAATAAAAAGCGAGTCATTTTTTCAGCAATAAGGTTAGTAATAAATGTTACTCGAGTGTCTTTTTGCCAAAAAATTAATTTGACCTAATAATATGAATATCTAAATAAAAGCTTAAGAATTTTGCATTCAGCAAAAATACAATTTTACTAAATAAACACTAAAATGACAAAAATCATAGCCACTATTGGTCCTAGTTCTGAAAAATTAGAAATCTTAGAGTTTTTCGCTAAAAATAAAGTAAAAATTGCTAGATTTAATTTTAGCCATGGAACTATTGATTGGCACACTAAAATAGGGAAATTAGCCCAAGAAGCAGGCTTAGAAATCATGCTTGATTTAGCTGGTCCAAAAATATTAGTTGGTAATTTAGATGAAGTCTTAGAGGTCAGCTCAGGGCAATTAATTGCCATAGAGGCAGAAAATCAAGAAAAAAAATATCCTCAAAAGTATAATTATCAAGGAAAAAATATAGACCTCATTAGTAGCAATATAGAAATTGCTAATTTCTTGGAGACTAATAAGTTATTACTGATAGATGATGGAAAAGTAGTCACAAAAGTTATTGACATTGAAGATAAAACTGTAATTTTAGAGACTTTTAACAAAGGAATTATCAAAAGTAATAAAGGTGTTAACCTCCCTGAATCAAGAGTAGAAATGGATTTTTTAGTACCTAGGGATAAAGAATTTTTAAATCAAATTTTACCTATCTTAAAACCAGATTATATAGCTCCAAGTTTTGTAAAAAAACTTCACGACCTAGAAAGTTTAAATGAATTTATTAAAGAAGTTCTACTAACGGCTGGTATTGACTTAGAAACTTACTTTCCTAAAATTTGTACCAAAATTGAAATGGCTGAAGCTATTACAAATATTACTGAGATTGTTAAATATTCAGACATGATAATGGTAGCTAGAGGAGATATGGCTTTGGAGACATTACCATTGCACATTCAAGTTCCTTTTTTACAAGAAAAAATTATTAAAACTTGTAAAAATCAAAATAAAGAATTTATTGTAGCTACTCAAATTTTAGAAAGCATGTTTTCTTCGCCTGTGCCGCTACGTTCTGAGCTAAGTGATTTGTATCGAGCTGTCATTATAGATAAAGCAAACTATGTAATGCTCTCAGGAGAAACTGCCGCTGGCCAATATCCAAAAAAGTGTGTTCAATTAATGAGTGAGTTTATTGATTTGGCAAGTAATTTATAACATTTTAGGTTTTTTTAAACTTGTTTTTAGCTTAGTACAAAAGGTTTTAACATACCAAACAATATCTTATCCTATAACTCAAATTTACAAAACTTTGATCCCATAAAATAGATATTAATCAACAGTAAAATAGGTTTTGAGGCATGATTATTAGCTTAGAAAAAGTAACAAAAACTCTAGAATTAATTAGCAACTTAGCAACTTACTTGCCAAAAAAAATATTTTTATTTATTCTTCTATCTAAGTTAGATAAGACAACTCCCGTAAAATTATTAATAAAAAAATACTACCTATAAGCTTATCTATACTCAAAAATACTAAATTACTTATTTATCGGATTATGCTAAATTATGTAGCTAAAACGAAATAGAAAGTAAAATACAGCTAACCTTCATACTTTTAGAAAATTTTATTAATTATAAACCTGACTTAAAAAAGGTCTAAATCGTATATACAGATTCATTATACGGTAAATCTTAAATTAAACTAAATTTAAATAAATGTTTCAATCTTTAATTTTATTTTTCTAAAAATTTTAGAAATAAATGCTTGTACAAATTTGCTATAAATAGTAGTATTTATCAGCAGATATATCTTGCAATAATTGCAAACATAAACGAAAAATATTTATTTTTTGGATTAAGCAAGGTAAAAATAATAGTTTTCCATAAATTTAGTACTTTTTATTTTAAAATAAGCAAAAAATAGGTTATTTTTTGAGCCTAGACCAAATTAATTAGCTATGCTATTCCATAACCAAACTGGACAGTAGAGCTAAACTTAATTAAACTTTAGGGTATTCATGACTTTTAAAGATTTAAAAATGTAAATTTTGAGAGTAAATTAAGTATAAAACAAATTTTTAACCATAAAATTATAGAAATTAATTTTTATTTATGTCATCGTCAGCTTTACCAAAGTTTGATTCTAGAGCTAAAAATGCTTTAGCTATAGCTCAGCAAATTGCCATTCAGCTAGGTCATAGCTATATCGGTAGCGAACACTTACTATTTGGAATATTGTCCCAACCTCAAGATGGATTACCTTTTCAAATGGCTTTTATAGATAATGTATCTAATCAAGAACTTTTAGATATTATTCGTAAACAAGGCCTTGAAAGATTCCAAAAATCAGACCCAAATAGAAGGAATAATTCTTCTTTACTTCCAGAAATAACTAATGAGCTACAACAATGTCTAGACAGTGCTATTAGAGTTGCCGAAAATTACAGCTATAGCTATATCGGTATCGAACATTTAATTTATGGGGTTCTCGATGTAGCTGACTCCCACGGCTTACAGATTATGAATATGACTCAAGCTAGTGCTCAAAAACTTAAAGATATCCTAGCTTCTATTTTTAATTCTTATTCTCAAAATACCCAAACTGAAGTTAACAAACAGTCAAGTAATGATAATCAAAATCAAGGCAAAAAAAAACTTAGATCTAGAGATTCAGCACTAGAATTTTTTACTACCAATATCAATCAAAGGGTTATTCAAGAAAAAGGCTTTGAAATTTATGAAAGAGAACAAGAAATAACTAGACTAATTCAAATTTTATCTAGAAAAAATAAAAATAATCCAATCATCCTAGGAGAACCTGGAGTGGGTAAAACAGCTTTAGTCGAAGGGCTAGTTAAGAGAATAAACGAAGGTAAGGTTCCAGAATGGTTAGCTGATAAGAAGGTTTTAAATCTAGATGTGGCTAACTTGGTTGCTGGTTCGGTCTTTCGAGGCGAATTTGAACAAAGATTAAAAGCTATTATTCAAGAGGTAATTGCTGCTAAGGATGTTATTTTATTTATTGATGAAATTCATACAGCTATTGGAGCTGGAGGTAGTGGTAACTCTGGAGGTCCAGAAATGTCAGGAATTCTAAAACCTGCTTTGGCTAGAGGCGAAGTTAGTATTATCGGTGCCACAACCGAAGAAGAATACAGAACCATAATCAAAAAAGATAAAGCTTTTGAAAGAAGATTTCAACCAGTTAGACTAGAAGAGCCAAGTAATTCTCAAACGGTTCATATAATTAAAGGAATTAAATCTATGTATGAAGATTATCACCATTCTGTAATGCCAGATAAGCTTCTTAAGCCTATGGTTGAATATGCTGATAGGTTTATCCCTGAAAGACGTTTCCCAGATAAAGCCATTGATCTTCTAGACGAAACTCTAGTTAGAGCCAGAATTAAAGCCTCAGAAAAAAACAAAGCTGATCAAAAAAGTGAAAAAGATTGGATAGATTTAGAAAAACAAATTTTGGATTTAATAAGAAACAAAAATGAAGCTATCTTAAATCAGGACTTTAACCTATCAAAAAAGTTTGAATCTGATCAAAAAAATTTAGAAGAAAAATTAGCCAAACTTAATCAGGAAAATAAACAAAACAAAGAGTTAACTGTAGTTACTCAGGATCTTTTAGAAAAAGTGGTTTCTGAGGTCTCAGGAGTTCCAATAGTTAGGATTAGCTCTAATATATTTATTCAAATTAAAAATCTTCAAGAAAGTCTAGACGGGCAAATTTTTGGTCAAGAAGAAGCTACTGGTGAAATTTCTCAAGCCTTAAAAAGAAGTTATGCTGGAGTTAATCCAAATACTGGGCCAATTGCTAGTTTTTTGTTGCTTGGACCTACTGGAGTCGGTAAAACAGAATTAGTTAAGGTCTTAACCAAGGAACTTTATGGAGATCCTTCTAAATATCTCCTAAAGATCGACATGAGCGAATTTAGGGAAAGACACCAAATGAGTCGATTACTTGGAGCTCCAGCTGGTTATGTAGGTTATGATGACGCTCCTCAGCTTACAGAATTTTTAAGAAAGAGACCATATTCTGTAATTCTTTTTGATGAGATTGAAAAAGGTCACCCCGAAAATCTAAACATTCTTTTACAAATGCTAGAAGATGGCGTTGTTACAGATGCTAAAGGTAGTTCAGTTAGCTGTGAACATGCTTTGATTTTTATGACTTCTAATCTAGGTAAAAATAGATTAAATAAATTTGCTTCTAAGCTCGGATTTACTGATCCAGATCAAGGAGACGAAGAAGATTATCAAAATATTCGTAAGCAAGTTATGGATGAATTAGAAAAAAGCATAAAACCAGAAATTTTAGGAAGAATAACTAGTAAAATTGTTTTTAGGCCGATTGGTAAAGCTGTTTTAGAAAAAATTATTTATAAAGAACTTGGAGAACTTCAAAAACATTTGCTCAAACAAGGAAGAACTATTAGTTTTGATAATAAAATAATTGACTATTTAGTAGAAAAATGCAATTCTAAATTAGAATATGGGGCTAGAGAAGTAAAGTCTATTGTAGCTGGAGAGGTTCAAGACGTAATAGCTGAGTTTATTTTAGACAATCCGAAAACTTCTAACATCGAAGTTAGAGTAAAAGGTAAAAAAGTAGAAGCTAAAATTAAAAACAGTTCAAAAGTTAAAGTTAAAGAAATTGCTTAAAGGTCAAACCTGTTTCTAATCTTAATTATTTCATATTTATAAATTTATATAGCTAAATCATATAGCAGTTAGATATTTCGGGCATCCTAAGCTTAGTTTAAAACAAACTTAATATCTAATAATTTATCTAAGTTGAATAGTCTTATCCCGTAACCCAAATTTACAGAACTTTGAGCCCATAAAATGGATATTAATCAACAGTAAAAATAGGTTTTGAGACACAATTAATCAAGGTTACGAAGTAGTCCCGCCCATGTCTTTTTTAATTATACTTACCACAAAGCAAGTTTTAGTTTTTTTTGGAAGTTTAAACTACCGTTTTAGTTTAATTTAATCAGTATCAAAAAATATTTTTTAAAAATGAAAAAAGTCCTAGTTTGAATTGATTTATACTCAAATGCTAACTAAATCTAACTAAATTATGATTTAACTGAAGATTTTAATTTGATTAAATAATAAAGATAATAAAGAAAGCACAGTTAGAAAAACTCACTGAGCAGTTAACAGTTTAGTATAATCAAATAGCTTTATATAACAAGTAAAAATTCTGGCCAATTCTAAATAGATTCTACCCAAATTATAATTTCTGGCTTGTTAGCTGCAGCTGGAATATTTAATGTTCCTGGGATACCCTCTACTACCTCTATATTTTTTTCTACTTTGTTTATTAAGGTTTTAAATGGATCTAAAAGCCTAGGATTGTCAATATAAGCTATAGCTTTTTCAGTGCTACTAAGAGTGGCTGCTTTTATTTCTGAGGAGTAGAGATTGTTAAAATATACATTATTCATACCAGCCTTAAACAAATCATCACGAATACTAACTGTGTCTTTACTTTGATTACCTAAAATTGCAGTTCTAGCACTAAATAATTCTTGAGACTGGGCATAGAATAACATTTCTCTAACTTGGTTTTGAGCTTTTTCTCGTGACTGTGAAGATTGTTGGATGCCTGGAGTTAAGCCCCCACAATAAACCAAATTATAACCTCTAGCGGGATCTCCTGTGCAATAAATCCCGTTACCATCTTCCCAGACCAGTCTTAAAAAGTCATCACTAAGGTTCATTCGGTTCAAAACTTTATTTAGAGCTAAAATTTCACTAGGCTTAATATTTGTCTCTAAATATTCACTAAAAATAGACAGATAGTTGTTAATATTGTTAATATTATCTATAACTCCTAATTGTTTAGCTTTCTCAACAATTCCTTGAATTACAATACTTTGTCGTCTACTTCTAGCAAAATCACCACCGTCCTGAGGAGCCATACGAGAACGAGCATAGATTAAAGCGGTCTCTCCGTCCATTTCTTGAACTCCAGTCTCAAAGCTTGGGCAAGGCCTAATAAAACCTCTGTAATTTTTATTTGGAAACTCGCAATCTGTAAAAGCTTTATCAACATTTACGGTTATTCCTCCTAGTTCGTTTACAACTTTTTCTAAGCCTTCAAAATTAGTATTCATCCAGTAGTGAATTTCGATTCCATATTCAGAATTAATAAAATTACTCAAAGCCTCAACTCCAGCCCCTACTCTATTAGAGCTACTATCAGCTAAAGGGTATAATGAGTTTACTTTACCTGAAAAATTTTGCTTAGAGCCTGAATTAGTTTGATAACTTGTTGAAACATATAAATCTCTAGGTATATTTAAAGTTACTATTTTTTTCTCTTCATAAAAAAGAGAGGCAATTATAATTGTATCAGCTAAACTAGCTGCAGAATCAAGTCCTAACATCAAAAAATTAGTCCTTCCTTGGGCTTGACCTTTTAATTTAATTTCATTACCAAAGATCCCTCCAATCAAATCTCCAAATAAATTTTGGTTGCTGCAATTTTCACCATCTTCACACACAAAGGCCGTATTTTCTGAAGCTAAAATTTGGTAACCAAAGTAACCGCCAAAACCTAAAAGCGTCAGGCTTGTTAAAATCAAAACAAGTGAAACAAACTTTCCAAAAGTAAATCTAGCATTTTGCTTTTCAAAGTGATTGTAGTGGTTATCAACATCGAACTCGCTCTGATAATTTTCTTCTAACATTTTTAGAATTAATTAATAGTGTAGACTAGGCAATTAATGTTTTTTAGGTTTACTCTTAATTTATACTTAGTCAAGTAATAACTCAATTACCCTTTAGCAACAGAATTTTACTATTCAGCATACCCAATCTGTTTACTAATTAAACTAAAATTAATAAGAAAATAAATACTTTTTATTTGAGCTAAATTCTTAACGAGTAATTACCGTAACGATTAGTCAAAAGGGTATAAAACTTATAATTTATGCACAAATCTGTTAATATGTTTAATGATCTTGTCTCATAATTTTCCAGAACTTGCATCAATTTTTACTTTTAGATCAAAAATAAACCTTTTGAACTAAATTAAGTTTTGTTTATAAATGAAACTAGACTTGAGTATAAATTAATTTTTCCCTATTTTTTACCTTTAAAAATAAACAGAAACTATTAATTATGATAAGGTTGTATTTTTATATTCAAAAAAACAAATCAATTAAATCAAATACTTGTAATCATTTGCATAGCTAAACTAGTACAAAACTAGGTATTTTGCATAGCATATTAACTTACTTAAAAACAAACTTAGCAGTTAATAATTTTCAAAGTTTAGTGTAAGATCGCTGTAACTAAAAAGTTCTAATCTAGAATTAAAAGGAGTCTAAATCAAATGTTTACTAAAAAAGGTTTCATGTGATTATTTTTGATTAATATTAGAATATTTGTAGGCTCTTTTTTTGTAGCTTAGCCGAATCTAAACCTGAGCTTTGCTTGACAAAAGCCTGAGAATAAAGGAACTCTTAAATGCTTAATGGGTGAGGTGGCTGAGTGGTCGAAAGCGGCACACTGCTAACGTGTTGTAGGTATTCCCTACCCAGGGTTCGAATCCCTGCCTCACCGCCAGATAATATTTTGAAGCAAGATAGTTTTTGTATATACTCAAATGCTAACTAAATTATGATTTAACTGAAGGTTTTAGTTTGCTTAAATAAAAAAACCACAGCCAAAAAAACTACACTAATTAGTTAACAGTTTAGTATATTTCCTTATGAAGAACTAAATTTAGGGTAATAGTAAACTGATTTATATTCAATTCAGTTTCAAAATTTATATTTTTAAATCTTAAAAAGCTACAAAATACTTTTAAAATCGAATTAAGCTTAGCTTTGATGTTAAATTTGGTTATCAAATAAGTATAGTCTAAGTATAATACTAATAACTTATCTAATACCAATTTGCTATAAAATTATTCCAAAAAATTCAGAGAAAAGTTTAGTTTTTTAAGGTAAAACCGTCTTATATCATAGTAAATGATTTATGGCGAAATAGTATAAGTTGAATGTGGAATTGCTATAATTAACTCTTAATAATCTCAATTTTTGCTCCTAGTAAATTCAACCTTTCAGCGATCTCCTCATAACCTCTTTTGATTGAGTAAACATTTCTCAGGATTGAAGTGCCTTGTGTTCCCAGCATTGCTATTAGGATGATCATTGCTGGCCTGAGTGCTGGAGGACAAACAACTTGAGCTGGCTTAAATTCTGTTGGCCCGTTAATATAAACCCTATGTGGGTCAGCTAGAATCATAGAAACGCCTAACTTACTAAGTTCTAAAAAATAAATCGCTCTATTCTCGTAGACCCAATCGTGAATTAGAGTTTGTCCTTTTGCCAAAGCCGAAATAGGTACAAAAAAAGGTAAATTATCTATGTTAATATCAGGAAAAGGTCCACAAGTTATTTTTTCTTCACTAGCAATTAACTGACTCGGTCTAACAATTATATCTGCCAGATCTGTGTGTTCATTTTCTGCTTTATATTTTTGACCAACTTCGTAGTCTAATCCCATTTTTTCTAATTTGAATAACTCTAATTCCAAAAATTCAATCGGTACCCTAGAAATACTTAATTCAGATCCAGTGCAAATAGCTGCACTAACCCACATCATGGATTCTATCGGGTCTTCCGAATTACAATGTCTAATCTCTGTATTAATTTCGGGCTTACCATGCACAATTAGTGTAGAAGTTCCAATTCCTTCAATTTTGATACCTAGTTTTTTTAAAAAAAAGCAAACATCTTGAACCATATAATTGGAAGAAGCAAATTTGATTTTGGTAATTCCAGGCATTTTGGCAGTAGCAATCAAAATGTTCTCAGTTGCTGTATCTCCTTTTTCGAACATTATAATTTCTCTCTCAATCTTGTCTCGCTGGTCTTTTAATTTTTTTAATTCAGTAGCATCAACTTTGTATTTTGTTTCTTTGACTTTAATATTTACTCCTAGTTTTTGTAGAGCATAAAGGTGTGGTTTAATTGTTCTTTTGCCTAATTTACAACCTTGAGAGTTAGGTAAATCAAAATTAACAAAATCATGAATCAAAGCCCCTAAAAACATAATTATAGTTCTAGTTTTAGAGGCTGAATCGAAATCAATTGCCTGCAAATCTAAAACTTCTGGTCTTTGAATTTTTATTGAATTTTTGTCTAACCACTCAACCTTAACGCCAATACTAACGAGAACTTCACAAATTCTCTTAACCTCTTCGATTTGTGGTATACCATGTAAAATAGTAGTTCCATAGTTTAAAAGACTAGCCGAAAGAAGCCCCATAGCTCCATTTTTGGAAGTGTTAGTTTTTACTTGTCCAGATAATTTTTGGCCTCCATGAATAACAAAATCTATAGACTGATTAATTGACATTAGTTGAATAAGATAAAGCTAAAAGTTTAATTTTTTTGATTATAGCCTGCATGCCCTGAATTCGATTGAGTGATAAATTTTTGTCTAACTCAGCTTCGGATATGAATTTAGCGTCAAAAGTCATAATTTCTACAGGCTTTTTGTCATTGAATAATTCTAATATAATGCTTAAAAGTCCTTTAACTGTCAAGGAATCTGAGGTAGCCTGTAATTTAATTTTGCCGTCTTCAAATTGACTTATTAACCAAACTCTAGAAGTGCATCCCAAAACTAAATTCTGGTTGTTTTTTTGTTCTGATTTTAAATCTGGTAAGAGACTACCAAGTTCAATTAAAAATTCATACTTTTCTGGCCAAGATTCTAGGCTTATTAGGTCTTTTAATTTAGACATTAAAAGGTGTTTGTTTGGTTTATAAGAATAATCTCTACTATTGCAAAATAGTAATTTTGTTTGTTGCCATGGTAACGAAAATAAAAATTTTTGAGCCGCAAAAAATAAACCTTGAAAAATTGCTTTCTCATAGTAAATTCGACATAAACATTAATTTAAAGTAAGTTTGGAAGAAATAAAATATCAAAATCTTATTATCAATTAGCTATATAGCAAAAACTATACTTAAAAAACTTGCAAAAAAGGAAAAAGTATAGAATACTAATAACATTCTTAGAAAAACATAAATAAAAAATCATGGCAAAACTGCCAAATTATAAATTAACTGTTCATCCAGGTAAGAAAAGAAATAAGAATTTTCTACAAGCGGTTAAACCAAAAAGAAAATATAGAAATCTAATCGTTACTGTAGTTGGAGTTTATCTCATTGCTGGGAGTATTTTGACTTTTTTTATATTTAACCGAAGCAACCCTAATAGGGCTCAAGCTAGCGAGCCAGCTTTGATAAGTGGTTCTGTTAGGTTTAGTAAAGAAAAAAAATTTGGACTAGGGGAAGAAATTAAAATTCTAGCCACCTTTCAAAACACTAGCATAGTTGAGACTATTAGCCAAGTATCAGTCAACCTTTTGTCTACTAAAGAAGCTGTAAGGTGGGAAGGAGCAGAGAATCTCAACACCACGAACAACCAAAAAATCAAGATAGAATTAGGTAAATTAAATCTACCCGACTTGAGCCCAGGAGAGCGTGCTGAATACGAAATTTCTGGAACCTTAAAAGATGCTACTATTGATTTTTTAACTATTTTAGGTAAGCTTAATTATAATAACTCTCAAGGGCAACAAAGAACAGATACTAATCGTATCTATACTCAGTTAATCTCAAGCACTAAAACTTCACAAGAAAACTTACCTTTAGTTTTGGACAAAGAAACTTATGACCCAGGCGAAGAGGTTAGAGTAAAATTAGATTTAAGCAGTTTTGTAGAGATTTTAGAAATGGAGCCTAAAGAAACACAAATAAATAAAGAAGAAGGCGAAGATAACCAAGAAAATACAGAACCTGAAGAAAATACAAATTCCGAAGAAACCTCAGAACCTAAAGAAGATCAGGAGGAAGCTCAAATAAACGAAACAAAAGATAAGGTTAAAGAAGGTAAAATATATATTTCTAATCGAGAAAACGGCAAAATAGCTAATACTTTTGATTGTATCTTTGAAAATACTCCCGTTTGTGAAATAACAATATCAGAACTGCCTCCTGGAAAATATAGTGCTCTGTTTATCTCTAATAAAGGAAATATTTTTAGCAAAATACAATGGTTTGAAATAGGTACAACCAACACCTCTTCTAATTTGATTCCTAGTACTCAAGCTAATATGGTCACTCCATTTAGTTCGCTTTCAGTTAACGGTAAAGCCCCAATTATAGTTGATCGTGTAATAAGTAAAAATGAAAGTATAAACGGTAAAAATTGTATTTTTGAGATTTACAAAGAAAATACTAAAATAACAGAAATTAAATCTAACGTCGATTCTAACAGAAGTTGTAGAACTATTTTAGATATTAATCAGTTAGGTAATCAGCAAGGAATATATAGAATTAAGTTAGCTAACTCTGATATTCAAACTCAGATTTCTTTTATACCAAAGGCTGAGTCACTTTTGCAAATTCAAAATCAAACTGTCACTCCTCAAAAAGACCAACCTCTAAATATTTTGGTTGATGAAATTATTGGCGAAGATGGTGGAGTAATATCTGAATCTACTTTGAGTGTTAATATTTATAATCATAATACTGGCCAAATTGAAGAAATTAGTACTTTAGGAGGTGAAACTTTAACTGTTAAAGATGGTCAATTTAAAACTGAAATTCCAGGTAATTATTTTACAAGTAGTGGCCAATATTTACTTTGGGTAAGATTAGAAAGTGGGAGAGTCAGTGATTTTATTAATTTAGTTTATTCTGATACTAAAGTTGGTTTTTCTCAGAGCGGAATTTTAGTAGAAGATTATTCTCAACTAAGAGTTGATAGAGATTCAAAATTCTATATTAATGGAATCACAGATAGAGACGGCAATCAGATAGCTCAAGGAGAATGCACAGCAGAAATTTATTCTATCGGTGATAGCCTTAATCCTATTAGTTTGAATGGGTTGATAGATCAAGGTAAGTGCGAAGTAATACTGAACAAAGGCAAGATAAATAAAGCTGGCCCAATTTTAGTAACTTTTGCTGGAATTAATAATTCTAACGCAATTAGCCAAAGTAGAATTTTTCAGCTAACTTCTGGTGACCCTGATAACTATGGAGAAATTAATTTTGAAATAGAGCCAATAAGAAAAAAATATGCTAATAATCTTATTATTGGTCCAGTTACTGATTCTTTTGGTAATTTAACAGATAGTTTTAATTTGAATTTGAACTTTTATGACCAAGATGATAATTTAATTAACCAATTTAATGATCTCAATATACAAGAAGGTTACCTGAAAATAGCTATCCCGGCTACAACTTTAGATAATGACTCAATCAAAATCAGGTTAAAATCAGGGGATCAAGAGTTAATTAGTAGAGATATTGAAACCACTGTAGAATTTGAAGGGCAAAAAATAATTCTGCCTAATATCCCAGAAACTTTAGATCCAGAGAAAAGTTTAACCGTTGGCATCTCAGAACTAGACAATAATGAACTAGAATTTTGTCAGGTAAAATTTATCAAAAACAAAGAACAATTTTTAGAAGAAAGTATTCCTTATTCTTTTGAAGACAAAAAATGTCAGTTAGATTGGGCCGTAGAAAGTTTTAGAGATGTGCCTAGGGTATTACTTAAGTTTATTGTTGGCGATAAAATTTTTACTAATGTTATTAATCTTAAACCTGGCGAACCTGCTAATTTTTTCAAAATCTTCCCTCAAGTTAGGTTTAATTCTCAAAATGAATTAGAAATATCGCTATTAACTACACCATTAATTGATCGGCACGGCTTACCTGCTTCTACTGGAGAAGTTAGATGGGAATACAATAATAAAATAGAAAATAATAATATCAAAGAAGGTTATGCCAGTCTAAAGATTTTAGCTCAAAAATTAGAATCTAAAGATATTCAAGAACAACTTGGAAAAACTTTTTTAGATTTGGATTTGGATGTATCAGCTAGTATTTCAGCGATTAGCAGGACTAACAATATTAGAATTTATCTTGATAATTATGACATTGCTAATTCCAGTGAAGAATTTAGAATAACTCAAGGAAGTGATTATGTAACCAAGAACAAACCTCAGATTTTTAGTTTTTTTGGATGGAGCTGTAAAGCTTTAATCATAAGTAACTCTAAAGTCTTCAGAGAAGCTATAACTCATTGGCAAGGTAATGACTGCTATGTTCAAGCCGAAGGAGATATAGGTAAAAATACTTTAGTATTTGATAATAACGGGTTTGAAGCTGGAAGATTTGATTACACGATGGGAACCACCGAACAATACATCGAATGGTGCATAGATGAAGATGATAGCTGTAATCAGATACAGGTTATTGCTCCAACTACTAGTGTTATCGAAGCTATTATCTATGATGGTCAAAATCAATATAAATTTTCGGGAGACGAATTGAGTAATACAATTACCATAAGTCAAAATGGGCTCAATCCACTCAAAAAATACCTAGTTGAAGTTAGCTATTCTAATACTGAAGGAGACAGAATTATTCACTACAAAGAGATCTTGGGCGAAAGGTTACAAAACTAAACTTATATAGCTAATCCGTATACTAGTTAGACATTTTGAGTATCCTAAATTTACTTTAAAACAAGCTTAATATCTAATAAATTATTTAAGTTGAATGTGGAATTGCTATATTAGTCTTATTCTAAAATGAGTTGATTTTATCTATACTCAGTTCACTTTCAAAATTTACATTTTTAAATCTTATACCCTTTGGGCTAATCGTTACGGTAATTATCTGTTAAGAATTTATCTTAAATAAAGGATCTATACCCTAAATCAATTCAAATTAGGACTTTTTTAATTTTTAGAAATACTTTTTGATACTAATTAAATAAAACTAAAATGAAAATTTAAACTTTAAAAAAATTGAAATTTGGTTTATGTGAACTATAAAATAGCTTTTATAAACTCAGACATAAATTTTATTCAAGATATTTTGGTTCTGGAATTTTTTCTATAATTTTTTCTATAATTTTTTCTACATTTTCTCCAGTTTTAGCACTTACTTTGAGGATATCTTCGTTTTGATAACCTAGAATTTTTTGGATTTCTTGGCTTCTAGCTTCGATATCAGCATTAGGCAAATCTATCTTGTTAAGTACTGGAATAATTTCTAAATCAAGCTCCATAGCCATGTATAAATTAGCTAATGTCTGAGCTTGGATACCCTGGCTGGCATCCACTACTAGTATTGCTCCCTCGCAAGCAGCTAGAGATCTGGACACTTCATAAGCAAAATCTACATGACCAGGTGTATCAATCAAGTTAAGAATAAATTCTTGATTTTTATATTTTTCTTCTGTTCCTTTATAAATATAAGTCATACGTACTGGTTGTAATTTGATGGTAATTCCTCTCTCTCTTTCAAGATCCATTTTATCTAAAGTTTGTTCCTGAATTTCTCTCTGAGTTATGGCTCCAGTTATCTCCATTAACCTATCTGAAAGAGTGCTTTTACCATGATCTATATGGGCAATAATAGAAAAATTTCTGATGTTTTTTTGCTTCATTGATTTTTTAAAATAAATTATTACAAAAGTTATTATGTTTTTGAAAATATTAGTCTTGCCTCAACTTCCTTAAAAAAGTTTTTTATTATAATTAAAATAAATAAAAGTAATATTTTTTAAGTTTTTGTTCATAAAACAAGCAAAAAATAGTTTATTCTGCAAGGTGTAAAAAGACTACTAAAAATCAAAATGTGTACATTTTCGAGTCCTATTTAGGTTTTCTAGTAAGCTAGTTTTACTCTTAAAATAAACCACTCTTTGAGATACAAGATTTTTTTCTAGTATTTTTGTCCTAAATATCAACAAGATCAAATCTTTAATTTGGAGTAACTCGAAATTTGTTAAAACCTTTTAATGATAAAGTTTTAGAGGTGTTCTATGATTAAAAATATAAATAGTATAAAAGTTTACAAATAACTAATAGACTAAGAATACTTTTTAAGTAGAGCTTTAAAAGCTTTTAGTTTTATTTTAAAACTATTTATAACTATAAAAAAGTAAATTTAGCTAACCTGATATAATCAAAAAATCATAAACCTTATTATTATCTTAATTTAGAGTAAGAATTCTTACCAAGAACTTATTTTTATCGAATAAAGCTTTAATTAGGATTTTTTCTGATTTTACTTGAATATTAATTTAAAACAGCTTATAATCTGAAAAACTATCTTTTACTTCTTGACAAGAACTAATCCTTTAATTTTTATATTAAAGTTTATTTTCTGAATAATTTGGATTTTTTAAGTGGTCAAAAAAAAAGATACTCATAAAAGCAGTAAACCTCTATTAAGAAGAAAGAGGAGGTCAGAACCAAGAAAAGAAGACCATATTTATTTTGAAAATGGTTTGGTGGTAGAGACATTACCTGGGACTACATTCAAAGTAAAAGTTCCTATTGAAGGTAAAAAAGACCAAGCAGAAATTTCTGAAGAAGAGCGATTTATTCAGATAATTTGCCATCTAAAAACCAAACTAATCAAAAGAAAAGTCCTGATAATCAAAGGTGACAATGTAGTCGTTGAGGTAAACCCTGAAGATATGTATCATGACGAAATAAATAAAATTCTTAAAGGCACGATAATAGAAAGACATTAATTATGAAATATTCAGCATCCCTAAAATTTAGAAGTGTTGGTGGTAAAGGAGAGTACCGTTGGCGTAGACGTGGGCGTAGAGGTATAGCTGGAAAAGAAACGGAAGCTAAGGCTGGAAGATACAAAAAAAGTACTCCAATACCAAAAAAAAGGTTAGCTCTTTATAAAAAGAAAAGAAAATATTAATTACTTATGATTCGTATTGCTAGTAGAAACTTAGATGAAAAAAAGAAAATGCCTTTTGCTTTATCGCCAATCAAAGGAATTGGTAAGTCTAATGTTAATGGACTCTTAGCTAAAGTCTATGAAGAGGCAAATGCTAATTTGAAGAATTATAAAGACCTAGCAACCTTTAAACAAGCTAAATTAGGTGATCTTAGCGAGGAAGTTTTGGTTGTTATTCGTAATATTATTGATAGAGATTACCTAGTTGAAGATAATCTAAGAAGACAGGTTCAAACTAATGTTAATCGTTTAATGGATTTAAACACTTGGAGAGGTATCAGACACAAAACTGGAATGGCTGTTAGAGGCCAAAGAACACGTAAAAATATGAAAACTAGAAGAAAAACCAAAAGAATATAACTAAACACATGGCCAAAACAACAACCAAGAAAAATAAATTAAAGAAAAAAATTTCTTCTGTCAGGATCTATTTGGCAGCTAAACTAAATAATACTATCGTTACTTTGACAGATCAGGAAGGTAAAGTTATTGCTTGGTCTAGTAGTGGTAAAGTTGGCTTCAAAGGGGCTAGAAAATCAACTCCTTTTGCTGCCCAAAGAGTTACAGAAGATGTTTTAGATAAAGTAAAAGCGGTCGAAGCAAAATCTGCAGATGTTTTTGTTAAAGGTTCTGGGATGGGTAGAGATTCTTTTATTAGAAGTATCCAAGGATTTGACATTCAGATTAATTCAATTACTGATACTACTGGATTTCCCTTTGGTGGTGTTAGGCCAAGGAAAAAAAGAAGAGTATAAACTAAATAAATTATGGCTAGATATACAGGCGGCAGAGCAAAATTATCACGAAGAGTTAATAGAAATCTTTTTCTAAAAGGTGTGCGTAGCTATTCAGCAAAAGATGAATATAACAAAAGACCCTTTAAACCAACTAAAAGTAAAAGTCGCAGACCAGGAACTTTATCTGAGTATGGTAAACAATTACTAGAAAAACAAGCCCTAAAATACACTTATGGTGTTTTAGAAAAACAATTGTCTAACCTATTTAAAAAAGCTTTTAAGAAAAAAGGTGATACTGGAGAGAATGCCTTATCCATGCTTGAGAAAAGAATTGATAATGTTATTTATAAAGGAGGTTTAGCTAATTCTAGAGCCCAGGCTAGACAACTTGTTAACCATGGCCATTTTTCGATTAATGGAGGTAAAGTACAAACTCCATCTTATCAAGTCAAAACTGGAGATGTAATTAAAGTAAAAAATAATAAAGTAAAAAAACCTTTCTGGGAAAAATTTAAATTAGAAGTTCCTCAAGAATCTCCAACTTGGCTTCAAAAATCAGGAGATTACGAAATTAAAATTATTAGTGACCCTCTAAAAGATGACCTTCCAATTAGTGAATTTAACATCCCTTCTATAGTCGAGTTATATTCAAATAAAGTAGCTTAATAAAATATTTATGAAGAAAAAATTAAAAATTAAACTTTCTAGATTTGGTAAAAAACATGCTCCTTTCTTTAGGATAGGAGTTATGCCTACTTATAGATCTCCAAATCGTCAGTCTGCTCTTGAATTTTTAGGATATTACAATCCAGCAACTAAAGAGTTTAAAGTTAATGAGGAAAGGGTTAAGTACTACTTATCTATCAACACAGATATGACACCTACCGTGCATGCACTTTTTGTAAAAAATTCTTTAATTAAACTTTAATAATAAACTCTATGTCAGATAAAGATACAAAAGATTTATTGGTGCTAAAAACTATTTTAGAAAACTTAGTAACCATTCCTGAAGATATCCAAATAAATAGAGAGATTGACGACCAAGGAGTGTTAATCTCAATCCAAGTTAATCCTAAAGATATGGGCATTGTAATTGGTAAAAATGGTAGTATGGCTAATACAATCAAAACCTTTATGCGAGCTGTGGGTAAAGCTAACAAAACAAACATTAGAGTTCAATTTGTGGAGCCAGATGGTACGCTTAAATATAGCGCTAATAAGCCTTCAGACAGTCGTACAGAAGAAGAAATCAAAAAAGCCTCTGCTAGTCTGGATGATGATCTGAAAGACTTTGTAATTAATTAGGTTCTAGCTAGAAATATACCCAAATACTAACTAAATTATGATTTAACTAAAGGTTTTAGTTTGATCAAATAAGGAAAACAGGGTCAGAAAAACTCACTGAGTAGTTAACAGTTTGAGTATAGCAATTCTATATACTAACTAAACACTTACAATTTGTATTCTTGTTTTATTCATGATCCTGAAATAAGTTCAGGGTGGCAGACTATCTAATTTGAGTAATGGGTGACTATATACACTCCTTCTTAAGGAGATAAAAAGTTTAGAGTTATTAAAGACTCTAATTTAGTTTTTTACTGTGAGATATTTTCAAAGAATTTAGTTATGGAATTTTCAAATTATTTTTTGTTCTATAGAAACTTATATTAATAATTTTCTTTTATAAAAGCTTCCAAAACAGTTCAATAATCTTGCCCTATAGCCTAGATTTACAAACTTTGACCTCATAAAATAGGTACTAACTAGCAGTAAAAATAAATACCTTATTTAAAAGTAAGTTCTTAACGAGTAATTACCGTAACGATTAGCCTAAAGGGTATAAAACAAAATTTGTATAAATTTACTTTTTTCTATTTAATCAAAATAATTATTAGACCTCTTGCGAAATAAAAAGAAATAAGAAATAAAGTAGGTATATGCC
>CAZVWQ010000016.1:0-33927 GCA_964631275.1 uncultured Candidatus Saccharibacteria bacterium | reverse complement strand
CTATATTAGTAATTGGTTTTTATTACAGGAGTAAAACCATCATGACCCCAAACCGGGTTAGCAACGGCAAGTTTACCTTGTGTAGTGACGGTAAAGTCTACAAGGTAAATAATGGTACACTTGAGTTTTATATCACTGTTAAACGAGATAGTGATGGCTGTTTTCGCTATGGTGGAATGTTAATTCTTGCGGAATCTTAACTCCGATTAAACCCAACAACAACCTGAAAGCTTTTTAAAAAAAGTTAGTAAGGTTGTTTTTTGTGCCTATTTTTTAACTGTTCCTGTTTGCTTATATTCTTCATTCTCTTAAAGCATTGGGGAAATTCTCAGGTTCTATATTATGAATTTTGCAAAGTCTCACATATTCAGCGGTTAAATATTCATCAATAATTTGTAGTGAATAACTTTCTTCTACCCTAGAGTATTATGTTTTGAAATTATATACAACGCTGGGGATTCTTACATGATTAATTTTCAAATGGGTTGTATAGCTAACCAATACTTAAAAGTTTTTTTTTGGGGGGGGGTTGGAGAGTTGATTAAAGTTTAATTTTTAATCAATTTTTGAATAGATCCTGAAACAAGTTCAGGGTGACAGAGGTAGGTTTTGTTAATTTTGAATTAAAATGGCGATGAGGACATTACCTCTACCGAGTTTTTGTATTTTCAAAATGGAACGGCAAGCGTTGTGTTACGAACTTTTTAACCTTACGAACTTTATGAACTATCTTTTTAATCAAATCCTATTCGGTGGGTACAATCTTGCACCACTTCGTTGTTTGTTGTTGTCTCGCTTCCATTTAAATAATGACCGTTGACTAGCTATCTGTAAACCTATTGAGAGAGAAATCCAAAATTGTTTCTCAATCTCAACGTCTTAAGGTATAACACATTTTTTTTTAAGTTTGCAAGTTTTTTGTGGGTTTGTTTTTTGGCTTTAATTACAAATTTTTGGGTATTATTTAGGTCAAAAAAATAATAATTTTTATAAAAAATTCAAATCAAAAATAAAAATAATAGCTTTTTTACACAAATTCAACACTTCTTACTTTAAAAAAACCAAAAAATAGGTCATTAGACTTCTTGCAGTAAAGCTGTTTAACCTCTAATTAAAAACAATAATTCAGAATTTTTTAAAACTTATAATTTCTAATTTTTTGTTTACTCAACCAAACGAATAAAAATTTCAGTGCAGGGGGTCTATTAATCAACTCCAAAAAAAGTTTTTGAGATATGATTTCAAATCGAACCTTTTGATCGTATTCGTGTTTTTTTCTTTCTTTTGAAACTTGACCTTACCCTACCCAAACTAAAAATCCACTTGGAAGCGACACTCCAGACTCACAAGGATTTAATATCTCTTCGACTTTTATATCTTTATTTCTAAAAATATCCTTAATTAAGTTATCCAAAATCCCAATAGTAAATCTTGGTGAATGCAGGGTCATAACTACCTTAGCCTTAGAATCCATTAAACTTTGGCAAGTTCTGATTAGTTTAACCAAATCATCTTCGATACTAAATACTTCACCTTTAGTCCCTCTACCAAAGCTTGGGGCATCCATAATTATTCCAGAATATTTATTACCTCTTCTGACTTCTCTAGAAATAAATTTATAAGCATCTTCAAGTATTAATCTTTGGTTTTTACGACCCAAACCATTAAACTCTAAATTATCGCTATAGGTTGTCATAGCGTTCTTAGACGAATCAACTACAGTCATGCTATATCCATGTTTAACCAAATCTAGGCAGTTAGAGCCAGTGTAAGAAAAAAGGTTTAAAATTTTACCCTCTCTACTAAAATAATTTTTTAATTTAAAAGCATAAAGCCAATGCTCAGTAAAAACTCCAACATTACCAAAATCATTTAACTCGATTTTCCAACTCAAATTAGAGTCTAAAGGTTTAACTCGCCAAGACTCAGGCATGTCAGGATTAAAAATTTTCCACTGACCTGTTTCTTTATTTGCCCTTACAAATTCACCATCTGGCTTAGCCCATTTTTCTGGAGATCTTTTACTCCATAGAGCTTGCGGACAAGGACGAATTAACTTAAAGCGACCAAACTTTTCTAATTTTTGTTTGTCTCCGCAATCTATTAATTGATAGTAATCACTCATAATAAAATAATTTATACAAAAAGCTTTAATAGCAAATACAAATTGTAATTTTAAGTCTAATTAATTTTTTTTAATCAAAAAGAACTATCTATAAACATTATCTATACTCAAAAACACTAAGTATACTATTTATGCGAAAACTCTGCTTAATTATAATTTTTGAAATAACTAAAAACTAAAAATACTCTTACCTCATTATTCAAAAAAGACGCTCTGTTTTTTTGTTCGTTTTAAGATTAAAATTATTTAATTTGCGGAAACTCGGCATTTTTGTTTTATCTAGTCAAAAAAAAGATTTTTGAAAAGCTTTGAAAGACTAATAATCTCATTATTTTAAAGAGTAAATAATTAGGCAGGCTTTATACAGTTAATTTATACAGCATTTAAGCCTTTTTATATTTTTCAAGCTTTCTTTTTAAACAAAGTTATAAAAAATTAGGAAGCTCTTTGACAACAACTGTGATTTTTTAAAAAATCTTAACACAAACCAAATTAAAAATATGGCTCAACCAAGTTTTTCTCAAATATTAGAAATTAGCGAACTCCTTAAAGAAATTGAAGTGCTGGAATCCAGGCTTCAAGAATCAGCTAAAGAAGCACAAAAAGTAGCTAGAGAGTACGAGTTAAAAGCTAAAATTAAAAGGTCACAATTATTATCTGAAATAAAGCAAAAAAAATTACTAGAAGTAATTGCTAAAGACCTAGACTCTTTAAGACAAGACGAAGCCAACCTTAAACAAAAACTAGAAAAAGAAGTAACTGACTCAGTAGAAGCTTTTCTAGGTAGCAATAGTTTATCTAATTTTATTGAAAATTTAGTTACTGAACTATCAAAAACTAATCCCACAGAAGTAGCTGTTAGCGATGATATAAGTAGTATTGTAAAAAGCAGTAAAAAACTAAACGAAAGGCAATCTATCAGGGTGATTTCTGGTTCTAAAACTTACATACTTGATTTACCCAAGCTTAAAGAAAATCTAATTGAAAAATTAATCAAGTCTAACCTTCCAAGAGCTTACGCTAAATCTAATTAAAATAACAAAAAATATTAAAGGTATCTAAAACTAAGATATTAATTGTCTCTCATAAATCTATTTTTACTACTGATTAATACCTATTTTATGGAATCAAAGTTTTGTAAATCTGGTTTATGAGGCAAGACTATTAGTTATCCTGGTTAAGATTTTAGTTGGGCTTGGTAAGTCTGAGATTGCATAATTCAGGGTGTTAAGTTTTTGAGTTGTGGTGTTTTTAATAAAAATTGTTAAGCTCAACCCGTTAAGCACAAAACCTGTAATTTCAAAATCTGACTTGCTAAATCCTTCTTGAGAATTAGCCAAAAAAGTAAGTACCTGATCTTGTAAGTTGTTTTCTGTTAAGTCGTTTAGTTCGATAATTCTTTCGTTAAACAAGTCGTAATTATAGGTTCTAATTTCTGTGCTTAGACTTGTTTCAGTGGGGAGACTTTGGCTACTTTCTTGGCTTAGACTAATGATCTGATTTTGATTATAATGAATAAAATAATCAAACTTAAAAAAACCTTTTTGTTCACAATTTTGAATTTCTGAGTTGCAATTTTCTCTAAAGCTCCTGGTTTCGATAGTCGATTTTAATTTAATTTGTTCTAAGTCAAAAGGCCAAATTTGAGAATTAATTAAATCTTGAAATTGACTTTTTTCTGAAAAATTTAGTTGCGGATAACTAGCTGAAATAGCATAAGCTTCAGTTTCTTCTGCTTCTATAATATGTTCAAAGAAAGCTTTATTAAAGTTCTTGTTATTATCTAAAAAACTATAATCTTGAGAAATTTCTTTAGCTTTAATTTTTTTTATTTCTTTAGAGTTTTTTTCTAAACGTAGGCCTTCAAAAATAAGATTAGAATCACCATAAAAAGTAACCTTAGCAGTAGCAAAACTATTTTCTGAGGAGTCTTCTTTTTCTTCTAATATCCAGGAAGAATCAGCGTAAACCAAGCCATTAAGTAGAATTTTTTGACCAACTTTGGTGTCGTAATAATAACCATTTAAATTTTCATTTTGCCTGCTGATATTCATTATCCAGCTAAGATCTTTATCACCATTAATCATTAATAGATAATCTTTATTAAACTCGGCTTGATCGACAGGAGTGTTGGGGCTTGGGGCGATTCTTTGGCTAGGATCAGTGATTAGATCTACCTGGTCTCCAAGAATTTTACCTTCTTCCTTTAAATTTAATTGTGGGCCACTAGTAAAGTTATTATAAAAGTTTTGAAAAATAGGATTAGCTTGAATAATATTAGGACGGAATAGCCACAAACTAGCGACTATAGTAATAATAATAACCAATAATACAAAGATAAATTTGAATAAGTTGAGCAAAAATTTCATAAGCAAAAATTTGTGTGTCAACCTAGCACAAAAAATAATATCTGGCAAGTAAATTAAAGCTCAACACCAGGTAATTTATTTATTAAAAAAAGCAGTCAGGCTTATAGTGCAGTCAGGCTTATAGTTTTAGACTTAATTATTTAGTTGGATAAATGATTATTTTAATTAAGAATTTAATGTTTTATATCCAATCCATTTACTATTAACCAAAATTTAACTCTTCATAAGGAAACAAATCTTTTATTTAAGCTGAATTCTTAATAAGTAATTACCGTAATGACTAGCCCAAAAGCTATAACAAAAAAAATAAAGATTTTTGAAAGGCTTGAGGACAAGACTATTTTTATTTTAAGTTCCAATTTGCGGTCCTTGTTGAATTAATAAACTATATTCACTAATAGCTTCAGCTAAGGCTTTTTTTAGAGGTACGTTTTCGTAATGATATTTGTATAATAGTTTACCCCACATTCTTTCTGTAGCTCTAACATTTGGCTTGTAATAATTATCAGCAAAAAGACTTCCGTTAGCAAAGATAGCTAGGTTTTTATCTCCTTGTTGTTGTTTACTAATTATACTTTTGTGAGCAGCTGGCAATCCAGTTTGGGCTAGAATTTTTTCTTGAACCTCTTGTTGAGTTAAGTAGTACATGAATCTTTTGGCATAAAAGTATTTAAATACGTCCGTTAAATTATCTGGATTGTCCGTAGCTTTTTGTTCTAATTGTCGATTCATAACGTCAGCAAAAAATTGACCATAAGTTTTTTTGATAGATGGGTCTAACTGAGGTAATTCACTAACTCCAAATTGCAAGCGACTATTTTTTTCTTTAATAGTATTTTGAAACGATCGATAGTTAATAAGATAGGCTAATTTACCCTGTAAAAAAGCTTCTTCAGAATTATTAGAATTAAGTGACCAACTGTAACGAGGGTTGTTGACTTCAGCGTAACTAAGAAAATATCTAAGAGCGGTATAGGTAGGACCTTCGTTATCTAGGTCATCAAAGTTTTCTTCAGTTATACGCCCTGTATTTAGGTCTGTTTGATTCTTGCTAGAACCTATAACCGATCTTTCAGTTATTTTGTCATAAATAGGGTTACCATTTTGAAAAATCAAGGCTGGAATAATATCATAAAAATTAGCTACATTAGTAGCTGTATCTATGTCACCATTAATATCTTGAAGGCCGACTCCCATAGCTAGAGCACTTTGATTAAACTCTAAGGTTCCAGTTTGCCTACGGTTTAGAACTTTAACTTGCTCTTCCATTTCAACCCAGGTGCTAGGCCTAAGTGGTAAAGAAGCTTGATTAAGAATGTCTTCATTATAATATATCTGGAGGTTATCAACGTAGTTAGTTACTGCGTAAATCTGATCTCTGAAGAGGGTTTCTTGTAGGACTAATGGCACAAAGTTACTTTTGTAGTTTTCTACTAGAGCAACGTTAGAGATATCGGTGCCAAGGTCTTTAAGTGGGGAAATAAATTCCCTCCAAGCAGGGATATCGTCATTACGTAAAGTAAAAATATCTGGAGCTGTACCTCTGGCAAATTCGGTTAACAAGTTTTTGTAATATTTACCTTCATTTTCATAATTAATATCGACAATATTGATGCGCACGTTAGTAAAAATTCTACTAAAGTCTCTGGCAATTTGGTCGTAGATTGGATTGTTATGAGCGTTCCACCAGGTTAGCTCAACTCTAACATTAGGTTGCTGAACTACAGGTTCTTGACTGTTTCTACCAAAAACAATAGCAGCTACCAAAGCTAGCAATAAAACCATGACCACAATTAAGGTAATTAAAACTTTTTTGTTTTGTAATAGGTTGTTCATCAATTTTGTTTTTAAAATAAAAAATTTAATTTAAATTATTTTTGGATTAGTATTTTTGGTTAATATTTGATATTTATCTATGAGTTTTGGTAAGCTTTATTTTTTTACAATTAAGACTAGGATAAAATTGTAATTTTTTTAATAAATGAGTAAGTTTTAATCTAAACTTAATCGATAAATCAAAAAGCTAATTTTTTGGCTAAATTATCTGATTAATTCTAACTAAGAAACTTAAATTGGTCAAAAATTATTAATATATCCTTCTTACTGACAGTTATTACGACAATCACACGTTAAAATTTACATCTTAAATTAGGATTTATTTGTTTATGAAGAGTAAAATTTAGGTCAATAGTAACAAACATTTATTAGATAGAATTTTAGATATTCAAACTTTTCAAGTTAAAATAGTTTTGTTTAATAAATTTTTATTGACAGTAAATTACAAAGAAAAAACCCTTAAAATCTGATGCCTAAGTTAATCCGTTATAATATCTATGTTTTGGTAGTTGTGTTAGCTATTAATAATTTGATAATTCAAGTTTTTACTAAAAATTTAGGAGGTAACAGTTTAGTTGCTTTATATAAGGATATTTTGTTAATACCGATTTTGATATATTTTTTAATCGATATTTTTAGATTAGGTTTTAAGTATTTTAGTTACAACAATTCAAAAATTCAGCTTGTTAAAGTTTTTTTCCCTTTAATTGTTTTAATTATTTTACACATTTTGATATTTTTAGCCTCTTTTGTTTTTAATCAAGTAAGTAGTTTTGGAGCTTTAATCTTTGGTTATTATTTTGAGCTTTGGTGGGTTGTCTTGTTAGCTTTGTATCTTAACTGGTATAACCTAAATAAGCTTTTGAATAAAGAATTTAAACAACCTGAGTTTTTTCAAGGGTTAACAAGTAGTTTTGCTTTTGGGTTTATTTTGGTAGCTTTGGTTATGATTCCTAGTTTGATTTTTGGGCAAGAGAATGTTTTACCTTTTTTTGGCTATGGTAAAGAAGTGGCCGAGTCTAGTTTTGTTAGTACCACTCCAATTTGTCATCGTATTGATCATGATATTTTAACTTGTCGAGCTAGCGGAACTTTTACTCATCCAATTCATTTTGCAGCTTATTTATTATTCATTTTGCCGGTTTTTGTGATTTCTGCAGTCAAAAGCCAAGGCAAGCTTCGTTGGCTGTATATCTGTCTAGTATTTTTGAATATTGTTTTTAATCTTTTTACGGTTTCACGATTTAGCCTTTTGGGTCTGATTGTACTAGCTAGTTCGTTTGGGGTAATTTGGATTTTTAATAAAACAAAACTAAAATCTCTAAAACAAAAAAATATTTTGGCTAAACTAGCAATTGCTGTTTTTATACTAGTTCAATTATTTATTGGCTTAGTTTTTATTAATCTTGACCCACAAGAAACTTCTAAATACCTACCAGCTTTCATTACCAAGCCACACTCAACTACTTGGCATTATAGACATTTTAGGTCTTCGGTTGATTTTGTGTTAGCTGATCTTAATAAAATCTCCACAGGGTACGGCTTAGGGACGAGTGGCAGTGCTACTCGAGACAAGTACCAAGATGTTGAGCAGAATTATATTTACCTTAATTATGCCGAACAAGCAGGCAGATGGCTTATTCCTTTAAGACAATCACTATTACCTGATAATTGGGTTTTACAGGTATTACTTAACGGAGGAATTATCTACACCCTCTTTTATTTTATCTTGGTTTTTTATCCTTTACAGTCTTTATGGTTATTCTTTAAATCTGGAGATGTTTTTGATAGGATTAGTTTTTTTAATTTGCTTTTTGGATCGACTTTTTTAAGTATCTTTGTGGGCAATTTGTTTTTACATTTGTGGGAAAATCAGACGATTGCAGTGTATTGGACAATGGTTTGGGCATATAGAAATAGTATTAGTCTTGCAAGATAAGTAACGATTAGCTCAAAGGATGTATTTTTAATTTATTTTAAGAAAAGACTATTTATTAATTTTTATTTTTCAACGACAGAAGATTTCAGATGGGTTTGATTACTGCCTTTCTACAAATTTTTTATTAGTAATTTTTGCTATTTCTAATTTTTTTGCTATTTTTGGTTTTTTTAAATTTGTGCTTGTGTTAGCTTTGGCTTTAACTTTTTTTGCTGAGGAATCAACTTTTTTAATTTGCTTAGCTTCAGCATTTACTTCATCTATAGAAGGCTTTTTTGTATTTTTTTTGCTTTTATTGGCTTTTTTCTTGACCGTTTTTTTTGCTTTAGGCTTTTCTTCAAGTTTAAAATTTTTAGCTAGTTTATAACTTTCGTTAATTAAAGGTAAAATCTCGTCAAAAGTAGACTTGCTAGGATTAAGAATGCAGACCCAATTACTATTTCCCATTCTGGGATGAGGCATTAAAGTATCTAGTCTTTGAAAATCTCCAGTATAATCTACTGGCCCAGTTTTGGTTGATTTGTTAAATTTTGCTCCAAAAAGCTTAACTAAAGAAGTTTCTTTGATTAAAAAATTCAATCTGTAGATTCGGTGCCTATCAAGATTGGAATAATTATCGTCCTTAGTATCTTCTTCTTTTACTGATATAAAATATTTATTTTCTACATCAGGGTAATAAAAAAAAGTTTCACCAAGATTTGTTTTCAAAATGTGTTTTGGGAACTCTTTTTTGATTTTTTCAAGGATTATTTCTGGAGACATTTTTGCTTTTTCAAAGTATTTTTTTGATATTTTGTTATACGATGTTAAACATTTAAAATTTTTTCTAGCTTGGCAAGCTTAGCAATTTTTTATGATAGGATTTTTAATTTTAAACCTTGGTTTTTACAAAATATTAGTTTTTTTAGGAGTTTACTTAATTTTGAATAAGGCTTCTATAAAATTATATTTGCATTTATTTAGTTTTTAGTTTTTTATATTTTATATTATGAAGGTTTTATTAGCTCAAATCGAAATAGCTCAAGGTGATTTAAATAAAAATTTTTGTAAAATAAAACAAATCTGTACTCAATCAAAAAATCAAAACATAGAATTAATTGTTTTTCCTGAACTTTGTTTAACTGGCTATCTGGCTTTAGATTTATTTCTTGACTCTAGTTTTATTAATTTACAAATAGCTTTGATAGAAAAACTGGCAATTGATTTTCCAAAATTAAAAATTTTACTTGGAGCCGTGTTCAAAAATTCTCAAGGTCAGCTCTATAATTCTGCTTTTTTTTTGTTTAAGGGTAAAGTTAAGCAAATAATTCATAAAGAAAACCTACCAAATTATGATATTTTTTTTGAATCAAGATATTTTTTTTCAGGAAACCAAAAAATTCAAGACAAAATTATTGAATTAAATAATTTAAGAATTGGAGTAGAAATTTGCGAAGACCTTTGGGATGATAATTATCCGACTAAAATAACAAAAAATTTATTAGAAAATCATGTTGATTTAGTTATTAATTTATCAGCTTCACCTTTTTGGATAAACAAGTTAGAACAAAGAAAAACCCAAATTTTTAAAAAAAACTTATCTCAAGTTCCATTTATTTATCTTAATTGTATAGGTAGCGGTGATGGTTATGATGGGAGGATAATTTTTGACGGATCTAGTTTGGTTTTTAAGGAATCTAAATTTCAAATAGCTAGTAGTTTTGCAGAGAGTTTAATTAGTTTTGATTTAGAAATAGAAACCAAAAAAGTTAATCTACAAAATCTAAATTTTTTAGAAGCTACAACTAACTATAAAGATACTTTAAAAACTGGAGATTTACACTCAAAAGACTTGGTTCTAGCTATAACTTTTGGAATTAGAGAGTATTTTAATAATTCTGGTTTAAAAAAAATTATTATTGGCTTAAGCGGAGGTATAGATTCTAGCTTAGTTCTTTGTCTGGCAGTTTTGGCTATTGGAAAACAAAATGTTCAGCCAGTCTTTATGCCCTCAGAGTATAGTTCTCAAGAGAGTCGAGATCTAAGCTATGAGTTGAGTCAAAATCTAGGTCTAGAGCTGTTAGAAGTTACAATCGACAAAGTCTACAAACTAACCAAAAAAACCTTAGAAAATAACTTTAGTAAATTTGCTAAGGATATAACTAGCCAAAACCTACAAGCTAGAATTAGAGGTAATTATTTGATGATTTTGGCAAACGAACTTTCGGGTTTAGTCTTAGCAACTAGTAATCGAACAGAAGCAGCTCTTGGGTATTCAACTTTGTATGGTGATACAGTTGGTGGACTAGCTCCAATTATGGATTTGAACAAATTAGAAGTTTATGAACTAGTTAAATTTTTGAATCAAAACTCTAAATATCTATTTAATCAAAATAAAATTATCCCGGATAAAATTATCACTCGCCAACCAACGGCAGAGTTAGCTACAGATCAAACAGATAAAAAAAGCTTAGGCTTAGGCTATGAGATTTTATCACCCTTGGTTGATGATTTAATTAATAATTCTAAAGCTAGTTTTGGGGAAGTAGAATTTATAAAAAAACTATCAAAAAAATATACTCTAAATGAAAAAGAAGTAAGTAAAATTAGAAAAAAAATTTTATCATCTGAATTTAAACGTAGGCAATACCCTCCAGGAATAAAACTAAAAAAAAAGAGTCTAGGCTTAGGTAGGAGAATTAGTGATGCTAAAGCTTTATAACCAAATACAATGTTTATCTTAAAGTTTTTTAAAGTCTTCGTTTTAAAGATAAGTAATCAAATAGGCTCTATATAAGAATTCTCAAACCCAACCTTATCTCTAATTGTGTATAATGGTCTATCTAAAGTCTCTAAATAAATCCTTCCTATATACTCACCAATTATTCCTAACATAATCATTTGCATTCCACCCAAAAAGAATATGGCTGCCATTAAGCTAGCCCATCCTTGTATCGCTTGATCAAACCAAAGAGTAAAAAAAATATAACAAAAACCACCAATTAAACTAAGTACAGAAATTCCAATACCAAAGATTGTAATTAGCCGCAAAGGAAGCTTGGAAAAACCGGTAATTCCATTAATCGCTAAACTTAAACTTTTAAAAAAAGTGTAACTAGGCTTGCCTTTGTATCGTTCTGATCTGTCAAATTTTACTGCAGTTTGCCTAAAGCCAATTAGAGAGGTAATACCTCTAAGAAATCTAGATTTTTCTCTGAATTTTCTCATTTCTAGATTAACTTTTTTGTCCAAGAGTCTAAAATCTCCAGTATCTATCGGAATATTAACTTCGGCGATGGAGTGCAAAATACGATAAAACCAATATGCCGAAATTTCTTTAAAAAAATTACTCCTGTATTTATTTCTTTGAGCATAGACTATTTCATAGCCGTCTTCCCATTTTCTGATCAAATCTAAACAAACTTCTGGCGGGTCTTGTAAGTCTGTGTCCATAATTATTACCACATCTCCCTCAGCAAAATCCTGGCCAGCAGTTACCGCAATCTGATGTCCAAAGTTACGAGCCAAGTTAATTAACCTAAAATGTTCTGGATCTTTATTATGTAGGTCAAGTAAAATTTGATAAGAATTATCTTGACTACCGTCATTAACAAAAATATACTCATACCTGTACTTTTTGCTTAAATGATTAGTAACTTCTTCCAATTCTTGGCAAAGTCTATAAATATTTTCAGCTTCATTATGAATTGGTAAAACAAAAGAAATTAATTTTTTCATCAATAAACAATAAAGATTCAGTAAGTCAAATTTAAGATAAATCTAAATAAAGCTTAGCTTTTTGTAAAACAAAGTTTAACATTAGTTTTGTTTTAACCTCCAACATCCAAGTTTGCTAGAAACTTTTCTAGCTGTTGGTATAGTAATTCCAGATTCGACTTAGACAAGTTATTAGATATTAAGTTGAATACAAAGTTGCTATATACTAAACTGTTAACTACTCAGTGAGTTTTTTTCTGTGCTTTCTTTATTTAATCAAACTAAAACTTTATTTAAATCACGATTTAGTTAGCATTTTAGGTACAGTTATGCTTTCTTAAGCAAGGCTATTGATTTTTGTTGAGTATAAAAATTATAATTATTTGGTGCCTAGGCAGGGACTCGAACCCTGACACCCGAAGGCACTAGCTCCTAAGGCTAGCGTGTCTACCAATTCCACCACCTAGGCTTTTTATTTTTTTAATAAAAAAAATTGGCTTTAGCTAGAATATTTGTCAAGCTGGTATTTTTGATAATCTTCTTGACTAATCCAGTGAGTGTGTTTGACTTTTTTCCAAGTATTAGCGGTTTCTATCTCTAAAATAATAGCTAAAGCTCCACTAAAAGGATCCCTTTTTAGTTTATTCCGTAATTCTTTTAATTTTTGTAAACCAAAATCTTTTGGTATTCTAATTAACTCTACTGCTTGGATATCTTGAATAAATGGCTGGTTTTCTTTTGGTTTATTTTTTTTTGTTTTTACAGTATTCGTTTGTTTTACTACCAAATCAGCGCTTAAGGAGCCTTTAGCTTTTTTTATTTCCAGTTTTTTTATTTCCTCTGGTATGGTATCTGAATCTAAAGTAATTTGTTCAAAATTCAAATCTTGCAGACTTTTTTCCATACTTTCTGTATAATCTATATGAGCTCTTTGCAAAGCTTTTTTTGGTCCTTGAGATATCTCAGAAACACCGTCAATAATTAATTTAGGCAATTCTACATATTCTTTAATTTCTCCTTTTTCAGTGTCTTTTTGGGTTTTCTTTTTTCTTTCAGATATTTTACCGACTACCCAGTATAATTTTTTTTCTTCAAAGATTGGTGAAAACTCCAAAGCTTTACTAGGAAAAACTACCCCCTCTAAATCACCATCCAAAGTAGTTATATCTAGTGCTAACATCATTTGATTATTTCTGGTAAAAATTTTTCTTAATTTTTCTAAAACTATTAAATATAGATTTTTTATTTTTAGTTTTTCTTTTAGAAATAGCAATAAAGGCTCATATTCTTCTAAAGGATTACCTGAAACATAAAGTCCAAGACTACTTTTTTCTTCCTGGAGAATTTTTCTTTTGGCTATGAGTGGGTATTCGTAATTCCAAAAGCTACTTTGATTGGTTGTTTCTGGAGCATCACTAAACAGATCGTCACTCTGATTCTGTCTATTTTGCTTACGAGCACTAAGATTGTCTAAAATACCAGGAACGTTATGAATTAAAAAAGAGCGAATATGTATATAATCAAGCATAAATAAGTATTAAAATCAAATATTAAGTTTATTAAGATTATATTTTTAGTTAGTTACCTCATACTCAAAAAAACAATTTATTTTTGTTTGTTTTATAAAAAACTATTACCTTTTACTCTATTCGATCAAAAAAATTAACTCAATATTTTCAAAATGCTTTGAGACAAAGCTAGATAAATAGATATTTAAAAAAGTAGCATAACTTTGACTAAAAGTTATTTAAACAACTAAATTAAAAGAACTTTCAAAAAAGAAAAATGTCAAAGAAAAACAAATTTAAAGAAATTCAATTAGAAATTTTTGGTCTAAACGAGAGAGGCTACGGCCTAGCTAAAGACGAAAACAAAAAAGTTTATGAAATCTTAAATGCCCTGCCAGGTGAAAAAGTCATCGCTAAAGTTGAGTTACGTCGTAAAAAATCTAAGGGGCAGGCAATTAAAATTTTACAACAATCAAAGTATAGAATCGAACCAAAAGATCCAGATTTTACCTCCACGTCACCCTTACAGATTCTTGATTTAAAAGAAGAAAATAGACTTAAAAAAAAATTTATTAAAAGTTTTTATAAAGAATTTTCAAATGTTGATTTACAAGATTTTGAGATAATTTCCGCCAAGTCACCTGGTAATTATAACTACCGCAATAAAGTAGAGTTTAGTTTTTATGGTGAAAATGAAACTGAGAAAATTAGCTTAGCTTTTTTTAAACGAGGAACAAGCAAAGGTAAATTACCGACTACACGGTCGAGTTTGGTTCCAAAAATTATTAATCAAAAAGCTGGAGAATTAATTAATATATTAAATCAATCTCAACTTAAGAGTAGGAATCTAAAATCTGTGATTTTTAGATATTCTTTTTTTGAGAAAAAATTAATAATGTCTTTGTTTGTTAAAAATAGGGATTTAGGATTTGATTTTAATACTTTAGAGATTTTACTTGATGATAGTCTAGTTGGGGTAGGAGTATATTATTCTAATCCTTTGAGTCCTGCAGCTGTAATTACCGAAATAATTATTGAATTCGGAATTTTAGAACTTATAGAAAAAATTAATGATAAAAAGTTTGTCTATAATCATAAACAGTTTTTTCAGATTAATCCTAAAATCTTTAGTTTTTTGATTACTGATATAAGACAATATCTAAATAATCAAAAATTTAATTTTACCAAAGCTTTGGATCTTTATTCTGGAGTGGGGACAATTGGAATTAGCCTAGCTGATTTTTGCGATCAGTTAATTTTTGTAGAATTATCGGAAGAATCAAATATCTATGCCGCAAAAAACTTTCGCCTAAATAATCAAAATAATATATCTAAAACTGAGTTTATTCAAGCTGAAGCTGAAAAGTCGCTAGAGTATCTTGACAATCTAGATTTACTTATCGTCGACCCACCTCGAAGTGGACTACACCCTAAAGTTATAGATAAAATTAAAGAAACTAAACCTAAAACTATAATTTATGTGTCTTGTAATCCTAAGACTCAAGCTGAAAATTATAATCAGTTAAAAAATATATACAAAATTAACTTTTATCGAGCTTATAATCTATATCCAAAAACTCCTCACGTAGAAGGTCTAGGAATTTGGCAAAGATAAAATTTATACTAAACTGTTAACTAATTAGTAATCATGTCTCAAAACTTATTTTTACTGTTGATTAATATCTATTTTTTTGGGTCAAAGTTTTGTAAATTTGATTTATGGGACAAGACTAGTGAATTTTTCTAACTTTGTTTTCCTTATTTAATAAAACTAAAACTTTCAGTTAAATCATAATTTAGTTAGTATTTGAGTATAGATATGCTAGTTTTAACCTTCAGAATGAACCTTCTCAAAATAAGTTAAAATTTATATTTAAACTATACTCTATAAATAAGCTGTTTTATGTAGTTTGTTTAGTTGTAGTTACTAATTGCTTTATAAATTCAATTTTTTGGGTTAATTTTTGATCTTTACTTAGATTAGTGGTAATTTTTTTGTGAGCATGAATAACTGTAGAGTGATCCCTACTAAAGACTTTAGCTACAGCTGGATAGCTTAGTTCAAGCTGCTCTTTGAGCAAGAACATAGCTACTTGCCTAGCTTCAGCAATGTCTTTTTGTCTACTTTTACTTAAGATCTGATCTCTAGATAAAGAATAAACTTGAGCTACTGAATTTAAAATCTTCTGAGGCGAATTTTGTATATAACTAATATCGATAGTCATCATCGAAGCTGACTCGTAACCATCAAGTATCTTAGTTAGCTCTGAATCTTCAAATGGTTTGTCAGGAAGTAATTGCTTTCTAGCCTGTATTCTGTTTAGGACCCCTTCTAGATCACGAAAATTAGTGTTTACAGCTTCGGCAATTCTGGCTACTTGATAAATACTAAGATCAAGTTTTATCCTATCTACTTTGTCTTTGATTACAGTAATTCTGTCTTCTAGGTCAGGTTTTGAGATATCAATTACGATACCCCATTCAAATCTAGAAATCAACCTCTCGGTAATATTGTTTAGAGATTTTGGAGGTTTATCAGAAGTGATTACAATTTGTTTATTCTGCTGATGTAATTCATTAAAAGTATGGAAAAAAGCTTCTTGAGTTCCTTCTTTACCAGAAATAAATTGAATATCATCAAGTAAAAGCAAATCGATATTTCTAAAGTATTCCTTAAACTCTTCTGATTTTTTGTTCTGGATACTAGATATAAAAAAATTAAAAAAAGTCTCGCAAGTGGCGTATTTGATCTTAAAGTCTGGCTTTTCAGAAAGCATTTTTTGACCGATAGCTTGTAAAAGATGAGTTTTACCAAGACCAACTCCAGAATAAATAAAAACTGGATTATATAATTTACCAGGTTTTTGGATAATTGCTTCTGAGACACTAACTGCTAACTGATTACTAGCAATAGTTACAAAGTTATTAAAAGTATATTTAGGGTTAAGATTGTTAATGTTTTTTTTGTAAAAGTTCTTACTTCCATTAAGATCCAAAGTATTATTTCTATCGTTAATTTCTTTTTTTATACCTTTTAGATTTTCTTGAATAGCAAAAATATCTTCTTGCCTAGACGAATCTTGGATTTTTTTTGAGTTTTTGGAAATCCTAAAATCCAAATGAATCACCCTAGGATAAAACTTGTTAATACAGGTTTTTAGTAAAGAAGTATATTTGTTCTGGATATATTTTTTGTTAAATTCTGAAGGAACTTCGACTACAATTTTTCGACCAAGATTCTCTACCTCTGCTAGTTTTATCTCGCTGAACCAAGTTTTGTAGACAGTACTATTTACCTGAGTTTTTAGATCTTTTAGGATTAGAGGCCAATAACCTTGAGATGCTGACATAGCGACTAGGAATGTTTATTTTATTTTTCTAAAAAACTATTCTAATTTTTTTGTTTAATTTAGCTAAATTAATTACTAAAACTGATTAACATAATTAGTTATACAGACTTGCAAAAAAACCTACTAATTGTCAACGCATTGAATTTTGGATAGTTGACTAAAATTTAGCTACTATTTACTATTAATTTTTGTTTGTTTTTGGCATCTTTTTTTTAGGTTGTTTATCGAATAAAAAAAACTTAACCTCCACAAAATGAATCAAAAAACACTAGGTTTAGGTTTTGTTTTATGTAAATAACACTAGATATATAGCCTCTAGTGACTATGTTTTTTTGCAACTTATTTTTTTTTGAAGTTGAGGTAAGGTTTTTTATTTTTTATATAAACTATCTTTAAGTTATTCTGATAAAATATTCTGATAAAAAAACTAGCTTTTATTAATCATGTCTCAAAACTTATTTTTTACTGTTGATTAATATTTATTTTATGAGATCAAAGTTTTGTAAATTTGAGTTATGGGACAAGACTATTGTTTTTGACGTACCAAACGACCCTACTTTTTATAAATTAAAACAGCTAATGGATTATTATAGCAATTTCACATTTAATTTAGATAAGCTACTAGCTATTAACTTTATTTTTTAAAAAAAGTTTTAAATACCAAAATGCCTAAGTCGTATACAGATTGGCTATACAGAACTTATTTGATTACTTGCTCTTTATTAATATCCAATCCGTTTACTATTACCTTAATTTAGATCTTCATAAGAAAATAAACCTCTTATTTATAAACTAAATTCTTAACGATTAATTGTCGTAAAATTTTATTTTTAAATTGGTAAAAAGTTTCAAACGGTCCTATATACCAAACTGTTAACTACTCAATGAGTTTTTCTAACTTTGTTTTTTTATTTACAAGACTTCCGCAAGAATTATTTTACTACTAAATGTAGCTTTAGTTAAGTATTTAAACAAAATATAGCAGTGTCTCTGTAGAAGCTTTGTTTAATCAAACTAAAACCTTCAATTAAATCATAATTTAGTTAGCATTTGAGTATATATCAAGAGAATCTTATTTTAAGAAACTAACTGCCCAAAATTTTTTTAGATAAAATTTCTCTAAGCTCTTTAGCGTGAGCTTCGGCACTAGCTTTGATAGCATTATTTTCAGATTGCTCCATAATTTCAGTAATTAAAGTAGTTATTTCTTTGGGATTAGGAACGTTATTAAAAACTACCCCATTAACATTATTTTTTGCCTCTCTAGGAGTGTTACCAGAAGTTTGCAAAATTATGTCTCCAAAATTAAGAATAGTCTTCAAAAAAGTATCTTTTTTAAAAGTTATATCCTGGATATTTTGGATTGGAACTGAGTTTACCTCTTTTTTAAATAATCCTGTTTGATCGATATCAATTACTCTTTCGGAAGTTATGATTTGTAATGACAAATAATAATTATGAAAAATTACGGTAAAAAAAACTACCAAAAGAGTAGCTAAAGCCCAAGTTATTGCATCGTAAAATTGTATAAATAAACTATCCAAGCCAGCCAAAAAAGCCCTCAAAATAAGCAATATAAAAAAAACCAAATAAATAGAAACAGCTCTAAAAATAAGCATAGAGATATCTTCTCTAACCAAAAAAATCAAGTCCTCATCAGGTCGAATTTTATTTGGAAAGTTAGGGTTTTCCCAAATAAGTCTATCATAACTAGCTTTGTTATATGATTTCATAGATTTTACAGGATTTAAAATAGCCTTTTTAAAATAGGCTTACTTGTACTCAAAATACTTTATTTTTATTTATTTTATCAATTAAAATGTCAAATTGGATAAAATTTTGTACATTATTCATGTCTCAAAACCTATTTTTTACTGTTGATTAATACTTATTTTATGTGATTAAAGTTTTGTAAATTTGAGTTACGGGACAAGATTATTGTTTATATATGCCAGTTATACTTAGAACTTTCATAATTACATTTTAGCAGCAAACAAGTAGTTTGTTTAGAAGTTAATTTTGTATAAAAGTTTATGTAATTTGATGCGGTAATGAGTTATATACAAAGCTTCTATAAAAATCAATTTTGCTACTAGAATGCAGGTATTTTATTGTAAAATTTACTATATTTATATTTTTGACTGGTTTTTTTGTTGCTTAGATCTCTAGCGACATAGATTATCTTAATCAAATATTCAGTATTTTTTCTTAAAAAACTGCGAAAGTTTTATTATATTTAAATTTTTTATTAAAGCAGACCTTCAAAATTACATTCGCTAGGTTCAGTAGTTATTACTTCAATTGCCACTTCTTGATTAACTAAAAGAAATAATTCCTTTAAGCTTTCTTTAGCGTTTTCGTTAGCAGTATCTAAAATTCTATTATTACAAGCTCCATCAATCATGGCTTGCTTACCTCTTTTTATCAGTTCTTGCTGCAAAGTTTGTGTTCTCTGTTGATTGACATCGCTATTAAGGTTCTGAACATTATACAAAAAAGAACTCCGATCACTAATCAAATAGATCTTGTCTTCCATTAAATTAACAGAAGTTATTCTAGGAGCTGGTAGGATAATTTTTAGTTGATTTTCTTCTTTGTTCAGAATTACACTGTCTTCAGTAATTTGACTTAGGTCAATTCCAGCATTTATATCTCCAGTAACAGCAAATCTTTGAGTCCTGGAGCTTTCTAAAATAGGAATTCCAAAAACCCCTAAATCGGTAGACGCTAATTGAATTTCGAAGTCTCTTTGCAAGACTTGTTTTACAGTGCTAAGTTCGTTAATTTTTTTGACTTGCTGTACGATTGTAGTTTTATCGATATTTACAACTATTCGATTATCTCTAACTTGTGAATTTGGGCTTAAGCTATTATAAAGCCAAAAGCCTCCAAAAATCAAAAAAACTAACACTAATATTGCCAAGACAAGTTTAAGAATATTTTGCATAAAATTAATTAAATATAATCAAAAATCTATCAGTTAATCTTAATTTTGTCTAGTTCATGTTATTCAGCTAGTCTAATTTTTGAGTTTTTATTTTCAACTATACCCAAACTCATACTAGTTTTTACTTTTAGATTAAGAATAAGCTTTTTAATTAAAACTTAAGCTAGGTTTGTTTATAAAATGAAACGGGTTTAAGTATATATAAAATTAGTATTTTATTAATGGAATAGATAAAATAAAGATATTTTACGAGGTATAAGGCACAACTAATAGACAAAAAATAGGATATTTTTTAATTTGTTAAACAATAATTAATAAGACAAAATTAATTAAATTTATTTTTTATTAGCAAGCTAGATATGTATACTTCAAAACAATTAAGACAGCTTTTTTTTGATTTTATGTCCTCCAAAGGCCATGCGATTTTACCTTCAGCCTCTTTAGTACCAAAAGAAGATCCTACGGTACTTTTTATTAATTCTGGAATGCAACCTTTAGTTCCTTATCTTATGGGAATTCAGGAGCATCCTAATGGAAATCGGCTAGCTAATTCTCAAAAATGTGTACGCACTGGCGATATTGATGAAGTGGGAGATAATAGGCACTGTACTTTTTTTGAAATGCTTGGAAACTGGAGCATTGGAGATTATTTTAAAGAAGATTCAATTAAGTGGAGTTTAGAATTTTTAACTAGTTCTAAGTGGTTAAATTTAGATCCGCAAAGAATTTTTGTGACTACATTTCAGGGTACTAACCAAGCCCCAGCAGATGAGGAAAGTGTTAAAGTTTGGACTGAAGAATTCAAAAAACTAAATATTGAACCAAGCCTTGGAGATGAAGTTGATTTTGGTAGTTTAGAAAACATGAAAGATTTTAAGCTAACCAGAATTACTCGCAAAGGAATCAAGGAAAATTGGTGGGGATTACCTTATAGAGGTCCTTGCGGAGGTGATACAGAAATTTTTTATCTACAAGATGAAATACCTTTGGATTTTGTAAATACAATTCTAAAAAATATGACTCCACCTGAAGCTGAAGAATTCATTGATAACAACTTGGTAGAAATTTGGAATAACGTATTTATGGAGTATGAAGGTGAACCTGACCAAAACGGCAAGCCTACGAACTTAAAACCTTTAAAAAACAAAAACGTCGATACTGGCATGGGCTTCGAAAGAATTTTGGCTTTTCTTAACAAACAAGAAAATGTTTTTCAGACTGATCTTTTAGCTCCTATTGTGGAAGTTACAAAAAAATGGCAAAATAGTAAATAAAAATTAAGCCTTCCATTACTAAAAATAATCTATTTTTGTTTATTTTAAAATAAAAAGTAAATATAGTCATTGCACATTAACCATGTCTCAAAAACTATTCTTAAGCTGATTAATGCCTATTTCATATGATTAAAATTTTGTAAATCTGAGTTATGGGACAAGACTATTAAACTTTTATACCCATTTTCGTATCAATTTCTATAAACTTTTATAATTTTCTAAGAAAAATATTAAATATATGAGTTTTACCATAAAATACTTAAATTTAGCAGCAAAATTGATTTTTTGCAGAAGTGCAGAAGCTTTATAAAGTAAGCTTAGAATGTCCAAAATGTCTAAGTCGTATAAAGTGTCTATAACTAGAGCCTGTATATTATTTAGTATAAAATTTTGCCTATTTTTTTGACTTTTTTATAAAAATACCTCAAAATAAGTTAACTCATATTATTTATGATATTTAAACACAACCTAAAAGCTATCTTAGATTTAACCCAGACATTTTTATTTTTAAAATTTAATGTGAGCTTGGGTATAATTTATATTTAATTCAATTTCAAAATTTACATTTTTGAATCCTAACCCAGTTCGTTTATCATTACCCTAATTTAGCTCTTCATAAGTAAACAAACCCCTTATTTAAGCTAAATTCTTAACAGCAATTCTGTAAAACTAGCCAAAGGGTATAAAAACACATAAAATGACTTATAATTTCAATTAAGTTTATCCCTAGTCTCAATTGATTATGAAACAAGCCTAACTCCATACAAGCCAAAATTTCAGTTTTATAATCTAAGTTTTTGGTTTCAGTTAGGTTTAATCAGCATTAAAATAGGTATTTAAAAATTCAAAAAGTTCTAATTTATTGATTTTAGTATTAGTATTATAAACTCATACTTAGCTGACTTCGTATATGATTTAGATACTTTTACATTTTTTTAAGTCTTATTTTATAAATTGTTTAAATTTAAGCGTGAGATATTTATAAAAGTCTAAAATAATTTTTATCTCAAAATCTTTTAAAAATCTTTAATTTTTTTCATTAAATAAAATAGTAGTTTTACAATTTAGTATTGCTACTTACAAAAGAAACAAAAAATAGATATTTTGTGAAGTATAAGGTAAGATTTTTGTCTAAAATTTTACAAATTTAAATCATGAAACGAGACAACTATTTAATTAATTAAAAACAAAAAAAATAAATAAAATGCTCAAAGATAAACTTGTTTCTTTCTTAAGAGTGACCTTGTTTTTAGGGTTGATGTTTAGTTTTTTGATACCTGTTTATCCTGCTGCTCAGTTTAAGCCCGCCGAATGTGAAGTACAAAAAAAAACTGTAAAGTGGTGGCAGTTTGTTTCCCCGGGTGAATTTTTGCCAATTATTCCCGAAGGTTGTGGTCAGCAAGGCGGTCAGGTAGTGGCTTTATCACCAGCCTTACTGCCTGATATCGGCCTCAGGCTTTATGGTTTTGTTGTTAGTTTAATGTTTTATTTGATTACACCTGTAGTTATTTTTGCTGGTTTACAGTGGACGTGGGGAGGTATTTTTGGTGAAGGTGAAATCCAAAAAGCCAAAGAATTAATGAGAAACTCAGTTTTAGGTTTGGTTACGATAGTTGGTTTTTATATGGGCTTATTCATTATTTTGTCTTTACTTGGGGCTAATGAAGCTATTTTGAATACTGACATTAAAGACTTTTTTACTTTTTAGCATATGTTTAGTCAATTCTTGCAAAAGTTAATTCTTGCTAGTTTATTTTTTATTAGTTTATTAGGTCTAGCTAGAATTCAAGTTCAGGCTCAGGATATTCAAGATTTGAATATTTTTGGAACTACTTGTTTATTTGAGAACGCTCCTGGCTGTGATGGGCAAACACCTTTATTAGAATCTATCCAAACTTTTGCTGTGGCTTTGGGTAATATTTTAGCTGTGCTTGTGATTATGTATGGTGGGTATAAATATTTCTTTAGTGGAATATCTGAAGGTGTTGGTGATGGTAAAAATGCAATCTTGGCTGGAGTAATTGGCTTAGCTATAATTAACTTAGCTCCTTTTATTGCTGGTTTAGTAGCTGGAGAAGGTGGAGTCATTCAAGAAGGAGGAAATTTGGACTCCGCACCAATAGAAAATTTATTAGCCAATATTAGAGATAATATTTTGTTCCCGTTAGCTAGTGTAGTAGCTGTAATTGTTATAATCTGGGGTGGCTATCAGTATATGTTTAGCAGTCTTCCAGAGTCTAAAGCTGACGGGTTAAGTACAATTCGTAATGGAGCAATTGGGTTAGTTGTGGTTTTGATTGCTTTTCCTATAGCAAATACTATTGAGAATGTTTTTACTGGTAGTCAAGAGGGTGAGTTACAAATTAATAACCAGCCTATTGTTTCTTTTATTCAAGCTTTTCTGATTAATATTTTAATTCCTGTTTCTACGGTAGTTACAGTTTTCTTTATAATTCTTGGCGGATATTATATGATTACAGCTCAAGGTGATCCCGAAAAGTTTAATAAAGGAAGAACTGCTTTAGTGAACGCCGTAATTGGCTTGATAGTAGTTCTTTTATCTAGCACAATTGTTGGCTTGATAATATTATTTGTACCAGTACAATAGGTTTATTAGTTTTGTCTCAAAATAAGTTAAAAATAACCATCCTTTCATTTAGAATATACAAAAATTATTTTAGTTGAATTGGTACTTTTTTTAGACTTTAATTTAAAAAACAATAGAATAATCATGTCTCAAAACCTATTCTTAAGCTGATGTCCTACAAAGTTATATTTTTGATCATAAGGTAGGTGTTGTGAGCACCAAGTATTTAAAACATCTTCGGCAAAATAATTGCCACTTAATCGACAGTGCGGTTGACCAAACCCTTTAGTAAAACCACCATAAGACTCGTAATCTTCAGATTCTTGCTTATAAAATTGAGAGACAACCTTAATATTAGCAGATATCGGTAGTTTTTGTGGATGATTTTGAATCACGCCTTGTTCTACCCTAAATGAAATTTTTACAGGGACTGAAGTCAAACCTTTAAATTGTGAATAGTTATTAAAATTTTTAGAAGTATCTGTAACTTTTAGATTTTCAGTTTGAGCTTTTTTGAGCTTTTTTTGATATTCAGAGTTTTTTAAAACTTCAACTTCTGTTTCAAAAATTTTTTTATCTTCCTTGATTAATTTCAGGGTTATTTGACCTGTGTCTAAGAGTTTCGGTTTTATTTTAACTGGAAAACTCATACCTTGATTAGGAAATAATATTGCCACTTCACCCATTTTTTCATCTATTTGGTTGACAAGTTTATCGTCACGCCAGAATTGCCAGCTAAACTGGGTTAAACCAACAGCCTCAGGGTTAACATAAATTTTGTCTGTTGAATTTTCTATGTTTAATAATAGCTGCCAGTCACCATTTTTAATTTGAGTTTTTGATAAGGTTGCAAAATAATTTAGATCTTTCCAACTATTTGTAACTTGAGAGAGTTCTAATTGTGGCTTTAGTTTCCAGATTATAAACTCTTCATTTTCTACGTTTAAATCATAAAAATTAGATAATTCTTGGGCAATATTTTCTTGTTTTTGTGCTTCTCCTTTTAGAAACTCTTTATCCTGAACAATCAAATCAACTTTTTTTCCAGCTAAGGCACTAACAGCCAAGTTGGTATATTTATTTTGTCTGACCATGGTTTCTAGAACTTGGGTATCGGCAGGCAAGACACCAGCCACTCCGCCTGAAGTCCACTCTATTTCTTTAAAGCCACGCTTCAAATTATGTAGAGAAATTTGGTAAGCAAAATAACTATTTTCTTCGCTACGAATAAATCTATCACTCCAAATAAATACTTGTTTTGTTCTTTTTGTAGAATTATCTTTGGCAAAATTATCGAATAAGAAAGTGTTAGCTTCGTAGGCAGGTAAAGCTTTACCTCTCCAACCAGCATTTATGATGACAGAAAAACTAAGAAATACTATTAGACAAAATATTAATGCCGAATGGGTAAGTAAACGCTTGGTAATTTTGGGTAATTCTTGCCACTTGGAATCTTGTTCTAGCTTCGATTTTAAAAATTCATAGATTTTATTTAGAATCAAAGACCAAAATATAAGAACTGCGATATAACCTACGATACTTACCCGCCATATGGCTCTGATAGCTGATAAAGGGAAATACAAATTATATAAAAAAAAGTGCGGCAAAAGAACTTGTTCAAAATTCCTTCCTCCGATTTTTATAACTGGACCTAAGGCTATCAAGGCTGATAACAAAAAAATATTTAAAAAAAGAAATTCTCTCGGATAATAATCGCCTCTTTTAATGATTAGTATGATTAACCAGGGTAAATAAACAAGCACACTAATCCAAAAAGTTAAGTTCGAGATCAAATCTGGGTAAGACGAATCTGATTTGTTAACTGTGTTAATAGCTTGGTTAAAAGAATCAATCGTAGCTGGGTCTTTTGTAAAGGATTTGAGTGTTTGTAGCGTAGGAGTCAAAACAAACCGGTTACCATAAAATTCTTCTGTTGAAAAGTTAGTAGCAGCTACATTAGACAAGGTACGGGTAGTATTAAAGATTTTACTAGACTCAACGTAAGCCATGGCTAGTGGTGCCAGCATAGCTATAGCAAAAAAGACAATAATACCTACACTAACTAACCGTGGCCAGATAACCTTTTTTTCTTTCCAAAAAAAATTTAGCTTGAATATTAACCAAACAATTAACCATAAAGAGCTAAAAATCATTACGTGCCACTCGGCAAATAATAGCCAGATACCAGTAATAGCTATACCTAACAATAGCCAAATATCTTTGGAATTCAGGTTATTTTTAATAGTCTTAAATATTTTTAAGGCCTGTTGATAAGTTTTTTTAAGTAAATTAAGAAATCTATTTTTTGAAGTTTCTTCAGAAGGTTTAGTTTTATATGGTGAATCTTTGTCTGATTCTAGTTCAGATTTTTTCTCAAAGAATTTCTCTAAAAAGAGAGTCAAGAAGGGTAAAGCCCAATAGTAGCTAGCATGTATGTGGCCTACGTAAAAAGTTTTTACAGCCTCGCTCAAAGGAAACAAAAAAGCTGCACTAAGACTAATTATTGGGTTTTTGGTATAATATTTAACCAAAGTAAAAATTCCTATCTGAGTTAAAAATATATTTCCAAAAAAAATTAAATTAAAAATTAAAATCGGATTTTTGATAAAAATATATACAAATCCAAAGATCGCACTAGCCGCAAAATTATGAGCAGTTGCTCCTAGTATCCCTTGGTATAAAGCATAATGATCTCCCTCTAAAGAATAAAAATCACCTGTAGTAAAGTTTAAGGTATTTTGTAAAAATATACCCAAATTATAATAAGCATCTCCTCTAGTACCCATGGTAGATCCTGGATTTTTGTAAATGCCAGTGTATAACCAAAATCTATGTTGTATAAATATAATCAAAAACAACAACAAGGTTTCTAGTATAACAAATTTTTTTTTGAGCGTCTGGGGTAGGTCCATATTAATTTTTTTATTATTTTTTTAACAAAATTTGGTAAGAATTTTCTTCTATCGTGGAATAATTATTTGTTTTTAATTCGTCGATTTTATCACGATACAATTGACCTTTATCACCTTCTAAGTGCTTTGGTAAAAGCCAATACTCAAAAGTTTCTAGATGATTTTTACCTGGATAATCATCAGGAAAGTCGTGTAGTACTGGATAATTTGCTACTTTAGTACGAGCAGTAAGGTGAGTAGCGTAATTAGGTGACGAGACTAATGAGGCTTCTGGCGGGATTTTTTTAACTATTATCCAAAAATTTTTTCTTTCAGAGCTAGATTGAATATACTCTCGAATAATATTTGGACTTTTTGGGTACAAATAAAAAACTCTATTCCAACCTAACAATGACATAAAGCCAAAAATATATATAAAAAAAGTAAATACAATATAACCTAAAGCTAATTTATTTTTTTGTTTAAAAAGAAGATATAAATAAATAACCAAAACACCTACCACAGTATAAATCGGAACATCCACACCATAATGAAAAATAGGATTTTTAAAAGAATAGCCAGAAGCTAAAGCTCTTTGGGCATAATTTCCAGCTATGTTTAGTGGTAATGCAAAAAATCCAATTAAATCATAGACTAAAAAGTTTTGGTATAAGTATTTGTTAACATCTTGAAATAATTGAAGATTTTCAATAAGTTGTAAAAAATTACCTGTTTGCAGAAAATTCTTGATAGCTGAAATTGTAGGACTATAGATATTACTATAATCATTAGCATATTGGTTTTGGCTAGTAAACCATCGCAAAAAAAATACACCGTATAAAAGACTTAAAAGGCTATTAGAAGATAATAATATAATATATTTTTTAATTACTTCTTGGGTTTTTTTCCACCAAGAAAATTTAATAGCTATATAAAACAAGACTGCTAGTTGCAACCAAAAGACAAAAGCAAATATCCACTGGTACTCCTTAGTAGCTAGCCAAAGTAAGTTAAATAAAACAGTAAGATATAAATAGATTAATTTAGGTTTAATTATGAATTTGATTATAAAATAAACTAAACTACTAAAAAACAAAGGAAATAAATATTTTTCATGAAAAAAGAAGGCAACTGCAGATTGAGTAAATGGATGCTGCCATAATAAAAAAGAAGTTAAGCCAATGATCCAATAAAATTTTTGCTCTTCTAAATTTTGAGCTAAATTAATTTTGAACTTAGAAATTTGGTAAAAAGCTCGATGTAAAATTATACTTGGAAAGGTAATTAACAAAAAAGGTGTCAGAAAAATTAAAAGGTTGCCGTTAAAACCTTTATTTAACCAATATAAAGGTGTTAAAGTAATTAAGCTAAAATGCTGATGGTCATAAAACAAATTAGTAAATTGTCTAGTTGTAGAGGCTGGTATCCTAAAACGAGATAACATAAATATTGCCTGATCAAAAATGCCAAAATCATATACATGAGTCTTAAAAGAGTGATGAGAAAGAAGTGTCAAAAGACTATAAATTAAAGACAGGCTAATAGAAAAAAATAAATTAAACTTAAGGCTAATTAGGATGTTTAAAGTAGCTTTCATCCAACTAAGTTCAGAATAATTCTTAATTACTTTAAGAATATAATTGGTAATTAGTAGAGTTAACAAAATTATAAAAATAGGAATAACAATAAAAGAAAAAGCTCCGTCAGAGTTAACCCCACCTAAAATAACTATAGCTAATTGATTTTTTGGGAAAAAACTTAAGTTAAAATTTTTTAGAAAAACTGTAACATTTATGCATAATGCATATATACCTAGCCATTTAAAATCAGAAAACTTAGCTCTTGCTAATGAGCTTATAATAGTTATCGTAATTGATAGTACGGTAATTACAATGAATACTCCAATTTCTAATTTACCACTGAGACCTCCTTTATATGAATACAATGTAGAAAAAATTAAAAAACCTAACAAAAGAGAGGAAGTTATTGATTCAAATAGTTTATATTTAGTAATACTTAAATCAGGACTTTTTGACATTTAGTTATATGAATTTTTATTAATATAAATGTTTTATTATATTAGTTTTTCAGGATACTATACTTAATGTTTTTAAGATTAGGTAAGTTTATAAACAGTGTTTTTTGATCAATAGTTTTGTCCCATAGCCCAGGTTTACAAAATTTTGATCCTATAAATAGATATTAATCAGCAGTAAAAATAGGTTTTGAGACATGATTAATTTTGTGAAATCTATATTTAGATAATTAGATAAGTTATCATTCTGAGCCTACTTTTAAAATAATTTTGAAGATCTAAAATATTTAAGTCGTATATGGATTGGCTATAGGTAGGTATTACACTACACTAAATTTAGGCAAGTATAATATTAAGCCTAGTTTTAAAAACCTTAAATCATAATAGTTTAATTATAGATATAGACTAACTATGTAATAAAATTATTATCAAAGTTAATTCTTTTAAAGGTTAAAATTGTCAACTATCTTTTTACTTACAAACTTAAATAAAAACCCCTGTATTTAATTCATACTCAAATTAATCTAAATCAGGACTTTTTTAATTTTTTAAAATTACTTTTTGATACTAATTAGATAAAACTAAAAACGGAAATCTAAACTTCTAAAAAACTAAAATTTGCTTTGCGGTGAGTATAATTAAACACACCTTCTAAAATTACTTTACCCCATAAGAAAAAAGTTTTTCCTGAAGATAATTTTAAGTTAACTGAATAACAAAACAAACATTTTAAAAAGTACATATATTTAAATTATTGACATTCGTAGCTAAGTTTGGTTGTTTATCTACATGAGAATTAATCAGTTTTTGGCAAAAAATTTAGGAATATCAAGAAGGCAAGGAGATGAAATAATACAACAAAGTAAAGTTAGATTGGACGGCCAAAAAGCTCAATTATTCGATAAAATAAATTCTGACTCCGTAGTTGAAGTTCTAAAGAATAACTCTTGGATCAAGATTAGCATAAAAAAAGAAAGCTCTACTATACTTTTTTATAAGCCTGTATTTTGCTTGACTACCAGAAGCGACCCAGAAAAAAGAAAAACTATATATGATTTTTTACCAACATCTTTTTTTTCTTTAAAGCCAGCCGGCAGGCTAGACTATATGTCAGAAGGCTTAATAGTAATGTCAGAAGATGGAAACTTGATTCAGAGTTTAACTCATCCAAAAAATGGACACCCGAAAGAATATTTAGTTGCTTTGAGTTCAGAACTAGATAAAGAGTTTATAGAACATTTATATAAAGGAATAAACTTAGATAACTATAATTTGAACCCAGTAAAAGTAACTCTTTTTGAAGATTTTGATAAATATAGCTATCTAAAGCTTAATTCCAAGCAAATATGGTATAAATTTTTATTGACTGAAGGTAGGCAAAATCAAATTAGGAGAATATGTGAGCTAAAGTCCCAAAAAGTTATAAGATTAATTAGAGTTAGACAAGCTCAATTCTCAATTTCTAAAGAGTTGTATATTAAAAAATGGTTAAATATAAACCCGTATTCAATTTGATTTTTTAGTTTTTAAGTTTTAGTTTGCATAAAACAATCCTTAGACACTTTTTTATCAATATACAATTAGTCTTACTTTTTATAGCAATTTTTTACCTAAATTTAGACAAGTTTTTGACTTTAGAGAAATTCAGAATATACAAAATATCTACACCATATATGGCTTGGATATATAAAAAGTTTATCTATAAACCAAAATAGATTTATTTAATAATCTAATAATGACTCAAGCTGAAGAATTAAACAAACTAAATAAAGATTTTTATAGCCAAATATCTGATTACTTTGACTCTTCTAGGAGATATTATTGGGATGGCTGGAGTAATATTTTGGAGACTAAAGCTTTCAAAAAACTTAGACAAAAAAGTAAAGAAATTAAAATTTTAGATTTAGGTTGTGGCAACGGTAGATTTTATGAGTTTTTAAGTAATCAACTTGATCAAAAAATAATTTATTATGGTTTAGATTCTGATAAAAATTTAATAAATTTGGCTAAAAAAAGGTATGCTTCTGAGGAAGTTAATTTTTGGCTTGAAGATATTTTTATCTCAGACTTTATTAAAAAACTACATTCTGTAAAATTTGAGTTGATAGTTTTTTTTGGAGTTATACATCATTTACCATACGACTTTGGTAAACATTTTTTTCAAAAAATAAACCGACTAGTCGGTCAAAATAGTTTAATAATTTTTAGTAGCTGGCAATTTATAAATTTTGATAGTACAAAAAAAAGAATTCTAAAAAATAACGACCCTCTTTTGAATAAAATTTTGACAAAATACAATATAAAAGTAGATCTTTTAGATCAAAATGACTATTTTTTGGATTGGAATAGAGGTCAGAGGTCAATTAGATATTGCCGACACTATGATGATAAAGAAATCCAACAACTCTGTGAAGAAAACAATTTAGAAATAATTTATTCTTATGAGGCAGACGGAAAAGAAGGCAGGGTTAATAAATATTTTTTTATTAAAACAATTTTTTAAAAATTCATTTAAAGACAGCTTTCGCACAAATGCTATGTTTAACTTTTTTAAACCTTTTTAAAGAGTTTTTTAGATAAACTATTATTTTTTTAAAACTTTTATGTTAGTCATAGATTGCAACCTAAAGTATTCTGTTAAGATGCTAGCAGCTGAAAGATGATTTATTTGGGATTTATTTTTTTTAAGTTGATGAGAGTTAATTGCTTGTTTGGTGGTTCCACGTTCGTTGATAGTTTTGACTTTTAGATTTGGAAAAGTTTTTATTAAAGTATTTTTAAACTCTTCGACTTTATCTGTGATTTCAGTCTTTTGTAATCTAAAGTTAGTTGGGATGCCTAGGACAATGGTTTGAATGCCACGAGATTGAATTTCTTTATCTAAAATTTGCAAAAGATTATCTGTAGCTAGATCTTGGTTGTAGGGGATTACAAGTCCGGTAACTGGATTACCAAAAGCTAAACCACTACGAAAAAGTCCCCAGTCTATGGCGAGATGGTTAAACATAAAACAAATATTAAATTTGAAACCTCAGGTGTCAAGTAAATTTAGTTTATAAAGTTTATAAAGCAGTAGTTATACTAAGTTCATCACCAAAATTTAGATTTCATTTAGTTCATGCCTGACACCCACCCTTTTCGAACACAGCTCTCAAGAGAACCCAGGCGGGAGGTGTAAGCGTAGTTGACAGAGGGTTTGTCTAAAAATTCAAGATATAAAAGTTGATATTGGATTTGGTATAGTATTACCTACAACCTGCCTTCGTTTGACCAAACTAAAAGATTAATTCAAACCAAAAGAGATGCCAAAAAAAACTACCAGTAAAAAAACTAAAGCCATAGAAATCAAAAAGCCACCAGTAGTAATGCTTCAAACTCAAGCTGAATTAAAAAAACTAAGTGAGGCTATGGGCTGTCCAGTGATGTCCTATTTTAAGCCTCCATCTGGTAATATCTGGGGTCAGGATTTGTATGCGATTTTGGAAGTACTTAAGAATCTAGGTAAAATTGACAAACTTGCGATTTATGTTCGTTCCAATGGCGGGCAGGGGATGGTTAGTCTGAGAATAATCAACCTTCTTAGGTCTTTTGCCGACAAAGTTATTTTATTAGCTCCAGCTGAGTGTGCCTCGGCAGCTACAATGCTAGCTCTTGGTTGCGACGAAATTTACATGGGACCTTTATCCAGCCTGTCTCCAGTGGATAGCTCATTGACACATCCCTTGTCTCCTACTGATAAACTAGACTCAAAAGTACCGGTTTCTCTTGATGAGCTATGGAGAGTTCTCAAATTATGGAAAGAAGCTGATAAAGAAACCTTTGACCAAAAAGAAAAATTTAAGTCTACTTCAGAAAAAGATCCAGCCTTTGGCTATAATAAAAAAAATTCTAAAGAATTAAAAGAAGGCTCAGATTTTGAAAATCCTTACAAATACTTATACGAATATATTCATCCTATGGTCTTTGGAGCTGTTGATCGTTATAGTAGTCTGTCCGTTAGAATTTGTAAAGAAATCCTATCTTATCACCTCAAAGACATCAAAAAAGTCGAATCGATTACCAATCACTTGAATTATGATTATCCAGCTCACAGTTATCCTATCACCATACGTGAAGCCAAAAAGATCGGCCTGCCAGTAAAAGAGCTAGATTTGGATATTTTGGATATTCTAAATAACTTGCAATTATTGTATTCAGAATTGACAGATGAGCAAATTACTGACTATGATAACTCTACATATCATGATAATACAATCTACTCGGTAGTCGAAACTCAAAACATACAATTGACGTATCAGCAAAATTACGATAAGTTTTATAGAGATCAAGAAAAAAGATATATTACTCTAAATGACGATTCTGGATGGTATATTAGTCAAATAGAAAAACCAAAAACCAAATCCTCTAAACCAGCAATAATTTCTAAAAAAATTTTTTTCAGTTAATTTTCAACTTTTCAAATATTATTTTATTATGCAAGATTTACACCAAAAAATTCAACTAGCCTTTCTTAATGATATTAGAGACATATTTCCTGAGCAGACAGTTAATTTTGCCCTAGAAGAAATCAAAAAACTAGAAAGTATGTTCGAATTTCAAAACTTAATATTTGATGCTATTGATGTAGTTTTGGATTATCATTCTCACGAAGATAAAAAATTTGTTATCAAAATTCATACAGTCGGTAAAGGTTTTGAATTTATGACAGATAAGCATGGAGATGATTTTCTGGAGACTGTCAGAGCGGCGGTTAATCACAATCTAGATGGAGTCAGGGAAATAGAAAACAAGCAGAAGGAGCATTAGGGAGGCGTAAAGTTCAAAGTACAAAGTTGAAATGTATAATTGTGTAGCGGAAGGCTCTTGCCTTCCATGATTCTGTTTTAGTTAAAAATTTAGTTGAAAACGCAAAATTCAAAACGCAAAATTGAAAATGTCTAAGTCTATTATACTCAAACCCATGTTAACTTGCAAAAAACTTTCACGTAAATTAGCTCGTAAACAAGCTACTTGTTTGGTTGTTAAATTCCCAGTGTAGGCTGGGCTTGTACCAGCCGACCTTAGGGTGCACGGCAGGTAATTGTGAAAGTTGCAAGTGTAACTGGTATATCAATCAAGAAATTAGGCTTCAAAGTGTTTAACTAAGATTAGTATCTTATGGACACAAAAAACCAGCCTTTAGGGCTGGAATTATGGAAGAAAGGCAACAGGAGCGGAAATTGCTCAACTGTTGCTGGATTAGCCTTATTAGAAGGCGCGTTCGCAGATCAGTATATACCCGTTAGCTAGTAAGTATTCTAGAACTCGCTGACGGTCGCGTAGGATCGCTAGGAGAACCGAGTCGGAAGCTGGGTCGTCCCCTGTCCCCTC
>CAZVWQ010000015.1:0-35543 GCA_964631275.1 uncultured Candidatus Saccharibacteria bacterium | reverse complement strand
ACTACAAACTCCTAAACAAATCAACAACACCCTCAAGCATATATTAACTCTAGGAGTGGGAAGGGAGTAAAAGAAGAGCTGAATTTAAAGCTACTGTAAATTCTGATTCTTGGAGAAGTTATGATGGTTTAGTAGCTATAGGTTATGATAAACTATTTAGAGCCAATCATGGAAAAAATGAGTTTGTTCTTAAAGGAGAAGAAGGTTATGTTGTTACTGTAAACGGTGTAGAATCTTTTTGGTCATTTTCAACCCCAAGTGCAGACCGGACTTGATTCGGGCGACCTATGAGGTACGACTAGAAGAAGATTATCTAAATTTAATGGTTATATGAAAAAATCAAATTAAACTATCAAAGATAATTTTTAGTCCGTCGGATCCAAGCCTTCATCTATATTAATATCAGTCAAATTCTCAGCATTTTTTAGTAGCATTTTACAATTCTCATTAGGTCTGGTGATGGTTAGTTTTTTGCCAAGGTTGGCATACTTTGTGGACATTACATTGATTATTTCGATAGCTGACATGTCCATTACTTTAGCATATTTAAGGTCTAAAAAGGTATTTTTAGGATCGTTTTCAGGATCAAACAATTCTTTAAATTGAATAGTAGAACCAAAAAAGATAATTCCGTTGATTTTGTAAGTTTTTTGATTTTTCTTTTCAATAACTTTCACCTCCAAAGCCTTACCTTTTTCCCAAGCAAAAATCACAGTTGATAGAACAATTCCCGCAATCACAGCGGTGGCCAGATCTGTAAAAATAGTCAAAGCAGTAACAGCTAAAATAATGAAAATCTCTTGATTAGGAATTTTACCTTTAAACTTCAAAGTTTCCCATCTAAAAGTAGAAATCACCACCATAAACATAACCCCAACCAAACTAGCCAGCGGCATGGCATTTACAAACGGGGCGGCAAAGAAAAGCATCGCCATTAAACCAGCTCCAGCTACAAAACTTGAAAATCTGGTTCGTCCTCCGGATTTTACATTAATGATGGATTGACCAACCATAGCATCACCTCCCATTCCACCAAATAATCCGTTTACAAAATTAGCAATTCCTTGAGCAAAAAATTCTTTGTTCATTTTTCCTTTGGTGTTGGTCATTTCATCCAAAACTTCCCCAGTTAAAGCCGCTTCAGTCAAGCCAACTAATCCACCAATCAAAGCAAATGGGAAGATAACTTGCAGGGTTTCAAAAGTAAAAGGCACATTTGGAATGCCGAATTTAGGCAATTCTCCTCGCAAAGCTTCTCCAGCATAATCTGAAACGGTAATTAATTCGTAAATTCCAAAATAACTTAGCAAAACCGAAAGAATGGTAACCGTTACGATAGCCACCAAAGTGGAAGGGACAGCCTTGGTAATTTTGGGGAAAAAATGCACTATGGCCATGGTAATTGCCACAAAAATCGACATAACTAGCAAATCTGTTAGTGGCAACCAATTGGTGATTCTCTGACCGTCAATAATTTGGATAGATTTGAACTGATTTATTTGAGAAATAAAAATTAAAATAGCCAGTCCATTCAAAAAACCCAAAACTACCGAATGAGGAATAATGCTGGTATATTTACCCAGGTTTATCAGATGTAAAATTATTTGGATAATCCCCATCAAAATAACTGTAGCATACAAATACTCTAGCCCATAATTAGTAATCAATGGGCCAAAAACTACCGCAATCGCCGCCGTGGAAGAGCTGATCATACCAGGGCGACCAGTAAAAATCGCAGCTACTAATGCCATCATAATTGCAGTTTGCAAACTAAGTAGTGGAGTTACTCCAGCTACAAAAGCAAAAGCCACCGCCTCAGGGATGAGAGCCAAAGCAACAGTTATGCCTGACAAAACATCACTTTTTATATATTTTTTATTTTCTGAAAATAATTTTTTTAGGTAGGTGATCATTTAAATCTTTTATTAGATCTTGGTTTAAACTTATTTATAATAATCCTTTATATCTAAGCTTTTTGTCAAGGTGGAGTTAATGACCAATTTTTATACCCTGAAACTAAGGTTTTCTCTTCAAATCTCAAAACCAACACCAGACCTTTAGATAGAACAGATAAACGGAATAAATTATTTGAGGTTAGAGATTACAAATATGGATCAGTTTCAAAGATTAATATTATACCCAATCCGTTTACTATTACCCTAAACTCAGCTCTTCATAAGGAAATAACCCTCTTATTTAAGCTAAATTCTTAACAGGTAATTATTGTAACGATTAGCCCAAAGAATGTAAGTTACTATAAAAAAGCAATAGTTATTTTGTTTGCATTTGCCAAATACCTAACCAACTAGTCGGTTTATTATTTTCTAAGTAAATTACTCTTTCTAACATGAATTTAGATTTAATAGACTTTAAGGTCTTAAATATTTCTCTTGCCTTCTTAAAATCTCCTTTATAATAGTACTTCAAAGCTTTAGAATATTTAATTGATTCATTAAAAGTGGTAATTTTTTGCCATTTATTTTTGGTTTTGTATTCAATTACTTCATAAATTTTAATTGGGTCAAATTTACCTTTTGGTACTATTGTGTCAATCTCAAGAATTTTAAATAACTCCAGCTGTTCTGGTTTTAGATTTTTTATAGTATGATTAGTTAAAAGTACTGGGGAACCATATACTTTTGTTAAACCTTCTAGTCTAGATGCGATATTAACAGCATCACCAAGGGTCGTATAATTATATCTTTTTTCGGATCCAAAATTACCAACTATAACCTTACCAGAGTTTATACCGCTGCCAAGTTGCAGATCAGTACCCAAGTTTTTATTAATTTCTACAAGTTTTAATCTAATCTCACAAGCAGTTTTAAGAGCATAGTACCCGTGATTTTTAGTTTTTATAGGAGCCCCCCAAAAAGCCATAACAGAATCTCCGATATATTTATCCAAAACCCCTTCATTTTGCATTACTATATCAGCCTGAAATCCTAATACTTTATTTAATAAACTACCAACATGGTCTGGAGAGGTTTTTTCACTAAATGCAGTAAAACCTCTAATATCAGTAAAAAGTATGCTAGCAAAATAGTTTTCTCCACCAAGTTTAACTAATTCAGGATTATTCATGACTTTGGTCAAAACTGACGGTGATAAATGACCTCGAAGGACTTTTTTCAATTCTTGTTTTTGTTTATTTAGATTAACAAATGTATGAAAAATGGAATATCCAAGAGTTAATATAACCGTAGATAAAAAAATACTAAATCTTAACAAATTATAATAAGTTAGGAAAAAACCTAGAAGTATAAGCCCAATATTAACAAAAATAACAGCTAAGTTATATTTATTAAAACGTTCCCAAAAAGCTATCAAAATTACATAAACAAAACTTTGATAAACTACACTTCCAAATATATTTTGCTCTGCTAGTTGAGGAAAACTGCTCTTTAGCATTTGGTTGATAGCAATTGCATGAACGTATACACCAGGTACATAACCAAGTTTTGGTAAGCTAAAAAAATCAGATAAAAGGCTAGATGTTCCACCTACTAGAACTATTTTATTTGTTATTATAGATCCTACATTAGGATTTTGCAATAAGTCTTTTAAAGAAATAGTTAAAGGTAGTTTTGTATTAGAATTAAGTATAAAATTTTTATAAACCGACTGGTTAGTATAATATTTATATAAACTGCTAGCTATAGTAATGTCATCATTTATTTGTGTTTTATAGTCATAAACATAGCCTTGATAAGTATCTATATCAGCTGAAACAGCTTCTTTATCTAACTGTATTAAACTATTCATGCTATTACTGCTTTTAACACTAAAAACATTTTTTTTACCTAGCAGTTCTTCTAATTTGGCATCAGCTATAGAATCTTGACTCTTTTGAAAAAAAATATCAAAACCAAGAACTTTAGGCTTATAATTTAATATTTTATTAAAATCTTCCACAAAATCGGCCCTAGGTGCTGGCCAACTTTTATAGTAGTCAATAGTCGGCTCATCAATAGCTAAAACTATTATCTCATCACTCATGTCTATTTTTGGTAGCCAGATATTTTCGGTTTTTAGATCAAAAGAATAAATCTGCAAAAGCAAAAAAATAATTATCCCTAAGCTAATTAGAAACGAAAAATGTTGAATAGAAAATTTTAACCTAAACATAATTATAATAATTTTGCTTTATAACTCAAATCTATAAATTTTAGACTGATAAAACAAAAGTCAATCAAATTAAAAATAGTTTTTGAGACATAGTTAATGATATAGTGCTATTCTAGTTGTTCTAAACTAATTAAACCGAACTCTTTCTTACATTTAGTAAGTTGCTTGGAATAGCCTAAATTTTCTAGATTTAACTCTTTTTTGTTTAAACAATCGAATAGTTCTCTGAATTTTTTTTCTTTTTGTTTATCATCAAAAACTTCATACTCTTTTACTCCCAAAACGCTAGTTTTAATTTCTGAATTGTTTTTATCACTGTTAAGACCCAGGATCATAGCACTTCCTGAATTTACAGTATGCTCAGTCTGGTAGACAAACTCTTCCTGAGTTAAAATATTTTCTAAAGTATATTTATATAGATTCTTATCATTATTAAAAGTTTTATAAGTCCACTTAGCTTGGCCTTCAAGAAGTTTTGCTTTACTATCTTTAAAAGTTAAAATTAGAGTTGATTCTTGACCTAGTTCCACTGAATCACCTGGTTTAATAGTAGCTTTTAATTCATTTTTTATTTCAATTTCTCGATCTTTAGAGTATACTTTAGCTTGGCCTTGTAATAACTTTAAACTAATCTCCGAATCATTAGAGTTTTTAATTATTAGATTAACTAGATAACTAAATGCTATAATCAAAATTAGCAATATTAAAAAAATAAATATAAACCTATTGATCAAATTTTTGTTTTTATTTTGCATACTCTTGTTTTCTATATTTCTAGATTTGTAAGTAACTAAAACTTTACTAAAAGTATATTTCAATATTATATACATGTCAAAACTTAAAATTAAACCAACTAGTCGAACTAATTTTATAAAAGTTATTCGGTTATACTTTTTCCTTAATATTCTTTAAGCATGATATCTGTTAAGAATTTTTTAAAAATAAGAAATATACTTCTAAATCAAAACTAACCTTACTCATATAACTAAAATTTACATAAGATTTGCTATAAAGAAAGGTTTATCGGACTTCTATTACTCATCTCTTATAGGTTATAACAAACATTGTTTAAAGTTTTGAATCTGCTCTTTGAGTTTAAAATTTTTATTTAATGGATTAAAACCACAGTATCAGTTTTTTTAAAACTATATTTGCCAAAAAAAAAGTTTTACTAATATGATTACAATACTATGTTTTTAGCTAGAAGTTATTCTCATCACTCTTTGCTTTCAGCAATTCCAAAAATACCTGATTTAATAAAAGACGCCAAAGAAAAAGGTTATACCACCATTGCTTTAACTGATGAAGATACTGGCTCTGCTTTTATAGAATTTTATGATGAATGCCATAAACAAAATATCAAACCTTGCTTAGGCACTACTTTGAGAATACCTAATAACTCAAGTACTACAGTTAGGTCTCTAAGAAATAAATCTTTTAGTAAGTTAGCAATTTTAGCTAAAAATAAAGAAGGGTATAAATCTTTACTAAAACTAATATCTATAGCCAGAACCCAAAAAGAAAACCCAAAATACCATATTAACTTCGAAGATTTAAATAATTTTTTAGATAATTCTTACTCAAAAGATAGTTTTTTTGTCCTTTTGGCTGGTAATGATCATGAGTTAATAACTTCGATTAGATTAAATAATTTAAGAGAAGCTGAAAACATTTTACTCAAATATATCGAGAATTTTAGAACTGATAATTTACTAGTTGAATTAGCCCAAAATTTATCTGAAGAAAATCCAAAAGATACAAAAGAGATAAATCAAAAATTAGCAAAACTATGCAAAAAACATGGAGTAAAATATATCGCTTCCCCTGCTCCAAGATACTTAGATAAAAATCAAGAAGAAGCTTTTAGAGTGGTTTTGGCTATAAGGGACCAGCTAAAATTAAAAGATATAATTCTAGATAGAGATTTTAGCTTACCTAATATAAAAGCATTAAAGGATGAATATAGCTATCTGCCTGAGTCTTTAGAAACAGAAGAAATAGAAAAACTAATAGATATAAAGATTAGAATAGACTTTGCTAATAATGCTCAGGAGGCTTACTTTCCAAAGTTTAAACTAGAACCAGGTCAAGTTTCAGATAAACGTCTAAGGTGGGAGACATATATTGGACTGATCAGTCGGTTTAGTTCTGAAGAAAAGTCTAACAAAGACTGGAAAAAAGAATTTACATATGAAAAATTAGAAGATTTAATTACTTATTCTAAAACAATTATCCCAGATACTTCTAAACTATTGGCCTATCCTGAAGATTACTGGAATAAGCAACCAGCAATAGATAGCACTACTAATATAAATTTAGTTTCTGATAGCACTGGCTATAAATTTAGTCAAAACCCATCTGAAATAATCCTCAAAAAACACAAAACTATTCTAGATTATATAGATAGAATTGAATATGAATTAGATATAATTTTTAGCAAAGGGTATCCAGAGTACTTTTTAGTTTTTGGAGATATTATGAGATTCTGTAGAGAAAACGGAATCGTAACTAATACTAGAGGCTCGGCCGCAGGTTCTTTAGTAGGATATCTTAATCAAATTGTAGTTTTAGATCCATTAATTTATAACTTGCCTTTTGAAAGATTTCTTAATCCTTACAGACCTTCACCACCTGATATAGACGGAGATTTTGCCGACGATAGGCGTGATGAAGTAATTAATTATATAAAAGAAGCCTATGGTGGAGAGAAGGTATCACAAATTATAACTTTTGGAACTATGCTCCCCAGAGCAGTCGTTAGAGATGTTGGTAGAGTTTTAGGAGTATCTTATACCAAATGTGATAAATTATCTAAATTAATTCCAATTGCTCCTCAAGGTAGAAAAACCACTTTTGAGTACGCTTTTGAGACAAGTAGAGAAGTTTCTGAAGCCTACGAAAAAGATGAAGATAGCCATAGAATAATAGATATTGCCAAGATTATTGAAGGTAATTATAGGCATGCTAGTTCTCATGCTGCTGGAGTTATTATTACGCCTACAGATCTTACAGATTACGCACCTATTCAATGGGACAGTGATCATCAAACTGTTGTTATTCAGTATGATATGGTTATTGCCGAAAAAGCTGGATTAATCAAACTCGATATACTAGGAATTACAAATTTAGCAATACTCGGAAATGCTATTAAAATAGCTGAAAATAGAAGAAACCAAGAAATAGACCTGCAAAATATTGATATTAAAAATCAAAAAGCTTTTAACCTATTAGCTAAAGGTAGGACTATGGGTATCTTTCAGTTATCTGGAGAAGCTATGACTAGGTATTTAGTAGAGCTAGAACCAAGCCGAGTTGAAGACTTAATGGCTATGGTAGCACTCTACCGTCCTGGACCTATGGCTAGTATTCCGGAATATATAGAAAGAAAGAAAAAACCAAAAAAAATAACCTACATTGTACCACAAATGAAAAACTGGATGGAGGCCAGTTATGGACTTTTAGTTTATCAAGATGACCTTTTGTACACCGCTATTTATTTGGCTGGTTACGACTGGGGTGAAGCTGATAAGCTACGTAAAGGCATGGGGAAAAAAATCCAAAAAGTAATAGACGAACAACATACAAAATTTATCAAAGGCTGTATCGAACATTCTAAAATAAACAAAGATACGGCCGAATACATTTGGTCATTGATCGTTCCTTTTGGAGCTTATGGATTTAATAAAGCTCACTCAGCAAGTTACGGAACTGTAGCCTATTGGACAGCTTATATGAAAGCCGAGTATACAGTTGAGTTTATGACTGCCTATATGACTAGTGAAAGTAATAATTTAGATAAAATAGCCGAAGCTATAGCTGAGTGTGCAGAGTTAGGTATTCGAGTTTTACCTCCAGATATTAATAAATCTTTTGATAATTTTACTATTGAGGATGATAATACAATCAGATATGGACTTAGTAGCGTTAAAAACTTAGGCAGTGATGTTATCAAATTTATTATTAACACTAGAGAAAATAACGGTAGCTTTGAAGATATGAATGATTTTTTGGAAAGAATTAGTGAATTTTCAAGTTTTAATAAGCGTAGCATAGAAGCTTTAATTTTAGCAGGTTGTTTAGATCAACTAGGTCAAAAAGTTTTAGAAAAGCTTAGATAAACTATACCTAAATCACTACCAACTTTTACATTTATAACCTTGCCCACCTTTTATTGTCCAGAATCCTAAGGTTCTCTGAAGTAAGTTCGACCTGCCTTGGGTATAAATACACCAGTTACAATTCAACTTTCATAATTGTCTTTTAGCAACTAAGGAAGTAGTTTTTAGGAGTTAATTCTATCTAAAAGTTTATACAACTAGATATAGAAATAGGTATAGAAACTGTTTGAGTTTTTTGCTAATTTAAAAATAAAAATTAGGAAATGGTCTGTATTTGATTTTGAATAAAAAATCTAAAATAATCATGTCTTAAAATTTATTCTTAGGTTGATTAACATTTATTTTATGAGGTCAAAATTTTGTAAATCTGGGCTACGGGACAAGACTTTTGACAAGGTTGCCATTTTTTTAAGAAAATTTAGAGCATACAAAATGCCTAATTGCACACAGGATTATATTTATATTTATTAAATTATGGTAATTGTTAAGGTTGCCTCATAATTTCCACTCATAGAAAATGGTGGTATATCTACTGTCAGATCAGGTCTAAAAATAAACTCACCTCCACCGTTGTAATTAGTATTATTTATTAAATTCCTTGGTACTCCAGGACCATCAAAATATCCAGGACTTCCTAAGTTATTATTAATTCCAGAACCTGTCACAATTTCTTGGGCTACTGGGTCAAAGTAAATGTTACTTGCAGGAATACTAACTGAGTTATCTGTAGTGAGGATTAGGTCAGTAATACTAACGCTAACTGTATAATTTGTTGAGGCATTTCTTCTATCACTAAGATTAATATTGTCTATAACAACATTAGAAGTTTGAGTTTGCCCCATGACCTCTTTGTTTTGAAGACTGAAAGTAGCTGGAATGTTTACACTAATAGAAGTAGAGTTAAAGTTATAAATATTTTTTTCTGCATCAAAGTTTGATATAATATCATTACTTGTTAGTACGCTATTATAAATCTTAAAACTAGCAATACTACCTTCAAAAAAATTGTTGTTACCTCCTCCACCTATGGTAATATTATCTCCGCTTGCAGAATCTAAAATCAAAGAAGAAACTGTAGTGTGAAGTACTCCGTTAACATATAGACGAAGTTCTTGATTAGCCGAATCGTATGTAACTGTAGCTTGTTGCCATTCAGTATTAGCTATAAAGCCTGAGTTATACACTGCTGAACCAGCTTTAACTACTATTTCTGCTGGGCTACTAGATAAACCAAGGACGAGCTTATCTTCGCCAAAATTTGTCGACTTAATAGTTATCAGTTCTTGGACTGCAGTATTAATAGCTGTATTGGCAGATCTCTTGAACCAAGTATCTATAGTAAAATCGTTAGAAAAATCAGAAGTAACGCCTGTAGTAATAAAGTTATCTACACCATCAAAATCAAAACTTTTAATAGTAGAAGAATTGTTAAAAGTTGGGTTGTAAGAGGTTGTTTGACTGTCATCACCTAAGAAGCCTTCAAAGTTATTATTAATTATATTTTTTAAGGTTTGGCCAGTTCCAGAATATGAATAGAAGTTATTAGCATCATAGTAAGCCTGAAGGTTGCTAGTCTGAACTTCTTCATGATAAATATAAGCATCCAAAAGAATTTCGTTATCTGATAAATGATTAGTAACACTTACATCATAAACACCAGGAGAGTTGCTAGTAGTTGTACAAATTATTTCGGTAGGGGTCGAACTAGTTATATTACAAGCTGAGTTACCAATAGTAACTGTATTTATTTCGGATAGGTTACTGTCACCAAATCCTCCACCAGTGATGGTTATTTCTTGGCCACCAGTTACAGGACCACGATTAGGGTTAACAGAAGTTAGAGTTAGCTCTTCAGAGTACAAAAAACCATCAAGTAATATATCATTCTCTGTATTAGCATTAGTAGCAATTAAATCCACAAAACCAACCTGAGACCCAGCGGGAGTGACACAAGTAAATTCTGAATTAGAAACAAAGTTGTAACTACTACATTCATTTCCACTGTCAAATTCTAGCTTGAATAGCTCTTCAGTGGAAGTAGAATTACTTAGATAAAATTCGTCTGTAGCTGGTGGAGTAAAGAAATTTGAATATAAATTTTCTCCATTAACAATTCTGAAGTTGTCGATTTGACCGTTTAACCAAACTTGATTCACTGATGGATGCCAGTGTTTAGAAAGTCTTATACCGCCGTTGGGGTTTAAGCTGTTAGAATCAACAAAACTTTTTATTAAAATACCGTTTACAAAAAAGTAATTTTGACTACCTGACCTTGTAATAACAATATGTTGCCATTGATTTAAGTTTAAGTTTGCAGAAAAATCTTCTGTATTTGTGGTGTTATTATCAAAATCTTGAGTAGTCCATACCCACTTTCCATTGTTCCAAGCTAACCTATAAAATCCGATGCCGGAATTAGTCGAACTAAATATTTCGAAGCTACCAGAAGATTCAGGTCTTATCCAAGTTTCAATGGTGAAATCATCTCTACCAAAAGTAAAGTCTTCGCTGTCTGGTATACTCAAATAATCCCCGCTTCCATCAAAATCAATACTCGAAATTCCAGTTATTTTTTGGCTATCTGTGTGCTGAGTATTGCCCGTAGGTGTAATTGTGTGTGTAGTTTTGCTATTAGAGCTATCTACAAAAGTAGTAGATCCAGGTGAATTACTAGACTCAATAAACAATACTGTATTTGAATCATTTAAAGACTCATAATAAGGATATATCTCTGGTGACTGAGCATCTACTAAATTAGAATTTCCATAATGAATATAAAAATCATTAGCTCCATCAGCAAGCGTATCTGGCTGAATCCAGACTTTGGTTTCAGAAGTATTGCATGTTCCATCTTCAATAAAGTAATCCAAAGGCGTATAGCCATCACTATCTCTAACTCTTAGATCCCGACAATCTGATTGCATTTTATTACTAGAAATCAAACTAGCTGTATCAATTGTTAATTTGGTTTTATAGTTATTTAAATCTTGTCCGTAAGGTTGATTCATTGGAATAAAATCAGATGTCCAGCGTGCTTGACCTTTGGTTATACGAATACCGTCCATATAACCATTATTATATTGAATATTAAAATGAACTGTATTATCAGAATTTCTAACCTTACCTAGCCATAAAGAATTATTAGCATTATCTAGTGTGTTGGTACTTACAGTCGTAGAAAAAACCTCCGATCCGTTTATAAAATGCTTAAGTGTTGATCCTGTCCTGATAGTAGAGACATGAACCCATTGATTTAGTGGTACATCTTGGCTTGTTGAGTAAGTTGTACCAAAGGCAGCAGCATAAATCATTAATTTATTACTTTGTAATCCCCAATACCAACCGTTGCTAGCTGAAGCTGTATGTGTACTCATAATTGCCCCTTGGCCTGTAGTGGAATATATCCAAGCATCTAAAGTAAAGTCACCAGATAAATTAAAGTCGTTACTGTTGGGTATTTGAATATAATCATCAGCGTTATCAAAATAAATACTAGACTCTCCAAACCTGCTTTCACTAGTAGAATGTTGTATTTGATTATTAGCATTAAGTGTATGGCCACTCCCTCCATTACCCCCATCTGAATCATCAGTAAAGGTAGTCGAACCATCTGTAGTATCCGAATTTAGAAGCAGCACTGTGTCAGAATCATTTCCATCGTCATAAGTTACTGTGGATTTTTGTCTATACGTCTGATCAAAGCTTTGGCCTGTAACTGTAACTGTAGTTCCTCCACCTTGTGGGCCTTGATTTGGATTAATGGTAGCAATATCCAGGCCTAAATATTCAAATCCATTGGTAACTACTTTATCCAGACCCAAAAACCTATCTAAAGTAACATCCACAAACCCAGATGCATGACTAGGAGTCGTACAATTAATAGTAGTAGAGTTCGTAATAGAAGTATTTTCACATTTACTTTGATCAAATAAAATATCAAAAGGATTCGACTCAATACCGTATTTAATCTCTATATCACCCCTACTCTTAAGCGGCGCCTCAAAATCACCCTCCCACAAGGCTTCACCCTTGGTTACTCTGACTTGATCAAGATAGCCGTTGAAGTAACCATTGTTTCCATAACCAAGATATAGAAAAGAAGCTCCATCCATGAATTGATTATTGTCTGGAAATTCTTTTAAGAGATGTCCGTTTTGAAAGATTCTAATAGTTCCATCTTTTCTAGTAACAGCGTAATGAACCCACTTGTTTAAAAAGTTTTCGGTATAAACTGTTTTATCATTACCATTGTCTCCATACCAATAGATAGTATCATCATTCATAAAGAAATTCCATCCTGAATTGTCATGAAAGGAAATTGGGGTTTCATAGTTAGATAGTGCTGTATGATAAGCCCACAGATCTACGGTAAAATCTTGCGAGCCAAAATCCCAATCAGGATGATCATCCCATCTGATATAGTCGTTAGATCCATCAAAGAAAATAGAACTAGTTCCAAATACTTTTTGGTCTGTAGAGTGAATTGATTGATTAACTAGTTGTGGAGATTTGTTGTTAATAGAAGAATCTGCAAAGGTAGTAGAACCATTGGTAGTATTTGATTGGACAAAGAGTTTGGTATTGGTATTGGTAAGAGAATCATTGTATGGATTTAGAGTTGGATCTTGGTTATCAGTTAGTAGAGAGTTTCCATAAGTTATATAAAAAGTATTTTCTCCAGGGTTTATGTTAGCAGCTTCAAACCATATTTTAGTTTCAGCAGTATTACAAGTATTATCTTCTATCCAGTAAGGTAATTCATTTTGACCACTGTCTACTACTCTTAAATCTCTACAATCTGATTCTAATTTTGATTCAGTTATTAACTTTTGTGTGTCTACAGCTAATTTAATTTTTTCATCTGTTAAAGTATTTCCATAATTATCTCTTTTTGGTTCAAATTCTTGTGTCCAGCGAGCTATGCCTTTGGAGATACGGATGTTGTCTAGGTGGCCATTGAGATGACCATAAGTAGAAGAATAACCAATTCTTAGATCACTACCAGCAGGAGCATTTATAGAAGCTGTAACTGTAGTTGAATAAATCTCAGCACCGTTTTTATACCATTTAAAACTATTCCCTGAACGTACAAAAGCAAAGTGACCCCATTCGTCAGTGTTGGTATAATTAGCTGTAGTATGTAAACTACCTAGGTCTCCATAAAAATAGACATAACTTCCACCAAAGAATATATTCCAACCATTGTTTTCTCCAAAGTTAATAGCTCCTTGGTAGTTAGCCGTAGAATCTAGATTCATCCAAAAATCTACGGTGAAATCTTCAGAACCAAAATTAAAGTCTTCAGAAAAAGGAGCAGAAATATAGTCTCCACTTCCATCAAAATAAAGACTAGAATCGTTACTAGCACCCACAGTTTGACTGATAGCAGCGTCAGAAGTAGTATTAATTACCCCTCCATTGTAAGTAAGAGTGTGATTATCTCCCAAAACCTTATCACCATTAGCATCTGCTCCGTTACTTTCATCTACTACATTAGTTAGAGAGCTTGTATCTGAAACATCTGATTGGATAAGAAGTTTGGTATTAGCTGTAGGAGTATAATTAAGCGAAGAGGTAGAAAAGTTTGAGGTAAACAAAGCCTGTCCTTTGGTGACTCGGATGTTATCGAGGTTGCCAGAGAAAAAATTACTGTTGTTAGAAGTTCTTCCTATTTGTAAACTAGAGCTATCATTTTTCAAAACCGCTGAAGAGTTAAAAGTAGCTGTCTGAGTTCCATCTTTGAATAATCTAAAAGTATTTCCTTGCCTGCTTACAGCCAGATGTGTCCATACTCCTACTTGAGCCGTACCTAAGGATTGACCATTAGCCACATCCCAAGAAGAGTTATTAGTAGATGCATAGAATAGATAACTAGCCCCACTTCTATAAATTAAGAAAGGTCCTACAGCATCTCTTTGACTAATAATATCCGCAGCTCCCGAAGTAGTATCAGTTCTGACCCAGACATCGATTGTAAAGTCTCCACTACCTACGTCCCAGTCGGGAGAATCTGGAGTTTCTATATAGTCTCCACTTCCATCAAACTTAATACTGCTAGCTCCATACTGAGCGGTAGAAGTATCGTGACGAACCTGACCATTTAGTCTAATCTCTTTATTATTTCCAGAGCTGTCACTAAACTCTGTAGCTGGTGACGAGCTTGGTTGAAGTAGAAACTTTGTGTTTGTGTCGTTGCCTGAGGTGTAGTCAGTAGTTACTGGTAAGTAATAATTATTATCAAAATTAGATCCAGCGATATTTACATTATCTCCACCACCCACAGACCCTTCGTTGTTGGTAACTGCAGTGATCTCTGTATCTTCATAAGTATAAGCGTCATTTAAAGTTAGACTATTACCTGCGATATCAGTTAAAACCACATCATAAGTTCCAGCTGTGTCATTTCTGTTTGTTGTACAACTAAACTGGTCTGTAACTATAATCTGAATATCACTGCAGAGATTGTTATTGATAGCTAAACTCAATCCTACCTCCACCTCATACCCAATCTTCAACTCATTTCTGTTTTGTAGCGGTGCCTCAAAATCACCCTCCCACAAGGCTTCACCCTTGGTTACTCTGACTTGATCAAGATAGCCGTTGAAGTAACCATTGTTTCCATAACCAAGATATAGAAAAGAAGCTCCATCCATGAATTGATTATTGTCTGGAAATTCTTTTAAGAGATGTCCGTTTTGAAAGATTCTAATAGTTCCATCTTTTCTAGTAACAGCGTAATGAACCCACTTGTTTAAAAAGTTTTCGGTATAAACTGTTTTATCATTACCATTGTCTCCATACCAATAGATAGTATCATCATTCATAAAGAAATTCCATCCTGAATTGTCATGAAAGGAAATTGGGGTTTCATAGTTAGATAGTGCTGTATGATAAGCCCACAGATCTACGGTAAAATCTTGCGAGCCAAAATCCCAATCAGGATGATCATCCCATCTGATATAGTCGTTAGATCCATCAAAGAAAATAGAACTAGTTCCAAATACTTTTTGGTCTGTAGAGTGAATTGATTGATTAACTAGTTGTGGAGATTTGTTGTTAATAGAAGAATCTGCAAAGGTAGTAGAACCATTGGTAGTATTTGATTGGACAAAGAGTTTGGTATTGGTATTGGTAAGAGAATCATTGTATGGATTTAGAGTTGGATCTTGGTTATCAGTTAGTAGAGAGTTTCCATAAGTTATATAAAAAGTATTTTCTCCAGGGTTTATGTTAGCAGCTTCAAACCATATTTTAGTTTCAGCAGTATTACAAGTATTATCTTCTATCCAGTAAGGTAATTCATTTTGACCACTGTCTACTACTCTTAAATCTCTACAATCTGATTCTAATTTTGATTCAGTTATTAACTTTTGTGTGTCTACAGCTAATTTAATTTTTTCATCTGTTAAAGTATTTCCATAATTATCTCTTTTTGGTTCAAATTCTTGTGTCCAGCGAGCTATGCCTTTGGAGATACGGATGTTGTCTAGGTGGCCATTGAGATGACCATAAGTAGAAGAATAACCAATTCTTAGATCACTACCAGCAGGAGCATTTATAGAAGCTGTAACTGTAGTTGAATAAATCTCAGCACCGTTTTTATACCATTTAAAACTATTCCCTGAACGTACAAAAGCAAAGTGACCCCATTCGTCAGTGTTGGTATAATTAGCTGTAGTATGTAAACTACCTAGGTCTCCATAAAAATAGACATAACTTCCACCAAAGAATATATTCCAACCATTGTTTTCTCCAAAGTTAATAGCTCCTTGGTAGTTAGCCGTAGAATCTAGATTCATCCAAAAATCTACGGTGAAATCTTCAGAACCAAAATTAAAGTCTTCAGAAAAAGGAGCAGAAATATAGTCTCCACTTCCATCAAAATAAAGACTAGAATCGTTACTAGCACCCACAGTTTGACTGATAGCAGCGTCAGAAGTAGTATTAATTACCCCTCCATTGTAAGTAAGAGTGTGATTATCTCCCAAAACCTTATCACCATTAGCATCTGCTCCGTTACTTTCATCTACTACATTAGTTAGAGAGCTTGTATCTGAAACATCTGATTGGATAAGAAGTTTGGTATTAGCTGTAGGAGTATAATTAAGCGAAGAGGTAGAAAAGTTTGAGGTAAACAAAGCCTGTCCTTTGGTGACTCGGATGTTATCGAGGTTGCCAGAGAAAAAATTACTGTTGTTAGAAGTTCTTCCTATTTGTAAACTAGAGCTATCATTTTTCAAAACCGCTGAAGAGTTAAAAGTAGCTGTCTGAGTTCCATCTTTGAATAATCTAAAAGTATTTCCTTGCCTGCTTACAGCCAGATGTGTCCATACTCCTACTTGAGCCGTACCTAAGGATTGACCATTAGCCACATCCCAAGAAGAGTTATTAGTAGATGCATAGAATAGATAACTAGCCCCACTTCTATAAATTAAGAAAGGTCCTACAGCATCTCTTTGACTAATAATATCCGCAGCTCCCGAAGTAGTATCAGTTCTGACCCAGACATCGATTGTAAAGTCTCCACTACCTACGTCCCAGTCGGGAGAATCTGGAGTTTCTATATAGTCTCCACTTCCATCAAACTTAATACTGCTAGCTCCATACTGAGCGGTAGAAGTATCGTGACGAACCTGACCATTTAGTCTAATCTCTTTATTATTTCCAGAGCTGTCACTAAACTCTGTAGCTGGTGACGAGCTTGGTTGAAGTAGAAACTTTGTGTTTGTGTCGTTGCCTGAGGTGTAGTCGACAGTGGTTTTTATTCCATAAGTAGAACCAAAACCGCTAGCATCAACTGTTAATTGATTACCTCCATAAATTGATCCAGTATTAGGGCTAATCGAATCCAAGGTTAGTTCGAAATATCTAAAACCATCAGTTAAAGTTCCACTCAAGGTATTTGGATTAGTGACAGTAACATTTACGTAGCCTCCTTGACTGACTGCTGGAGTAACACAGGTAAGTTGTGTAGAAGAGATATAGACAACGCTTTGACACTGATTATTTCCAAAATAAACTTCAATAGGGCAGGAAGTAATAGAGTTTCCATAATCTCCGCTCCCATAATCATAACATCCATATCCATTAAAGGTATTTTGAAAATTTTCCCCAGTGATAGTTACTGATGTACCACCACCTACAAAACCCGAACTTGGACTAACTGAAGATACGATTGGACTAGCAGCTTTAGCGGTGTTTCTTTGAACAAAATTAAGCAAACTAAAGCTAGCTCCAATAGCAATAACTATTAGAACTAAAAAAAGCGACAATCTTTGCCAATTTTCTCTTAAATTTTGCTTGAATATATCAAGTTTTTGTTTTTGTTTTTGCAACATTTTTATAAATACTGTATTATAACTCGATTTATTAATCTTGTAAAGGCGTATTAATATCACAAAATATTTTTTTATACGAAGTCAAAATATATAGACCTTTGTATAACCCATTTACTTACTTGTTTTTTAAAACAAACATTTTTAAGTTTTAGTTATTTCAAAAATTGTAATTTAGACCTACTCTTAATCTAAGGTTTTAGATTTTTTTAAAATCAGCTACAAAGGATTTGGTTATCCTAAGAGTGGGATGGAACTAAAAATATACTTGTGTTGTATTACAAAAAATATTTGACAGAATTAATTAGCTAATGTATTTTTAAGACACTAACTAATTAGTATGCAAGATAATCAAACCAAAGTAAAACCAAAGAAAAAACTACGAAAAACTAATTTTGTAAGAATAACTATAGATGAAAAATTACAAGAAATAATAGATGAAGCTCAAAAAGACCTCTTTTTATTAAGCACAGCTGAAATTATTAAGGTTTTGATTGCTCGTGGAAGTAAAGTTAAAAAACAGACTAACAAAAGTGATTTTTTAAAAACTATTAAAGATATACAACAACAAAATGGAAAATTAAGCCCCAAAAATGATTATAAAAATTCTTATAAAGAAAGTTATCATAAAATGTTAGGTGAAAAACATGATAGTTAAGAAAATATTTTTGGATACCAATATCTTGATGGAAATTCTTTTTTCAAGAGATAAGTCAGAAAAATGTTTGGAATTTTTGGTTGATAAAATAGGTAATTTATACATTTCCAATATAAGTTTGCATATTTGTAATTATTTTTTGGAAAAAGAGAAAAAAGATATACTGGCTAATAAGATTTTTTTTGATCAATTCGGATTAATTGACTTTGATTCTACGATAATTGCAACTGCTTATAACATATATACTAAAGATTTTGAAGATGCTTTACAAGTCGCAAGTTGTTTAGAAATTGACTGTGATCAACTATGGACTTTGGATAAAAAAATGCAAAATAATTATGGGAATGTATGTAATATTTTGATGTTATGAATAACTTTTTAAAAAAACCTATACCTCAACCTTTTTGGAAAAACTACTTGGGGTAAATTATAAATTTTTGGTAATTGCCAATCTTAATTTTACCGATACATTTTTTATCTATTAGGCTTGTTTATTTGTTTATTTTATTTTTTTATTATGTTTTGGTTAAGGTTTTGAATCTAAATAGCGAAGCTATTTGTTTATACCCTAAATCCCAGACAAGGAATTTTTTATAATGTAGTGTTTATACCCAAACCCTTTGAAAGAGACTTTTTAATCATCTTTTTTAAAATATTTGTGGATAATAAAAAGGTTTCGCTATTAGAGGCTTTAATTACATATTATTCTTGACAATTTATAATTTATGGTTTATACTAAATTATAATTTCATATAAAAATGAAAACCGATACTTCTCATAAAATTCTTGATTTTATAAAACAAAGAAAGCAAATAACTGTGCAAGATTTGGTTATTTATCTCGGCCACTCGCCTCAAGCCATTCACAGACAGCTAAAAAAACTAGTAGAAACTAAAAAGATCCAAAAAATCGGAAAACCACCCAAAGTATATTACCAACTATTTGTAAATAATTTTCTCACAGCTACTCTATCAAGCTATGATGAGCCTAATTTTGATAGTCTAATCAATGATAAATTTATTCAAATTCTTCCTGATGGAACAGAGCTTTTTGGATATCAGGCATTTATTTATTGGTGTGGGCAAAGAGGTTTTGATATCACAGAATACTCCCAAAAGTTTAATCAAATTTATACTAAATACGAATTTTATAAAAATTCTCAAGGCATTATTGATGCCACTTCCAAATTAAACAATACTTACAAAAATCAAGTTTTTTTAGCAAAATTATTTTATTTAGAGTTTTCGGCTTTAGAAATATTTGGCAAAACCAAAGCATACACCTATCTTTTCTATAGCAAGCTAAATGAAAACCGTAAAATGATGTATCAAATATTTGACGATCTAAAAGTTAATTTACAAGTGGATAAGATTATTAATTTTTTTGATATTCAAGCTGTCGCCTTTATTCCACCTACTGTCCCAAGAAAGATTCAAATTCAAAAAGAATTAGAAAGGTTTTTGGATCTAAATTTACCTGTAATAGAAATTATAAAAATTCAAACCCCTATTTTGGTTCCCCAAAAAACTCTCTCCAGTCCACAAGAAAGAATTATAAATAGTCAATCTACATTTGTAGTTCCAAAATTTCATAATTATAAAAAGATATTATTAATTGATGATTTTACAGGAAGTGGTGCCACTCTAAACTTCGTAGCCCAAAAAATATTGGACAAATCAGCACAGCAAGATGCTTTAAATGTTCAAATATATGGGCTAACTCTGTGCGGAACTCCAAACGGATTAATTAACAATTCCCAAAAATTTGAAGTAATAAAAGAGATCTAAATTTTGACATTTTAGCCAAAAAACTACATTTTATAAAAATCATTCTTGGAATTTTATTCTAAAATCATAGTTAAGCTTGGATGTAAATCAAGGCTAGAATTGTGTCAAGAAAAAGTATTTGGGTGTTTAACAATTTGATTGATAATGTTAAAAAACTGGGGCTGAAACGGAATGAGAGTCTGGGGCTTTGACAAAAGTATACCAAAAATAGATACTTTGAGTATAAAACATTATCTTTATGTCTAAGATAACATCCAAAACAAAAACTGGTAAGAAATATTTGCGTCTACCAATTGATGATAAAACCCAACAACTAATAGACGAGATCATTAGCGAGAATCCTTTTTTTACACCTTTAGATGCTATCAGATTCATTCTAGGTAAGCATATCCAGAAGAGTAACAAACAAAAAATGCTAGCTTGGCTAAAGAAAAACGTTAAAGATAAAAACTTACCAGCAATGAGCGAGGATGAGATTTTTGAGATTATAGAAAAGAATGGTTTAGCTAGGGCAAATGAATAATAAAAAACTAAAATTAATCCTGGATACTAACATTTATATTTCTGCTTTAGGGTTTGATAATCTTACTTTAGAGTTTCTTGGTTATTGCTATCAATCAGAAATTATCTGGGTTTATCTTTCTAATGATATATACCAGGAAATACAAGAATGTATATTTAGCTCAAGGTTTGATAAAAAAACCAAAAATCAAATATCCAAGGAGCAAAAAGAAGAATTTCTAAAAAATTTGATTGCAATATCAAAAATAGCTAAAACCAAAGCTCAAGTAAAAATTTGTCGAGATCTAAAAGATAATAAATTCTTGGAATTAGCCAAAGCTATTCAGGCTGATTATCTAATCACTGGGGACAAAGATCTACTTGATTTACAGAACTTTGAGCAAACAGAAATTTTCAAACCCTCTCAGTTCTGGAAACTGTTAGAAAACTAGTTATGATCAAAACCTACGCCCCAACCTTCATGGAAAAGGTAATTAAATTTTACCAAAAATATTTTGAAAAATACAATACTTTAAGAGAAATCTATCAAGATGATTATAATAATGCCTTAAAAACCTTTAAATATGAAATAGAGAATAATTCATAAATATAACCCTAATATAAATACTTTTGTGAATACTCTGCTTGGTGCATAATTCTCTACTTCTTAGCTAAACTAGTTTTCAAAGCTGGCCTTAAGCGGAATGAAAGTGTGGGGTTGTAGCTAAGTAAAATTATTTGACATAAAGTAAAATAATATATATTGTTTTTTATATGAACTTTAAATTAAAAATATCATCTCAAAATCAAATTACCTTACCCGCATCTTTAATTAAAGAATTAAATTTGAGTAGTGGCAATTTTATAGAAATAGTAAAGATAGACGGTAGATATGTATTACAAACTTACCGAGATGTTTTGAATGAATTAGATATTTTAACTCAGGATTTGCAAAAAAAAACTAAAAGATTACAAAAAGAAAACCCAAACTGGAATATAGATGATTTGATAAATGCAGAAACCAAATTAATTTATTAAATTTTTATATGATTTCCTATTTATTGGATACAAATGTACTTTTGCGACTTATTTTAAAAGATGAACAATCACAGTTAGCCAAAATTCAAGATTTATTAGAGCAATCTGAATCTCAAAAAGTTAAACTGTTTTGTAGTGGTATTTCTATTTTTGAAATTGTTTTTGTGTTAATGGGTAAAACTTATAATTTGGATAAAATACAGACTGTTAAAGTCATATCTACATTATTAAAACTAAAAGTAATTGAATTTGAAGATTTAGGAATTTTTGAAATGGCTTTAAAAATTTTTTCAAAACAAAATATATCTTTTCCAGATACTTATCTAATAGCCAAAAGCAGAATCCAAAAATTAGAATTTTTTAGTTTTGATAATATGGCTAATAAAGCTTATAAAAATTTATGATTCAAACAAATTACCAACCAACCTTCGTGGAAAAAATCTTGGGCAGAAATTACAAATGGTGGTATGCTATGATGCATGAGTTCAAAAGTAGAACTGCTTCTTTATTCGATAATGCTTTTTTTGTTTTTGGTAATTTACTAATTGTTTTGGGAACCATGGTTACCTGGTGGCTGGCTAATAACAAAGTAATAGATGTCGATTTAGAGCAAAAATGGGTATATTTTTTGGTTGGTGAACTTTTTTTATCTCTATCATACACTTTTTCTGAGTATATAGGCTTTGATATTATCGCAGGTAGACATGTAAGACACCTTCTTCGCCCTGCAAGCTTTATTAAAACAATGCTATTTGTGTCATACGGCGAATCTTTGGCTCAAAATTTAATTAAATCAAGTATTTTATCTATCATTTTTTTGATTTTTATAAGTTTAGGAATTGCAACTTTTAGCTTCCCCAGTCTTATAGCTTTAATTTTATTACCATTTTCTTTATTTATTATTTTTATTTCTGGATTTATAACAGCCTGCAGCGGTTTTTATTTACCTAGAATGCATGGTGTGGCTATGAATTATACTTTTTTATCAGCTCTTTTGATGGGTAGAGTTTTCCCACTAAACTTAATTTATGAAAACTTTATTTTTTACCTTTTCAATCCCTTTGCCTTTACCTTCTACCACCCCATGCAGATTTACCTAGGTAACTACAACACAAATCAAACAATTTTGGTTTTTCTCGGTGGGCTTGCTTGGTGCATAATTCTCTACTTTTTAGCAAAATTTGTGTTCAAAGCTGGTTTGAATCGGAATGAAAGTGTGTGGTTGTAGAAAATAAAAAGTAAAAAAGAGGGATATCTGTCTTATATATTATTTTATAACTAATTTGACAATAAGTGCTATTTATATCATATTATGTTATAATATGTCTAGTTTAATCAAAAGTAAAACAGCAAAAGCTAAAAAAGCTAAGCCTAATTTTGTCAGAATTACGATAGATCCACAATTAGAGAAAGTTATCACAGAAATACAAAATGAATATCCACTTTTGTCCACAGCTGAAGCTGTAAAAATAATTTTATCCAGAGGTGTAAAAGCCAAGGCCAAAACTTTTCCTCAAATTTTATCAAATTCAAAATTCTTAGATATCACCGACGAAGATGAGCAATTTAAATTTATTAAAGAAAACTTTGGAGTATGAAAATTATTTTGGATACAAATGTATATTTTTCTGCCTTTGTTTTTGATAAAAATGTTTTAAAACTTCTGGATCTGTGCCATTTAAATTACAAAATGTATATCAGTGAAGAAATTTTAACAGAAATAGAAAGCAAACTTTTTGGTGATAAAATCAAAAGGATCCATCCAGAATATAACCAACAAACCACTTTAGAATTTTTTAAAAAAATCAAAGAAATAAACACTTTAATCAATCCTACCCAAAAAGTCACTATCTGCCGTGACCCAGACGATAATAAATTTTTAGAACTAGCTTTAGAAATCAGTGCCGATTATTTAATCACTGGAGATGAAGATCTTTTGGAACTAAAACAATTTGAAAGTACTAAAATTCTCAAACCTAGCCAGTTTATGGTAGAATTAAATTTAACTTTATGACTACAACAATTTCAAATTACAAACCTACTTTCATGGAAAAAGTACTTGGAAGGTGGTATAAGTGGTGGTATGTGGTAATTTACTCTTTTAAGAAAAATTTAGTTTATCGTTGGAATTCTGTTATGTGGCTTGGTAGCTCATTTATGATAATTACCGGAACCTTGCTAGTCTGGTATATTAATAGCTTATCTAACCCTAATTTTCAAACAACTTTTAGTGAAATTTTTACCTATTTTATAATTGGTGAGGCTTTTATATTTAACAATGCGGTGCAATTTGATATTGGAGAAAATATACAAGATGGGAAGATAACCAGCAAGATAATTTTACCTATTTCTACTTTAAAATTTTATACTTTCCAAGTTTTTGGCTACCAGTTTTTTGAGAACATTTCTAAACTTTTAATTTATTTAAGCATAGGTTTTATACTTTCCAAGTTTCTAATTCTACCAAGTTTTCTAAATTTAGGATTATTTCTTATATTTCTAGTCATTACCTTTTTAATTAACAATTTTATTGGAATCTTAGTTGGCTTGTCTGCTTTCTGGCTGACGGCTTTTTTTGGCTCTGCAGCTTTTATTGATAATACAAGGCTGGTATTTTCTGGTAGATTTTTTCCTTTAAATGTTTTAAATGTTTTAAAATTTAGTTTAATCTTTCCCTTTGCCTTTACCTTCTACCACCCCATGCAGATTTACCTAGGTAACTACAACACAAATCAAACAATTTTGGTTTTTCTCGGTGGGCTTGCTTGGTGCATAATTCTCTACTTTTTAGCAAAATTTGTGTTCAAAGTTGGTTTGAAGCGGAATGAGAGTGTGGGGCTTTAGTTTAGTTAACTTGTAAAGTTGATTATTTGACGGATTTTCTTATTATGGCTATTAATCAGTACATATCTGTGAGTTTACAAATTTTACTTCCCTAAAAGTTAAATAATGTTTAGTAAATTAATTATGGTTTCTAAATTCAACTTCCAACTTTTAGAAAATTCAGAATTCAAAGAAGATTCCGTGAGGGAGGCTTTGATAATGCCGATTTTAAAAAAGCTTGGCTATAGTCATTCTAATCCTAAAGCTCAGATTGTGGGTGAAAAACATTTAAATATTTCAGTATTATGAGTAAAAACTTAACTTTTATTGATTTTTGTGCAGGTATTGGCGGCGGAAGACTTGCCTTTGAAAACTTAGGTTTTGAATGTTTAGGTTTTTCTGAAATTGATAAAAATACTGAAAAAACATATAAATTATTTTATGGAGAAACAGAAAAAAATTATGGAGATTTAACCAAAATAAATACCGATGATTTACCAGACTTTGATGTAATGGTTGGAGGCTTTCCTTGTCAGACTTTTTCTGTAATTGGTCAAAGAAAAGGTATGAAGGATGAGAGAGGTGAGATAATTTTTCACCTTATAAATATAATGAAGAAAAAAAATGTAAAAATGTTTCTTTTAGAAAATGTAAAAGGTTTGGTAAATCATGACGGTGGAAGATCCTTAAAAATTATTTTAGAAGCTCTTGATGAAGCTGGGTATTATACAGAATGGAAGGTTTTAAATAGCATAAATTATGGAGTTCCACAAATGCGAGAAAGAATTTATTTTGTAGGAATTAGAAAAGATTTATTAAAAGCTGAAATGAAATTTTCTTTCCCAAATAGTGATAAACAAGTGGCATATGTTGAAGATTTTTTGATTGATGACAGTGAGCTTACTTTTAACGAAAAACAAGTGGCATATAAAACTTTTATCAAATATCTAAATAATAAATACAATCAAGGTAAACATTCTATTGAAAAATTATTAGAACAAGAATACCTTGTTTTAGACACAAGACAATCTGATTTGAGATTATATTATAATAGAGTTCCAACATTAAGACTTGGAAGGCATGGGATTTTGTATGTAAAAAATAAAAAATTTAGAAAATTATCTGGGTATGAATCTTTATTGCTACAAGGATTTCCAAAAGAATTAGCACAAAAAGCAAAAAATAACATTGCAGAAGCTAATATTTTAAAACAATCAGGAAATGCTATGACTGTAAATACAGTTCAAAGGATAGCAGAAAAAATACTGGAATTTACAAATAATTTGAAATTTAACTAATAAATTTATGGATATTAAACAAGCTAAAGGCTCCAAAACTGCCAAAGATGGATTTAAAAACGAAGACTTTGTAATTCAGTGTTTTAACGATTGGAAAAATAATCAATTTGCTGGGGAATGGCTCAAAGAAATGAATTATAATTTGGAAGATATAGAATACGTTCAAGCCACAAAAGTCAAGGGTTCTTTTAAGGCAGATATTCAGGTTGAAATTCGTATTATTATCAAATTAAAATCTTTAACAGATATTCAAAATCTGCAAGTAAAACTTGTCTCAAATCCTCAAGGCTTTAATCAAATTGATAAAAGGTGGGTTAAAAATTACGCTCAAATGTGGGAAATTCCAGAAAATATATTAAAAATTTTAAAATGTTTTACAGGCGAGGAGGAACCTTATATCGAAAACCCAAGAGACAAAAGAAGAATGTTTGCTGATGAGTTAAAAGTTTCGGATCAGCAATATATTTTAGAGTTTTTTAATCAAAATAAAACATTGATCGTGAGTGATATTTTAAAAGGAAGAGGTAAATTTGCTGCTGAATGGATGTTGGTGATTTTAAAAATTGGAGATGAAGAAATTAAATGGGCTTTAAAACCTATTAATTTTGTTCTCAACCATTTTGGAAACGGAGATGTAAAAATAACTTCTCGTGGAAGCTTCAAAATCGGAAAAATAACAGTCCAAAGAAAAGGTGGTGACGGAGGTAGGTCAACAGCTAACATGCTTCAGTTTAAAATAAATCCCTGTGAAATTTTTGATATTTAATTATGAATAAAACCAATTTTGAGTTTATGGAAGCATACTTAAGAGTAACTGGACTAGACGATTATGAATTAAATGTCAAGGAAAAACAAGTTTTAGAAGAGCTTGAAAACGGACAGTTTGAGTGGGGCGAGTTTAGGGTTGGGGAGTTGTTTGAGGTTGATTCTTCCAAAAAAAGATTTGATGCAAACAAAGTTGAAATTGAAGAAGTTGGTGAGCCTTATATTGTAAGAACTGCTTTAAATAATGGAATTCGTGGATATATAAACGAAGATAAAGAATTTTTGAATGAGGGAAATACAATTTCTTTTGGGCAAGATACGGCAACGATGTTTTATCAAAAAAAACCTTATTTTACAGGAGATAAGATCAAAATTGTAAAATCAAGAAATGATAAATTTAATAAAATTAATGCTCAGTTTTTTATTGCAGCAATGACAAAATCTTTCAGCTCTTTTTCTTGGGGAAGTTCAAGTTTTAATGTAAAAATTATAAACAATCAACCTTTGAATCTCCCAACCCAAAACAACCAACCAAACTACGACCAAATGCAAACCCTAATTTCTGCCATCCAAAAAATCGTGATTAAAGACGTAGTGGAGTATGCAAGGAGGAAGGTGGAGGGAATGAGGGAGGTTGTGGGGAGGGAGTAAATCTACAAAAGTAGAAATTTTAAATTAAAAAATATGCCAAATTATTTATTCTATCCAAACAAAATGACAAATGTTATTGAAAATCAAAAAAATCAAGTATTTTCTAAAATAGAAAGCTATGAAAAAGATTATCTTCTAAATGTCCCTGAAAGTGAACTTTTGGAGTTTCTAAAAAGTGAGTATTTAATAGAAGAAATTGGTATTTTTGAAGATAAAATTGAAATAACTGAAAGAGATGTTTTAATAGACAAAAGTAGGGACTTTAGATATGGAGAAAGAGCTTTTAATGTACCTGGAATCGAAATAACTTTTCATATACCGTTTTATGGAGAAAATATACTATTTAGTTGCACTCCTGCAGGGATATTTGAGATTAATCCGCCCAGAGGTAATATTGGAAATAATGAAATTCTGTGTTCATATAAAGTTGCAAATAAGAATGAAGATGATGAAAAAAGAATGAACTCTGATTTTGAACAAAACTTATCTAAAATAAAAGATAGGGTTTTAAGGATAAATCAAAATATTTTAAATTGGAATAATTCTTTAGAAAACTTAATTTTGGAAAAAATAAAATCCAGAAAAGAAAAATTTAATGCTGATAATAATCTTATAAAATCATTAAAATACCCTTTAAAAAAGAATCCAAACCAAGCAACAACTTATAAAGTCCCTGAAATTAGAAAAAAGCCAAAAATAACTGAGCCAAAAATAACCAAAAAGCCTTTTCAAGCAGAGCCAGAGCTTGATATTTTGGAATATAATGAAATTATTAAAATAATCCAGAGTATGAATTTGATGATGGAAAGAACACCTGAAACATTTTCTAAATTAAAAGAAGAGGAAATAAGAAATCATATTTTGTTTAATTTAAATTCACATTATGAAGGCAGTGCCACTGGAGAAACTTTTAACGGTCAGGGGAAAACAGATATTTTAATAAGAAAAGATAATAAAAATTTGTTTATTGGTGAGTGTAAAATTTGGAAAGGTGAAAAAGTATTACACGAAACAATAGATCAAATAGCTAAATATACTACTTGGAGAGATACCAAAACTGCAATTATTTTCTTCAATAAAAACAAAAGTACAACCAAGGTCATTGAAACTATTACTTCAGAAATTAGAAATCATAATTTGTTTGATAAGGTAGTGGAAAAACAAGATTTTGAAGTTGAAAGGGTTTTAATGAAACAAATAAACGATCCAGAGCGAAAAATTTACTTAACTTTCTTAGTTTTTGATGTTCCAAATAAAAAAAATTAAATAAAAAAAATCCCAAAATACGACAAAATTCATACAAAGAAAAACCACTCACCCTATCCCCAAACCCACCAACCTATGCAAACCACAAATTTTCAGCCGTCCAAAAAATTATTAACAGACAAAAAAGATAACTTTTCCAAATTTATTAACAATAAGATGTAAGCTACAAAATCATGTCCAAAATAGCAAAACTACAATTAATTACCGACCTCAGATCAGTCTGGCCTCACGAAGAGAAAGATTTTTCAAGGTGGTTAATTCAAGATGAGAATTTAGAAATCTTAGCTGAAGAGTTGCAGATTAGTATTCTTGAACCAGAGAATGAAGCCAGTGTTGGCCCCTTTAGCGTTGATATAAAAGCTGAAACAGAAGAAGGTAAAACCGTAATTATTGAAAACCAATTAGAAAAAACCGATCACGACCACCTGGGTAAGATTATAACATATGCAAGCGGACTAGAGGCTGAATATATAATTTGGCTGGTTAAGGAAGCCAGAGAGGAACACCGCAAAGCCATTGACTGGTTAAATGAAAATACAAACGAAGATATTAACTTCTTTCTTATTGAGGTAAAACTCTATAAAATTGGGGATTCGCTACCTGCTCCCAAATTTGAAATTGTGGCTAACCCTAATAACTGGTCCAAGTCAGTCAAAGCCACACAAAAAGACAATCTAGCTCCCAGGCATTTAAGGAGGATTAAGTTCTGGCAAAGTTTCGTTGATTACAGTGGATTGCTAACTAACCGCAAAATACCAAAAGATCATTGGTTTACAGCTTCAATAGGAAGTAGTAATTATCACATTTCTTTTCTTACTAGCAAGCAAAAGCCCAGTGGAGCAGCGGTTGAGTTTAATATGAAAAAGGATGAAGATTATGAAAGACTGTTAACACACAAACATGAGTTGACACAATTGTTTGATTTTAAATTAGTTTTTAAAGCTGGCCTTAAGCGGAATGAGAGTGTGGGGCTTTAGAAAACATTAAACACGAATATTAATTATGCAGCAGTCAAACTACAATCTTCAAAACTTAAACGAAACAGTTCAAAGAGAATTTAAAAAAGCTGATAAAAAACCCTTTATTATCGCAATTGATGGGCGAGGTGGTAGTGGTAAGAGCACTTTGGCTAAAAAATTAGAAATAAATTTAGAAAAAACTAAGAGATATAATTTAGATGCTTTTACTGCCAGAAATGGTGATTTTTTTTCTGATGATATAATAGCCAAAAAATATGAAATAGATTTCGAAAATACTGAGTATAAAATTACTGATTTAAAAAGAGAAATCCTAAAAAGTAAAGCTCAAATTTTAATTTTAGAAGGCTCGTTTAGTTTTAAAAATTTAGCTGATATTGACTTTGATTTAAAAATTTTGGTTGATTGCAAGAAAAAAGTTGCTAAAGATAGATTAAATAATCGTGAAATAAATGAAAGAACAAAAATTGACCCAAAAATTATCAAGCTTTCAACTAAAAAATGGCAAGAAGCTGAAGATAGGTATTATGAGACTTTCAACCCTCAAGAAAAAGCTGATATAATCATTGATACTACAAAGGGATATCAACTGTTAGTGGATAGTACTGAGTGGACTGGATATGTGAAAATATTTAAAAATTTAATTCCAATTTGGTGGCAAGAAAAATTTGGTGGCAAAAAGTTAGAAAGTATAAAATTTGCAGGACATGGAATGAATTGTAGTTATATTTTAAACCAAAAGTATGTACTAAAAATTTACAGACCAAAGTACAACTGGGATAAAGAAATTAATAATTATAAAGCAAAACAAAGAATCAAACCTAATTTAATTATCCAAAATATTCAAACTGAATTTATTCCAAGAATTTATTTTAGTGAATTTTCTGAAACTTTAAACAGTTATTATGTTTTATCAGCATACAAACCAAGCCAAGAATTATATAACCTTTATTATAAAGCAACTTTTGAAGAAAAACAGGCTTATTTACAAAACTACATTCGCATAATCAGAGATTTCCATGAAAAATTTCAAGGTTACATTCACGGAGATTTGCATTTTAGTAATATTTTAATCGGTTCAGATCAAAAAATGTATTTAATAGATTTTGATAATTTAGAAAAAGGACAACCATTTGATGAACTATATGGAATTATGCAAGGGTTGCTTTTACCTAGTTGCTGTGTTAGTGAAGAGTTAGAGGAATTTTATCAAGAACCGATGATTGAGGAGTTTAAAACAGTAATCAAACAGTATCCAAAACTTTTACCAGTGGATAAAATTGAAGATGCAAAAAAAATATTTAAAGACTGTTTTGACCAAAAGTTAATCGATCCAAAATTTAAAAAACAATTAGAGCCAGTTTACAAAATGGTATTTGAAGAAGGTCTTTTTGAAAACTTAACAAAAAATCTATGACCCAAACCTACACCCCAACCCTCATGGAAAAATTACTTGGTAGGAATTATAAATGGTGGTATTTGATTATTCACAATTTTAAATCAACTACAGTGTATAGGGTATCTTCTTTGGCTTTTATAGCAAATAGTGGGTTAGGAATAACAGCTACTATGTTTGTTTGGTGGATAAATTCACAAAACGGTTCGGAGATTTTTACTTTTCCTGAAATTTTCACCTATTTTTTAATTGGTTATATTTTCAATAGTATTTTTGATATTAGGTTTCATTGGGATATGTCAAGAAATATTAGGACTGGGGAGCTTAATAATAAACTTTTAAATAGTTCTAATCTTTGGCTACAATTTTTTTTCAGAGAAGTTGGGTATAAAATTTTTTGGAATATAGACCTTTTAGTATGGATATTAATAGCTTTGATAAGCTATCAGTTTTTGATTATCCCTAATTCTATAAATCTAGTTTTTTTATTTTTGATAGCTGGTTTAGTTCTTATTCAATCTATTTTTTTATCAATAATAGTCGGTGCCTTGGCTTTTTTTACAATAAATAATTTTGGATTTGTTAGTCTTTTTGAAAAGGTTAGTGAAGTTGCTTCTAGTAAGCTTTTTCCTTTAAATCTAGTAAAATTTACCTATTTTTTGACTTTTACTCCTTTTGCTTATTTTTTCCATCACCCATGCAGATCTACCTCGGCAATTATACAGTTGTCCAGACGAGCTGGACTCTACTTGCAGGGCTGGCTTGGTGCTTAGTACTTTACTTTTTAGCGAAATTTGTGTTCAAAGCTGGTTTGAAGCGGAATGAGAGTGTGGGGCTTTGACAAGATTGATGAAAAAGTATACTCTAAGAGTATATACTATATAAATATTTTTATATGATCAAAATTCAAGCTTATTTTCCAGAGGATTTATATCTACAAATAAAATTGATTGCTAAAGCTGAAAATAAAAACTTTTCTGATCTTTTAAGGCAAATTGCTAGTAATTACGTTTCCCAAAAGAAAACTAAAAAAAAGTTAAAAACTGTTACCATCAAAAGTCTTAGCACGACTAATGCAGCTTTAACTCACAACGATATTTATGACTCTTAAAAATAGTGTTATTTGCGATACTGACTTTTTGATTAGCCTTCATGTTACCAACGAAAGCACTCACCAGAAAGCTCTGGAATTGTTTGAAAAACTTTCAGCAAATACTAGTTTTATTATTTCTAACCTTACTAAATATGAATTAGCTACAGTTTTATCAAGAAAATTTGATCATGTAGATGCTGTGGAAATATTACAAACCATAAATGAAAATTTTGATTATGAGCTTTGGTTTGAAAAAGAGTGGCAGTCAGAAACCTTTAAAATATATACTAATCAGACTAAAAAAAGTATTTCATTTTTTGATTGTGCTTGTTTTTTTCTAGCTCAAAAATTTAATTTCAAAATCGCTTCCTTTGATAAATTTTATCCTAAAGAACTTTTGATTTCCTAATTTATGACCCAAATCCACTACACGCCAACCCTAATGGAAAAATTACTTGGTAGGTGGTATAAGTGGTGGTATTTAACCGTTTATTCTTTTAAACAAACCAATTTAAAGTTAACTGGCTTTTTTATTTTAAACCTAGCCAGTGTTTTAGATTTTTTGATAACTTTGTATTTGTGGAAATTGATTGAGCCAACCCCAGATCGGATTTCTTATTTGTTTTTTGGCTTTATTTTCCAAAGATTAATCTGGAGTCAATATATGATGACTTTTGGTACCGAAATATTTTCTGGAAAAATGAACAACAAACTGATCTTGCCAATCTCTAATTTTGGCTTGTGGCTGTTTAGAGAAATTGGTTCTTCAAGTATTAGAAATTTGATTTCAGCTTTACTAATTATGCTGTTTCTACCATTTTATAGCAGTTTACTTTTGTTTCCAAGTTTCACTTTTATCATAGCATTACCCATTTTGCTAGCTTGCGCTTTTATGGTTGATTATTGTGCTAGTTACATATTTGGCTCTCTAGCTTTTTGGACTGAAGATTACAGGCCTATAGGTTTTTTGTTTTCGGTTTCAGTAAAAGTATTGTCTGGTTTGATAATTCCTTTTCATTTACTAAACAATAACTTAAATATTTTTTTACAACTAAATCCTTATTCGTTAGTCGCTTACCACCCCATGCAGATTTACCTAGGTAACTACAACACAAATCAAACAATTTTGGTTTTTCTAGGCGGAATAATTTGGTGCTTAGTACTTTACTTTTTAGCGAAATTTGTTTTCCGACTAGGCTTGAAGCGGAATGAGAGTGTGGGGCTTTAAAGTTAAAAGTTGCTAAAAATTAAAAATCTATTAAACAATAATTATATGTCGTTACTTAAAATCAAAAGCCTCTCCAAAACATTTGCAGTTTACAAACGAACTGGACTTTTTAGCCGTAGCAAAAGCGAGGTCCAGGCTTTGACTGATTTCAGTTTAGAAATAGATAAATCTGTGATTTATGGTCTAGTCGGTCCAAATGGTGCAGGCAAGACTACGTTTATCAAGCACTGCCTTGGCTTGATAGAAAAGAGCGGTGGCGAAATTGAAGTTTTGGGTTATTATCCCTACCAAAGAAAACCTGAGTTTTTAAAACAAGTAGGCTTGGTCAGTGGCCAAAAACAAAATCTAGACCCCAATTTGTCAGCCATGGAATCTTTAAAGCTAAGTGGTTATTTATACGATATGAAAGGGGAGAAAATTCGTGAAAGAATAAATTATTTAGTAGATCTGTTTGAAATTAGAGAAAAAATTGATGTGCCAGTTAGGCAGCTTTCACTTGGTCAGAGAATGAAATTTGAAATTATTTCTAGTGTTTTACACGAGCCTAAGTTTTTGTTTATGGATGAGCCGACGCTTGGTTTGGATTTTGACGCCCAAAACATCATGAGAAAATTACTTAAAAAACTTCACAAAGAAGACGGCTTGACTATTTTGCTTACTAGTCACTATATGCCAGACATTACCTTGCTCTGCCACCGAGTTGCAGTAATTGATAAAGGGCAAAAAGTTTTTGATGGAAGTCTTGATCAGCTAACTAAGTCTGAACAAAAAGACGGTTATCTAAAGACTTTGGTGGAAGAACTAAACAAAGAGCAGATGTGGGGTTAGGTTTGGCTTAACTAGCCTTGTTACATTTAGACTAAATCTTTCCTGTGAAGTGAATAAAATACTAGTTTTAAACTAGCTTAAACTATGAAAATATACCTTTTAGGTAGGTTCCGTCTTATACCAATCCATTTACTAATTACCCAAAATTTACCTCTTCATAAGAAAATAAATCTTTTATTTAAACTAAATTCTTAACGGGCAATTACCGTAACGATTAGTCCCAAGGGTATAAGCAATAAGATTAAAAAACAAGCTTGTTTAATTTTTCTTGACAAACTAACTACTTTGATTTTAGATTAGAGTAACATTGTTTACAAATTACAATAATTTCCAAATAAAGTATAATATAATCTTAAATAACATATGGCAGATAAATTCGACAGATCCAAAACCCACTTAAACATTGGTACAATTGGTCACGTAGATCACGGCAAAACAACTCTTACCACTGCTTTGGTAACATATTCAGCAAAATCTGGCTTAGCAAAGCCTAAAAGATTTGATGAAATTGATGCTGCTCCAGAAGAAAAAGCTAGAGGTATCACTATTAATACAGCTCATGTAGAATACGAAACTGAAGGAAGACACTATGCCCATGTAGATTGTCCTGGACATGCTGACTATGTTAAGAACATGATTACTGGTGCTGCTCAGATGGATGCAGCGATCCTAGTAGTAGCAGCGACTGATGGTCCAATGCCTCAAACTAGAGAACACATTTTACTTGCTAAACAAGTTAACGTTCCAAAAATTGTAGTTTTCCTCAATAAATGTGACATGGTTGAAGATGAAGAAATGATCATGCTTGTAGAAGAAGAAATTAGAGATATCTTAACTAAGTACGGTTATGATGGAACAAACACTCCTATTGTTCAAGGTTCAGCTCTAAAAGCTATGGAAGGTGATGCAAAATGGGAAGAAAAAATCAAAGAACTTCTTGGCACTCTAGATAGCTATATCGAAGATCCAATTAGAGAAGTAGATAAACCTGCATTAATGGCTATCGAAGATGTTTTTTCAATTACTGGTAGAGGCACTGTGGTCACTGGAAGAATCGAGAGAGGTGTATTTAATCTTAATGATGAAGTTGAGATTGTAGGGCTTAGAGATACTCAAAAAACAGTTGTTACTGGTATCGAAATGTTTAATAAACAACTAGACAGAGGAGAAGCTGGAGATAACGCTGGTATTTTGATTAGAAGTATTACCAAAGATCAAGTTCAGAGAGGTCAAGTATTAGCTAAACCTGGATCTATTACTCCACACACTGAGTTTGAAGCACAAGTATATATTCTAACAAAAGAAGAAGGTGGTAGGCACACTCCTTTCCTGCCTGGTTATAAACCACAATTCTATATCAGAACTACTGACGTAACTGGTACGATTAATTTTGTTGAAGAAGGGAAACAGATGGCTCTACCTGGTGATACTGATGTAAAAATCAAAGTGGAACTAGAAAAACCTGTAGCTATTGAAGATGGAATGAGATTTGCAATTCGTGAAGGTGGCAGAACTATTGGTGCTGGTGTAGTAACTAAAATTCTTAAATAACTTAATTTTACGGAAATTCCAAATCTAACACTTTACTCCCTTCCGAATCCTAGAGTTAATATATGCTTGAGGGTGTTGTTGATTTGTTTAGGAGTTTGTAGT
>CAZVWQ010000014.1:0-36341 GCA_964631275.1 uncultured Candidatus Saccharibacteria bacterium | reverse complement strand
GCTCATCTTGATCTTGCCCATCGTTTGAGTCTTCATCATCTTGCTCATCTTGCTCTTGCCCATCGTTTGAGTCTTCATCATCTTGCTCATCTTGCTCATCTTGATCTTGCTCATCGTTTGAGTCTTCATCATCTTGCTCATCTTGCTCATCTTGATCTTGCCCATCGTTTGAGTCTTCATCATCTTGCTCATCTTGCTCTTGCCCATCGTTTGAGTCTTCATCATCTTGCTCATCTTGCTCATCTTGATCTTGCCCATCGTTTGAGTCTTCATCATCTTGCTCATCTTGATCTTGCTCATCGTTTGAGTCTTCATCAGATAATTCAAATAAAATTACAAATTGTTCTTTTCTTAAATTTTCTGGATTGTTGATATCAAACATAGAAACATCTTCTAGACTAGCCCAAGCTTTTGAATAATCAGGAGCAGTACTAATTGGAGATTGATAGCCAGCTTTAATTAAATGTTCAAAACCAAAACTATAAACTGGGTTTTTATAAGAATAGGCTCTAAAAATATTATTAAAGCTAATTACATCGTCACTGTAACTTTCTGTTCTTTCAAACCCTTGAAAAGTTAAATCTTGGTTACTAAGATAAACGATACATTTGGGATCCAAAGGAGCATCAGGAATATAATCACAAATATATTCTTCATTAGCAGTATAAGGATAAATACTATTTGCTAGGCCAAAATAAGTATCAACTGCTATTCCAATTTGATTATTATTAACAAGCATCACCCCATAGCCATCTTTTGCTTCTACTTGAATATTATTTAGACTAAATCTGCTTCTATCATCTTCTACAGCTCCACTAACTCTGACTATATCTATAATTTTTCCAGGTACTAAATCTTCGTATTCATTAAATGTACTTGGACCTATAAAATCTAAATGATTTTTATCAGAAGAAAAGTATTCGTCTCTAAAATAACCAAGAAAACCTAATGTATCAGAGGCTCTTTTTGTAAGAACTGTATATTTTTCAGGGTATTGGCTAGAATATAAAGCATCATCCCACTGTTTTTGTATTGTATAATCAAATAAACCAGTATTAATATAATTCTTAAGATCGCTTATATTTGGGAGAATATAGTGTTTTTTGTACTCTGTGTACTTAGGCAAGGCAAGGTGTAAACCGTTGCCATCTACGAACTTAGCATCTTGGTCAAATAAAAATTCGTATTCTTTGTTTTTTTCATCATTAACTTTTAATTTAAAAGTATAATCTTTGTGGTTACGATTATCATCTGAATCTTTATGATCCCGGACAGTATCATTATCTGTAGCTGTAGAAAGCTTGTTTTTAGGCTCTTTTATAGCTCTACCAGTATTAGTAATTCCAGTATCAAAATTACTCGGGTTTTTACTAGCCTCTAAGATATTTTGTTCATCATCACTAATTTGTTTAGCTTCAGCTGTAATCTCAAAATTAGAAATGTTTTTAGGAAAATTAGTAATTAAATTTAGGCTACCTAAAAAAATCGTAGAAACTAACAAAATATTAGTAACAAAAACTAAACTTATTTCATTAAATTTTTGGTTAAATCTATTTTTTAAGTTATCTATTTTAAATGCCTTATCGAACATAAACAAATTTATTATTTATTTTAAAAATGTAAAATTATAAGTATATAAAGTATATTTATTATAGTAAACAAGTGTGACAAAAATGTAAATTTTTATAACTTTAAGAAAACCTTTTCTAAAAGGTCATTTATAGATCTTTTTTAATTTTGTTTTGATTTATGTATTATATAACTACACCTATTCCTTACGCTAACGGTAAAGCTCATCTCGGACATGTTTTAGAAGTTGTATTTAATGACGTAATTGCTCGCTATAAGCGTAGATTAATGCAAGAAGAGGTCAAATTTCAGATTGGAGCTGATCAACATGGTATGAAAATTTTACGTAAAGCTAATAAAGAAGGTCTCAACCCAAAAGATTTTGTAAAACAAAACGCTCGGCAATTTATTGATCTTTGGGATAAACTAGAGATTAGTTATACCGATTTTATTGAAACAGCTAGCCCTGGTCATTATGCAGTATCTCAGATTCTGTGGAAAGAAATGGTCAAGAAAAATTTTATATACAAAAAAACCTACCAAGGTTTGTATTGTATAGGTGATGAAGCTTTTGTTTCAAAGGGCCAGCTTAGAGAAAATGGAATGTGCCCTAATCACGACGAATATCCAGTAGAAATGAAAGAGGAAAACTATTTTTTTAAATTATCTGAATTTACTGAAGATATTGCTAGGTTTCTGAAGTTTAGTGACATTAGACCAGAAAAAATCAGACAAGAATGGGTTAATTTTTTGGAGTCTGGTTTAGAAGATATATCTATTTCTAGGGAAAAAAAGACTCTTAGCTGGGGGGTGCCAGTACCAAATGACGAATCACAGGTAATGTATGTTTGGTTTGAGGCCTTAATTAACTATCTAACAGCTTTAGTACCAAAAGAAAATTTAGATAAATATTTGCAATTTCCTGATCAGCAGGAGCAACTTAGCCAAGAAATAATCCAAATTATTAAATCCAAATTACCGATTAATCAGATTTATATGGGTAAAGACATGCCAAAATTCCATTTAATTGTTTGGATTGGGATACTTACTGCTCTTGGCTTTCCTTTGACCAAAACTAATCTAATTCATGGTTTTATCAACGACGCTAAAGGCAAAAAATTTAGTAAAAGTCTAGGTAATGGAGTTTATCCAGAAGAATTATTAGAAAAATTTGGTATAGATGGAACTAGATTTGTAATGATCACTGAAGTTAATCCTTTAGATGATACTAATTTTGACTGGGAACGGGTAATTAATAGTTATAATGCTAATTTAGCTGATAATATAGGAAATCTAGTTATTAGAGTAACTAATCTGATTGAAAAATATTTTGCTGGTAATGTTTATCTAGATGAAATCGACATTCTAGATACTGATAAATATCAATTACTTAGTAAAATTACCGTAGAAAAGATTTATAAGCACTTAGAAAATTTAGAACCGCAAGAATCTATCAAAGAAATCTTATCTCAATTTAGTCTAATCAATCAATATCTAGAAGAAACCAAACCATGGACTCTAGCCAAAAACATGGAAGCTAACCAAGAAAAAATCAAACAAATATTACTCGAATCAGCTAAAGCTATTTTTGAGCTAGCTAAACCTTTATCTATATTCCTGCCAGCTAGTGGAGAAAAGATCATCGAAACTTTGTCTGCTGATCGTATAACCAAGTCAGAAATAATGTTTAATAAAGTAGAAACTGGCGAAGCCAAAAAATAAGTTTAATTAGCAAATAAAATAGTGTTTAAAAACTTACATCACTCTCTAATATTTCTTTTGTAATTATTTTACTTCTTTCTACTCCAGGTTGGTCATAAGTATTAATTTTTAATATTTCACCCAAAAAAGCTGTAGCTAGCTCGAAAATCATAAACAACCCACCTAGATTAAACTCATCTACTCTATCAACAATAATACTTAAATTAGGCTTTTCAGACTCAGTAAAGCTCTGGCTAGTTCCAACTAATTCAGCACTAATTAAATCATTAAAAGTTTTGTTTTTTAGATAGCTAAACTTAGGCTCATCTCCATAAATTTCTGGGATTACAACCTTTTCTCCGTAATTTTTAACTTCAATAAAAATAATCAATTTATCATTTGGGCCTTCTTTGAATAATTGAGCTTGAGAATGCTGATCTGTAGCTCCAAGTGAAGGTACAGGTGTTAATCCAATATTAACTATTTGCCCAGCTAAATTTTTTTCTTTACCAATAGATTCAGATAGCAACTGAGTATACCAGTCAGCAAATTTTTTGAGTCTAGAACAATAAGGCATCAAAACTGTAATTGGTTTGGATTTTTCATAAAATAAATACTGAGCTAAGGCTAAATTGTAAACATTTAAATTTTGGCCTTCAAAAAAAACCTGCTTAGCTTCCTTTGCTCCCTTAAGCATATTTTTTGTGTCTAAACCGACCAAACTAGATATTAATAAACCTACACTTGTTAGTACACTAAACCTACCGCCTACATTTTCAGGAATTTCAAAACTAGGAATATTCTCTTGGTTGGTAATTTTTCTTAAATAACCGTTATTAGGGTCGGTTACAAAAACAAAATGATTCTTAATTTTTAGGTTAGCTTTAGAAACTAAATCACGAAAATAAAAATACTGACTTAAAGTTTCTGGAGTTCCTCCAGATTTGGTTTGTACTAAGAACAAAGTTTTTGTTAAATCAACTTGTTGAGCTACATCAGCAATTAAGAATGGATCAGCATTATCAGCAGTCAATATTTTAGGAAAATTACTTCGTCCAGATTTTTGCCTATCAAGATTGGTGTCTAGTGCTGCTAAGATCGTTTGCGGACCAAGCATCGAACCTCCAATTCCTAATATTACAATATATTCAAAATTTCCTTTAATTGAATCAGCAAACTTTTGTATTTTATTTAAATTAGTTGTGTCCTCAGGCAAATCCAAGAAACCTTGCTTTCTAGAAAGTATAAGCTCTTTGTAGTGACTAAATTTAGTTGCCCAAGAATCAAAATCTGCAGAACTTAAGCCATGCTCTGTAGTAATTTTAAATAAATTAGAATAATCAAATTGAAACATATTTTGTTTTTTATAAAAATTAATAAATAAAAATTTAAGTTATAAACTCTGGATCCAAATACTTAAAAGGGAAGGGTTCTCCCCAATAACGTTGCCTGCTAAAAACCCAATCTCTAAATTTGTAATTAGTTTTTTTATTAGCTTTCTTTTCTGATTGTAATTTTTGACCAATTACATTAATTGCTTCTTCAGAACTTAAACCATTAAATTCATTAGAATTGACTAAAACACCTTTAGTTGTTATTGGCTTGGTAATTTTTTTTGGCAAATTCTTATCTTTTGGCTTAATTACTGGTATTATATCTAATCCAAATTTAGTAGCAAATTCAAAATCACGTTCATCATGAGCTGGTACAGCCATAACCACCCCAGTTCCATAAGAATAAAGAATATAGTCCGCAACCCATATTGGAATTAATTTATTAGTTAATGGGTGTTTTAAATAACTACCTATAAAAACCCCTGTTTTTTCTTTATTTATTTGTCTTTCTCGATCTGATTTTGCCTTGGTAGTTTCAATATAGGCTTTTACTTGAGATTTAAATTCTGGTTTGGTTAAATTCATAACCTCTGGGTGCTCTGGAGCTAAAACCACAAATGTTACTCCAAAGATGGTGTCAAGACGAGTAGTAAATGTATTTAGTTTCATGGCTTTTTATTTTTAATAATATAAAAAATAAGATTTCAATTATCAGCTTTGTCAATTAAAGTATTTACAAAATTTATAAACTTTCTTTAGATCAATTAAATGCAAAATAGGCCAAATCCAAAAAGAAAATCGATCAGAAAAATCAATTCTGGCTTAAGTTTTTCTTTGGCTAAGCTTAACCCTTTTCAGAGAAAAACTAAAAATTCAAAATCAGGTTCAAAATCAGGTTCAAAAATTTTTTATTACGGAAGTAAAAAACCTGAAGATATTGCCGAAATCAAAAGCCAAATTAGAGTTTTTAAGCCCAGTGAAGATACAAAAATCAAAAATGTTCTAAAAAGAAAAAGTAATCCAAAAGACAAACCCAAAAACTATTTATTTGGATTTAAGAACTTCTCTAGCGAAGATAAGCTTTTTGCTAGTTTTAGAGAACTAACGCTAGAAAATTTTTGGAAACAAATCAAAATATTTCTTTTTCAATTAGATATAAAAAGAAGATTAAATAAGTTAGTTATTTTTGGTTTAATTTTATCAATTATACTTTTTGTTTTTTATTTAGCTGCTTTTGATAGATTTTTTTTAGTTAATAATTACCGTGTGATTTTTGCTGAAAATAGTTTCTTGGCTCCCAAAGAAATCCAACAATTAGCAGTAGCTTTTAATACTCAAAAAATTGCCGGAGTGGTTCCTAATAATCAATTTTGGTTTGTGAATGATTTCAATTTGACAGCTATCGCTAAAAAAGAAATTCCAGAAGTTAATTCGGTTAAAATTATTGATCGGATATGGCCTAATACTCTAGTTATACAAATCCGCACTGACCCAATCCTATTAACTCTTGGAGTCTACGAAAGAAATCAAAAAAAATATTGGAGAGTAGCTCAAAATGGAAGAATATTTACTGAAGACTCGGCTTATCTTTTTGATAAATTAGTTTTTGTCGAGACTCCAATTAATTTAGTTGCCAATGATCAAACTGGAGAAATTTTAACTCTTCAAGATTATGCTCTAGAAAATTCTGAAACTCAATTAAATAGGTTATGGTTTATAATTTGGTTATGGCAGCAACTTGGTCCAGATGGTGAAGGCTATGATATAAAAATCATAGATACACGTCTCCCTAGCCTAGTTGATACTGACGTAATTATGCAAACTAGATCTGGAGTAGATCTCTACTTTGATTCTAATATTAACCAAGTACCTAGAGAATCTCTACGTAATAGGCTTAGAGCGGTTTTTCGTAGTCAATTTAGAGAAGAAGTTCTTGATGGAAAAATTAGATATTTAGATTTTAGATTGCAAAACAAAAAGATAATTGTTTGTTACGCTAAGGCTGAGTGTGACCCAGGTGTTTAATTATACTCAAACCAACCCAAATTAAGACTTTTTAAATTTCAAGATATTTCTTTTTGGTCTCTATAAAACTAACTAAAACCAAAAATTAGAATTTACCGAAAACCTGTCACTTTTGTTTTATTTAATTAAAAAAAAGTTTTGAAAGATCTTAAAGCAAGTTTAATCTTCTTCTCCTATTTTTGATACAATTTTTGAAATCTCATTAAGACTATCCCCATAAACTGATAACATTTTTTTAAAAAAAACTAAGTCAGCTTCTGAGTCAATCTTAGAATATTTTCTTACTTTATTATCATACTTAGCCCAAAACTCAGTTTGATTTTTTTTTGGCAAAAAGAAAAGTAACCTTCTAATTCTATTTGGATTATATTCTTTTTCTAGGTCAGTAATTTCTTGATTCAATTTTTTTTTCATTTCTTCTTTTTCTTCTTCAAATTCTAAAATTATATTCTCAACCTCTGATTTCAATTTTTCTAAGGCTTCATTTTGATCTTTAAAACTAGTCTCAAAATCTTCAATTTTAAGTTTTAGCTCTTGAGTATCTCGATAATATTTATCTAAGACCTCTTCCTTAGTTAATTCTTTTAAACTTGTTCCTCCGGAAGATTTTTCAATTTTTCTTTTTTCTAGCTCTGCTGAAATAATTAAATAAGCTTGTCTTAGCTCTACAAACTCTTTATTGCTTCCACCTTTTTTGTCTGGGTGTTTGTGTTTAGCTAATTTGTGATACTTTTTTTTTAACTCCAAAGAAGTAATCTCGGAGAGATTTGATAATCCAAAAACTTCTAAAGCTTTTTTAAAATTCATATTTTTTGTAAAGGTAGGGTTAAGAGATAAATTTGTCAAAGTTTTGCATAAAACAAAAGAATTGTCCAATTTTATGCCTCAATTTTTTGTTAAACTGAATTTTTTTTAATATTTTATTTAGCTAAAAATCCTTTTTAAAAAACATTATGCCAACTTCGTTATTTATTAACTTAACTATAGGTTTTAAACAGATAATTACCATATTATTAGCGACTAAAGCCTAAAGTAAAAAGTACAGGAGTTATTTGACTTAATTTAACTTTGATATTTTTATTTGATTATAAATAACCAATAATAATTATGGCTATAGTTACTAATCTCTATTCACGGTGGATTCTAGATTCTAGAGGTTTACCGACTGTTACGACTTATTTTCAGATCGAACAAGAAATAAAATCTATAACGGCTCAAGCTAGTGTACCCAGTGGAGCAAGTACTGGAACTTACGAAGCTCTAGAACTTAGAGATAACGAAAAAGCTTTTTTTGGTAAAGGAGTCAGCATGGCAGTTAAAAATGTCAACCAAACTATAGCTAAAGAATTAATTGGCAAAGAGTTTGTTTCTGCAGACGAAATCGACACCTATATGCTAAAGCTAGATTCCAGTGAAAATAAAAGCATATTGGGTGCCAATGCCATTCTTTCAGTATCTATGGCTGCTCACCGAGCTTTTGCCGATTTCCATAATTTAGAACTATGGCACTATTTACGTAGATTGTATTTTAGCAACCTTCCAGTTAACCGTAAGTTTCCCAGATTAATGTGCAATGTGATTAATGGCGGTATACATGCAGATAACCCTTTAGATATTCAGGAATTTATGATTGTTCCTAACACCTCTCAATTAGAAACTGATATTAGAGCTGCTAGCGAGATTTATCATACTTTAAAGAAAAATTTACACAAAAACAAAATGATTACAGCTTTGGGCGATGAAGGTGGTTTTGCTCCTAACCTAGAAAACACAGAAAAAGTTTTGGAATACCTGCAAACTGCTATAAAAGACGCTGGATATAATTCTAAACAATGCCAGCTAGCTCTAGATTGTGCAGCCAATGAATTTTATGATTCAAGTAATAATATCTATAAGATCGAAGGTAAGCAAATGAACCAAGTTCAGTTAACTGATTTTTATAAAAAATTATCTGAAAAATTTAAAATAATCTCTATCGAAGATGGTTTTAATGAAGACGACGTCCAAGGTTGGAAAAAAATAACTACCGAATTAGGTAAAGAAATTCATTTAATTGGAGATGATTTTTTTGTAACTAATCCTAGAAGGTTTGAAAAGTTTGGCTTAGCTAATAAAGCTGCTAATGGAGTTTTAATCAAACTCAATCAGATTGGAAGTGTTATGGAAACAGCAGAAATGATTAACCTAGCCAAAAATAACAATTATATAACTATTATTTCTCATCGCAGTGGAGAGACTGTTGATACTTTTATTTCTGATCTAGCTTTTGCTTCACAGAGTGAATTTATTAAGCTTGGAGCTCCAGCTAGAGGTGAAAGAGTAGCTAAATTTAACAGGCTTTTGGAGATTTATGATGGATTAGAAGAGTAATCTGATTTATACCCAAGTCCTGACTAAAATATGATTTAACTGGAGGTTTTAGTTTGATTAAATAAAAAAGTATAGTCAGAAAAACTCACTGAGTACTTAACAAAGTATAAATAAACAAGTAACTTGTTTAGGGATTGATTTTATATAAAAGTTTGATCCAAATTGACACGAAATAGGCACAAATAAAAGGTTTAAGAAAAGATTAATAATAGTGTAGAACATCCCTATGTTTAACCAGAATGGCTAAGGTTTTTTAGGTAAGTTTAATATTTGTCATGATTGTCCCTGGAATTTGTTCTAGTCTAGCCATACTTTTTTTTGATATTTTTCCAGAAACATCGATTATAGCGTAGCCAACTTGTTCTTGAGTTTTTAACATTTGAGCTTCTATATTTAAGCCTTGTTCAGCTAAAATTTCGTTAATACCTGCCAAAACTCCTGCTTGATTAATATGTAAATGGATTAATCTTGAATGGCCCTTGATAATATTACCTGGAGAAAGACTAGGAAAGTTAGCTGAATAACTAGTGTCTCCAAGCTTATAATAACTATCTAACCTATGACTGCAAAAATTAGCAATTGCTTCTTGGGCTTCAATTGTACTACCTCCGATGTGTGGAGTTAAGATTACATTAATAAATTTAGATAATTCGTATATTTCTGGATATTCATTAAGTTCAGAAAAGTAATTTTGCGTATTCTTTTTTGGCTCATCAGGAAAAACGTCAATACCAGCTCCAGCAATTTTTTTGAGTTTTAAGTTTTTTACCAAGGCTTTGAGATCTACTACTTTGCCCCTAGAATGATTGATCAAAATAGTTTCATCTTTCATTAGCTGAAATTCTTTTTGGCTAATTAAGTTGTTATTTTCTTCTCGACCATCGATGTGTAGACTTATAATGTCGCTAGAGCTAAGTAAATCTTCAAAACTAGACACTCTTTGAGCATTTCCAATAGCCATTTTTTCTTCTAAATCATAATATTTAACTTTCATTCCCAAAGCTTCAGCTAAAACAGAAACTTGCGTACCAATCCTCCCATAGCCAATTATTCCTAAAGTCTTGCTTCTAACTTCGTGAGAATAGTTAGCAGTTTTGTTCCAGATACCTTGATGCATCTCTAAGTTTCTTTGAGAGATTTTACGGACTAAACTAATTATTTCGCTAATGGTTAATTCGGCCACCGAACGTGAACTTGAAAAAGGGCATTAAAAAGAGCCAAGCCAGCTTTTTGACAAGCCTCTAAATCAATATGGTTAAGGCCAATACCAAACATAGATATAGCTTTAAGCTGTAATTTATTTTCTATGACTTTGGTGTTAATTTTGGTTTTTGATCTTAAACCCAGAAGCTCGTATCCTTTTTTTAATTCGGTTATTAATTCTTTAGTCTCAAGTGAAGACGATAGAACATCTACTTGATAGCCCTTACTTTCAAAAAATGCCTTACTACTGAGATTAATATCTTCTAAGAGAAGTATTTTTGACATTTTTAAAAAAAAGAATTATTAAACTAAACGTTTTTAGTTTTAGTTTGTTTGTCAAAAAATTTGTTTACTAGACTCAAATCTAATCCAAATTAGAATTTTTTTAGTTTTTATTTGATTGCTTTTTGGTGTTTAGACTTAGTAAAGCCAAAATTTAGATTCTAAAAAAAACTGAAATATAGTTTATAATCAGTATAAAACAAGCTCAAAACAAAAAACCTCACAAGGAGGTCTTTCATAAGATTTCTTTGGTAATTGACTCAGTTATAAGCTACCTATTGGGAAAATATGTTAGGTTAATAGCCGCCGAGACAATGTTAGGTAAAGTCAAGAAAAGAATTTGTTTTTATTTTTAACTTTTTTGTAAATATATTTTACAAATTTGTCTTTATTGATTAAAATTTATAAAGGCCTTAAAAAGCTTATAAAATATAAAAAATATAAAAAGTTTATAAATAACTTTTCAGTAGTATAGTAAAAGGGTGTGACGTTTTGTGACACTCTTTTTAATTGAGCAATTTTTTTTGCTTAAAACAAAAGCTTAGAGTGTCTTTTGTCTAGCTATCAAAATCGTCTTCTCGTCTCAAATCAAAAATTAATTTTAGTTTTATTTTATACCGATTGCACTTGCAAATTTCACAATTACCTTTTAGTTAATCAAACAAATTCCTTATTTAGGAATTAATTTTGTATAAAAAGTTTATGCAATCTAACACGAGGGTGGTATAAATGCAAAAATTATTATATAGCTAGCTCACCTGCAACTTAGACATTTTGGGTATTAAACTTATCCAATTGCTTAAGAAAATAACTTATTTTTGGTTTATTTAAAGATAAAAAGTGCTGAATTTATGTAAAATCATTAATTTTACTTTATTTATATTTAATCAAAAAATAAAAACTCTTGAAAAGTTTTGAGACAAGACCATTCTAATCTTCCTAAAAAGATTATACTCAAACTCGTTTTGTTTTAGGAAAAAACCTAGCTTAGATTTAATTAAAAAGCTTATTTTTAAAGTAAAAGTAGTATAAGTTTGGGTATAGTTTAAATTGCTTTTAAAAGAGGTTATTTTTTAAGAAGCTACTTTAAATAAACTTTGTTGCAATTCTGTTAAGACGGCTTTACTTACTTTTCCGTTTACTTCCATTTCGTTTAGTACATCCTCTTCGGTAGCTAAGAATTCGTTATAACATAGATGCTCCTCGAACTGGACAATTTCGCTAGCATTTTTTTCTTCTAGTGCTTTACAGATGCGTTTATTTTTTTCGTAGAATTCTCTATAATTTTCAGCAATATTAGCCATACAAGGTTCTAGAACAGGAATTTCTATAAAAGACTCTAACTGGCTAAGAACCTCGAGATTAGCAAATTCTCTAGCTTTACGGTACAAATAAACCTCTTCTAAAGAAAGATTTTTTCTAGAATTAAAAGCAATTTTTTGCATGGATTTAGTTTTGGCAAAATCTCTAGGAAATATTCCTTTGTCAATGAGATCAATTCCGTGCAAAAGTTTATTTTCTAGTCTTCGTAGAATTTTTGAAGGAATGATGTTTTTTTCTCTAAGTTTTATAAAAACCTCTCTTTCTATATGAAATGCATAAGTAAAGGTAGTTTTTTGGAATAGTATAGGGTCATCTTCAAAAGCACTTCGAAGATTACGAGTTGTGCGCCTAAAGTCTAGTAAAAATTTTTTATCTAAAAACCTATGGCTACCAGAGATTTCACCTAATTTTTCGAGGTGTTTAATTCTTTTTATTGCTTTATTCAAAACTAAAGCTTTGATAAGTAGCCTTTCAATTGTTTCTTGTGGTTTTGGTTTATCTACTTTAAGAAGCCTTATTAATGGCCTCATAGTTAGGCCACTAACAACCAAAGAAAAGAAAACAACACCTACTGTTGTAAATAACAAATCGTTCTCAAAAGCCACTAGAATTCCACTATCATTATCAATTCCTTTAGTTAAATAAGAAATAACAGCAATCGGTAAAGCCCCTCGCATACCTCCCCACCAAAGTATATGTATCCAGCTTAAAGGCAAGGATTTTTCTTTGTTTATAGTGTTATGCAACCAACCCATGCTGTATACAGCAACTGCTCTACCAATATATACAGCTATCGAAGCTAAGATAATTTGCGGCCAATAATCTATCAAAAATCGAATACCATAAGTAGCCCCTACTAAGATAAAGACTAAAGAGTTAGCTACAAAAGAGATATATTCCCAAATTTCTTTTAGAAGGTGTTTAACTTTTGGAGAAAACTTATCCCGACCATAGTTACCTAAAATAACCCCTGTAAGCACAGTAGAAATTATTCCAGAAGACCCTAAAAACTCTTCACTGACAATAAAAGTCAAATAACTTACAGCCAAAGTTATACTAACTTCAATCAAAAATTCGTTTTTTATTTTTTCTATTACCTTAGCTGTGACTACCCCTACAAAAACCCCGAGACCAACACTTACAATAATTACATAGAAAAAACTTTCGATACCACTCATTAAGTCAGTAACTAAGCTTCCACCAGCAATTCCAATAGCTAATGAAGAAGAGACAAACTTAGATAAAATCAAAGAAGTTCCGTCATTAAGCATAGATTCGCTATCGACAAGTTGAATTAATCTTTTTGGGATGCCTAACTCCTTAAAAATAGAAATTACAGCAATTGGATCTGTTGAGGAAATAACAGCTGCAAACAAAAAAGCAATCGGCAAAGGTAAATTAATAAAGTTGCTAACCAAAAAACCAGTAATTATTGTAGAAATCAAAACTCCAGCCGTAGCCAGAAGTATTACAATATCGATATCTTTAGATAGTTTACGAAAATCAATATTAAAAGACGATTCAAACAGTAAAGCAGGTAGAAAAACAAAAAACAAAAGTTCTGGAGTAAGATTAATATCTTGTAAACTAAAAAGGCCTCCCTGTTGCCTGAGTGGGTACAGAGAGGCTCCAACTAAAACTAACAATACCGCAAAAGGCAATTTAACTTTTTTTGACAAAAATAAAATTAGGTTTGCGAGCAAAAGCAGGAAACTTATGGAAATCACCGAAAAAAGAATTCCATCTGACACAAACTTATTAATTAATTATTATATATTAAAATTTGATGTTTATACTTTTTCCACTAAGTTGTTAAGTCATTAAATCTATTAATGTTTTTTAAAATAAATCTAAATAAAAAGACTGCCAAGCTTCCTATTAAATTTATTGATTTTCAGTTTAGCTTAAGATTTAAATAACGAACTAGAAATAATACTTAATACTTTAACAAATAAAGTAAATCACTTTTTTTGGTTAATGTCAAAGCTGTTTTTGACGAAAATTTATACAACCTATTAGTAAATTCTTTGTCTAAACTACTCACAAACTAATAGATTTGTAGCAACTTGATAATTATTTATTTTTGTATAAAACAAAGTTTAGTTTTTTTAGATTTTATTTTTCAGCTTTTAGTTAAATTTATACTAAGGTTAAAAGTAAATATTTAAAATTAAAAAAGTTCTAATTTTAATGGACTTCAAAGAGAATATCTGTAAATGAAAGAATTTTGTATAAATAGCTTATCGAATAAAAAATAAGTGATTATTTAATTTTAGAATTTTTTTTATTAATGTGTCAACAAATTTTTTGTTAAGAGTTAATTAAAATAACATTATATCTTGCAAGATAAAAGATTTAAATTTTAAAAAGTATTTACAAAAATGATTTATCCTAATATAGAATTGTCTTGATATATACTTTATATTTGACATAAAGTTATAAAAAAGAAAAGCTACTTAGCATTAATATTTTTGTTGTCTATGAGCTTCCAAACAGCATCAAATATAACCATTTATAAGAAAAAAAACAGAAGAAAAGAGACCAGAGGTTTTTTGGCAAATATTTCTATGTTTTTACTTAATAGAGAAGAGCTAAAAGGCCTTCTTTGGAGCGTCAAGACAATAGAATACAAACGTCCTGATAATCTTTTAAGAATTGGTATTAATTCTACTGAAAAATTAGGTACCACTTTATCAAAGATGAGATCTATGAAAAAAGATTTATCTGACTATCTTTATTATCAAGGTTTAACAGCTAATAAAAGAGTTAGAATAGAATTCTTTGTGGATAGGGAAGACGAAATTATAGCCAAAATTTATGAGCTAATTGAAGGGGTGCATAGCAAAGACAAAAAAAAGCATTAAAAATATACTAACCTATAGAATCTATTTCATTAGTTATTCTTTAAAACAAGTATTTTTAACTTTTAGTCATATCCAAAAACTTGTAAAAATAGGCTGTTTTTTACTTATTTATACACCACAATCCGTTTACTATTACTATAACGATTAACTCAAAGGGTATAAAAAAGTACAGAATTTACAAAAATTTATCTTGCCTTATAACTCAGATTTGCAAAACTTTGATCCTATTAAATAGACGTTAATCGACGTAAAAATAGGTTTTGAAACATGATTATTGTTATTTTAATCTAATTTAATAAAGAAAATTTAAATATTTCAAAAAGTTTTGAGATATGATTATTCAACTAAACCAAAATCTATAAAAAATATAAACCACAACTGTTCCTAAAAAATTAATCACACTTAATTCATCAGCCAAATAAAAAATAAATAGCATGAAATAAACTAAAGCTAAAGCAAAACTTTGATAGACTAATTTATTTACTTCTCTGATAGTTAATAGCTCTTTTTTGATACTAAAAACCCACCAAAAGTTAACTAATGTATTAATTGCTGTGGCTAGGCTAGTCAAAAATAAAAGAGCTAACCAAACGTTATTTTTACTCTCAAAAGGATCAAGAAAAGCTAAAATTGAAGCCACAAACAAAAAACTAAGGCCAGCTAAAATTAGCATAATTCTTTGCATTCTAAGTGTATACTCAATCGGATCTCTATCCATAGGTTAAAATCTGACAAAACTTTTTTAATTTTGTCTATACAACTTTTTTAAAATTAGTCAAAAGTACTATCTATAGACTTGTCTACACCCAAAAACACTAGGTATATTTTTTGTGCAAAATTCTATAATAATTTGTCATCTTATACCATTCTCTAATCAATTTGGCGAAGTTAAACTTAATTGAATTTTGAAGCCTATCTTATCTTATACCCTTTAAGCTAATCGTTATGGCAATTACCTGTTAAGAATTTAGTATAAATAAGAGATTTATTTCCTTATGAAGAGTTAAATTTAGAGTAATAATAAACAGATTAAGTATAATTAAAGATGTAAATTTTGAAAGTTAATTGTGTGTAGAATTAGGCCTTATCCAGTAATAAAAAAAATAGCAGATTTACCCTTTTATTTATGATAAAAAACTGCCAATTCAAATAAAATATGATTTTTTACCTTAAAAGCAGAAAACAGCTATTTTCAAATTATTTTGAGGCAAGGCTATCAATAAAAAAAACCCTCTTACGAGGGTTGGCATAAACTAAGTTTGAAGCACTTAAAAGTAAAATTAGAAAATTACAGGTTAATTCTTAAGATTATTTTATTGTAATTAAAAAATATTAAGAGGTAGTTTTGTCTAATAAAGTTTCTTTTTGAAATTCTTTTTCTTTAACTTTTTCTTCGATTTTTTGAGAACTTTCGCCTCCTTTTTTTAGTTCTTCCATCTTGTGAGCTGCACTTAAAGAACCAATCGTCTGCAAGTTAGAATAGCGACTAGCAAGGTGAATTTTTAGTTCACCAAAAGCTGAATCAATAGTTTGGATAATTACATTAATCTCTTCTACTGATACGTCACCACTAGCGATCCTAGAATCTAGATCTTGTAATAAGCCATCCTTGACACCGTCAATTAACTTATTACCATATTTATTAAGATCTTCCATCCTCTTCCAATTATACATAATATCAGAGGCGATGAGGTCGATAGCGTGCTGGATTCTAGCTTGGTAAGTATTATCAGTCTCTACGCTAGCTGCAATTTTTAAGATTTCTAGAACTACGTCTAATTTTCCTCTGAATTCTGTAAAATTCATGGATAGAGTTAGGTGGTTAGACAGAGTTGTCTCATTATTAGAGACAGAATCAAAAATATGTAATTCGTTAGGAAATAGTGGAGAAAGAATAAGAACATCTGCATCCTTAGCATAACCTACAAAGAGATCTTGAGAATATTTAGGTATAAGCATATTTTTCCTAAGAATATCTAAAGTTTCACCTTGTAAGATATGAGTTGGTATCAATAAACAGTTAAAATGACTATTCTTGATTTTGGGTGCAATGATCGTATCGATCAAATTAGTAATTTGAAGTTCCACTGTGCTATCAATTTTTGAACTTTGACTTACAGCAGATGTTTTTGTAGTAATATTATTACTGCCAAATTTGCTAGTCAGAGTGCCAAAATTAGAATTATTTGTAGCACTGTTAGGAACAAAAGCTATAGGAATGTTTGTGTTGTTATCTGTCATATGTTTTTGTTTAACAAATATTAATTTTTAAAACTAATGTTAGTATACAGTAAAAAATGTAAAAAGTCAAAAAACTAACGATTAAACCTTTATAGTAAATAATTTTTTAAAAATATGTATTTTTATTCAACCAATAAAACCTCAAAAAAAGTAAACCTAAAAGAAGCAATTATGCGAGGCCAAGCAGATGATCATGGACTCTACATGCCAGAAAGTATTCCAGCTCTTGGCCCTAATATAATTAAAGAGTTTAGCCAGATGGAATATTGGGAAATTGCTACCGAGGTTTTGCATAGTTTTAGTAAAGAAGAAATCGATAAAGAAACTTTAGCTAAGCTATGTAAAGAAGCGTATGATTTTGATTTGCCTATTGAAGAAATAACCCAAAATATTTCTGTAGCTAGATTAGACAAAGGTCCAACAGCAGCCTTCAAAGACTACGCAGCTAGGATCATGGCTAGACTGGTTAATTATTTTTTACAACAAACTAAAGAAAAAATTAATATTTTAGTAGCTACCTCTGGAGATACTGGGAGTGCTATTGCTTCAGCTTTTTATAATCTTTCTGGAATTCAAGTTTGGGTTCTTTTTCCACCTAAAGAAGTTAGTCAAGTTCAGCGTAAACTAATGACTACCTTGGGTGGTAATATTACTTGCCTGGCCGTCGATGGTAAATTTGATGATTGCCAAAGATTGGTAAAAACTGCTTTTGCTGATGCTGATAACCAAAATTTGAAAATTACTTCAGCTAATTCTATTAATATTGGTCGTCTTTTACCACAGTCGGTATATTATTTTTATATTGCTAGTAGATTGCAAGTTAATCCGAAAGATCTAGTTATTTCGGTACCTTCTGGTAATTTTGGAAATTTAATGGGAGGTTTAATTGCCGATCGTATGGGTTTAGACTTTAAAAAAATCATTGCAGCTACAAATTCTAACGATGCTTTTACGACTTTTTATAACACTCAAAAATATCAGCCAATTAAGCCATCTAAGTATTGTATTTCTAATGCTATGAACGTCGGAGCCCCAAACAATATCACCAGAATCATAGATTTATTTGAAGGTAGCATGAACGAAAAAAACGAAATTTTAACTCAGCCCGACTTTGTTCATCTAAAAAACAAAATTTATGCTACTTCTTTTGATGATGATGCGACAAAATTAGCTATACAAAGAGTTTGGAAAGAAACAGAAATTTTATTAGAACCACACGGAGCTATTGGTTATTTAGGCCTTCAAGAATATTTACAAAAATTTGGTCAAGATTCTGATCAAGGAATAGTTTTGGAGACTGCACACCCATCCAAATTTCCAGCTGAGATGGAGTCTATTCTTGGATTTTCTTCTAAGCCAACCAAATCCATCCAAAAAGCTCAAGAAATGAGTGAAAAATACGAAACAATTAGCAGTGATTACGAAGACTTTAAGAAATTATTAAAAGACAGATTATAAAAAAGAAAAAACCAAATATTTATTTTTAAATTACTTGTTTGAAAATGTTGCTTAAAAAAACAAAGCTTAGCTTTATATAGCAATTCCATATTCAACTTAGATAAGTTATTAGATATTAAGTTTATTTTAAAGTAAATTTAGGATATCCAAAATATCTAAGTGACGTATGGGTTGCATATATAACTAAACTATTAACTACTCAGTGAGTTTTTCTGATTGTGTTTTTTTATTTAAGCAAACTAGAAACTTCAGTTAAATCATAATTGAGCTAGCATTTGGGTATAACTTCTCTAAGTTTAAGATAAAATTAGTATAAACCAAAACTAGTACATATTTCACACAGAACTGTGGAAAGTTTTAAATTTAGTTTTCTTGCCCAAATCTAAAGATTATTTTATTATATAAAGGCTATACCTAATCCGTTTATTATTACCCTAAATTAACTCTTGATAAGGAAATAAATCTCTTTATTTAAGCTAAATTATTAACGGATAATTGCCGTAACTATTAACAAAAAGGGTATATAAATAACCAATCACAATGTCTACAATCTTTAATATAATTAAAACTATTTTCTTTTTAGCTGTTTCTCTGATCCTTGGCAGTCTTAATTACGTTGGTTATCTACTATGGTCGCAAAGTACAACTAGTGACGGTAATGCTGAAAATTTGGTCTTGGTTCTTTTGCTTTTATTTTTGTTTTCTAGTCTAGTTTTGATTTTTCACTTGCTGGTTAGGATTTTTTTACGACGAACTTTGGGTAGCTTTTTTCAATATTTTAGCTTTCTTTGTGGACTTTATATTTTTTTTGTTCTAGCTTTATTATTATTTGCTTCTAACGTAGACTTGAATATTTAAAATATTTACAATTTAAGTTTTTTAGTGTTCATGATTCTTTTAGAAAACCGTAAAGCCAAGTATGATTATCAGGTTCTAGAAACCTTTATGGCTGGAATGTCGTTATCTGGCCAAATGGTTAAATTAATCAGAAACAAAAAAGTAAATTTGTTAGGCAAATATATAGTTTATCAAAAAAATCAGTTACAGATAATAGGTTTTGGTAACCAAGAATTAACCGAAAACATTATTCTTTTAGTAACTAAAAAAGAGTTAAAAAAAATTAAATCACAGCTATTAATTAAAGGTGTTTCTTGTGTACCTCTAAATATCAAAATTGTTGGCAGATGGCTCAAAACTGAAATAAGCTTGGTCAAAGGTAAGAAAAAATTCGACAAGAGAGAAAGTATAAAAAAACGTGATATTGATAGAGATATAGCTAGGGAAACAAAAACAACCTGAGGATAAATACAACTTTATACTCAATTTATTTTGGAAGTAAATTAAGACCTCTTAGCAATAATCATGTCTCAAAAGCTATTTTTACTGCTGATTAATATCCATTTTATGGGGTCAAAGTTTTGTAAGTTTGAGTTACGGGACAAGACTAATCAAATAAATAGCTTATCTAGAAATTGATTTTGCCTAAAAATTGTATACCCTTTGGGCTAATCATTATGGTAATTACCAAGTTAATTGGATTTTTTAGTGTAATTAAACGGATTAGATGTAAATTAAAGAGAATAAAGTATAAAATCTTTTTGGTTAACGAAGATTTATTTTATATTTTTTGAGCTACACAAGCTGTGATCAAATTTTTGAATAATGGATGTGGTTTATCAGGTCTAGACAAAAATTCTGGGTGACTTTGAGTAGCAATAAAATATGGATGTACTGATTCAGGCAATTCTATTAACTCAACGAGGTATTTATTTTTTCCTGTGTCTTCATCTTTGTAATAATATTTACCAGAGACTATCAAACCATGCTTTTCTAGAATTGGAACGTATCTTTCTTGAACTTCTAATCTATGCCTGTGTCTTTCTCTAATCGTGTCGGTTGCGAATATTTTTCTGGCTATAGTCCCTTTAACTAACTCGCAGTCATAGCCACCTAACCTCATGGTCCCCCCTTTTTTATGAATTTTTCTTTGACCAGGAATCAAATCAATAACAAATTCAGCTGAATTATTTTTTACTTCAATATTATCCATTTCTGAAGAGTAAGCATTTTGACCAGCTACGTTTCTAGCAAATTCTACAACTGCCATTTGTAAGCCTAGGCAAATCCCCAGAAAAGGTATTTTATTTTCCCTAGCATATCTAGTAGCTACAATTTTTCCTTCCATGCCTCTAACTCCAAATCCACCAGGAATGATTATTCCATCAATTTCTTTAAGTTTGTCATATTCTTTTTGATCAAATTTTTTATTTTTTTCTATTTTTTCAGCATCAATAAATACTGGTAAAACTTGAACTTTACTAGCTACAGCTGCTATTTTAAGAGATTCTACTAAACTTAGATAAGCATCAATCAATTTCGGATATTTAGCAATAATTCCAATTTTTACTTTTTTAGGTAAACCTGCTTGTAGGTCAACTTCGGTATGGAAAGTTGGTAAATTAAATTTTAGTTTTTCTACTTCTAAAAAACTTTTTAGATTATCAATTAGATCTGAACTTTCTAAATAAACTGGAACTTTATAAATAGTATCTAAATCAGGCAAACTAATTACACTTTTTTCTGGCAAATTACTAAAAAGAGCAATTTTGTTGAGAATTTCTGAACCTAATTTTTTTCCTCTTTCAGGATAGTATCTAGCTACTATTATATCTGGCTGTAGACCAATTTTGAGTAGTTCTCTGGTTGAGTTTTGCATTGGCTTAGTCTTGTATTCACCGCTACATTTTAAGAAGGGGACATAACCAAGATGGATGTGTAAAACATTTTTTCCTTGTTTTTGTTTAAACTGCCTAAAACTTTCCAAAAATATTTCTCCTTCCATGTCTCCAGTTGACCCTCCTATCTCAATAAATCTAACATGAGTTTGAGGAACTTCTTCTAGGCCTAAAATAAACTTGTTTTGAATATGACTAGTAACATGAGGAATTAGTTGTACATTTTTTCCTAAGTAATTTCCTTCTCTTTCTTGAGTTAAAATAGAATCATAAATTTTTCCAGCTGTGACTGAAGAGTTTTTGTTTAAATTAACTCCCATAAATCTTTCATAATGGCCAAGGTCAAGGTCAGTTTCACTTCCATCATCCAGAACAAAAACCTCTCCGTGTTCATAGGGAGACATAGTACCTGGATCGATATTTAGATAAGGGTCAAATTTAACTGCATCTACGCTATATCCAGCAGTCTTCAAAAGTAGCCCAATTGAAGCTGTAGTAATTCCTTTGCCTAGTCCAGAAACGACCCCACCTGTAACAAAAACATACTTTGACATATACTTCTAATTAAGAATAAACAAATTTTTTTGAAAGTCAAATGGTTCTTTTTTGGAAATCCGAATAGTGAAATTTTAAATTTTAAAATACTAAGTCAAAAAAGTTTATCTAAGCTTAGCAAAGCGAGTTAATTTGGTATATACCTGATTCAGATTAGAGTTAGAGTTAGAATTAAAATAGAGGTGATTTTTTTAATTTTAAAGAAATAAAGTTTTCTACTTTTATAGGAAAAATACTAAATAATAGTAAGTTTAAGGATGAAATATCTACATTTAGTAGTAAAATTGTTTTTACAAAAGCTTTGGAAATAAACTAGCTATTTGAAGAAAAAAGCTTGACAATTATTACTTTATTTTTTAAAGTTAGTTTAACTTTTAAAGTATTAAATAAATTTTTATGTCTATTAATCTTAATCATGTTGGATTAGATGAAACTAAAACTAAACAATTAGCCGACAAACTTAATAACCTATTAGCTGATTATTCAATTTTTTATATGAATGTTAGAGGTTATCATTGGAATATTCGTGGAGATAAATTCTTCGAATTACATCTTAAATTTGAAGAGCTTTATACCAATCTTTTAACCAAAATTGATGAAATCGCCGAAAGAGTAGTAACTTTAGGGTATACTCCTAAACACTCCTATGCAGCTTATCAAAAAGCTACTACCCTAAAACCTGTAGAAAATATCAGTCAGGGAAATAAAGCTATCGAAAATATTTTAGAAACTTTTAAAGAAATCCTTATTAAGCAAAGAGAGTTATTAGACTTATCTAGCCAAATTGGTGATGAAGGTACTAATTCTTTAATGAGTGATTATATCCGTGAAGAAGAAAAAACTATTTGGATGTACAGAAGCTATTTAGGATAACCTAACTTCCACAAAATTTTAGACTAATTTAGAGTTTTTATTGATATTAAATCTCAAGCAAAGCAAAATAGACCTCAAACTTAAAATTTTATGTCTGATAAAGAGTCAAATATAATTGAATTAAAAGTCGGCCATATTGCTCCAGACTTTATGGCAGAAATCACTAATCCTGATGGTCTTATTACCTCAATTAGCTTTTATAAATTTTTGCAAGGTGATAATCCAAATGGCAAGCCTACTAAAGTTTTATTAGTTTTTTATCCTGGAGATGATACTCCTGGTTGTACTAAGCAATTGTGTGATATTAGAGATCTTCATGGTGCTTATCAAAAGCATGGAGTTACTATACTAGGCGTTAACCAAGCTGACAAAGAATCTCACTATAATTTTATTCAAAAATACAATTTTCCCTTTGGAATAATTATTGATAAAGATAAAAAAATTAGAGAAAGCTACGGAGCTATAAAAAAATTCTTTAAAAATTATATTACTAAACGTGGAGTTTTTTTAGTTGACACAGATGCAAAAATTTTATTAAAGTATTGGGGTCAACAAGATAATCAAAAAATTCTTGATTTATTAGCCAATAACTAGCGTAAATGCTTGTTTAAGCTTGATAACTAATATTAACTTTGTTAAACAAACGTAAATTATGCCAGCTTACGACGATGATCAAAATATAAATAGCTCTTGGAAGCCAGAGGATGTACCTCAATTAACTGTAGATGTTTATAGGCAAGATAATGTTATCTTTGTAGTTTCTACAGTGGCTGGAGTTAACCCTAAAGACTTAGATATTTCAATTGAAAATAATAGTCTCTTTATAAAAGGAATCCGCAAAAAACCATATTCTGAAGATAAATCTAAAATGATCTTAGAAGAGTGTTTCTGGGGAGAGTTTTATAGAGAATTAACTATTAATGAAAATATTGACGTAGAAGGAATCAAAGCAACAATTAACCAAGGTGTTTTGATTGTTGAAGTTCCACTATTACAAAGTACCCCGCATCGCAAGATTGAAGTTAATTTTAATTAACTTTGCACTTCCTAAACCAGCTCCTTACTAAGTTTGATTAAATAAAACCAGAAAAACTCACTGAGTAGTTAAATTAGTATAAATAAAAGTGACTAGTATGTTGCCTGTGAATTATTTTAAAGACAGCTTTAAATGATTAAACTTATTTAATTTCTGGAAGTTATTGATAATAACTTGAGTACATAATTTTGGTGGAAACTACACATCATTCCCATAATTTACTCGCAACAAACAAGAATTTGGTGTAGATTAAAGTATATCAGTTACACTGGCTATTTTAGTAATAGTCTTGTCTTATAACTTAGATTTACAAAACTTTGATCCCATTAAATAGCTGTTAATCAACCTAATACCCTTTCGCCATAAATCATTTATTACGATATGAGACGGTTTTACCTTAAAAAGCTAAACTTTTCTCTGAATTTTTTGGAATAGTTTTATAGTAAATTGGTATAAGAATAGTTTTTGAAACATTTTTTGAAACATGATTATTCAGATGATTATTCACCTTGTTGATACCAAACAAGCAGCTTGTTTTTTTGATTTTTGGAACAAAGATATAATAAAAGTACATAATATAGAATCTATTTGATTATTTGGCTTTTATACTCAATTTACTTGCAAAATTTACATTTTTTATGTAATAAGCTAGCATAAAGCTTCCAACTTCCAAATTCAATTACGTTTAGTCTCACTATCAAATTTAATTATGGAACGGGTATAATTTATCTTTCAATATGCACTTTTTGGTTTTTAATCACAAAATAAATAGAAGAAAAAGTAGCTGAACTCGCTAAAATAATCGAAACTAAATTGTTTTTAATAAACTCTCCAGCTCTAGTTCTAACAATTTGTAGAGTAGAACACTCTGATAGTGGTAAAATTTCAGCTATAAAGGTTTCAGAACCGGTGTTACCAAGACTATCTACAGCAGTAGAAACAACTCTGTATTTGCCAGATGGGACGTCTTTGTCAGGTTTATTAACCTGATAACTATTTATCGAATCAAGATTATTAATTGTGTATGTTTTTACTAAATTATCATTAGAATCAAAAAGTTCAACAGTTACAACAATAGGTGGGTTACCACCGATAACTTTGCCCACAATATTACCTCCACAAATATAAGGGTCAGTTATAGAAATTTGCAAAGAGCCATAACTCTGAGCTGATGCACTAAAAACCAAAAAACTCAAAGCAAAGATCGTTATTGTAAAAATTTTTGTTATTATTTTAAACATAAAAAACCAAATACAGAAATACAGTTGCTTAAACTAAAATATAAATCCTATAAATAAAGAGTTTAAATTTAGGTTGACTAAATAAATATAAGTATGCATTATTTTTTTAAATTAGTCAAATGGTTTTTTGATACTCACCAAGTATGGCTTGTACTTGGAACTAAAAACTAATCTAAAAAATGCATGATACTCATATACATCTTGACTTGTTAACCAAAAAAATAAAAATACATCACAATAATGATTATAGAGATTTTACGTCGGATTTAAATCTTACTCAAAAACATCTGTCCAGCCATCATTGGGTGATTCAATCGACAGTTAGTTACCATAATTTTTTAGCAGTAAAGAGTGCTTTTCAGGTTATAGATAAAGTTTATTTTTTATTTGGAACCCACCCCGAAATAGTAGATTCTAGATTTGATGAAAAAAGCTACCTTAACGAACAGTCAAATCTTTTAAACGAGTTAAAATCTAACAAAGTTGTCGGTATTGGAGAATGTGGTTTGGATTATTATTACACTCAAGATCCTGAAATTATCAAAATTCAAAAAAAACTTTTTGAAGCTCAGATTAATCTTAGCCAGGATTATAATTTACCTCTGGTTATACATTGCAGAGAAGCCTTTAGTGACACAATTTCCATGCTAAAGAGTTTTCCTTATATTAAAGGAAATTTTTTAGTCCATTGTTTTACTGGTGACATAGAAATATTAAAACAAATTTTAGATATGGGAGGTAAGGTTGCTTTTGGTGGAATTATAACTTTTGGTAAAAATGCAGATTATCTTAGAGAATCTCTAACTTATTGTCCTAACGATTCTTGGGTACTAGAGACAGACAGTCCTTATTTATCTCCTAGCCCTCATCGTGGCCAAATATGCCTACCTGAATATATTGATTACGTCGCTCTCAAAGTTGCTGAACTAAAATCTATATCCAAAGAGCAAGTCTGGAATATATCAGAAACTAATAGTAAAAATTTATTTACTAAAATAAAAATCTAGCTAAAATTTAATCGCACCTTCCATAAAATATTAATCTTACCCTACTGCTAAAAAAATAACTTTCTTGTTTGCTAAAAGTTGCCTATTAGTCTTGTTCAAAACCTCTAAAAGTCTTGATTTTTTATTAAATAGAGTAAAAGTAATTATTTTGCATAAAATTTAGCACTTTTTAACTTAAATTAAACCAAAAATAAATTATTTTTTAGTAATAAAGATAAGTTTATTTCATTTATAGTTACCATATACGGTTATACACTTTAAACATCTTAAATTTCCTTAAAAACTGCATTTATGTCTAATAACTTGTAATAACTTGTGGTAATTACCATACACAAAATCAACCTCTAAACAAACTAGCTGTTTGGTTGCTAAAAGATAATTATGAAAGTTGAAAATATTACTAATTTAGTAAATCCCTATATTAACTAGATAGTTTTTTTTTAGAATTTAATTCAAAAAATAATAAAATCAAGGTTAGTTAAACAAACAAAATCGTTTTGCTAAATTAAAACCTCTAATTTGTTTAAGAATTATCTATATAACTCATAAACAGGCTACTTGCTTATTAAAAGGTAATTATAAAATTTGCCAGTGTAGCTTGGTTTGTAATATAATTTTTGCAGAGATTTTAAACTTATGAGTTAGGTCAAAAAAGTTTATTTTTCTTTCTTTCTTTTTGCCCAAGCTGCAAGATGAGCAAAGGCTTTGTTACCAGCAGCGGTTTGATGAACAGTATCTCTTTTGGATACGGCTGGACCTTCCCCATTAAAAGAAGCCACCAAAACGTCTTTTAGTTTAGTTCGCATTGGCTTACCCTTAACTAACCTAGCCGAAGTTACAATCCATCTTAAAGCTAAACTTAAAGCTCTTTCTGGATAAGGCTCGATCGGAACTTGATAATTAGCCCCTCCTACCCTCATGCTTTTAACTTCGATTTGTGGTTTTACGTTGGCAATGGCTCTTTCAACTACTTCTAATGGTTCTACTTGTAGTTCTTTACTAGCATCAACCAAAGACAAATAAACAATCTTGTTAGCCGTGGTTTTTTTGCCATCTAACATCAATCTGTTAATCAACTTAGCAACTAAAATACTATTAAAATTTTTATCTGGAGCAATTGGTGGTCTTTTGAGAACTCTTTTTCTACGTGGCATAAATAATGTGACAAAATAAATAAAGATTTATATTTAAAAAATTAAATAGCAAAATAGATAATGTCAAGCAAGATTAAGTAATAAATATCAACTGCTAAAGATAAAATATAATTTTATTAATCTTGACCTAAGTTTTTTAGAGAGTAATATTACAAAATACTATGCTTAACTTTTCTATTTTTTCTTTAAATGGGCAAATTTTACCAATCCAAGAAGCTAAGCTGGACCTAACTAATATCGAATTTACGTATGGCTATGGTGTTTATGAAACTCTAAAAATTAGAAAAAATAAGTTATTCTTTGTAGATAGACATGTAGAAAGAATTTTGGTTTCTGCTAAAGAAATTTTTTTAAGACATAACTTAGAAAATTCACAAATCCGAAACTGGATTGTAAGCTTTTGCAAACAACTATCTATAGACCAAGATCTAAATTTTAGTTGCAATCTCAAAGTTATTTTACTTGGAGGTAAAACTCCTCAGCAATACAAACTCTATATTCTACCTTTAGCTCCACTCTTTGTCGAACGTAAAAATTATAAAAATGGAGCTATGGCTGCTACTTTTTTTTACTCACGTTGGCAGCCCAATTCTAAAAGTCTAAATATGCTGCCCAGTTATGTTTACTTCAGTATAGCAAAAGGGCTGGATTGTTATGACTGTCTTTTTTTGGATGAAAATAAAAACCTCCTCGAAGGCAGCCGAACTAATCTTTTTTTGATTTCTGGTAAAACTATCTATACTCCACCAAAAATACAAGTGCTAGATGGTATCACTAGGCAAACAGTTATAGAAACTGCTCAAAAATTAAATTATGAGATTAAAGAAGTCAAAATAAAACTAGACCAAATTCAGAATTATGATAATTTATTTCTAACCAGTACCAGCGCCAAAATTCTACCTATTAGTAAGCTTTTGTTAACCCATCTTCAAGACTTTAAAAAAATAGATAAACAAATCCAAGAGGTAGATTTTAACCACCCTTCAGAAAATTTAAAAAAACTAATGGAAGTTTATGATAGCTATCTAGATAAGCCAAACGAAGAAATCTTTAATTTAGAGGATGTTTAAAGAATATGTTACACCCAATCCATTTACTAATTACCCTAAATTTAGCTTTTCATAAAGAAATAAGTTATTTGTTTAAATCTAAATTCTTAACGGGTATAATAAATTCCACATTCAACGTAGATAAATTATTAGATATTAAGTTTGTTTTAAAGTAAGTTTAGGATATCTAAAATATCTAACTAGCATGTGGGTTAGCTATAATAAAAAATTTTGAAAAGTTTTTAGTCATCAAATTAAGTTTTTTTGTTAGCCTACATTTCTCATCAACCAAAAATCAAACCACTCTCTGCGTTCAAAATCTAACCTTGAAACTGGCAAATAATAAGTTAAAGGAGAGAAGAATATGTAGCAAGCAAAGATTGTCAAAAAAAATAAAGAGCCAAAAATAACCAAAGTTCTTTGAGAAAAGTTTTCCCTGAAATAATTTTCAAATTGATAATGTAAAAAAGAATAAACAGCTAGCATACCAAACAAAAGTGGAATAAAATAATGATATAAATACAGTACTCGATCTACATTTAAAACCGTAATCATATAAGCCACATATATAGTACTAAAACAAAGTGTTAACTGAAAATATTTATTTTTTTTAACTTCTAAACCAAAAAATATCCAAGCTATAATAAAGCTCAAAATTAGAACTAAGCCAAACAAAATTCCAAAAAATATAGCTGGGTTACCAATTAAATATAAATAACGAACAACGACTACATAGTCTTTTTTTTGGCTTTCTGTAAGCTTAGAATGCTCATTTAGAGTAATAGTAAAATCTTTTCTTCTCTGTCTATATGGTTGAAAATTATCTGGATTTTGGCTAAATTTTTTTTCGATAAAATCTGGTACAAAAAAGTCCTTAATTAAATTAAAATTCAAAAAAGGATAGATTCGATACTCTGATTTTTGAATAGCGTATTTTTCCCATCGATAGCTAATTGTTCGATTACCAACTATCCAATTACTAGGGTAGCTTCCGTTTTCATCTTCTTTAGTCAAATCTAACTTTGGAACCCCTTCAGTATAAAATTGCAAATAATAATACCATTTGGCTGTAGTTTTCCAGACATTAAGAGGATTACTTGCTTGATTATTAACTATCATTTCTTCAATTCCCTCGTCAATTCTGACTAAAAATTGATTTTTGGCTCTGCGTTCTTCAGAAAACCTGTAGTTATTATTAACCAAAAAATCTCTACCCAAAACTTGATGGATATACTGAATACTTAAAAAAACAAAAATCACTACAAAAGAAAAGCTTAAAACAGAGCTAAAAAGTACTAAAATATTTTTTCTTTGAAGGTTAAAATAAAATTTTATTTTTTTAGGAAAGCCTTGCCCTTGTACGATAAAAATCTTTTCTAGAAAAGAATTAGCTATTTTTTTATGAAAATTTTTTAAAGTATCATGCCAGAAAGTTTGATTTTTTTTAATTAAATCTTTTTCTTGATTTTGATTAACTAAAAATTTATCAGAGTTTTTTTTAAATTTAGATAAAGTCTCAATGTCAGAAATATACTTTAAACCCAAAAAAATTGGTAATAAAAGCAAAATAGTTGAATTTACTTTAACAGCAATTGATAGGCCAATAAAAACACCTAAAACTCCAATTCTTGTTGAATCAAAGTAGTTTTTAGTCCACATAATTATAAACCACAAAACACTAAGCAAAAGAAAAAACACTTGAGTACTTTCTAGCATGGCTCCTCTAAAATGAACTATCATTCCATTTTCAAACAGAAAAAAACTAGAGGCAATAAAAGCCGTATGGAAGTTTCTGGATATTAAATATAAAATTAGAAAAAAAATAAAGCCACTAAGAAAACCAAATAAAGCAGGAAAAAACCTATATCCAAGATAAGAAATTGGTCCTAATTCTTTCCCAGTTAGATAATCTTTAGTTAAGTATTCTTCGGGCTTTTTTATATTCTCATTGGGCTTAAAAATAACCTCTCCAAGAGCAATAAATAATTTGCCAAGGGGTGGGTGAGGCTCGGTAAAATAAGTTCCTTGAATGTATTTCTCTGCCGAAGCAATATGGTAATTTTCATCCCAAAAAGGAGCTGAAGGATTCTGATAATTAAAAAAATAAGTAAAAAAAGAAATAAAAATTATAATCACCGAATAAACCAAAAATTGCCAAGAATAAGATTGTAAAAAATTAGGTTTTTTATTGAAAGTTTTTAATTTTTTTTCAACAAACATTTAATTTAAGATAATAGTCGATCAGTTTAGTTATATTTTTTTCATTTTTTTAGTTAGTCAAGAGTGTAAAAGTAGTTTCTGTAAACACAATTTTCAAAAAACTTACAAAAAATTGGTACTGTATTCTTAATTATCAAGAATAATCAAATTGCCTCTCATCCAAAAATTGCTTAAAAATAAGCTTGTAGATTGATAATCTGTCAAAATTTATTATAAATTAACTATACTATAAAATCCATTAATATATTTCTTATAAAATATTACTACCTATAATCAAAAAATGTCAGATTTTCTATAAATCTATTAATTTTAGATTTCTGGAATCTGTGCAAATCTATTTATATTTATGGATGTTTTTGAAATAGTTGATAAAAACTGATTGTAAGAGACTTGATCTAATCAATATTAAATCTTAAATTGACAAATAAATCAAGAATTTATATTACTTAATTATGTCTAAAACAACTAAAGTAACTACATCAGATGCAAAAAATAAAAAAGATATAGCTGATTTAGTAGTTAAACAAATTAAAGGAACCTTTGGTGAAGGTTCGATTATGAAAATGGGAGAAGTAAACACAAACGTAGAAGTTATTTCTACAGGTTTGCTAGGAGTTGATATTGCTCTTGGAGTTGGGGGATTTGGTAAAGGTAGAATTATCGAAATCTACGGACCTGAAGCTAGTGGTAAAACTTCTTTAGCCTTGTCTACAGTCGCTCAAGCTCAAAAAGCAGGTGGAATCGCCGCCTTTGTAGATGCTGAGCATGCTCTAGATTCAAACCTTGCTGCTAATATTGGAGTTAATCTAGAAGAACTTTACGTATCTCAACCTAGTAGTGGAGAAGAAGCTCTAGAAATTGTAGATAATTTAGTTAGATCTAATGCTTTCGACGTTATTGTTATTGACTCAGTTGCAGCTCTAGTCCCAAAATCCGAATTAGAGGGTGATATGGGGGACAGCTCTATGGGTGTTCAGGCTAGATTAATGAGTCAAGCTCTAAGAAAATTAACGGCCATAATCTCAAAATCAAAATCCGTAGTCATTTTTATAAATCAAGTTAGACTAAAAATTGGTGTGGTTTTTGGTAATCCTGAAACTACAACTGGAGGTCAAGCATTAAAATTCTACGCTTCGCAAAGGTTAGAAGTCAGAAAATCTGGCTCTCTCAAGTCTGGCGAAGAAAGTATTGGTATTAGAATTAAAGTCAAAGTAGTCAAAAACAAACTTGCCTCCCCGTTTAAGACAACCGAAATTGATTTAATGTTTAATGAACCTGAGGTGTTTAGTAAATCTGGTGAAATAATTGATATTGGCCAAGTTTATGGAGTAATAGAAAAAACTGGCAACACTTATACTGCCAAATTAGACGGAAAATCAGAAAAATTAGGAGTAGGTAGAGAAAACGCCAGAAAAACCCTATTAGATAACCCTGAATTAATAAAAAAATTAGAAAAAAAGATTAAAGAAGAGTTTACAAAAAGTCTAAAATCCAAAGATCCAGAAAAAAAAGAAGTTAAAGAAATACCTGAAGAGTAGACACTCTAAAATATTCCTTGTAAATTTTTGATTTTTAGGTAGGGCTAAGAAATTTATTTTACCAAGACTTCCGCAAGAATTGAATTTTACTACTAAATGTAGCTTTAGTTAAGTATTTAAATACAAAATATAGTGGTGTTTGCGTAAGCTTTGTTACATTCAACTTAGATAAGTTATTATATATTAAGTTTGTTTTATACCCTTTCCTCTAATCATTACGGTAATTACCAGTTATGAATTTAACTTAAATAAAGGATTATTTCTTATGAAAAGCTAGATTTAAGGTAATAGTAAGCCGATTAGGCGTAGTATTTTTCTTAGAAAACTAGAAAAGTTTTGTGAAATCAACTGCAAATGGTTTTTTAATTTTTTACTTTAAACTACCAAAAAATCCCAAATAAACTCTTATAGGTTTTAAAAAATAGGTTAATTTCTATTTAATTACAGTTTCTTCTAAAGACTCTATAATGTCACCTTTTTTAACTTTAACTTTACCACTTACAGAAACTCCAAATTGCTGGTTAATGTTAATTTCCGTCACTTTGTCCTTGTTTCTTTGAAGTTCTATAATTTCGAGTCTACCTAAATTTTCTCCATCTCTAACAACTCTTAATTCTTTATTGTCTAAGATTTTACCTTCTCTAACCTCCCCTCCAATTACCTGAATATTGGCTTTCTCACTCTTAAAGGTAGCTAGAATCTCAGCTTTTCCTAATACTGTAGTCTTAATCTCATGTTTGACATGCTTTAGAATTTCTTCCTCTACCCATTCTAATATTTCGTATATTACATTACTAGCTAGAATATTAACTTGGATTCTCTTAAGTAAGTTTTCGGCCTTGGAATTAATTCTGGTATGAAAAGCTAAAATTGTAGAGTCTGATGTCTCAGCAAATTCTATATCATTTTCGTTAACTTCTCCTACAGATTCTTTTTTGATTACTATCTTAGCATGTTCTTGAGGGATTTTAATTATAGCCTCTTTTAGAGCTTCTAAAGACCCTGTTACATCAGCAACTAAAATTACATTAATTTGATCTTTACTTTCTTTAGTTCCTTGGTTGTAATTAATTATCCTACGACTTTGTTTGTTGGTTTTTTCTAGACTAGCATCTATTTGAGCTTGCTTTTGGTTCTTATAAACAATTATAGCATCTCCAATATTAGCTACTTCAGGTAAGCCAATGAGCATTAATGGATCTCCAATTTTAGCTTTTTCAATATTTTTACCTAAATCATTTTCTAGTTTTCTGATTTTTCCTACATATTCTCCACAACGAACAATATCACCAACTTTAAGTTCATCCTTAACAACCAGAACTGTAGCCGTAACCCCCAAAGATCTATCTAAGTGGCTCTCAATTACTAGAGCTTGGCCAGGACAATCTATTTGGCCTTTTAATTCAGCTAACTCAGCGTGAAAGATTACAGTTTCTAGTAGTTTATCAACATTTTCTCCAGTCTTAGCAGACAAATTAATAAAAGGTACTTCTCCGCCCCATTCTTCTGGAACCAAGCCAAACTTAGCTATTTCGTTGCGAGTTTTTTCTATATCTGCTTCTGGAAGATCAATTTTATTAATAACTACAATTACAGGAACTTTGGATAGTTTTGATCTTTCTATAACTTCAACAGTTTGTGGTTTAGGACCTTCTACAGCAGAAACTACAATAATCACAAAATCAGCTAATTGGCTACCTCTAGCTCTCATTGCCGTAAAAGCTTCGTGGCCAGGAGTATCTACAAAGGTGATTTCTTTATCTTTGAATTTAGCCTTATAACTAGAAATATGTTGAGTAATTGCTCCAGCTTCACCAGCAGCTACATTAGAACTTCGAATAAAATCTAAAAGGGTAGTCTTACCATGATCAACATGCCCCATGATAGTTACTACAGGATTCCTAGGAATTAGTTTTTTCTCATTTTCTGGAGTATCATACTCTATGGTTTTTATAAGGTTAGTATCTACCTCTTCATCAAACATTTCTGGGTTCTCAGGGTGTATCTTTATTCCAAGTTCTTCAGAAATCAAAGCTGCGGTATCATAATCAATTTTTTCGTTAAGGGTAGCCATAACCCCACTAACAAGTAAAGACTTAACTACTAAACCACTAGGCTTACCTATACTTTCGGCTAAGTCGGCTACGGTGATCGAAGCTGGAATGTAGATTTTGTTATCGTCAGTCTTTAATTTGTCTAATTTTTCAGGTTTCAAAATTTTAGTAATTTCTAAGGCTGAATTATAAGGGATCCTAGTATTACGACCACTAAAGCCATAAATACTTTTTTTTTGACCAGTAGCTCTTAGTTCTTTGATGCTAACTCCGAGTAATTTAGCAAGAGTAGATATGTTCATATTTTTATTTATTTTGACTTAATTTAAATAAAATTTTTCTTAAAACTAAGGTATGCCCAGCAAAACCCGCAAGGTAGACGGTAGTTGCGGTTACTTAAAAACCTCTGCAAATATTTTAAGAAAGGTCTTAAAAATTAAGTTAAATTTTCTAAAATTCAAAAACCTAAAGATTTAGTAAACTACTAATTAGACAACTCGCAAAATCCATTTTTGTCAATATAAAAGATCTTAAATTTAATTTTTGACAATAGTAACATAATTTCAGATTTGAGATTTATTAATTAACAGCCTTTAACAGCCTTGCCCCAAAATAAGTTCAAAATAACTATTTTCTCATTTGAAATAAGTAAAAATTAATATTTTAATTTAATTAACAGTTTTTTTATAAAAAAAGGTAAACTAACTATTTTTGATAATATAGCAAAACTAATAGCCATGCCAAAAAACTTTTTAGAATAGTTAATTTTTTGATTAGATATACAAGCTATACTTATAATTTTTCACAATTACTTCTTTATACCCTTTCCCTAATCTCTACGGCAATTATCCGTTAAAAGTTTAGCTTAAATAAAGGATTATTTAGTTATAAGAGCTAAATTTAGGATAATAATAAACGGATTGGAATAAGAACCAAACAAGTAATTTGTTTAGGGATTGATTTTGTATAAAGTTTATACCAGTCGATTTGGGAAAGGTATAAAATAAAAGTAGTAAGCTTACCTAAATCTAGTACTTTTTTTGATAAAAAAATAAAAAACAAGATATTTTATAAATTTATAAGACAAGATTAATTTTACACCCTTTGAGCTAATTATTATAACGCAAAACTCTTCAGAATTTGATTTATCTAAGTTATACCAAGTGCTAGAGCAAACTTGCTTAAGAGGGGCTTAGGGTTCTGGGCGATAAAAGGTGGTAAAGTTATAAATGTAAAAGTTGGTAGTGATTTAGGTATAAGTATTTGTTAGAAGTAGAACCTAAAAGCTTTCATTTTAAATTCAAAAAAAATAAACAGATTGTATAATTTGAATAAAAATAAGTAGATTAAATAAGGAAATTAAAACAATAAAAATAAAAAACTTGAACAAAACAAAAACTTACTATATAATTAAATAAAGCATTAAAAAATAAAATAAACATAAAAACATATGGCTAACAATTCTTATCCACAGCAGGACCAAAATACTGCTTATAATTCAAATACACAAAATGGCTTACCAAACAATCAAAGTCCACAAAAGCCAAATAAAAACAACAAAAAATTAGCAATAATTATTGGTATTCTTTTACTATTAGTTATTGTTGGTGGTGGAGCAGCTTTTCTTATGACTAATAATGACGGTGGTTCTAGCGAAGATACTACTAATGATGGCACTAGTCAAATTCAAGATGAAGGTGGTAACACTAGACCAGCATTTAATCCTAATAATCCTGATCAATTAGGTCTTCCAGCTACTATAGAAGAAGTAGATGAAGAGTTACAAGGAAAAAGAGACGAAGTTAATGTGTTTTTGCAAGAACAAGCAGAAAGAACAATTGACGTAACTACTCTTTCTCAATCTCAAGTAACCGAAGATCTCGTTGTCGAAATGAAAAAAGAATTTACTACTGAACCTGTAGTTAGAACTAATGGTTTATCTAGGGTTGAAGTAACTATTGATTACGAAAATATTGGCGACCAAGACTTCAAAAATGGAACTTTATACATTAAACTATCAGAAGGTTTAGAATTAGAAAAAGGTTCGATTGTTGATTCTTATAACGGAAAACAAAATATTCAAGTTAGTGATGATCTATATAACTCAGAGCTTAATCTTATCACTTATGGACCTGGGACTAGTAACAAACAATCTTCAAGGGTAGGTGTTAATGAATCAGGTCAAATTAAATTTATTGTTGAAGTTGCAGATTCTAATGCTTCTAACCTGGCAGTTACTGGATATTTGCAAGAACCTGATGGTAGAGCTGGTAAACCAGCTGTAATCTTTATCGAAAACTAAAATATTTTTTAAAAAAGTATGTATCTTCTAGCCATGCTTTAATTATTACTATCAATAATGTCTATATTAAACAAAAAAAAGCTTTCTTTCCTCAAAATATTCTCGATAATTAGTTTAGGTCTCGCCACTGGCACAGCTATGTTACTAGGAGGTCAATATCTACTCAACCAAAGAAACATCGCTGAGGCTCAAGGTTCCGTGATTAAC
>CAZVWQ010000013.1:0-37386 GCA_964631275.1 uncultured Candidatus Saccharibacteria bacterium | reverse complement strand
CTGTCCCCTCGTAATAATCACTTAAGTTACCGTTGAACCGACGATCCAAGAATTCCTTACAGGATTCCTCGGCATGCCCACCCTGGAAAACACGAACCACTTCGATCACTCGGCCCTGCCCTGGGTCAACCAGAACGGCCTCGAAGACAGACTCCTCTGCCCCGGCAGTAGAAACTGCAGTAGAGGGAAGAGTAGCAGCAGCAAAAGAGCCAAGAATGATCTTAGACAAACGACTAGGATTCATGAGATTCCTCCTGAGTTATCAATTGAAGCATCTCTATTATATCACACATACACACAATTGTCAAATCCTGTAGCGGGCTGTTGGGTTAGTGTTGATCAGGGTTTGTTTTTAGAAGGTAATTTTTTTTATAAAAATATAGTTTTATGCAGGGAGTTTGGGTTTGGTGAGAATAGGTAGGTTTGGAATACGAATTGCTATAGAATTGGCTTTGAATTACTGTTGCACTTTGGGGTGGGGTTTGAGTACCTATAATTGACACAAATAGGACAAAATATTATAATTTCTTTATGGCCAATGTACATGTAACCCTTAACCCTCGATTGCTTAGGTATGCAAAGCAAAAAGTAAGTAGTGGAGCTTATGGTAGCAAAAGTGAACTTATTAATGAAGCTTTGAGGAGAGTGATGGAAGAAGATATTTTATATAATTTACAGATATAAAAATTAGAATCTGAATTAGAAAAAGGGAAAAAACAACTCGATGAAGGTGATTATTCAGAGATGAAACTAGATGAGATTTATCAGGCGGCTCTAAAGAAATATAAGAAGAAAAAACATAAGAATGAAGTTAGTTCTAAGTAGGGAAGCTGAGAATGATATATTTACATACACCCTAGAAAAATTTGGTGAAAAGCAAGCTGAAGTTTATCTTGTAGGTCTCAAGAGTTTTTTCTTAGAACTTACAACCAAACCAAATTTGGGTAAAAGCTTAGAATAATATTAATCTAGATTATAAAGTGTTTTTCTTTAGAGGGTATGCTATATTTTACTTTGTGAGAGAAAATCTTGAGATCGTGAGGGTTGTCCACACCTCTAGAGATTATGTAAATATTCTAATCTAAAATTTTGTATCATTGCTTTCAACTAAAGGTTAAACAACTTTACTGCAAGAGATCTACTGTATACTTTTGGCTCAAGCTGAAAAATTAAATCTAGAACGGTGCATGCTAGATCAAAAAATGGCTTATTACCCAAAATCAAAGGTTACCAAGCCATATTAATTTCATAAACTACCCTTTCTTTTTACTTATAGTCATAGCCTTTGTAAACTCCATACCAAAGAAATATAGATGAGACGAGTAATATAGCCAAATGAAGATCAGAACTAAAGTTCCGGCGGCTCCAAAGATCGAGGTTGGATCTGCTAAATTAATATAAAAATCGATAACCAAGCGACCAAAATAAATAATTACAGAAGTAAAGAAGGCTCCAATAAAGGTTTTTATAAATGGTGTGTCAGTCTCTACAAGAACGATAATTAACAAAAAGAAAATAAAAGCCCCAACCAGCACCCCCATGAATTCATTGATCAACCAAATCCAATCATTTATTTCGTATAATTCCTCCAAAACTGGTAAAATGCGAGATATAATCAAGCTAAAAATCCACACACTACCAAACAAAAAAATCAACACCAGATTTCTTAATTGTTGCCAGATCCACTCAAAAATATTAATATCTCTAGCTTCTATGTACCAAATTTGGTTAAGAGCTTTATTAAGGAAGTTGATCAAACTAGTCGCTGTAAAAATAACAAAAAGTAAACCAAAAAAATTAGCCAAACCTTGAGCTTCAGTATCACCTAGATTATCCAAAATATTAAACAAAAACTCGGCTACTGAGTCATCAAAATTATTTTTTAGGGATTCAGAGATTAAATTACGCAGATTAGTAGTCGAATAAAAATAACTAAAAATAGAAAGCAAGACTAACAAAATTGGTGCCAAAGCAAAAACTAAATGGTAAGCTAAAGCTGGAGCTAGGATAGAAGCTCGATCTTTTTTCCAATAACCAAAAGCTTGAGTAAATAACATAAACAAACAAAAAGCAGTTTTTAAATTATTTTCTATGTAGATTTTGCTATAGATATTTCAAGTGTTTATTTTCAGTCTTAGGCAAACATAGCCAATCCATATATGATTTAGAAATTTTATACACATCCCAAACCTCGTTTTTAAGAAATTTTTAATAGTTATAGTTACCGCAAAGCAAATTTTAGTTTTTTAGAAGTTTAGATTTCCGTTTTTAGTTTTATCTAATTAGTATCAAAAAGTAATTTTAAAAATTAAAAAGGCCTTATTTTGATAATTTGAGTATAATAACCTGTCAAAGCTCTTAGTGCTACATAAGTAAACCTTACAAACCAGCTAGATTTTTTAGATGATTAGTTATATCAGCTGTAATTTGATACTGTCTAGTGTTAAGATAATTAGGGTCTATTTGATGTAATAAATTAAAGACAACTTTTCTAGGTTGAAGATCTTGCCTTTTAAGTGCAGTTAGACCAGTTAAGATATAATTTCTAAGTAAATTAGACTGTACAAAATTCATAAAAAAACCTCTACGTAAATCAACACTATCTATACGACTAAAAATCTCTTCGGTTCTACTCATAAAACTTCGTATAATTTGTTCGGAACTGGAATCCATACTAAAGTTAACATGTTCATTGTCTACCAAACTTAACTGGCTTGGATGGACTATTTGGTCTATCCTTTGAAGTGGTGGTAGGTTAGGAGATTGAATTGCCCTAGGAGGTTGACTACCAAGATAGCTAGAAGAGGTTAAAATACTTTCAGCTACGATTACTGGTTTTTTTTCTGGAGTTATTGCTGATACTACTTTTTCTAAAAATCCTTTTTTTTCTTCTGGAGACTGAGAAAGCTGGTTTTGAGAAGTATTTTGTTGATTTTGAACAGGTAATTGGTTAGTATCTGAAGAATTTGTTTTACTAGTAAATGTTTGAGCTTGGGTCTGAGTTGTTTGAGTTTGCGGATCAAGACCTGTATTTGGTTGGCTGGATTGGTTCAAAAACTTAGCTTTTATATATTGAAGTACTTGCAAAACTCCTTCAGGCTGATTAGAAACCAAACTAGCTCTAAGCCTCATTTTGTCTAAAGGAGCAATACCATTAAAAATATTAAACAAATATTGCTTATCCCCTGGGTTCAAAAAGGGATTGTTCTGTATTAATTGAATTAGCTCTTGATCACCATTCACTTAATAATTATGAGTTAAAAAAGTCTAATGGTCAATTTCTTTATTTTGGTTAGCTTTTTTTAGATCAATAATGCTAGAAATTGGTAAATACAAACCTTCGTAAGAAATTACTACAACTTCATTTTTTTTACTAAACTGATTAAAGAGGTCTGTAATATACTCTTCTTGATTGTCTAAGTTTTGTTTATTACTAACTAGCTGAGAAATATTTTTTGGTAGGTAGTAGCAACCAACGTTAGTCAAATCAGAAATAAATTTTTGAGGTTTTTCTATAATTTCTATAAATTCAAAATTATCTTTTACCCTAAAGACTCCCTGACTTTTTAGAATCTCTTTATCTTTAATTTTTTTGGCTAGTAGATATGCTTTATTAGGATTTTGGTCTATAGCTTTAGATAATTTTTTGTAAACTAAGCGATCTAATATATTATCAGCGTTAGTAACTATATAGTTATAGTTTTTAAATTTTACTTGGCTGTATAGTCCAGTTCTAAAGGCATCAAGAGTGCCACCTTTTGGATTAGATTGCCTAGCATAAGTAATTTTTTTGTTTCTAAATTCTGAACCAAAAACTTCTTTTATTTGCTCTCCTAGCCAGCCAATTACAATTACAAATTCGTCTACCAGAGGTTCTAGATTTTCTAGATTTATTTCTAAAAGAGTTTTTTCTTTAATTTTGGCTAATGGCTTAGGCGTAGAGTCTGTAAATGGAGCCATCCGACTTCCTCTACCGGCGGCCATAACTATTGCTACAGTTTTTGTTTGCATAGATTTTTAATAAGATTTTTGGAAAATACCGTAATTAATTAGCAGAAAAGGTATAAAATAAACAAAAAACTAACACTACCACAGATTGTTTTTCTTATATTTAAGGAATTAATTAAGTATTTTTTACAACAAAGTGTTAACTACTCAGTGAGTTTTTCTGACTGTGCTTTCTTTGTTTATCTAAATCCTTAACGATTAATTACCGTAATGATTAGCTTAAAGGGTGTAAGATCAGCAGAAAACAATTTTAGTTTTTTAGATTTTTGTTTAGATTTTTTTGTATAATTTTGTTATTTTTTGTTTACAATAGTTGGTCGGGGCGGCAGGACTCGAACCTAGCGACCACACGCACCCCATGCGTGCATTCTACCACTGAACTACGCCCCGAGAATCTATTATTGATAATAACTAAACATAAAACAGCAAAAATTATTTGTCAATTGCCCAAATGTATGATATATGCTGTAAGTTAATGATTTTAATTACAAATTTTAATTTTATAAAATAATTGAATATAAATATGCCAGGAACAAGAAATATGCCAGGAACAAGAACTGAAAGGCTAAATGATAGTAGATATAGTCATCCACTACTCAAACTAGATAGTCTGTCACCCTGAACTTATTTTAGGATCCTTATGAATAAAACAAGAATACAAATTGTAAGTGTCTAGTTGGTCTATGGAATCGCCATATACATATAGTAGAAGGAGATTTTTATTACTTTTATTACTAGCAGCAGCAGCAACAACAGCAGCAGTTACAGGGAGCTTTAATAGTGGAGGCGCAAGTGCAGAAACTTCACCACCTGAAATAGCCTCAGACCCAGTTGCTTCAAAACTTTATCAAATAAGAAACGACATAAATACTAGAGGATTCAGTCCTGAAATTTTTCGAGGATTAGAATTCAGAGTAAACTCATATTTAGAAAACCGAGAAGTTGTTGTACGATTTGAGGGCGACTCATTAAGTGATCTAGCCAAATTTTTTTATGATTTAGCTGTTCATTCTTATAACTCAAATATGAGAAAAACACCTTATGAAGACCTTATTGATGAAATAGTTGAAAAAATAATTACTTTAGAAGAGGAAGCCTTGCCGGATTTTGATTATAGTGCTAGAGAGAAGATGGCTGAAATTGCTAGAACTCATGCACAGTTGTTGAGAAATGGTAATTTTGCTGATGATGTGTTCTACTGTCAGAGAGCAGTTGAAGAAACTTTTGATTATTTAAATACGCACTTTGGTGGTGTACCCGTAGCAGGGACTAACTATCCTGCAGCTAGAGATTTTGGTTATGCACTTAGAGATGCTGCCAATAGACCTGATTCTGGAGTAGAAATTTATCGAGGAGATTTAACAAAAATACCTCCTGGCGCAATTTTATTATCCTTTGATGGGCCTCTTACCTATAGTACAGATTCTGATGGTGTGAAATGGGGGGATACAGCAATTATTACTGGAACTACAGCTGAAGGTGTAAATTATATCAACTTTGCTCCGGGTACGATCAGATACCCCACATTACAAGCGAATATTAATAGTGGAAATATAGTAATATTTGTTTTAGCAGGGGCAGATGTTCCTGAGGAATATGAGCAATATAGAATAATTATTGATGGTATATCTGAACTAAAAGTTCTGCAGGCTACAATTGCTAATCTAGCAAACACCATTGGAGCAGAAAAAACAAGAAGGTTAATAGAGGGTGTGAGACGAGAGGATCTAGAAAGAATTGAAAGTATTCCTATACCCCGAATAACAAACTAAATTATGACTTGAATGAAGGTTTTTGTTTGATTAAATAAGTAAAACAGAGCCAGAAAAACTTACTAAGTAGTTAACAGTTTAGTATATAACTAATTATAACCTATTATAGTTCCACTCTCATTCGCATACCTATACCCCACTCCCAACCGATCCAGATATTGTTCCGTGTAGTACCGCACTGGGTTTTTATTGTTTATGAATCTTGTTGAATTCAGCCTTCTACCGACAATAATCATGTCTTAAAACTTTGCAAAATATGTAATTTTTTTAATTCAAACAAATAAAAAATAACCAGTTTTTCTGATGGACAATTTATTTATTAAACAAAAATTTACTAGAAGAGATTTTTTACGCTATTTAATTTATTTTTCCTTAGGCTTAGGCTTAAACTTGAAATTTTTAAATATAAAAGTAGGTGCAACTGAAGGTTTTTACGATTCTGCATTAATTTTGCAAAATCTTTTTCAAGTATTTGATATTTCTTCTTTTGAGACTAAAGTTAACGAGCTTCCTAATAACTTACAAGCAAACCTTCGCTTGTTTTTGGCTAAATGTCAGGAATATATGAATAACTTTGATCCGAATACTGGAACTATCTTAGATTTTGAATTAAACAAGATAAAAGCAGAAATTAATAAATACGAAACTTTACTTTCTTTGAAACTACAGAATCTAGAGGTGACTGACCCACTTTTAGCTTCGATAATAACGAGTATCTTTGGTCCTAGAGGTTATACAATGCACTTAGGAGTTGATTATATACCTATTACCAATTATGCTATTACCAATTATGATGTTATTGCAACTATCTCAGGGAACGTAACTAAAGTTTATAATTCTTGTGTGGACGGTGATAGATTTTGCAACTATGGGTATGGTAACTTTATTGTAATATCTAACGGAGTTTATGAGACTTTGTATGCTCATTTAAGCGAAATTACAGTAAGTCTTGGCGGGGTTGTTAAATCTGGTGATAAGATTGGAGTAGTAGGTAATACTGGCAATTCTTCAAGTGCTCATTTGCACTTTGAGTTCAAAATAAATAATGCGACTGTTAACCCTTTAATTTTGTTAGAGTTAGCAAAGCAAGCATCAGATCAAGTTACTTGTGCGAGTCCAAGCTGCTTAGATACTTTTGACCTTTTAGGACTTTTACAACAAAATTATCAAAAATGGTTGGAACTATATTTAGCAAAAAGAGCTTATGATTGTATTCTAACTTATAGAAACACCAATACTAGGTATAATATAGATTTTTTTAGAGAAAACTTTGGCCTTCTTATAACCGATTAGAAACTAGTATAGCGAAATTGTATTTAATTTAGATAACTTAGTTAGTAAAAATCTTATTTAAATGAACTTTTTAAGAAACAAAATGTCTAGGTTAAATATAGACTAGCTATAACAGAAATTACTAATAAGCAGACAACCTTGGCTATAACTATATTCTAATTTTAGTTGATCCAGATATTGCTCCGTGTAGTACCGCAAGGGGTTTTTTTTGTTTATGAATCTTGTTGAGTTCAGCCCTCTACCGACAATTATCTTGACCTGAAAGTTAGGCTTATTGAGATGCGGAGCTAAGAATTTATCCAGCACATTATTTAGTTCCGTCTCAAAGATCGTATAATTCCCAAAGTGGTAATCATGTAAGTCTAGGGTAGGGATGTTTTTCATGTAATTAGTTTATAAAGTTTGCAAAAATAAGTATCAATTATTAAGTAAAAATCTGGACTCTGTGCAACTCTGTGCAAAACTCTTTTTACTCTGTGGTTAAAATACTCCTTTACAAAAAACAGTTAATCCGATTAACTAAATCATGTCCACAAGCGTCAGTGAGAACCTCCAAAAAACCAAGCAAGCGGCTAGAAATTTGATTAAATTAAGCGAAACAAAAATCAACGAAGTCCTAAATAACTTAGCTGACAAAATTGATAACAATATTAATTCCATCCTATCCTCAAACAAGCTAGACACAGACAAAGCAGACCCTAATGATCCCAAATATCCTAGACTGCAACTAAATGAAAAAAAAGTCCAAGCAATTGCCACTAGTATCCGTGACGTAGCCAAACTCCCAAGTCCTCTAAACAGAATTTTGCTAGAAAAAAATCTACCCAACGACCTGCATCTACAAAAAGTAACGGTGCCACTCGGAGTTCTCGGCGTTATCTACGAGGCCAGACCAAATGTTACTCCAGATATTTTTAGTTTGTGTTTCAAATCCGGCAACGGTTGCGTACTCAAAGGTGGAAGTGACGCTTATAATTCCCACAAAGTATTCTTTGAGATAATTCAAGAAACGCTCCAAAAAAGTCAGACCAATCCGGACATAATCTACCTCATGCCACCTGAAAGAGAATTTATAAAAGACTTATTCACAGCTCACGGCTTAGTTGACGTAGTTATCCCTCGAGGCAGTCAGAATCTAATCAACTTCACTCGTCAGAATTGCGAAATCCCTGTGATCGAGACTGGAGCTGGAGTCTGCCATACCTATTGGGAAGCTAGTGGAAAGATAGAATACGCCAAACAAATTATTTATAACGCCAAGACCAGTAGGCCCTTTGCTTGTAATGCCTTGGATACTCTAATCATTGATGCAGATAATCTAAACCAATTAGACCAAGCAGTCGAAAAATTAATTGAAGACAAAATTATAATTTGGGCAGATTCTGATAGTTATAATTCTTTAGAGAACAAATACCCAGCAGAATTACTAAAAAAAGCAACAGAAGAATCATTTGGCACTGAGTTCTTGGGTTATCAAATGTCAATTAAGACAGTCTTAGGATATGATCAAGCAACCAAAGAAATTCAAAAATTTAGCTCCGGACATAGCGAAGCTATCATCACTGAAAACAGTGATTTGGCTAAAGATTTTCAAAAAATAATTGACGCTGCTAGCGTCTATGTAAATACTTCTACAGCTTTCACAGACGGAGGGCAATTCGGACTCGGCTGCGAAATCGGAATTAGTACCCAAAAACTCCACGCTAGAGGGCCTATGGGTTTACAAGAATTAACTAGTTACAAATGGCTAGTAGACAGCCAAGGACAAATTAGGAATTAGCCTTATCTCAAAACTTAAAGAAATAGATTACTTTTTGTTTGTTTAATCAAAAAAAATAAGTTTACTAAAAACCTCTACTTTTGCTCTATTTAAGAAAAAAAGTTCAAATACTCCCGAAGATTTTGAGGCATGATTAATCTAAAACGTATTCTCAGTAAATCGAACTTACACCCTTTGGTCTAATCGTTACAGTAATTGCCTATTAAGAATTTAGTTTACATAAAAAGATTTGTTTGTTTATGAAGAGCTAAATTTAGGAATAATAAACAGATTGGGTATAAGAAGTAGAAAGTTTTTGATGTAGTAGTAAGTTTTTAAGGTAGCTTAGATATGCAATAAATTGCTAAATTAGGTTAATATTTTGTACCCACCGTACGAATATTTGTTTTTTGGCTATTGACCTGTGTGGATAATGATAATTACAAGTTCCGGCTAAGAGCTTAGTCTTACTTTTATCAAAAATAAAAAAAGGCCCAGCAAAGCCAGCGTGATTAGCAAAGTAGCTCAAATAACCTCGACGAAAAACCAGCCCATAAGCAGTGTTCTGACTAAAATTTGTCAGATGCAAATCCTTGCCTAAAGCTTGATCATAAAGATCCTTAGATAGACCAAAAGAATTATTTAACCAAAGTTCCAAAAAGCTCTTGAGTCCTTCTAGACTAGCAAACATTCCGGCATGTCCTGCAATTCCACCTAGCCAGCGAGCCTTCTCGTCTTGAGGCGTACCAACTTTTACTAGACTTTCTGAAGGAGCAATTTGTGATTTTAAGACACCTTTTTCTAAAGGCCTATAAAAAACTTCTTGTAAGTTGTATTTGGTTTTAAAATTTTCAAATATTTGATCCAAGTTTGTGCGATAGATTTGCTCCAAAATTTTACCTAAGATAAGATAATTAAGATCGCTATATTGATAATTTGATTGTTTGTTTATCTGCAAATTTTCTTTTGTAAATAAGATTTGTGTAATTTCTTTGGGGTTATAAAACTTATTTTTATCATATTTTTTTATTAATTCGAGATAGCTTGTGTGATTGAGTAGATTTTTAATTTTGATTTGTGGAAAGTTTTGTAAGCACTTTATATATTGACTAGCTGAATTATCTAGACTCAAAATTTCAAGTGTTTGAGCTTCCAAAAAAATTGTAGCTACAAAAGTTTTAGTCAAACTAGCAATGTCGTAGTATATTTTGGAATTAGTTTGTATTTTTTTATTACCCAGGTAACCTACAGAAATCTCTTCCCATTTAGCATTTTGGTATATAGCTAAATTGAGACCTAGACCAAGCTTTGCGGCCATAAAAGCATTTCCAATTGCGACTAGATTGATTGACATATTTACAAAAAACAAAAAACTTATTTTTAATTTACTGGATTATAAATTTTAAAAACGCCAACCAAATTACAACCAAAACTAAAAAAATATGCTAGACAAACAGAAACTCCAAACCAAAATCTTTTTGGATAGTGGCAGCCCTAAAGATACAGAAAGCTACCTAAAAAAACTAGGCTTTTTGGATGGCCAGACGACTAATCCTAGTCTGGTGGCAAAGAACCCAGATATTCAAGAACTTATAAGTCAAGGTAAAACTTTTAGTAACCAAGAATTAATGAGTGAGTACAAAAGAATAATCCAGGAGATTCATTCTATCATTCCAGATGGTCAAATCTCTATCGAAGTTTATGCCGACAAAGACAGTACAACAAAAGACTTGTTAGATCAAGCTGAAGATATGGCTAGTTGGATACCTGGGGCTTTCATCAAGTTTCCGACCATCCTAGCTGGCTTGGAAGCTTTAGAGATACATACTAGAAACGGAGGTAAAGCCAACATGACCTTAGTATTTACTCAAGAACAAGCTATGGCTGTCCATTTAGCTACACAAAACGTTCAATCAAATTCAGTTTTTATTTCTCCATTTATTGGTCGTTTAGACGACATTAGAAAGAACGGACTCGATCTGGTTAGTAATATTCACCAGATGTACACTGAGATAAATTCAAATGTAGAGGTCTTGGCTGCCAGTATCAGGAATTTTCAGCACATCGCTGCCTGCCTAAGTATTCCAGCTGATATTCTAACTCTACCAACCAAGGCTATCGATAGTTGGGAGTCTCAAAACTTCAACATTCCTCAAAGCTATGATTATACGAAGCCAGAACTAAACAAAATCGATTATAAAAATCTAAACCAAATCACAGATTGGAAAGAATTAGACATCACTCACGACTTGACAACCAAAGGCCTAGCTAAATTTGCTGAGGATTGGAACGGGTTGCTAACTAGGTAAAAGTGAGACCCCTACAAAAATTGTGTCTGATATAAAAAATATTTTTAATTTATTGTCTGATATATAGCTAGTCCATATTTGACCTAGACATTTCGTTTCTTAAAAAGTTCATTTAGATAAGATTTTTGCTAACTAAGTTATCTAAATTAAATACAGCTTCACTATATGTCTACTCAAAATAAAACAAGACTTCCGCAAGAATTGAATTTTACTACTAATATGTAGCTTTAGTTAAGTATTTAAATACAAAATATAGTGGTGTCTGCGGAAGCTTTGTAATACTAATTTGCTATAAAAATATTCCAAAAAATTCAAAGAAAAATTTAGCTTTTTAAAGTAAAACTCTCATGTCATAGTAAATGATTTATGACGAAATGGTATAAATTATGATTTTAATTAAGCTTTTTGTTTGATTAAATAAAGAAAACAGACTCAAAAAAACTCACTAATTAATTAACAGTTTAGTTTATTTCAAAAAAGTTAATTTTATATTTCGGTTGATGATAAGCTATATTCATCCAAAATTAAAAAAAGTTCAACCTTATCAATTCTATCATAATCTCCATCAGCTCTATAAAAAATCTCTAATAATTTTTTCATTATGTCTAGGTCAAATATGCAGCCAACGTTGCGACAGCCAGTAATAAAAGTATATTCTCCACCAGAAATACCAAAAATATTATGGACATCATCTTCACCAAGGCATATTGCTTGGCAACAACTGATAAAATTAGACAAGGGCCCTAGGTTGTTTCCAGGGTCATCTTTGCCTCCGGCGTGATACGGATTAACTGCAAGAGTATAAATTCCTCTTTTATTTGCTATTTTTCCTCTCAAGCATAAGGCATTATAGCCAGGTCTAGTTACTGCAGCACTTGCTCTATCAAGAAACCCGTCAGGATTATCTAAAGTACCATCAAATAAAATTAATGGTGGTAAATTGGCCTTACCTGGTTCGAAGCAACCTTTAACAAAGTTTCTATTATATTCGACATTTTTAGGGTTTTTCAGATCAACTATTTTGACTTTGGCTAAATCACTTTCACTATATGGATTTATATACATTACATCAAATAAAATTGATTTTTTTATATCTTCGTTTATTGTATCAAACATGCTAGCTAAAAGTAGAACAAAATCAATCCACATAGTTTTTAATGACATTTCTAAAGCTTCTTTTGCCATGCTCTCATTATCAGATACTCTGTTTAAGTTGTCTCTACAAATATAATTAAAATTATCAATAAATTCTAATATCTTTAGGGCCAGGTAGAGTTGATCTTCGGTAATATTTTTTTTGTTGTATTTACCTAGAATTAGATTATATATTCTTTTCATATACTCTAGATTAGGCACTCCTCCAGAGGCGTCTTGACTGCCAGATATCAAAAGAAGTAAATAAAAAATATCTTTTAGTTTTTTAAGTCTTGCCTGGAGACTGAACTTTTCAGGATCTAATAAATTTTCAGGATCTAATAAATTTTCCTCAAAAGAGTCCAGAACACTGTTTTTATTAAATAGCATATCCAGCAACACCTTTTTGGCATTTTTAAAACTTATGTCGATTTTTCTATATGAATTTGAATTTTCTAAAGGTAAATCACGATTAGTATTGTTTTCATCCACTACGGTTCGATTAATTAATTCCTCAAAATCTCCTCTTGAAGTCCTATTAGTAACTACTTTGATAAGATTAGCAAAAATAAGGACAAACTTGGATAATAGCGTATCTGGATCAGGCTGGTCACCTAGCACAAATACATCTCTAAAATCACTACCACTCAAAGTTCTTGCTATACTCTTCGTATTTGTTTCCAAAAGTTTAGCTATTTTTCGCTGTCTATTTGCTGTAAAGTTACCACATATTAAGTCAATTACATCCGCCTCATCCGCCCCATCCGCCTCATTTTCTATAGCTACTTGTAGTAATGCAGTAGCTACCATTGTTGCAGGTAAAACAGCTCTATTACTAGTGTGGTGGTCGATTGCTAGACAAGAAAATTTAGCTAGATATTCTTTTCCGTTAATTTCAATGATATAATTAGTTTCTGGATATAACATAAAGACACCTAATTCATCACTATTTTTTGTTAATACAGGAATAATACCTCCATCTAAACCTATTAGTAAAAAATTACCAAAAGTTTCTAAATTTTGACCCTTTTTTTCTCTACAAGGTTTTATATTATAGCCAGTAATAGAACTTAGAATTTCACAGGCAGTATTCTTATTCTTAAAAGAATCATCATCAGTGTTTGAATCATCATCAGTGTTTGGATCATCATCAGTGTTTGGATCAATCTGAGCTGCTGAAAAAGGGGTTGCTTGAACTATATGCATAGTGGTATCATTATTATTTCCTAAGTTTATTTTGTGTCTTGCTGGAGCTCTCCTAAGTATTTTACCATTTATTTCTTGAGCTTTAATCTCGTTGTCTGGAGTACCAAAGACGGTTTCAAATCTTTCTAAAAAATTCGCAAGCTTTTTTAAATTTTGACCCTCTTTTAACATTTGCAATAATCTTTCTTTAGAAATTTTTTGAAGTAAAATATTAATTTGAGATTGTACTTGCGGGTCAAATGGATTAAGGTTTTCTTCATGAAAGCTAACCACAAGAAAAACAAAAAACAACTGATGAAGGGATAACTGATGAAGGGGTAATATTTCTCTTGGGTTAGGACCACGATCCTTTCTAGTTAAATCTTCGCTCATAAAAATATCTGCATAACAAAAAATAAGATGCTAGAGCTAGCATAAATTTTTGGTATTGTCAATATTACTTAAACCTAAAAAACTAAATTTTTGGAGCTTTTCCCAAATATATAATAAATTCTAATAAATCCAAATTCTGACTTATTTAGTTTAGCCTATTAAAAATGAAGACACAAAACAATAAATAAGACCATCTTTTTGCCATAATTAAATTAATTTGCTTAAGATTATCTTTGCTAATAGTTTACGGTAATTTTATCATTAAGAATTTATCTAAATAAGTAGTTTATTTGCTTATAAATAGCTAAAATTTAGGACAATAATAAAACGTACTCGATATAATTAATTTTTGACTATTCCTATTAAAGTTGATTATAATAAGATTTTTTATGGAATACCTCCTACACCTAGCTTTGGAGGATTGAGTATTTTGGTGGCTTTATTGATTATTAAAAATAAAATTAAGTATTTTTATAAAGATACAATACAAGCTTTATTAAAGAATAAAGAAAAAATTTTAGGACATTTAGAAGTAGAAGTTATTGAAGAATTAATAGAGTGGGTATTTGGAATTACTTATACTGACCTAGGCGGTCTTTTTATAGATAGTTTTGTTGGTGGCTTTATTGAATTTTGTGCTGCTTATGAACTTTTAGTTAAAAAAGCTGCAATGGAAGAATTTTTAAGAGAGAGCATCAAGAAACAGGGTAATTCAGTAATTCTTACTATAAATAATGGACAACCAGCTAACGAAGAGTTACTTAGAAACTTTTGTTTTCAGGTTTTATACTATTATATAAGAAAGTTAGAAATGCAGAATATGGAAGATTATTCATCTAAATATCAAGAGTTAAGATATTTGTCTATTGAAGATTTATTAAAAATAACAAAACAAGCTTTAAGAATTATAGCTAATTCAGATAATCCAAAATTACCAGGCTTAAATTTTTTTTAGAAATTAATTTAGGAACCTTAAAAGCTATTATAACCGAATTAGAGAAAACATACAGAGCCTCACCTAGTCTAGTCATATCTAACTCCTCAAAAATATAGCAATTCCACATTCAATTTAAATAATTTATTAGGTATTAAGTTTGTTTTAAAGTAAATTTAGGATACCTAAAATGTCTAATTGGTATATCAAGATATATTTTTTGTTTATTTTATAAAAAATAGACTTACTATTAACCAAAATTTATACCAGTTAAACTTGCAACTTTCACAATTATCTCTTAATAATCAAACAAGAGCTTTGAACTAGATAAATCTGGTTTTTGCTAAAAAATGATTTTTGAGACACACTGTTTATAGAAACTTATTTCTTGATATACTCAAACTCGTTTCAGTTTTATAAATTAAAACCTACTTTAGTTCTAGTTAAAAGGCTTGTTTTTAATCTAAAAGTAAAAATTAGTGGGAGTTTGGATATAATTGCATTTAATAAACTTATTTGTAACTTAATTTTACACACTTAAGTCGTTAAATTTATCTAATTACTCAAAAAAATAATCTATTTTTAATTCATTTTAATATAAAAAGTATTTAATTTAAATAAATTTTTTAACGGGTAACTATCGTAACGATTAGCCCAAAGTGCATAAACTATTATTATTTGCTTTTTTGCTTTCTATTCCACTTTTTTTTAATTATAAAAACAGCTCTAAAACATAATTTAATACTTGATTTATGGCTTCTTATCAAATTCCTCAATTTCTTGACTCTGGTGATAAAATCTTAGGCCCTTTAAATCTTAGACAATTTGGTTATGTCTTAGGAGGTTTTTTAATTGGAGTTTTTACTTATACTGTAACTCTTAGTATTTTTCCTGGTCTTGGCTGGTTAGTTTTTACACCTTTGGTTCCGATTGCAGCTTTTACACTTTATTTTGCCATGGGTAAATTTAACGGGCGAGATGCTGAAACTTATGTAATTAAATATTTACTTAATTTGTTCAAACCAAAAGTTATGGTTTATTCTCGAGAACCATACGTAGAGGATCTAAATCAAGAGTTAGCCAAGTGGACACCGCAAAACATAGAAGCCAGATGGAACAAACAAATTACTAAAGAGACTAAAGATAGTCAAGACGAATACTCACAATTTAGACAAATAGATCCAGAAGAAAAAGCTCAAAAAATCAGAGAACTTGGCAAATCTATCGATCAAGGCCTTGTTAACACCTTATCTGAAATAAAACGCAGTCAATTAAAAATCGAAAGCAAAGAAGCTATGTTGAAGAGTGTACAGCCAAATCTAATAAATAATCAACCACAAATTAATCTATATCAAGGACAACCTATGATTCCAAACCAACCTTACCAAAGCCAAACTGCAAAAGTAGAGGATACTAATTATTTGAAGTAAAATAACCGAAAACACTTTTTTACTATTGCCTAATAAAAATTAAAAATTTGTTTTGTGTAATTAATTTACACCAAAGTTTGGCTAGTTATATTCACACCTGTTTCATTTTATAAATTAAACCTAGTTAGTTCTAATTAAAACCAACCTATATACGGCTTAGACATTTTAGATATGTAAGAGTTAATTGGATTTTTTATTTAAAGTATTTTTGATAGGTAATTCCATAATTATCAATAGAAATGTTAAAGTGTAAATAATTTATTAAACAGAAAAGTCAAGATTTTCTTTAAGGTCTAGGCTTTGATTTACCATAGCGTCAGCTTTTTTATTAAATTTTCTATAAATATGCTGTATTTTATAATCTTTGAAAGCTTTAATTTGTTCAATAAATTTTTGGTAAAGTATTTTTAGATCTGGATTTTTGACTTTATATTCTCTTTTAACTTGTTTTACGACCAATTCGCTATCAAGTAATATTAAGAGCGAAGAATCTTCTGGTTTAGTTTTTTCTTTTAGAGATTCAATAGATAATAGTAAGGCTTGCCATTCTGCTTGATTATTGGTTTTTTGTCCAAGGTAATAACCTTTTTGTATTTTTGGCTGAGAGATTTCAATTTCTTGAAAAATTTCTTCAATAGCTTTATTTAAGATATCTAACTCATATATAACAAAGCCAGAAGCAGCTGGTCCGGGATTGCCTCTGCTTCCACCATCTGCAAAGATTACAAAACTTTGGTTCATCTAATATAATGAAATTACTTTTTTGCCTCAGGTCAAGATAAAGATTTTTATTTTTAGTATTTTTTAGAGACATTAAATTTTTTTTGTATTGTTATTAAATTCAGTTTAAATTTTAATTTACAAAATTCCAAAGTTATTCAAACTTAAGTATACTTTACAACCTTAAGAAACTTCTTAAGATTTATATATAATATGTTCCAAAATTCCAAAGTTATTCATGAGATAGATTTTAACAACCAAAAATTAACCCTAGAAACTGGGTTTTTAGCTCAACAGGCTAGTAGCAATGTAGTGGCTACAATTGGAGAAACTACCGTTATGGCTAATGTAGTGATTGGATCCGAAAGTCAGTCAGACTATTTTCCTTTACAAGTGGTCTATGAAGAAAAATTATACGCTAGTGGCAAAATCCATGGGTCACGGTTTATAAAAAGAGAAGGTAGACCTAGTGAAAATGCAATATTAACAGGTCGAATGGTAGATAGGTCTTTGAGATCACTTTTTGATCCATCAATACGTAATGAAATTCAAGTAATTATAACTATACTTAGCGTAGACGAAGTTAACCCTCCTGACACTTTAGCAGTTTTAGCTGGTAGTACGGCACTTGGATTATGTAATTTTCTTTCTGAAGCTAGTCAGAATATTTATGCTGGTTTGGTCTCTAGCGTAAGAGTTGGCTTGATTAAAGAAAGTTTAGCTCAATTATGGAATAAAAAATTAGAAAATTTAGTTGAACAAGCTGATAGTTTCAGCGATTTGCAAGATATATTAATTCAAGTTTCACAAACCTTAAATATTCAAGATCAAAGAGATAAACTTGGTATAAAAGAAATAGCTAATAAGTTAGGTGCTAAGAATATTCAGTGGGCTAAAGATTTTAACGAACTATACAAAAAAACACACCGACTAAACAGTCGAGAAATTGAAAGTAATTTTCCAACTGATTTTAAATTATTAATTAATCCTAGCTATATTGATCAAGAAGAATCTTTGGTAGATTTAGTAGTTTCTGGAGATGGACATAACATAATGATGTTAGAAGCTGGAGCAAAAATCGTAAGTGAAGAAAAGTTAGGAGAGTGTTTGGATATTGCTAATAGTGAATTAAGCAAGTTAACTAATTTTCAGCATGAGTTTTTGGATAAAGCAAAATCTTTAGGAATAGTTAAGGATTTTTGGTTAACTTTATCTATACCAGAAGAAAAATTTAGCCAATACTGGTTACAATTCCAATCAGATTTAGAATTAACTTTATACTACCCTGGTACAAAATTAGAAAGAAAACAAAAAATAGAAGAACTTAAACAAAAACATTTTAGAATTCTTAAAGCTCTACAGGTTTTAGTCGAAATTAAAGAATTTAGCAATACTAAACAAATTAATGAATTTTTGGTTACTAACTCTAGTGATGCTATACACGCCGAATTTAGTGATGTTTTAGGCGAAGAAGGTTTTAATCTTATGATTGCTCAAAACTTAGTACAATTAGTCGAAGATAGTAATTTGTCAGAATTAATAAACATTCAATCAGAATTAGAAAAAGGATTAGAAATAATTACTAAAAAAATAGTACAAAGAAAAATTTTAACTGAAGAAAAAAGAGTTGACGGTAGAAGCTTGGATGAGGTAAGATCTATATTAATTGAAATCAATCCTTTGCCTAGAGTTCATGGTTCGAGTTTGTTTCAACGTGGAGATACCCAGGTTCTAAATATTTTAACTTTAGGTACTTTTAGAGACGCTCAACTTCAAGATGATATGGAAGATTTTCAAGAAAACACCAAGAGATATATTCATCATTACAATTTTCCTAAATATTCAGTAGGAGAGACTGGTAGATATGGAGCCCCAGGAAGACGAGAGATTGGACATGGGGCTTTGGCTGAAAAAGCTATTTTGCCAGTAATTCCAGACGACGAAGAATTTCCTTATACGATAAGGTTAGTTTCTGAATGTTTAGGGTCTAATGGATCTACCTCTATGGCTTCTACCTGTGCTAGTTGCCTTAGTTTGATGGCTGGAGGAGTTAAGCTTAAAGCTCCAGTTGCGGGCGTGGCCATGGGTCTTGTTTTGGACCAGGATTCAGGTAATTTTAAGGTTCTGACTGATATTCAGGGCGTAGAAGATCATTTAGGTGATATGGACTTTAAAGTTACTGGAACTGAAGATGGAGTGACAGCTATTCAATTAGATAATAAAGTTTCTGGATTGACTCCACAAATATTAAAACAAGCTTTATCTGAAGCTAAAAAAGGTAGATTATTTATTCTAAATGAAATGAAAAAAGTTATTTCAGAATCTAGGCCTCAAATATCTAAGAACGCCCCTAAAGTTATGGTAACTCAAGTACCTCTTGATAAAATTGGGGAAGTAATTGGACCGAACGGTCGAACAGTTAAAGGTATAGTCCAAAAATACGAAGTTGAAGTTGAAATAGATGATAAAACAGGTAAAACCTTTGTGTTTGGGAAAGACTACGAAAAAACTACTAAAGCAAAAGAATTAATTGAGAGAGTTGCTCTTGGGTATAAAATTGGAGATCAAGTTGAAGCAGAGGTTTTTAGGATCGAAAGCTATGGAGCTTTTGTGAAGATCGAAGAATCAGGAAAAGAAGGTTTAATACATGTATCTAATCTACAAGAAGGTCGCACAGAAAAAGTTACCGATATTCTTAATATCGGAGATAGAGTCTTAACAGAAGTTAAAGAAATAAATGAGAAAGGGCAAATAAATATGAAATTAATAACTAAATTAGGCTAAGGATTTTAAGTTTTTATACTCAAATCAATCCAAATTAGGATTTTTTAAATTCAAATATTTCTTTTTGATGTTTAACACTTAGACCTATACCCTTTGAGCTAATGGTTAAGGTAGTTCCGTTAAGAATTTAGCTTATCATAATAAAAGATTTATTTCTTTGTAAATAGTTAAATTTAGGGTAATTAGTAAACGGATTGAGCATAAATTAAAAATGTAAATTTTGAAAGTGAATTGAGCATACTTTTTTTAAAGAAAAGCTTTGTTTTACCGCAGGAGATTTATTGACTATAATGCCATAAAACACAAAAAAAGCCCTTGACGGGCTGATATATTAAACTGTTAACTACTTAGTGTAGTTTTTCTAACTGCGTTTTTTTATTTAATAAAACTAAAACCTTCAGTTAAATCATAATTTAGTTAGCATTTGAGTATATTTGTTAGTTTTAAGTTTATTTCGCTTGAATAGTATCTTTGAACTTTTTACCAACCCTAAATCCAGCTGACTTTGAGGCTCCAATCTTCATTCTTTGACCAGTCTTTGGATTTACACCTTCTCTAGCTTTTCTAGTTACTTGATAAAAACTACCAAAACCAGTAAGATTAACATCTTTACCAGCTGCTACGTTTTCGATAATTGTGTCAATGAAAGTGTTAACGATATTTTCAGCTTGAGCTTTAGAAATTCCTAAAGAAGTAGCAAGCAAGTCAATAAAGTCAGTACGATTAATTTTATTGTTCTTTTTAGCCATATTAAAAAAATTTGAAATGTATCAAAAAAAGTTTGAAAAAACCTAGTATAAATTTGAAGATTTTGAGAAATCTTGTCAACAAATAAGCTTTTTAAATTATTATATTGTCTGTTTTGTTTCTTTTATCAAGTCAAAAAACTGTAAGTTGTTTTATTATTAACTTTTATGCTAAGGCTGCCGAGCAGTAAGATGTTTTACAATGTTCGTAATAACTTGTAAAAAACTTTTTTTTGTCATTTCAACGCTGATTGGAATTGATTTTAGTTCATCATAGTTAAAAAATTCTAATTTTTCTTTTAATTCAACAATTTATTTGAGTTTTAAGATTGATTTTTCTAATCTTGCATAAATTCGCTATTTAGCTTATACTTTAAGATATGAGACTAAGATTGGTTAATTTAATGGAAAGGAAGATTTTTAATGAACACTTTTGGATAGTATATTCTTTTCAGTTGGCCTTGGTTGTGATTTACGCCCTAGCTTTTGGCTTTGCTTATTTACGAGGTTATATTATTTCTGATTTTCTTATTTCACCCCTTTTGGCTTCTACTTATTTTTTGATTATTAAGATCTTTACACACAGAATTAGTCTACTGTGGACCGTAATTAGTACTTTTTTTATTACTTTTATAATTGATATTCTAGTTCCTATCTTGTTTGACCAAACTGAAACTATGGTTAATTTTATTAACAATTTTTGGCTTGTATTTATCCTTCTACTTTTAGAAATTTTGTTAGAAGAAGAAGTCCTAGAATTAGAAAATCAATTAGCAACCGATGCTTAGATATATAATTACCCAGGATCCTGTTTATCCCAAGTTTTTGCAAGTGATAACTGAGATCGAGTTACTAACAGAAGTTGATAGTTTTGATTTAGCTTTGCCAATCTGGAGACCTGGCAGATACGAAACTCAAACCTTTTCACGAAATATTCAGTTTATTAAGTTTTTTGATGAAGAGTTTAAGCCAATAAGAGTCAAAAAAACTGAAAATAATATCTGGAGAATAAATTCTAAAGGTAAAATATTCTGGGTAGTCTATAGATACTACGCCAACACTTTAGACGCTGGAAATGGTTGCTATGTAGATGCTAGTAAATTATACATTAACCCAGCTACCTGTTTGTTTTTTTTACCAGAGTATAAAGATGAAAAAATAGAAATCTACCTCGGTAATAGTAATAATCACAAAATTGCTACTAGTTTAAAACCAAAATCGACCACAAAAAGTCAAAACCAAGCTATAGAAGCCGTTTGGAAAAAATTGACCGAACTTTGCCACTCAAAAAAAATCACTAAAACGAAAAATTCTTGGAAAAATTTAATTGCAAAAAACTATGATGAATTAGCTGATAGCCCTATTTTGATAAGTGAAAAATTAGATTACAGAACATTAACAATAAAAGATTATCATTTTCATATTTGGTTTGATATTGATGGTAAAGTAAAGTGGGAAAGAGTTCTTAGAGATTTTAAAAAAATGATTGAAGCTCAAATTAAATTTTTTGGGTCCTTTCCTGTTTTAAATTACCACTTTTTGTTTTTAATCTTACCTAACAGAATTTATCATGGAGTCGAACACCTGAGAAGTTGTGTAATTGCTCTTGGTCCAGATTACAAAATATTCAATTCCGACTATGACTTTTTATTAGAATTTAGTAGCCACGAGTTATTCCACGCTTGGAATGTTAAATATTTTAGACCAGTTGAAATAGGTTATTACGACTTTTTAAGACCTCAGCTAACTACTATGCATTGGCTGACAGAAGGCGGAACTACCTATTATCAAGAATTGTTTTTGGCTAGGTCAGGAGTTTATACAGAAGACAAGTTTTTACAAAAAATATCCTCTGAACTCCAAATTTATCTCGACTATTATGAAGGCAATAGCCAGTCGGTAGCTGAAGCAAGTTTTGATAGTTGGTTAGATGGCTACACTCCCTCTATTCCTGATCGTAAGGTTTCTTTTTATCTTAAAGGTAAGTTTATTAATTTTATTTTGGATACTTGGATTCGCCGAGATACAGACAATCGCAAATCCTTAGACTCTGTGTTTATAATTCTTAACGAAAGAGCTCAAAACAACTTTAATAGTTACAGCGAAGAAGATTTTCAAGAAATAATCAAAAAACTAACCAAAAAAGACTATACAAATTTCTTTAGAGATTATGTAGATTTTAATATTTTAATTAAACCTGAACTTGAAGAATCTTTTAAGTACTATGGTTTAGAGATTCAGGAAAAACCCAATTCTAATATTTTTGAAAAAGACTGTGGATTAAAGATCGCCATCAAAGACAAAAAATTAATAGTCAAAAAACTAGCTCAAAATTCTCCAGTTAGAGATTACGGTTTGTTAGAAGAAAGTCAGATTCTTTACCTTAATAATAGAGAAGTTAACTATAGCAATATTTCTGAAATTTATGATTTTTTCAATACTCCCAAGATTGATTTGACCATAAATACAGAAAGTGGTATAAATAACCTAAGTATACCAAAAAAATCAGCCAACTTTTTTCCTCAATATTATATAATTAAAAGCAAAAAGCAAACCCCTAATCAGAAAAAAAACAGATTAAAATGGTTAAATACAACATCGTAAAAACCTCTAAAAACTAACTATGTTAGAACTTTTGCAAGTTTTGTTTTATTATTACTAGTCTACTTGCAACTTTCATAACTATCTTTTATAAGCAAACAAATAGCTTCTTTAGGAGTTAATTTTACCTTAAAGTTTATGCAACTTAATACGGCAATGGATATACACTTAATTCAGTTTCAAAATTTATATTTTAAATAATCTTGTCTCAAATAAGTTCAAAATAAATAGCTTTTTTTGAAAAAACAAAAATTCATTATTTTAGTTGAATTGGTAATTTAAACTAAATTCTTAACGGGTAATTCCGTAACTATTAGTTCAAAGGGTATAATTACTGTAATAATGACCTAGCTATAACTAATTTACAAAATTAAACTCAAAAAATAGGTTTTTAAACATGATTATTTATATGACTATACGAAGTCAGTCTTTGATAATTTATTTAGTTTTCCTAAGTAACCTCTACTCTTGAGATATTTACCATTTCTAAAGATTAACATAAACTCAAAACCTAAGAAATCTTTTAGTTGTTTAAGACACTCTGGCCTAGAAACAAAGACTGCTGTAGCAGCTAAATCAGCTATAAAAGTAGACTTAGCTTGAGTAAAAACTCCAACCAAATCACTAGCCGAAGTTAATAAATGAGCTTGTTGCTTGTCTGTTTTATCTTTCCATTTTCTTTTTGTGTTGTTTGATGAAGCTATTGCCAAGTTTTGGATTTTAATCTTGCCAATGTACTGTTCTATATTATTTGGATTTTCTAAATAAAATTCTTCTAATGCTGTTGTAAAAACATCTCCTCCAGCATTTATAACAAACTCTTTTAGTTTCAGGTCTCTAAGTTTTTTTACTATCTTATCAACCAAATAACCTTTACCTAAAGAACCTAAATCTAACTTTTTATTATTCTTTAAAAAAACCCTTTTTTTATCTAAAGACAGACTAAACCCAAAGTTATCAAAATCTGCTTTTATTTTTTTGAATCCTTCTAAAGTAACAGCTAAATTTCTTAATTTTTGCTGAGACAGTTCTTTTGGCTTTGCAACTGCCTGACCATAACCCAAAGCTTCTAGTTCTTGTCCTTTAGATAAACTATATTCACCAAAAGTAATCAAACTAATTTTTTGTCCAATTTCTAACATTTTAACTAAATCAAAATCAGAAATTTCTAAGAATTTATCTTGATTTAATTGACTAATTACGCTTTGAGGATTAAATCTAGAATATTTTTTATCAAATTTGGTAATTTCTTGCCAGACTAAATTTTGGATCTCTTGAATATTTATTTTTTTGTCATAAAACCTAAAGTACCAAACGGTACCTAGCCCTTCTAATTGAAAAGATTTAGGATTAATTTTATGCAAATGCATACTTTTTTCCAAAAATTTGGAATTCTAAGTTTTAATTATATAAAGTAAGCAAAGTAAGTATTTTGGTAAAAATAATTTTGTCAGTTTGCCTCAAATTTTATTTTTGCAATTTATAACCATTCCACACACGGTTTAGATATTTTATATATTCTAAAAATCTTTCAAAACAGGCTTAAAATCTAATTATTTGTCAAAGTTTAGTATGGATTAGTATATGATTAATCCTTTATTTTTAGTCCTTTATCCAAATTCGCTTACTAACTACCCTAAATTTAGCTTTTCATAAATAAGTAAATCTTTTTAAATTAAAAAATTCTTAATTTAGATTGATTTGAGTATCAATTAATTGATATATACTAAACTGCTAACTACTCAGTGAGTTTTTCTGACTCTGTCTTTTTGTTTAATCAAACTAAAACCTTCAGTTAAATCATAATTTAGTTAGTATTTGGAGTATAGAAACTATTTTAAATTTTTTACCAGTATGAAAGTAAAAATTAATAAATTGTTTGCAGTTGGTTTTGAATTAAAAAAGCCTAAATCGAATATTTTTTGTAATTACGTGGCAAGATCACTACTATAAACCTATTTTAATGATAATTTTATATTCAAATTCATGTTAACTTGCAAAAAACTTTTGCGTAAATTAGCTACTTGTTTGATTGTTAAGAAGTAATTGTGAAAGTTGCAAGTGTAACTGGTATAGCCATTAATCATGTCTCAAAACCTATTTTTACTGTTGTTTAATGCCTATTTTATGTGATTAAAGTTTTGTAAATCTGGGTTACGAGACAAGACTATTGAATTTTTCATTATTGTGGAAGTTAGTAAGAGCTTGAGTATATCATAAAACTTATTTTGAAATAAAATAAAAACTAAAGTTAATTTATAGCTTCAGTTCGAATGGCTTCAATAGCTTTATTAAAACCAGCTCCAGTTAAAGATGAACCGTTTATTATACCTATTTCAACTTCATTAATATCTTGGCCGACGACTTCTCCACTAACACCTTCAATGAATAGCTGTTGATACCTGTCTGAAGTTTGATTGTTATTGACTCCTTCTATATTTATAGATTCAATTATTCCGCCAATTAAACCAACTGTTACATTGACAGATTCTTGGCCACCTGGAGAGTTATAGTCACCACTAGCTGTAAAAGTTCCATCTTTATATTGATTTTTTAGTGTTTGAAAATCATCAGGATTAGGCTGATTATCAGTAAGTTCGTCAGAAGATACAGGTGTTTCTGAGGCTGCTGAGGATATAATCGAGTTGCTAGTTTCAGAAGAACTAGAATCATTAACAGGATTATTTGTTTGAAAGATGCTAAATGCAGTAACTATACCAACTATAATTGCGATACCTGCACCTGAAAAAATTAAAGTTTTGTTAGGCATTTGAATAATTTAGTTGACTATTTAAGTAGGATAGTAAAGATTTGAATTTATAATTTTTTTGTCAATACTGTCAAGAGATTAATCAAACTTTATAATAAATACAATATTTGATACAATGTACGTTTTAGGAATCGAAACCAGTTGTGACGAAACTTCTATTGCTTTACTTTTTTTTAGGGAAGATACTTATCAGAGATCGTTTTATGCCAAAATAAACTCTGCAAAACTAATCGTTAATATAGTTAGCTCACAAGTTAATATCCATAAAGAATACGGTGGCGTAATTCCAGAATTAGGTGCACGTGAACACGCTAAAAATATTTTTTTTGTTTTTAATCAAGTTTTGCAAAAAGCTGAAAATATACTCAAGCAAGATAGGTCAAAAATTTTGAAAAATATAACAAATATTTATGTAACTACGAAACCTGGCTTAGCAAGTAGTCTTAGAGTGGGAAGAGAATTTGCTAAATCTTTGAAATTTTTTATAAGTAATGAGCTAAAAGCTAAAACCCTAAATGTATTTTCAGTTAATCATTTATCTGGACATTTAGCTAGTAGTTTTTATGATTATTCTAATAATTTTTATAAAATAAACAAAAAAAATCAGAATTTTATAGATGAGTATATTTTCCCCCATTTACATCTTTTAGTTAGCGGAGGTCATACTCAATTAATTTATTACAAAAACCCCAAAAGTATTAAAATAATAGGCGAAACTCTCGATGATGCAGCTGGAGAATGTTTTGATAAAATAGGAAGAATGCTTGGCTTAGGTTACCCTGGTGGGGTGTTAATTTCTAAAATTGCTAATAAAAAAATTGATAATACTTTAGACTTACCAGTTGGTCTAAAATCTAATCAAAGTTATAATTTTTCTTATTCAGGATTAAAAACTGCAGCTAGGTATTTAGTTCAGAAACAAAGTTTCAAAAATTGGAATTTTGAAGAATCTTTAGATATTGAAGATATTAATCAATTAATCAAACAAGATGAAAAAGACCTACAAAAAGACTATCTAAAATTTATTAAAAAAGCCTGTATTTCTGCGCAGTCAGTTATTGTAAAACAATTAATCAATAAATCTAACAAAGCGATTGCTGATTTTCAGCCTAAATCGATTGGCCTTTCAGGTGGAGTTTCTGCAAATCCACTTTTGAGACAAGAGCTCAAAAAAAATTTTGACGGTTTGGTATTCTTTCCAGATAAAAATTTAACTGGCGATAATGGAGTCATGATAGCACTTGCTGGTGTTATGAATATACCTGAATAGACCATTTCTTAAAACTACTTTTGACTTATTTTAAACTTGAATTCAACCCCCAACTGCAACAGTAGATGATTTTAAGACTTGAGATTTTGAACCAGAATTTAATTGTTTTAGGATAGGCCTAAGGTGAGGTTTAACTCTATTTCTAAAAACTTCTTCTGGAGTAAGTTGTAACCCCCAAAATACTAGACAAGTTTATACAAAAACATATATATTATTGCCTTTCATCTCTAATAGTTTTTACCCTAAAGGAGGTTAGGGCCTGTATTTTTGCTTGGTTGGTTTTAGGATTGATATTATTCTCAAATTATTTTTCTTTTGGCCTGGCTAGGTATGATTTTATCTTTGTTGGGGTTTTGGTTTCTCAAATATTTTTAATAAAAATTAAAGCAGAAACCTGGAACGAGGTAAAAACCATATTAATATTCAGTTTTTTAGGAATCTGCTTAGAGCTCTACAAAACCTACCACGGTCAGTGGTCTTATCCGGAAGAAGCTTTTTTTAAGATCTATGGGTTGCCTTGTTTAGTGGTTTCTTATACTCGGCTGTGGCCAGTTATATCACACAAAACTTTAAAGTTTTTAATTTAGAATTACAAAACTATCCTTCCTGGAAGCTAACCCTGCCTTTGTCGATACTTATTTATTCAAACTTTTTTACAAACGTCTATTTACCAGACAGCCGTTAGATTTTACTTTTCACTCTGACCTTCGTTTTATTCTTAAAAACTAAAATATATTTTTCAGTAAAAATTCTTCGAGAATATTCAAGATTACAAAACTGAATTAGAATCTTTAATGACTCTAAACTTACCACGCCCTCAAAAAGTCCTAATCTGAATTGAGGTGGGTATAAAACTTCTTAAATTTTTTCAAATAAAATAAAAGCTTGATGTTCTTCTTTAATTTTTGATAAAATTGGTTGTTGCAAATTTTCTTCTACTTCTATTTTCTTCCTGTAACTATAGTGTTGGACTTCTTGAAACATGTCTTTAGGTAAGAGATATTTTTGATAAATTTGATAATCAGCTTCTGCACAATTTTTCAATTTTAAAAGTATAACATCTTTTTTAAGAACTTCTTGAAGAATATAAGAATATGGATAAATTCTGTCTTCTTGAACACAAGCTTTAGATCCGTTTGGGATTAAAGCTAAAATGTTTTTTGTATCTTGAATAGTTGGAATTCTTTGATCAGCGTATTTTAATTGATTATATTGAAAATTATGTTGTAAATTTAAACCAAAACTAATTAATAGTAAAATTGAAAAAAAGCTTGAAAAAACTATTTTTAAAAAAATAAATTTATTAGAAATTTCTAAAAAACCAGCTAAAGTTATCATAATTAAAAGCATGGGTAAAAACCACATTATAACTTGATAATGCATATGTATAAATCCATTATAATTAGCAATACTATATAGATATAAAACAAAAATTAGACTTATAGAAAAAACCCAATAAGCTTTTATTCTTAATTTCCAAAAAGCAAAACAAACAAATCCTAAAAAAATTAAAATTAGTAAAAAATAATTGACTAAAGATAAATTGTTGTTCCATCTTCCTAAAAATAAAACAGTATCAAAAAGCCAAACTAAACCATTTCTAACTAAAGTAAACTTTTCATTGAAGCCTAAAGTTGATTCTGAATTAGTTATTAAGTTGTAGATATTTAAGCTATTTTGCCAATTATTCTTGGTTTCTCCAATCCAATAAGGTGTTAAGCTTAAAAAAGAAAACAAAGGAGCAATCCATATAAGTAATTTATTAACCAAACCTTTTCCCTTAATCAGCCAAAATAAGAATAAAAGCGCCGTAAAAGGTAATAAAATGAATAGATTGGAAGAATGAAGACTGGTTAATAAGGCTATTAAAATACCAAAAATTGATAAATATAAAACTTTTTTAATAATTTTTAAACTATCAGTTTTAGAATTAAATTTTAAAATACTAACTTTTTTTATTTCTTTAGTTATTAAAAATCCTAAAATTAAGTAAGTAGATAAGAAAAATGGGGTGGAATTTGGATTCCAAGCAAATTGTGAATGAACGATATCTATAAAAAAGAATGACCACCATAAACTAGTTAAAGAACTTATTAAAAGTTTTTTTTCAAAATTAAGATTTTCCAAAATTAACCAAATCAAAAAAAATATACTAACCACACTTAAAAAAGAAAAAGTTATATTAAATAAAGCAGTATAGTAAATTCCCGATCCAAAAATAGTAAAGGGTAAGCTAAAATAATAATATAAAGGTGGTAAAGAATACCCGCCAATGCTAGAAGCTGAACCTAAATAAACTTCTTTTCCTTTCCACATTTCTTGATACAAAAAAGCATCTCTAGCTTGGTCAAAGTCAAATCTAAAAAGCTGAATACTAAAAACTACTCGTAAAACAAAACCAGATAATAATGCTAATCCTGATATTAAAATACTAACTTTTTTTATTTGTAATAGTTTTTGAAATTGATAAAGTAAATTTTTAACTTGAATAGCTGAAGTTAACATATTAGGTTAAAACTAATCTGAAGGTTTAGTTATGTCAAATTAAAATATTCAAACCCGAACACTTTTTGCTGACCAAAATGATAGAACTCTAGAACTTGGAACAACCTATGCCAATCATCAGTAGAGTTAATACTAGAATATGTTAACAATTAGGCTTAGAACATTGTAACATCCCTATTATACTAGACAAATAATTAAGACAGATTTTGAAGGTTAGAAAAACCACATTTTTTTACTTTTTAAAATTCTAAAAATTAATTCTTATGTTTAAAAAATCAAAATCTATATTGTAAATAGTGCTGTTTTTTTTACATTTTATCTAACAATCAATTTTCCAAAATGTGGTGGACGGGGACAATCTTTTGACCAACTTGAGTTTCTAGATTATAATATAAAAAAGCATATTAGTCTTGTCCTAAAAATTAAAGAAATAAGCCATTTTTTATTAATTAAATTAAAAATTATTAATTAAATTAAAAAACAAATATTTTTGAAAGTTTTTGACACAAGAGTATTAAACAAAAATCCGAAAAACAAAAATAGAAAATGACAACTAACAAAAAAACTAGATTTTCTAGGTTGCGGTTATTGAGTCAAAGAGGCCTTGCTTATTTTGGTTTATTCGAACAAGAAGGCGAAGAAGTCTATACTCATTATTCCAGTGCTCAAAAAACTTCAGATTTAGAATTAAATACTATAAAATCTGTAAATGAGTCTGCTAGTACTGATTTTGATGATATCCAAACTAATAGTGATGCGAAAGCAGTTAGTTTACAAAGTTATATAGATATTAAAAAAAAGAAAATCAAGAAAAAAATTCCCGTTAAATTTGCTAAAGATAAAAAGAGTATATTACAACTGACTTTATTAATTGTAGTTTTTAGTTTAAGTATATTTGCTTTTTTAGTTTTTTTTGGAAACCAGGATTATCAAAAATTTTTAGCTAATTGTAAAATAAGAATAGAGAATATACAACCTACAACCCAACTTACTTCAGAATTTTGTGAACTTAATTCTTTAGATATAATAGCTTTAAACTTTTCTCAAAATAGTATAAAAAATAAAAGAGAAATTTTAAGATCAGAAGAATACAAATACAATTCTCAAGAAGAAATAGAACGCAATCTTTTTAGTGAATATAAAAAAAATAAAGAAATTGCTGAGGTTTTGTACGATTTTAATTACCAAGTTGCCAATGAAAATGACTTTAAGGTAGCTACTGGAGCGGTAGGTAGTAATAATATAAAAATTCTAGAAGAAGAGAATGAAGCTATAAAAACCGCTATAAAAGATTATTTAAAAGACCTAGAAGTAAAAGTCTCTCGATGGCAAAAGTCTGAAGGAAACAACCAGGAGTCACTATTGAAATCAGCAGAATTAGCTGCAGAACAAGGGTTAAGTTTTGTTAGTGGCTCTGGAGAAATAAATATTAATTCTATTGATGAAGCCAAAAAAATTAAAAAATTAGAAAAAAAGATAAATCAAGATTTACAAGAATAGTTTTATTTATATAGTTTATTGATTATGATTAAACATTTATCTCTCTCAAACCTGCCTTAAGCCAAATTTAAGTTAATAGTTGTTTAAGATTAATGTGAGTTGCTCTATGCTCAACACAAAAATTCTTTTTTAGAATCTAAATTTTGATTTTAACTAGTTTTAATCAGGATTAAAGAGAAACATTTGAAAACTCAAAAATCTTAAATTTAATTTATTTTATTTGATATATAATAAACTTAGCACAGAAAGATAAGTTGTTTAATTTTTTTTAAAAAGATTATATTTAATTTAACAAATCAAACTAAAATTAGTTTAAAGAAAACACTAAAATACTTTGACATATTTAAATTATTATTATAAAATAAGTCACATAATACAAAATGTTTATGGCTGAGTCAGAATACGATTTCAAAAAAAATACAGAGACTAAAATCAATTTGAGTGATTATCTTAAGCAAAAAGAGAAAGAAATCCAAGAAAAAATAGATAAACCAAAAGCACAGCCTTCTCAAAAAAGTAATCAAAATGGAGCTAGTTGGAGTTTATTAGCTGTAGTTTTTTTGGTTTTTTGTTTAGTTGGCTTGGGATTGTATAGTGTGGCTACAATAAAAGAAAAAGAAACAGAAATCAGTCAAGCCAGAGATCAAGCAGGTCAAGTTGCTGGTGTAAACGAAGACAAAGAAGATACTAGTAGTCGAATTAAGCCGATTAGTGCAGAAGGTTTTAGCATAGCTCCTGCAAAAGTTTCTCCAACGCAGGATTTTAAACAGAGCTCAACTAATCAAGACAGTCCTTTTTTAGAAGATAGAAGCAGTACCGTTACAAAATATTTAGCAACTATACAAAACGACGGAAAAGAGTTAAAATCAGGAATCGAAATTTATGTTACTGAATACGATAATAGGCATTCTCAAGCCGAATTTGACCAACTAGTTGCAACTAGCTTAGGTAGTGATTATGAAGTAATTAGTTCTAGAGATATTCAAGTTCAAGACCACAAACTTACTAAAATTAAAAAAAGTCCAGATACTGAAAAAATTAACTACTATACTACTGTAACTACTGATAATTATTATGTTATTAAAATCTACAAGGAAACAGAAGGCTTAGACAAATATGAAGAAATAAATAACTTTACTAATTCTATTTTAGATAATCTATACCTTAATTAATGTTTAATTTTACCCCTGTAGCAGTTAGCGAAAATGCTTTTTGGTCGGCAATATTTGGTTTAGTGTTAGGATTTGTAGTACATTTTGTGTATTATTGGTATTTATTTTATAAAGGAGATAAAAAATACTTCTAAAGATCTTTAAAATACCCTTGCCCAAAACCTCCAAAAATCTTTAGCTTTTTTTAAATAAAGTAAAAGCGATTATTTTACATAAATTCAGTACTTTTTACTTTAAAATAAACCAAAAATAAGTTATTTTTTTTGAGCAATGTTATAAGTTTAACGTAAAAAATATTTTTAGCACCAGGGTTTTTAATAATGTAAAAAGAGCAATAATTATATCTCAAAACCTATTTTTGAGTTAATTAAGAGCTTTTTTATGGGATCAAAACTTTGTAAATCTGAGCTATAGGACAAGACTAATTACAACTTTTTTTACTTCTCTTTTTTATTTATATTACAAAAAATCTTGACAGGCAGATGGTAATTTAATAAACTTTATATTAAAATTAAACTTTAATCTAAATTTCATGCCACGTAGTCAATTTCAGTTAGTTTCAAAAATCAACCTAATCCCAAAAACTTATTTTTTAACTTTTAAAACTTCAGGTGATTTAAATTTTAGACCTGGTCAATTTTTTAGTTTAGAAGTTGAACCAAAGCAATTTAGAGCTTATTCTACAGTCCACTTTGATTTTAGGCCTCCATCATATTTTCCAGAAACTGAAAGTTTAAATAAATTATCTCAAGAAAGTTACATATCTTTTATGATTAGCACTAAACCAGGTGGTAAGGCTTCTGAGTATTTTGATAATATTAAGTTAGGTGACGAGCTACCTGCTCTTGGTCCTAGTGGTAAGTTTAGTTTAGTTAAAAATGATAAACCAAAAGTTTTTGTGGCTACCGGAACTGGCCTTGCGCCTTTTGTTGGGATGATCGAGGAACTTTTAGAAGAAAATCCAGAAAGTCAAATTAAGCTATTTTTTGGAGTCTGGAATAAAGAAAGTGATTTTGCTAAAAAGTTTTTTAAAAAATACCACCAAAATCATAATTATCCAAATTTTCAGATTTATACAGTAATTGACGATTTTAAAGAAGAAGACCTCAGCGAAACTAATCTTGGAGGTCGAGTAACTGATAAAATTCCTGAAGTTATTAACGACCTAGTTAAATATGATTTTTATCTTTGCGGTCACCCAGCTATGGTCTCTGCAATGAATGAAGTTTTAGTAAATAAAGGCTGTGAAGGAAATATTTATATGGAAAAATTCGGAAAGTAATTTTTATTAAAAGTTGTCTTCTATAGAATATCCTCGAAATTATTTGTTGGTTTAAAGTTTATACCCAATTCGTTTATTATTACCCTAAATTTAGCTTTTCATAAGAAAATAAATTCTTTTATTTAAGCTAAATTCTTAAAAGGTAATTACCGTAACGATTAGGGAAAGGGTATAAGAGTAATTTTACATTACAATTTTTAAAACAATTAAAAGTTAAAAATACTTATTTAAAAGGATAAATAGCCAAATAGCTTTTATAGCAAATCAACCTTGCCCAAAACCTCTAAAAATCTTTATTTTTTTTGATTAAATCTAATAAAAGTAATATTTTTTTATAACTTTAACCCTGCTCCGTAATTAGAGAAAATAGTCAATTTACTTTTTATTTATAGTAAAAACCATTAATTAAACTAAAATAATAAATTTTTGTCTATTTTAAGCTAGAAAATAGTTGTTTTTAACTTATTTTGGGATAGGATTTTTAGTACTTTTTTTAACCAATAAATTTAAACAAACAAAAAATAGAGTACTTTATTAGCCTTGAGTTAGGATTAATTTTTAAGGCAAGAAGTTAAATATAATTAATCTAATTAAGTTCGATAGTATCCTCATCTGGTGGAAAATTAATTTCTTCATTATCATAACTAGAATTAGCTGTTTGTCTAAAGCTTTCCGAATCTTCAGAATGCTCATCTTCTTCCATACTTTTTTTTCCTGTTGGGTGTTCTTTGATAAAATCTAGAGCTTTCTGAAGGCCGCTAATAAATTTTCTGAAGTCTTTTTGAAAAATCATAACTCTATGGACTTCTTTGCCTCCATCTATATTTGATTTTGATTCTTTGATTACTATATATAATTCTCCATTTTTATCTTCTTTAACGTTAACATAATAGACTCTATTGGCCCCAGCTTTGATTTTCCAAGTAAATAACTCGTTTTGGTAACCTCCATTAGATCCTAAAAAATTATCTGAACTACTACTCATATTTGTGTATAATTAAAAATATTTGAATATATCGAATATATGAAAAAAAATAAAATATAAGTCAAATAACTACGAAGTAAAAACTTACTTAAAAATAGTTTTAATACCTAATAATTTGTCTAAGTTTAGCGTAGAATCGCTTGATTACTCAAAAAAATAATTTGTTTTTTTATATAAAAATTCTTAAAGATAATTCTGTGTACTACTACTAAGAAAAAAGTTAAAAGCTAAAGTAAATCTTCAAGATATTTTATTTTATCAAGTATTTTTTCTGGTTTGTTGACCACCAGATCAAGGTTATATTTTTTTAAGGATTCGGGACTACTAAGTCCCCAGCTAACAGAAATAATAGGTATTTTGACTTCACGCATTGCTTGAATATCTCTAATTTCATCGCCTACATATATAACCAAACTATTTTGTAAGTTTTGTTTACGGATTATTTTTTTTATAATTGAGGCTTTTCCTAGTAATTTTTTTTTAGAATAAATAAAATCAAAAACTTCGATCTCCTCTCTATGTAGTATTTGCTTTATTGACTTTTTGTCATGACTAGATAGTATGCCAAGGATATAATTTTCTGAGTCTAATTTTTTTAGGATATTTTTTATACCTTTATAGATTTTTATTTCTGACTGTCTTTCATCTATTTTTTTACGCATATAATTAGCTACCAAAAATAGCTTCCAAAAGTTAAGTCCTAATAATTTAAAAACTTTTTTAGGCTCCGAATCTTTCAGTTTTTGTCGATTCTCATTGGTTATTTTTTTGGTTGCATATTTTTTTGCAGCTTCGTTATAGATCTCCTCGTAAAGTTCGATATTAGATGTAATTGTAAAATCAAAATCAAAGATGACAGTAGTTTTTAGCTTTACATTTTTATTCATTTTAAAAATAATCAATTAGTGAAAAAATTTCAGTTAAAGTATTGCGGTATTACCAGTTATAAGGATTTTTCTACCTCCGTCAACCTTGGCGTTGATTATCTTGGATTTAATTTGTTCCCAAAAAGTCCTAGATATATCGATCTTGAATCTATTAAAAATTTATTTCAAATATTTGAAATTAGAAATCCCTCTAAACCTAAGAAACCTAAGATAGTGGCTGTGGTTGTAGACCCAGATAGATTCTTGGTTGAAAGCTTAATTGAGTCTAGAATTTTTGATATAATTCAATTTCATGGAAACGAAAGCGTAGATTTTTTAGTTCAGTTTAAAAATAGAATAAAACTTTGGAAAGCTCTAAAAGTAAATCAAAAAAATTTAGAAAAAAAAGTTAAAGAATATAGCCAGATATGTGAAAAGATCCTTTTAGATATGCCAAAAAAAGCTGATTATTCAGGTCCGCTTAAAAATTTTGAAGATTTTGAAGTTTATCACAAACTAACTCAAAATGGTTATTCTTTAATTTTGGCAGGAGGTATAAGCCCAGAAAACCTAAAAGATATCTTACAAAAACTAGAACCAGAAATTATTGATATTGCTAGCGGAATTGAGTTAAATTTAGGTAAAAAAGACTTGACCAAAATGAAGACCTGCATTACAATAAGAGACAACTACAACCTAACTAAACAAAAATTATTATGAATAAACAAAATCCCAATGGGAGCAACCCAACTACTCCTGTTGGCAAGACTTTTAATTTTGGTACTAGTAACTCAAACAATAGCCAAACTCAACCTAACCAAAACTTAGTCCAAAATTCCACTTTTGAGTCAAATATAAATCCTAATTTTGGCGGACAAACCCAAATTAATTCTAATCTAAACAATACACCTCAAAGCTTAAATCAAGACCATTTAGATCCTCAGATAAATCAAAATTTTGAATCATCAAATTATCAATCAGGAGTAACTTCGCAAACATCAAATGTTGATATAGCAAGCAATCAAAGTTCAATAGATAACCAAGTTCAAGTGGCTAATACTGATATTACAACTCAACCAGCTTCTAATCAAAACAACACTTACGATCAGCTACATTCTGATTATTACGAAACTAAAAATGAACCTAGTCAACAAACTATCTCTAATACAGGCTGGATAGAATCCATGCCAGCAACTATTGATAATAATCAAAAAAATTCTCAAAATCCTTATCAAAATTTGGATAAAAATGATACTCAGCTAGATAGTCAAGTTACAAATAATTCAAAATTAAACAGTAAAAAAGAAAATAACCAAACTAATTCTGGTGGTAATTTTTTGGCTGTTGTGGCAATTGCCATGAATATCACGTTGTTAATTACTTTGGTTAGTTCTTTTGTTTACTTATTAACTCAAATTCAAAATAATAGCAGTCTAACTAGTAACGAGAATGCAGATAATCTAAACCAGACTATACAAAATATCAAAGAAGAGAACGCTACTCAGCAAAGTCAGATACAAGACCTTAACCAAAAAAATATGGAATTAAAAAATACTCAAAACTCTTTAGAATCTTCGATTGATAGCCTAGAAAGTAAAATACAAAATCTAGAGAATGGTAATCCTAGAACCAATGAAGGTACTAACACTGAAGGAAGTTTGGACAATCTTAATGGAATTAACGGAGATAGTATTTTTTAAGCTTTTATTTAGTCTTGACCTACAACTATTTACAAAATTGACTCATATAATATACTGAATTTACTTTCAAAATTTACATTTTTAAATCTTAAAAATCTATAAAATAAGTTCAAAATTAGATCAAGTTTAATTCCTACTATCAAATTTGACTATAAAATGGGTATAGAAAACCTTACCTTATTACTTATATCCCTTATATCCTTTGGACTAATCACCCTTACACCCCCAAAGTTTTAACTAGTATCAAGTAAATACCATAAATACTTGA
>CAZVWQ010000012.1:15352-39360 GCA_964631275.1 uncultured Candidatus Saccharibacteria bacterium | reverse complement strand
CTTTATATAAAAACACCCTAGTATAAATCAAAAAATCTTTTTTTGCAAACTTTTTACAATATTACTATTCATATGCAATACGTTTGCTATTACCCAAAATTTAATTCTTCATAAAGAAATAAAACCCCTTGTTTAAACTAAATTCTTAATAAGTAATTACCGTAACGATTAGCCAAAGGGTATAAGATAAGATTATTTATGAATCAAAATTTTCTTTACAAACTTTTTTTGATCTTTTAAGCTATAGATCACAAATAACCTTAAATGCCAGATTTATTTACTAATACAATAACTAAAACAAAGCTAGATCATCAAGAAAACGATTTTTTGTCTACGGGTCTAAAAGCTAAAGAAATCCTCCCACAAATTGACTGGGTTGTTACTCAACGAAAAGTCGAATACATTAATGATTTGTTACTTTTACAAAATCACAGTAGTATTCAAGTTAGAAGAAAGGTAGCTACTGGGTTAGGTCTAATTGCAAGTAAAAGTATTTTGGAGCAACTCAAAAAATGGCAAGTTCATGAAGGAGATAGGCAAACTTGGTTGTTATTAGAGTCAACTGTAGATAAATTAAGTCGTAAATTTAATCCAGAAGAATCCGTAGATATACACATACTGACAGTAAGCGAAGCTATAGGCCAAATCAAAAATCAAATCTCACAAAAAACTTATATTATTGAAGGTGAATTAAGCGAGGTTAGGCCAGTCAACCAAATGTATTATTTTTCGATCAAAGACAGAGAAGATACTAAGCTAGATTGTTTGGCTTTTGCTGGTAAAATTATTAAGGCCGGTTTTCCACTTAACGAAGGTTTGGCTGTCAGGGTTACTGGTAAATTCAAGCTATCTAAAAGCTCTAAACTTTATTTTGATTTAGAAAAAATAGAATTAACTGGCGAAGGTGAATTACTCAGAAATCTTAAGCTACTAGAACAAAAATTAAAACAAGAAGGCCTTTTTGACACAGAGAGAAAGCGTCAACTCAAAACTTTACCAAAAAAGATTTTACTTTTAGCTAGCCCTAGCAGTGCGGCCTTTGGAGATTTTCAAAAAGTTTTAGCTAGACGTATTGGTGGAATTGAGATTTATTTATTACCAATTAAAACTCAGGGTATTGGTGCTGAGTTTGAGCTTTTAGAAAGTTTAGACTTAGCCAATAAATTAACCCAAAAGTATTCAATTGATACTATTGTAATAACCCGTGGTGGTGGGTCAAAAGATGATTTAATTGTTTTTAATTCAGAAAAAGTGGTCCGTAAAATTCATAGTCTAAACAAACCTTCGATCGTAGCTATTGGTCATGAAAGAGATGTAACTCTAGCCGAGTTAGTTGCAGATGTTAGGGCTTCTACACCGTCTCAAGCAGCTGAGCTGGTAAGCAGTTCTAGAGAAGAAATTTTGAACGAATTATCAAGCTTAATTAATTTTTTTCAGTCTTATTTTTATCGACGGAGGGAAGAGTATCAATTGGCTACTACTAGGCTATTGCAAGTTATTTTTATACGCATTAAAAATCAAATAGAAAATTCTCGAAGTCTAGTTAGGGAGGTTGATAAGTTTATATCTAGTTTGATTTATGAAATTAAGAAAACTATCCAAACTAGCTGGCAAAGTTCTATTAGATTAGTTGGTCAAAGAATTTATGAAAATAACTTGAGCTTAGGTCGTATAAGTAATTTAGAATTTAGCCTGACTCAAAGAATTCAAGAAATCAAAATACAATCTAAATTTAGCTGGCAAACTTTAGAAGCTTTTTTTCAGAAAAATTTTAGTCAATATAAAAGTGAGTTTAGTTTGACTATTGAACAAATTAAGGCTAAAGACCCAAAAAAAATCTTAGCTCAAGGGTTTGCAATTATCTGGCAAGATGGTAAAGTAGTATCCACAAAGTTACAATTTAAAAAAAATAAACAAACCGAAATTGAATTTGATGATGGAAAATTAGAGTTTAATTAACGCTTGAATATACTTTAAGTATTTCAGAGTTTTACATAAATTATTATTTAGTGTTTTTGAATCTAATAAACCTATAGGTAATATTTTTAATCAATAGTCTTGTCCCATAAGCCAGATTTACAAAACTTTAATCTCATAAAATAGATATTAATCAACAGTAAAAAATAGGTTTTGAGACATGATCAATTTTGCGGAAGCTATATGTTTCTTTAAAAAAGGTTTTTTAGTGAGTTTCCATGAATTAGAAAAATAAAATTTATTTTGCCAAATTAGTAAGAATAAGTTATAATATAGATTATGAATCTACTTGAATTTATATCTGACTTTTATAATAAGTATTTGCGTTTTCATGATCCTAGATACTTAATAAAAACTCAAGCAGAATTATATATTTTGTTTATGATTAGTATTCCCTTATCTTTATTGCTTTATTTACTTTTTGGTAGAGGTAAGCACAAAACCTTGGTAGACTTGGGTAGAGGTCATAAATGGTTGATTAAATAAGCATTTATATGATATTTTTCTTTAAAAATTTAAAAGGTTATTGACAGGTAGATAGACTTTATCTTAAACTAAAATGTCAATCACAAATACAGCCAAAATTCCATTATAAGATCAAAGCAAAGGTGTAAATACAAAATTTGGGCTAAACTTTGTTCTAGAAGATAAAAAATTATTCCTAAATCCACTCTGGTTATGGCTGCTCCATAATCAAATTAGGTAGAGAGCTAAACTTAATTGAATTTTTAACCTATTTTATGAGTTTTTAAGATTTAAAAATATAAATTTTGAAAGTGTGTTGAATTATAATAGCAAGACAAGATATAGTTTATCTAAAATAACTAGAGTAATTTTTATAGGTTGAATTCATAATTTTAAGCTAAACTGCTTATTAATATTATTAATAAAGGAAAATATGTCTTTTTATACCCTGTTTTTTCCAATTAACTCTAAAATTGTTATGCTTTATTGATTTAGAAGTAGGGTCACTTCTAGAGATTAGACATTTTATACTGATTCACAAGCTGTTTGCCAAAAACCTTTTTTTTGGTTTTAATTATTAATAATAAACATAAATATTCAAAATGAATTCAGAACTAGTTCAAGAAATATTCTTTTGGCTTCAGTTTTCAGCATTAACTATAGCTAACCTGCTAGTTCTAGTTTTACTACTTTTTGCTTTATGGGCTTTCTTTGCTGGAATAACTCTTAACAATAAGATTAGACAATTGTTAGATATTCTAGAAGAGAACGCAATTATCTTTTTAGATAATGGCAGTAAAGCCTTTGATAAAGTTGGAATGGCAACTAGCGGACTAGCTAATATTTTAGGATTTTTTACTTTAAGAAGACAAAAGAAAGGTTTCGAAGCTCTCATTGATGCCTTCTTACGAAGGTAGCTAAGTTAGCTTAGATTTTTGCTTAAGTTTATAACATTTTTAAGATTAGTAAAAAAATTAAAACAGTTTTTGCACGTCTAAAATAACTATTTTTACCTTAAATAAACTAAACCTCTTATTTTTTAATAATTTGTAAAAGTTATTAATAATCTACAACCTATCAATCACATTGTTTATGAACAAATTTACATTTTTGGTATTTTTGGGATAATATAAAACATTATAATCTTGCCCATTAACTAAATTCATAATTTTGATTCTATTATCTATAAATAAAAGTTTTTGAATTACAAAAAAAGGTTTCTGAGGTATAATTAACAAAAACAAAAAATTACAAGTGTTCTGGTATACTGGAAAATATTTTGATGCATCTAAGTTTAGTGAGGTTTATGCTGCTCAGATGGTATTTAATACTCACTTTAACTTACTAGCTAAGGTGGCAATTATTGGTGCTTCTCATTTTATTAGTTTTTTTAGTCATGATAAACCTATTGGTTGCGAGGTTATGACTCATTTTTGGCCAGAGACAATTTCTCTTAAACCTAATTTGTTTTTTACCCCAGATAAAGAAATTTATTTTAAGGATGCTAATTGGGAAATATTTGCAAGTCCGCTAAATCAAAGAGAGATTCAGGGAGCACTAAGTCAAAAAAACTCTTTATCTCACAAGTTCAAAGACAATAACTTGACTGTGGTTAATTGGATTTTAGAAGAAAATAAAATTATTTTTGTTACCTTACACACTGATACTAAACAAAATTTGAGTATTTGGAGCCGTTCTGAATATGGAGTTTTAAGCTCTATGGCCAAAAAAACCTCAAATAAAATAGACGAAGGCAATCAAGAAATTTTAAAATAAAAATACAATGTTGCGTCGAATTCTTGAATCTACAACTTTTTGGTTAATAACTTTAACAACTATATTTTTACTTGGCTTATTTTTGGCTTTTTGGATTTTAGGTTTGGGTTTGGTTTTTGTCTTTAATTTATTTAAATCAATTTTTGAATTATTTTTTATTTTTGAACGAATTTCTGTAAAAGATTTAATTGATAGCCAACTTTTGGCTGGAATTTTGATTTTTAGTGGTTTGTATATAATATCTAAAGAGCTAAAAAAAGGTTTTGCAAGCCTAGAAAATAAAAATAAAAGACGAGATAAATAAAATATACTCAAATCTTTTCTGTTTTATAAAAATTTATAAAAAATCTAGTTTAGTTCTAATTAAAAAGCCTATTTTTAATGTAAAAGTAAAAATTGATATGGATTGACTATAATTACTTAGTTATTTTTTAATCTAAATTTTTTTTGTTACCTTTCTTGACTAAACTAAATTTTGCAGTCTACTATTAGATAACCTAAAGTCAAAAAAACTATGTATCTAAAAACAGAATTAGAAGTAATTAAATACTGGAAAGAAAATCAAATCTTTGAGAAAAGTGTTAAAGAAAACTTAATTAAAGAGCCGTATGTTTTTTATGATGGGCCACCATTTGCTACTGGATTGCCTCACTGGGGACATATTTTAGTTTCTCAGATGAAAGATAGTATGCTTAGGTATCGAACTCAAAAAGGTATGTACGTACCTAGACGCTGGGGATGGGATTGCCATGGAGTACCAATCGAAAAGTTAGCCGAAAAAAAATTAGGTGTAAAAGATAAACGAGAAATTGAAAAAATTGGAATCGAAAAATTCAACGAAACCTGTCGAAATCTAGTTCTGACTTATGACGCTGAGTGGAGAAAAGTTATCGATAGGATTGGTCGCTGGGTAGATATGGATGATCAATATCGAACTATGGACAATGACTATATCGAGTCAGTCTGGTGGGGTCTAGGACAATTATGGCAAAAAGGTTTGATTTATAAAGATTACAGGATTAGCTTATATTCGCCAACTATCGGAGTTCCACTGTCACATACTGATGTAGCCATGGAAGTTAAATATATAGAAGAAACTCTAGATACGCCAATTGTTAGGTTTAAAATAAAAGAAAGATCTAGTAAAAAACTAATCAAAAAAATTCTTGAGCAGATTGCTTATTCTTATTCCGAACAGCTCAGACTAAAAAATGACTTAGAAAAAAAACTAATGTCTCTAGAAAGAGTAAATACTAAAAGAGCTACTGGAATAATGGAAGGTGGAGATCCTAGATTTGAAGGTGTTCAATGGGGTAATTTAAGAACTGATTCTGAAAGTTTAACTGAAGCTAAGGAGTTACAAAGTCAATACGAAATAGTTCTAGAGAATATCGACACTTTAACAGAACTAAAAAAAATTCTAAATAAAAATTACGATATTAGTTTACTCTCATGGACGACTACTCCTTGGACTTTCCCAGCTAATGTAGCTTTAGCTATTGGTCAGGACATTGAATACTCTATGTATTATTTAGGAGCTACTAGCGAAATTGTAATTTTAGCTGAAAATCGAGCAGTGCCAGTTTTGACTTTGCAGCTTCATGAGGCTGTGATCAATTCTCCAGACATTGCCGAAAAAATCAAAACAATCGAAGATTCTAGTGAATATTTTCAGTTGTTAGGTGTTGATATCAAAAAAATTGTTAGCTTTAAAGGTAAGGATCTTGAAGGAATAGATTACCAACCACTCTTCGAAACTAATGAAAAAATAGAATCTTATGAGCAAAAAGCTAATCTTTACAAAGTTTATGCAGCTGAATTTGTTGGTGATGAAACTGGAACTGGAATTGTGCAGATAGCTCCAGCTTATGGACAAGATGACTTTGACCTAAAAAAAGAAAGAAATTTACCAATTTTAACTTGTCTTAATGAGCATGGAGAAATAAAACAAGATCTAAACGAAGAATTAAAATTAGCTAGTGGCAAGTTTTTTACCGAAGCTAATCCAATAATTAATCAAATTTTAGATAAAAAAGGTCTTTTGTTTACAATAGTCAAATTTTCTCATAGAGTGCCTATTTATGATCGAGATGGGGGTAAAATTTATTATTCTGCTCAAAAAAGCTGGTTCATTGGAGAAACTAAACTTAAAGCCAAGTCGCTAGAACTTAACGAGCAAATCAATTGGTACCCTGAAACTCTCAAACATGGCAGGTTTGGTAACGGCCTAGAAACAGCTCCAGACTGGTCAATCTCTAGGTCTAGATATTGGGGTAATCCGTTACCTCTATGGCAAAATCAAGACAAAAGTCGGCAAATATTTGTCGATACCCTAGATAAATTAGAAAAACACTCAGTTAATCCAATTTATAAAATTCTAAATTCTAGAAACTTAAATCCAGACACCTACCAAGACACACAAGTAGTAGTCTTTACTGACTCGCAAACTAAGCTCCCACTTGGAATCAATGCTACCCAGTATAGAAGTAAAATTTTAGCTGAATTAAGAAAAGAAAAAAATCCAGATATCAATGTTTTTGCTGAATATGCTCAAGGTATGTTAGAAGAAATTGTAAATTTATTTGGTAAATATAATGTAGTTCAGACCTTGCTAGATGACAATGAACAAAAATTATGGACTACTTGGCTTTTGACCTTGCATCCAGATAGTAAAAAGGTTTCGCAAAGTTTTTATTTTTACCAAAAAGTCAAACAAGAAATTGACGAATACAAACCATATGGAGAAGTTCGATTGTTAGATTTACACAGGCCTTATATTGATGATATTATTCTCAAAGACGAAGTAGGAAATATTTATACTAGGGTCCCTGATGTTCTGGATACTTGGGTAGACTCTGGATCAATGCCTTTTGCTAGCTGGCACTACCCATTTGAAAACCAAAAATTTGTAGAAGAGAACATTCCAGCTGATTGGATTTTAGAAGCTCAAGATCAGACTCGAGGATGGTTTAGAGTATTGCATGTTTTATCAACTGGAATCTTTAATAAACCTGCTTTCAAAAATGTTAATTCTCACGGATTAGTACTAGCTGCTGACGGACGTAAGATGAGTAAGTCTAAGCAAAATTTTACTGATCCAAATATTCTACTTGATAAATTTGGTGCTGATAGCGTACGTAATTACTTGCTTTCCTCTACACTCTTGGATTTAGACTCTTTGTCTTTTAAAGATGAAGATTTACAGACGTTTTTTAGAGAGACTACTTTACTTTTATCTAATAGTTTAAAATTTATTGAGTATGTTTTTCAGACTAATCCTGGAAGCTATCCGAGGAGTTTTAAACATCCTCTAAATCGATGGTGGCTAGCCTATACAGAAGATTTTGTGGCTCAAGTTGATAATTTTATGAACACTTATCAACCACAAAAAGCCTCTAGATTAGTGATTCCTTATATTAGAGATTTTTCTACTTGGTATATTCGTAGGTCTAAAGATTTGCTAGATGATAATGGACTTGAGATTGCTGGTTGTTTACGCTCGACAATGTCACTTTTTGCTAGGGCTGTGGCTTCTTTACAACCCTTTAATGCCGAAAAAATCTGGCAAGTAGTTAGATTAGATACTGATCCAGAATCTGTGCATCTAACTGATTATCCATTATCAAATAAGATTACTCCTAAGATGCAAGGTCTGTTAGCCAAAATGTCTCAAATTAGAGAATTAGTTAGCGAGATTCATGCTGCTCGTAAAGAAAAACAGGTTAGAGTACGCCAGCCACTTTATGCTGATTTTAGTCAATTTGACTGGGAAGAAGAGTTTAAAGATTTAGTTAGTAAAGAGTGTAATCTTTTACAAAAAGACTTATCTCGAACCGAAGGGGAGATTTTTGAGAAAAGAAGTGACTTTGGATTTATCAAGGTTGATTTAATAATTGATAAGGATTTAGGAGTGCTAGGTTTTGTTAGAGATTTTGAACGATCTGTGCAAGCCTTCAGAAAACAAGAAGGTTATAGAGCTGGAGAAACTGTGAGTATGAAATGGATGCCGGCAAATATCGAAAATGAAGATGTATATAATGAAGTTATCAAAAAAGTGGATTGGGAAAAACTATGCGTAGAAATAAAATGGGTAGAAAAACTTGATTCAGAAAATTCTAAGAGTTTTAAAGTTAAAGATTTGGTTGATATTTTGGTAGACTAAACAAGTGTGAATTTTCAAGTAAAAATTAGTTTATAAAGTTCGTAAGGTTAGAAGGTTCGTAAATAAAGTAGAAGTAGAGTTGACGACTTGCTGAGATTGCAGAAGACCTACAGAGATAAGTCTATCTTATCATTTAGGGTTTATTTATACCCAAATTGCTAACTAAATTATGATTTAACTAAGTTTCTAGTTTGCTTAAATAAAAAAACACAGTCAGAAAAACTAACTGCGCAGTTAACAGTTTAGTATATTAACTCAGATTTTGATTTTGCGAAAGTTGTGTAAAATAGTCTAAATGCTTTTTCTAGTTGATCTAAACCTACCTCTGAGATAATTTTATGTATACTATGAGTTGGTGGGATTTTTAACCTAGCTTAGAATATTTCTTTAAAATATCAAATTTAGCTTTAACAATAGAGCTATATCTGAATAGCCTGTAGTTCCACAAGTTGTAGCAATAGTGGTAAATAATAAAATGTGGTCTAAATAAATACATTCTACCTTGTTTATATCTGGTATCAGGTATAGTTCAAAAGCTTGTAGTAAAGCCATATACAGTCATAGCTAAAACAAACTAACCCTCAAGTTAACTAAACATCGGATAGCTGTGTGGTTTATAACTAAAACTAGGCTAGACAATTTCTAAAAAAACTTGTAAACTGTTTACTAAAGAAGGTTTAGATACTAAGTTGTGATAAGGTTAACAAAGTACTATTTATAAAAATTAGCTACTCAAAAAATACCCTGTCTTTAGTTTATATAAAATAAAAATAAAGTTATCAATTAAATCTCACTAGGTTTTGTAAATTTAACTTTCACAATTAAATCAAGTATATGACAGTTAAGCAAGGTGTTCAAAAAAAATTGCAACTCATCAAACAGGGATTTAAAAGCTATGTAACTCCAGTTAGAATTCCACTGTCGGCAGAATCAAAATGGACTTTAGAAATAGTCTGTCTAAACCAACCACCAGCCACTTTACCAGAATCACCTAGTATTACTCAAAAAGCTAGAGCTTATATCCAAAATCAATTATTTCAAACTCAGACTGAAATCGATAAAAACAAACAAGACTGGATTAACACTCTTAAAAACTAACTATGAATATCCAAGACCAACTATGTTTTTTGGGGTTTACTGAATTGGAAAACCAAACTAAGGCTTTCGGGATTTTACCTGACGATAGACGGCGGCATATGTACATTATAGGTAAGTCTGGTGTAGGCAAATCCACCCTACTTGAAAATATGATCTTGCAAGATATTTATGCCGGTAAAGGTGTTTGTTTTATAGATCCACTGGGAGACTCTGCCGAAAGTATTTTAGATAGAATTCCTCAATATCGTCATAAAGATGTAGTTTATCTAAACCCAGCAGATACTGACAATCCTATCGGGGTGAATTTTTTGGAAAGTCAAAATCAACAGCCTGGTTATCTAGTGTCTTCTGAAATGCTGAGTGTATTTAAAAAAATCTGGGAAGGGGCTTGGAGCGGTAGAATGGAATATTTTTTGAGTAATGCAATTTTAGCTCTAACCGAAATTCCAGGGAATAATATTTTGGGAATTTCCAAGATTTTTACAGACAAGCAGTTTAGAAAATTTATTGTAGATAACTGCCAAAATATGGTAGTCAAAAAATTCTGGGAAGACGAGTTTAACAGCTTTTCACCTAACTACAAAACCGAAGCCGTAGCTGCTATAGTAAACAAAGTCAATCAATTTGTCTCTGGGGATATGATGCGAAATATAGTTAGTCAAAACTACAGCACAATAAATTTTAGAGATATCATGGACGATCAAAAAATTTTTATAATCAATCTATCCAAAGGTAGGATCGGAGAAGAAAATGCCAGACTTCTAGGTGGGCTAATCGTAGCCAAACTGCAAATGGCTGCTATGAGTAGAGTGGACACCCCAGAAGATCAGAGAAAGGATTTTTATATGTATGTAGATGAGTTTCAAAACATGATCTCAGACTCTTTTGCCACCATTCTTAGTGAGGCTAGAAAATACAGACTAAACCTAATTTTGGCTAATCAATACATGGCCCAACTAGCAGAAACTGAAAATCAAAATGTACGCAACGCTATCTTTGGAAATGTAGGCACATTAATCTCTTTTCAAGTCGGCTATGAAGATGCTGAAATTTTAGAAGGTATCTTTTTTCCTAAGAGTAATAAAGGAGAGGCGACTAATATTTTTTTAAACCTAGACAGAGGCCAAGCTCTGGTCAAACTGTATGTCCAGTCCAAAACTCTAGAAACCTTCTTTGCCAATACTTTTGCTCCGCTGTACACAGAATTTTCTGGAAACCTAGGGCCTGTAGTTCAACTATCGAGACAAAATCATTCTAGGCCCAAAGCCGAGGTAGAACTAGAAATCCAAAAATATTTCCAAGAAAGCCTAATCCCAACCTCCGACGGATTCATGAAAGTCAAAGCCCCGAAGAGGAATAGGAAGAAAAGAAGTGGGGAAGAAAAAACAGATGTAACTAATTTATCTTCTTCAGAACTGCCGCACTTGAGCAAATTTTAATCTCTGACTAGGTTTTTACATGTCAGTTAAAAATACAATAATAGGTTTACCTTTTATGCTTAAACAGATCCATTAAACTTGTCCCAAATCCAAAAATATTTTTAGATCATATGTTTTATTTAATCACAAAATATGAATCTAAATTTAGCCTTAAAATCAGAAAGAATCTGTAAAGCTATAACTGGTATGAGTATTTATCAGTTTAAACAATAGACTTCTTGCAGTAAAACGACTCAAGTTTTATTTATACTAGCTACAAAGCAAATTTCAGTTTTTGGGAATCTTAATTTTTGATTTAACAAGACGAATTTTACTACTAAATGTAGCTTTAGTTAAGTATTTAAATACAAAATATAGTGGTGTCTGCGGAAGCTTTGTTAAGTTAGATTTGTTAAAGATTAAAAGAAAAATTTAAAAATTCCTAATTTGGATTGATTTGAGCATAAAATAAAAAACAAGGATTTAAAAAAAGTACTAATTTATTACTTTCAGTTAGTTTAATCAAACAGGTAAGAATTTTAGTGCAGGAGGTCTAGTCATATGCAGGCATAGTTAAAACAAACTAACCCTCAAGTCAACTAAACATTGGATAGTTATGAGTTTTAATAGTTTGATTTTACAATAACTTAAAAATGTTTTATACTAAACTATATATTTAATATATAGTTAATATATATTAAGTTTTAGTATATTTTACAATCTAAAAAGTTTATTTAAAAAATAATTATTAAAATATTATTTATGGAAAGAAAAGAATCCCAATCCCGAAAATCTTATCCTTCTCTACTTGCTGCTTTAGCAGCTTGGCTTAATAGGCTTGGTATTCCGCATCCATCTCAGATATTAAATACCAATGTACTTGAGTTACCAAGTGCACTCACTCAGACACCTGTTCCAGATGGTATTACAGATATGGTTGCTGAAGTTAAAGCTGATCCTGACAAACTTCCGGAGCCTACAATTACTAATAAAACCATAAAGAAACTTATCAGTTTAATAAAAGCTGACAATGAAAATTACCCACAAGCTAAAAACCATTATTTAAATCTAATAAGAAACTATCTTGATAAGAAATTAGTTTTGACACCTCAAACCTTTGAAGATCTTTTTGTAAAAGATGAACTCCGTTATTTAGACGAGAGAGGCCTTGTATTAGCGTTTTTTTTATCAGAATATGGAGTGGATAACCTGCCTGATGATCTAAGACTTAGGCTGGCTCTAGACATTTTTAGAAATCAGTTTTTAAATTTTGAAGAAAGCGAAAATAGCACACACCAGTCGAACCAAGATCTTTTGGAATATGTTTATAGTGAAAAATGGGCAACTAACAGAGATTCTAATTTAAGAGGGTTTATTGATACCCTTTGTGAAATGACTTCTTATTCTAATTATTTTTATGACGATGATTTGTTAATCCAAAGATTCGATTTTTTGGTAAGTAAAGGTTTTAATCTTAACTCAAATAAGGTGCGGCTATCTAGAATTTTTAATTATTGTGTAAAACATAAAAAGTATAAATTTCTTTTTCATCTTTTAGATAGTGGGTGCAATGTAAATGCCCAAGATTTTGATGGTAATAGCTTACTGGCATGTTTATTAGAGACTGAAAAACTTGAATTGGCAAAAGAAATTCTAAGATACAAACCAAAAATAATTACTGAAGATAAGGCAAAAAGAAAAAAGTTAGAGAGTAAATTAAATACCTTAGATCAAGATTTGCAAGAACGTTCTGGTGAATTAGAAAGATGGAAAAGTATTCTTACTGATTCAACAGGAGACGGTATAGCAGACGTATATAGTTTAATAAGTCCCAATACGGTACCTGCAACTCTTGAAGAGGTTAGAGAAAAAATTACTCATCTAAAGAGAACAGCAAATTATGATAAATATAAAGGTCTAGATATAGGCGAAATTTTATCTGAAGAAGGGTCAGTTGCTTATGATTTAGCTTCCAATTTGGAGATAGGTGTAAGAACATTAGAAAAGTATAATTTAACCTACCAAGATCTTGTAAACCCAATATGCAAGGCTTTAATTGCATCTAAAAAAGGTATCCCCACTTTTACTCATAATGGAATAGAATATCGTATCGAAGGAAAAAGTACATTCATAGGTAGTTTTACGGTTACAATCAAAAATAACGAAGGCAAGGAATTAACTATTCCTGGTGACACGGATTACCTAATTTACGAATTTGGTATTTTTAAAATTCATCCTGATATTATTATAAAATTCTTTAATTTAAATTCTTTAATTTAAAAACTTGGCCAGGAAATTAATTTAATTTCTTGATTTTATTAGATTTAAAATTAGGTTAATTTGTTTGTCAATTGGTTCGTGTTTGTGGTTAAATCTCCACTCACATTCTTTCAGATTTTTATAGAAATTTTCCTTCTTAAAACCCTTAAACTTTTGTAATTTATGTTTAGCATAACCCCAAAAAAGATTCAACTCTAAAAAAAAGAGAAAGACAAAAGAGGAGATCATAGTGATTTTAGCACAGAAGACGAAGTTTTAATAATGCTTTGATATCTAAAGAATATGCAACATATTTTAGTATAGCTAAAGAACTAGAGGTTCATGAAAGCACAATTTATCGTATAGTCAAAAAAACAGAAGATATTTTGATTCAAAGTGGTAAGTTTGCTTTACCTGGTAAGAAGGTCCTTAGAAATGAATTAAGACAATTTGAGGTAATACTTGCAGATGTAGCTGAACAACCAATAGAAAGACCGAAAAAGAAAAGAGTCAAAAACGGAAAAAAATTAAGAATAGGAATAACAAACAAAAGAAATACTACTCAGGTAAAAAGAAAATGCACACCAAGAAACATACAGTGGTAACAAATAAATCAAAAAAAATAAAATTTTAACTAAAGCTAGAAATTGTAGAAGACATGAAAAGAAAATAACTGATAAAGATAATCTATATGATTTTTTACCAAATAACATAATTACCTACCAAGATACTGGCTTGCAAGAAATACAACATAAACATAAAAACTCAAACATACCACATAAGAAAAAACCTAAGTATAAACACAATCCAAGTCCTCCACCTTTAACTAAAGACCAGAAAGAAGATAATACAATTATTGGTTCAATCAGAGTTGATGTAGAACACTCTATTTGGCTAGGTTTAAAAAGGTTTAGCTCTATCTCTCATAAATTCAGAAACAAAGATGATAAGTTAGCTGACCAAATGGCATTACTCACATCTGGACTTTGGAATTATCACCTACTGGTTGGATGATCCATATAAAACCCAAAGAAATATTAGTTACTTAAAAAAGGTATTGGGACAGGACTAATAGACAAATTAAGTAGAGGCAATCTATGGAATTTTCACTCCCTAAGTCAAATAAACATTACTTTTGGAGATATTCCTCTGCAATTCTATCCTTCTCCATTTAAGCTAGTTTATGGGTTTCGATATTTTGGGTATTAAGAGCTAAATTTAGGCTAGTAGTAAACGGATGGTATACCCCCTCACCTGTTAATCAATTGGTATAGATAAGTAGATATATTTTTATCTTGTAAAGCTATATGGTGGATTGGTTATATTTTAGGACAAGACCAATTTTATGTAAAAGTTTATGTAAGTTAATACGAAAACCGATGTATTTACAAACTTCTAAGCTTTTTTGGCTTTTTCTATTATCTTATTAGCTTCTGAAACTACTTCATCAACTTCTTTTTGATATTTTAGATTGGCTAAAGTTTTCTTTACTTCAGCGTCAAAAAAATCAGCTACAAAATTTTCATCATCAAGATTTCTATCTAAGGCTTTTTCTATTTCTTCATAGGCAGAAACTATACCTCTAAGCATAGCCATATTTTTTTCGAAAGAGCAGTATGTGTCAATTTCATCAAAACCATTCTGCTGTAAAAAATCTTCTCTGAGAGATTTACCAATTTCTAGCAATAATCTATCAGCGTTATCTAAACCATCCATGCCTACAATTTTTACTAATTCTGAAAGCTCAGCTTCTTTGGCTAAAATAAACTTAGCTTGCTTACGATCTAGCACAAATTGTTTTCCATTTTCTATTTCTTCTTCAACTAAATCGTTAAATACTTCTTCATAAAGCGAATAGCTTTGATTCCAGTTAATTGCTGGATAGTGACGTTGAGCTGCTAAACCAGCATCCAAAGCTAAAAATACTTGTGAGTTTTTAAGTGAATTTTGAGTAATAGGCTCAGAAAAATCACCTCCAGGCGGTGAAACTGTACCCAAAATTGTAACCGAGCCTTCTTCGTCAGATAGAGTTTTAACTACCCCAGCACGTTCATAAAAAGCCGAAATTCTACTAGATAAGTAAGCTGGATATCCTTCTTCAGAAGGCATCTCCCCTAATCTTTGAGAAATTTCTCTAAGAGCTTCCGCCCATCTAGATGTAGAATCAGCCATTAAGACAACATCGTAGCCCATATCTCTAAAATACTCAGCTATAGTTACTCCCGTATAAATACTAGCTTCACGAGCCGCAATAGGCATATTAGAAGTATTAGCAATCAAGGTAGTTCTATCCATTAAAGGCTTGCCAGATTTAGGATCTTTGAGTGTAGGAAATAATTTTACCATTTCAGTCATTTCGTTACCTCTTTCTCCACAACCAACATAAACTACTATTTGAGCATTACTCCACTTAGCTAATTGCTGTTGAGTAAAAGTTTTACCAGCTCCAAAAGGTCCAGGAGTAGAAACTCTAGCACCCAAAATTACTGGAAACATAGTGTCAATAACTCTTTGCCCGGTTTTGAACAATTTTCTGGGTGAAATCTTTTCTTTGTAGGCTCTAGAGATCTTAACTGGCCATTTTTGCATCATAGTTAAGTTCTGTGTGTCTCCATTATTCAGACTAACAGTAGCTATTGTATCAAGTACAGTAAACTCGCCAGAATCTATAGATCGGATTTGAGCTGAGCCTTCAGAGTTAAGCTTTGGGCATAAAATCCAATGTTTAACAAGGCTAGTTTCTTGAACATAGCCAATTTTTTTGCCTTCTTGCATTTCTTCGCCAACTTGAACCGTAGGTATAAACTCCCATTTCTTTTTTCTATCTAAACTAGGTAAATGTATTCCACTCTGAATAAATATAGGGCTAACTTCATCTAATCTTTCTAATGGTCTTTGGATCCCATCAAAGATGTTACTCATTATACCAGGTCCAAGCTCTACACTTAATAATTCTCCTTTGAGCTCTACTTTTTCTCCAACTTGCATTCCTCCAGTATCTTCGTAGACCTGGATCTTGGCAATATCTTCATCAATATTAATTATTTCTCCTAGGAGTTTTTTATTTCCTACAAAAACTGTTTCTAAAATCTTTGGAGTTTCTTTCGATCCAGCCTCAATCCTTGCAGTTACTAGAGGGCCGGAGACTTTGGTTATAGTGAGCATATTTAAATTTTTCCTAAAAAATGTTATTAAATGATTAAGATTATAAAGAAAAGCTAATTGTTTAATTTAAATTTGTTATTAAGCTTTGTTCCAAAAAAATATCTGTTTATCTTATAATTGTAAAAAGACTATTAAAAAAAGTTATATTGTCGCTAGTCTTGTCTTAAAACCTTTTAAAATAGTAATTTTTTTGATATAACAATTCTATAGAACCCATTTGAATTTTTTACCAATTTAAAAGTAAAAAATATGAAATTGTTTATATTTGATTTTGAATCAAAAAAGTCTAAAATATTAGGTTAAGAGCAATTCTAAATTACAATAAAATCTAAAAATCTTTATTTTAAGAGATAAGTATTAAATAGGTTCTGTATAAACCTAAAAAACTCTTACCAGCTCTTAACTTAAAGTAAATTTGAAAAAGTAAAATATTTAAACTGTTTTAAACTGTATATGGATTAGCTATATAAGTAAGGTTACTATTTAATTTGGGTTGTTAGAAAAAACACTTAGGTTATTATGAATTAGCTATAAAATTCAAAAAAAGTACTTTATTTTGTTATATGCTTAACACAAAGCTCAACACAAACAAGTTTCAGCTTTTTTAAAAATCTAAACCTTCGTATTTTATTTAAACACACAAAACAAACATTTGAGATAAAAAAGTTTTAATTTATACCTATTTCGTAACCAAATTTAACACCAAAGCTAAGCTTAATTCGACTTTAAAGGTATTTTGTAGCTTTTTAGATTTAAAAATGTAAATTTTGAAACTGAATTGAGTATACTAACTACTTTTATTTTACCTTCAGAAAAACATTCTTTTTACAAAAAATTGTTTGTTAAAGTATGTTTAGTACTACAAACTAATAGCGTTTCTAAAAGCAAAAGAGAGTAAGTTGAGTACTAACAGATTTTGCTTTAAAATAGCTAGAAATCTTTACTTTTTACTTTAAATATAAATAAAAAACTGTGTTTTATAAATTTGTTACTTTTTCTTACAAAATAAAAATAAATTGACTATTTTTTGTGATTATAAGACAGGACTATTCTCAAGTTTTAACTTTAGACTAAATTTAAATTTAAGAATAATTCTTAAGCATAAGAAAAAACTAACCTTAATATTTTGTCAAAATATAAGTTCTAGAAATTTAGCAATATCACTAGCTATAACTTTGTAGTTTTCGTTCATTGGATTATCTCCACAATCCTTACGACTGACAATCTCAAAGTTACCTTCAGTTACTCTAGTAATACCATCACCTCCAGCAATTACTACTCTGGTTTGCTTTGCTTTAATTTCGTTGAGAGTTGATTGAGCCTCTTTACCTTTAGAGATAATTATGTTTTTTAGATTTTTAATAGAGCTTAGAGAAGAGCTATTATTATCTTTTTTACCAAAAATGCAAAGATAGTTAAGCTTGGCCAAGTTAGACTGCTCTGTAATTGCAAGGTACTCAAAATAATTTCTAAAGTTATATTCTTTAAGAATTTTGATTCCAGATATATAGCCTTTTCTTTTTGGATATTCTAAAATAATTGAATATAAGGTTTTTTTATGGATATTATTAGTTTTGGCAATTTTCTTTTCGATTTCTGGACCTTTACGTCTACTAACAATATTACTTTTGATTTGTTTTGCTGATAGGTCGATGCTATTAAATTCAGCACCACAATTCATCAAAACCAGCGCTCCAATATTAGGGTAATTTTTGGAGGCGTAGTTAATAGCTACTATTCCACCTAGTCCTTTGCCAATTATAGTTAATCTATTACTTTTTAGAGCTGATAAGACTGATTTATTTTTAGAAAAGATTAATTGACCAGCTAACTCTTCTTGGATTTTTAGTTTATCACTATGAAAATCCGAAACTTTTTTTTGCAAATCAGCTAAATCAAATTCAACATCTTTAGTTCCATGACCTGGTATTGATAGGCAAAAACTATCCCTAATCCAACGATCACTATAACTACTGTTTAATTCTAATAATGACCTAATTTGAGGTATCCACAGGCTATTTACATCGCCAATATCATGAATAAAGAGAAACATTACTGTTTAACAAAGTTTAATAAGGTTAACTAAAATATAACATAAAAATAAAATCCAGCCTTTGTCAATTTGATTTGTTTTAAATTAAAGTATTTTATTAGTTATTCTAAAAAACTACTAAGCCTAGCATTTGTTTGACTTTTAAAGTAAATAAATCTATAAAATTTTTTGAATCTTTTTGCTATTTTAGGCTTAACAAAGATCATTAATAAACTTGCCTTAAAACTTAAAATTCATGAAATCTTAAACTAGTTAAACAAAGGTTTTTAAAGATTCAAAGCTTCCGTAAAAAATTAATTTTGCCTATTAAGAATTTAGCTTTATATTTTAGCTTTTTAATAAAAAGATTTGTTGAATTTGTTTCCTTGTGGAGAGTTATTTAGGATAATAGTAAATAGATCCAAGCATATTTGAATTGGTTTTCTTATATTTATTTATCAAAAAAAATTTATCAAAAAAAGGTAAATCAATTGTTTTTATTATCATGCAAGTTTAGTCACTAAATCATAGACAGCGTTCTGTTTTATATCTAAAAATAAATTCAAAAAAATCAAACGACTGATAACAATAAATTTTCTTATTAAATCTAATTATGTCTTTAGCTACTTTTTCTGAAATCTTTAACGCAATTGTTCTAGTTAGAGTCTGCTATGATATCTCTAATCCAGAAGATACTTCTAGAATCAAGGACTCTTTGCCAACTATCAAGAATCTACTACATAATTCTAATAAAGTTGTAATTGCAACTCACTGGGGTAGGCCAGAAGGGTCTGAAGATAAACAAAAAAGTACCCAAAATTTAATTTCAGTTATTCAAAAAGAATTTCATAAATTTGATATTCCAGATCAAATCCAATATATTAACCAATATCAATCATTTCAATTAGCTGGCCAGCAGATTAGGAATTCAAAAAACAAAGTTTTTTTGTTAGAAAACACTAGATTTGAGATAAATGAAAAATCTAAAGATGTAGAAATCAGAGAGAAACTAGCTAAAGACTATGCTCTTTTGGCAGAGTTTTTTGTTGATGAAAGTTTTGCTGTCAGCCATCGAAAAGAAGCTACAAATACAGAAATCAAAAACTGTTTACCTAGTTTTTATGGAGCTAGTTATCAACATGAGATTATGATGCTAGATAAGCTAAAAAAAGAACCTCAGGAACCGTTCGTAGTTATCATGGCTGGAGCAAAACTAGAAACCAAACTACCTTTGATTGAAAAAATGTTAAAATCAGCAAATAAAGTTTTGTTAGCTGGTATGCTAGCTTTTGTTTTTGTTAAAGTATCAAAAGATCTAGGCCTTAAGATAAATGGCCAAGATGTAAATAGCTATCCTGAACTTTATGAATCCAAAATCGAGACTGATTTTTATGATAAAGCTCAGGAATTATTAGCTATTTATGAAGATAAAATAAAGATTCCAGTTGACTTTCAGTATGGAGAATTATTTGGTCAAAAAGAAGTATTTGATATCGGGCCAAAAACTATAGAGTTTTTTAAATCTGAATTAGAAAAAGCCAAAACTATCTTCTGGAACGGTACCCTAGGCTACTACGAACAGGAACCGTATAATCAAGGAACTTTAGAATTAGCTAAGTATGTAAGCCAACTAAAAGACAGCTTTAAAGTACTTGGTGGTGGTGACACTCACTCAGCCATTCCTGAAGATATTATTAATAAATTTAACTTTGCTTCTATGGGTGGAGGAGCAACCTTGAGTTATTTAAGTCAGGAGTAAGCTAAAAATATTTTTTATACTGAGATCAATTTAACTTAGCAGTTTTTTAATTTTTAAATATTCTTTTTGATGTTTATTTTAAACTAACTAAGATCAAAATTAGATTTCAAAAAAACTGAAATTTGCTTTGTGGTAAGTATATACTAAGCTGTTATAGTAAAGCTATATACGGCTTATACATTTTGAACACCCTAAATTTGTTTAGAAACGTTCTTTATACCTAATAAATTCTTAAAGTTTAGTGCAGGATTATCATAAAAAGTTAAATTTACAAAATTTTATCTGAGACTGTTTCTTGGTAAAACTATTACTCCAAAGTGGTTTTTGAGTTTTTCGGTCAATTTTTTACCAACTAATTCGTATACTAGTTCTTGATTTTTATATAGTGTGTCTACTAGGTTTTGGGTAGAACCAAAAGTTTGTAATAATTTTTGTTTAGTTTTGTCTCCAATACCTTGAATATCATCTAATTCCGATTTAGAAGCGGTTTTTAGTTTTGCTTTTCTTTGGTTAATGATAGCAAACCGATGGGCTTCATCTCTAATTCTTTGAACTAAAAATTTTGCTTGTCCAGATAATAAAAACCCACCTTGTTGGCCTTTGGGACTATCAAGCATGTCTGTTTTATTATTTAAAACAAAAATTTCTTCCTCTCGCTTGGCTAAAGCAATAAGTTCAATTTGATCTAAAAGGTTAAATTCAGATAAAATTTTAGCATCACTAGAAAGCTGTCCCTTACCTCCATCAACGATAATTAGATCAGGTAACTGCCAAGGATTATTGTTTTGTTGAAATTTTGAAACTTCTTTTTTTGAGTGTTGATTTTTTTGAAGATTGTCTTCTTCCCATTTATAGTATCTTTTTAACCTTCTTCTGAGAACTTCGGAATGATTTTTGAAATCATTATTTTGATCTTTACACTTAAAGAGCTTATAAAATTTTTTTGCTGGCCGACCATCAATAAAAGTTACCATAGAACCATAAACAAAAGTTCCAGAAAGATGTGAAATATCATAGCACTCAACTCTTCTAGGAAGGTTCTTGAGTTTCAGGGTTTTTTGTAATTTAACTAAAATACTAAATAAATTGTTTTCTTCAAAAAGACTTAATTTTTGTCCTAATTTGTTTCTTTGTAAATAAATATATGAATTTTGTTTGGCTAATTCTAATAAATCGTTTATTTCTGATTGATTATTCTCAAAGGTATTTTTAAGGCGAATTTTTTGACCACTCAAAGTTTCAAGGATTTCTTTTTGAGTCTGACTGATCTTGATTGATTTTAGTTTATTAGTCACACTTGACTTAGTAGATAATAATTGTATTGTTGTAAATAACTATAATCAAATTTAATATGCAACAAAAAAGAAATAATAACCAGACAAGTATTTTTGTAGTTATTGTAGCCGCCTTACTAATTTTAGGTGGTGTTTATCTTTTAAATCAGGCTTTTTCTGAGGGTTCAGATGATAGTAATCTTAGCAATGATTTAGCTTTTTCTTCTCGATCATCTTTTTCTGCTATTTCTGTAAGTAGTTCAGTTTCTAGTATGCTGACAATTGGTGATACTGAAGGTTCTATTAGCTCTAATGATTCTAATGATTTAGACTCTTTAAATTCTGATATTTCAAACTCAGATGAATCAGTTTCTTCAAAGCTTGATTCGGCAAGTTCAGTATCTTCTATCTCTTCTAGTTCAAGCGTCTCTAGCTCAAAGAGTTCAAGCTCCTCTGTTAGCTCTAGCAGTAGCAGTAAAGTAGGTGAAGGCCAGATTATTGCTACCGTAGCTGATGTAGGTAGCTCTTCTGGAAGCTCTACAAAGTACACCTTAAAAATTACCGATTCTAGTTTTCCCGAATCTAAAAACTTTTCTGTTGGATCTACTACAGAGATGAATCTAGTTTCTTTTAAAGGAAAAAAAGGTAAAACTTATCTAATTGATATAAAATTTACAGAAACTGATAATAATCGTTTTAATATTAGTTTTATTGAGATAGTAAAAGAGTTATAGGCAAGATTTTTTGTCATTTTAGTATTTATATAGAAACTATTTGATTATTTGTCTTTTTAAATAAATATTTAACTTTTAGTTGTTTCAAAAATTATAATTTAAAATTGCTCTTAATCTAAGACTTTAAGGTTTTATTGTTCAAAACCAACTACAAGCGATTCTTAAACTTTTACTTTTAAATTAGTAAAAAATTCAAATAGGTTTATACCCAAATCTTTATCAACTTATTAAATAATACAAATACACTGACTCAAATTATCTTTAAAATAGCTAGTTTATCGTTTGAAATAGGTAAAAAATTTATACTTTAGTTGAATTAACAGTTTTTTTGAAAAAAGGATAAATAGACTATTCTGTATAATTACAAGAACATAGACAGCTTAGATAAGCCATTAAATATTAAGTTTGTTTTAAAGTAATTTTAGGATACCCAGAATATCCTCTAACTGGTATATTTTATAAGCTTATTCTTCTTTAAAACCATTTTTGACAGCTTCTTTTGTACTAATAAAACAAGCCGAAGGAGTCTCACCTTCTGGTAATTCTGAAAGGATAATTTTTTCTCCAAAATGCGTTATCCAACCGATTACAGGCTTATGATCTGGGCATTTTCTGTAAAATTCTAGCTCTCCTTGGCTGTCAACCCCCAACACATTACTAAAGCCTCTCTGTAATAAAATTCTATCTAAAACCTCGACATCGTTAGTAGTTTTAAGACTAAATGGACTGCTAATGGCCATGCCAACAATTATTATAATCAGGCTAAAACCTAAAAATCCTAAATACCGGCTAATTTTCCACATATTTTCCATAAATTAAAATTAAACTCCACTGCATCTAGCTTGTATATAGCCATTAAGTAAATCTTGTTGAGTAGCACCAGCATTTTTTAGGGCGCTTATTGTAGGCTCTCTAAGGCCTCTAACACTAGCTTCACTTTTAATTTGATTTAGTCTAATTATGCTCATTTGAGATATTTCGTCAGAGTTTGGATCGTAACAATTTACAATTTCGGTGCCATCTTTAATTCTATCTCTATCACTATCGGCTTCTTTTGGATTGCTAAAGTAAACATAAACTTCATTACCATCACTTAAGCCGTCGTTATCTGTGTCTGGATTTTTTGGATCAGTATCATAGTTGTATTCATCTAAATTAGTAAGACCATCTTCATCTGGATCAGCACTAATTCCGCATATTTTTAGATTTAAGCAATTTCCATTAGCATCAACTTCTCCATTTACAAAAAATCTTTGCAGCCAATCTGCTGGAATATCAGCAGCATCTCTAATCTTGGCATTTTCAGCTGGGGTTTTATTTGGGTCAAAACTAGTAACAGAAGAAACAGAACTAGTAACAGAAGAACTCTCTTCAAGAGAAGAAGAGCTACTAGAAGATTCTGGGTTCATTTCAGGGTTAGAGGAAGCACTTTCAGAAACTGATGAATTTTGACCAATAATATCATTATTCTGAGTATCTCTAGAGTTGATTAAAAAAATTAAAATCCCAGTAGAAATCAAAAGAATAACTACTATAATGATAGAAATATAAAGAAATAAATTACTTCCACTTTGCTTTTCTTTAAAAGTACTCTGATTTTGAGTATACGGTTGGTTGGCGTAGGGATCTTGGTAAGCTCCAGGCTGGGTTTGAGCATATGGATCTTGGTAATTTTGGTTTAGGTTTGGATCAGGGTAGTTTTGGGTATAAGAATCTGGTTGTTGAGGATATCCTTGGTTAGCGTAGGGATCAACTTGAGCTTGATTAAAGTTTTGGGTACTAGTAGCATATGGATCTTGGTAAGCTCCAGGCTGGGTTTGAGCATTTGGATCAGGGTAATTTTGGTTTAGGTTTGGATCAGGGTAGTTTTGGGTATAAGAATCTGGTTG
>CAZVWQ010000012.1:0-15252 GCA_964631275.1 uncultured Candidatus Saccharibacteria bacterium | reverse complement strand
ATCTTGGTAAGCTCCAGGCTGGGTTTGAGCATTTGGATCAGGGTAATTTTGGTTTTGAGGATAGAATTGATTTTGAGAAGTAAATTGATTAGGGTCTGGATTATTGCTAAAATCACTACCCACTGGAGTCTGAGAATATTGACTGCCACTATTGTTAGTGGTACTATTTGTGCCAAAATCTCCTCCAGTGAAGTTATTTAGGTTTGGATCAGGGTTATAACCTTGGTTATTATTAGAATAAGACTGACTCATATTTTTATATTTGTTATAGAACCTGTTTGATTATCTTTTACTAAAAGAAACTTTTGTATAATTCTAATTTTATCAAAAAATCCAATTAAATTAATTTTACTAATCTTAATAGTCGATTTTTTAGGTAGTATAAGTTTTTTACCTTCTAAGTTCTTTTTTAAGAGAGCCTAAAACAAAAGTACTGGCTTAAACTAATACGTTATTAGCTATATATTATTAGCTACTAAATAAAAACATTAAACAAAAAATCAAACTTTGGTATTTTTTTTATTTTACAAGAATTTTGAGTGTAGTTTTGATATAATCTTATCTTAATTAACTGGCCTTGTCAAAACATTTTTTTTAGATTAAATTAATATTCATAGCTTGTTCAATTATCTTTTTATATATTTTTTATTAATCATTTACTGAGATAGTTAGGTTAAGAATTCTTTTTAGATAGAATTTTTACTACAATAAAAACAAATACCAAATTCAAATACCAAATTTCCTCAAATATATTGATTTTGGACCATTAAAAATGGTAAATAGATGATTAAGTTCTTAGTTTTTTTTAAGATAAAATTATTAATCAATTGGTTATAAAACATAAAAATATAAACTGAAAATAGCCTTGTCTCGTAACCCAGATTTACAAAACTTTAATTCTATAAAATAAGTATTAATCAACAGTAAAAATAGGTTTTGAGACATGATTAATTTCATTAACAAAAATTATTAATGGCCGTTAAAGCATCAACTTTAGGATTTGTAGAAATCAGTGAAATTAGGGACTCTACTTTAGTACTTAGAGAAGGTCAATTAAGAGCTGTAATTGGAGTTTCTTCGGCTAACTTTGCCTTAAAGAGCGGCTCAGAGCAACAAATAATAATCAATAATTTTCAAGGTATTCTTAATTCTTTAGAATTTAATATTCAGATACTAGTTCAAAGTAGACAACTCAACTTAGACCCATATATCGAAAAACTCAGACAATTAGAAGATCAGCAATCTAACGATTTATTAAGAGTTAAAATGCAAGAGTATATAGAATATATCAAGCAGATGCTTAGAGAAGTTAATATCATGAAAAAGGATTTTTATATAGTTGTTGGCTATGACCCTGGCAATATCAAATACGGACTTTTTGGGGGCCTTCTTAGAGCTTTGAATCCAACTAAGATAATTCGACAAAAACAAGAAGAGTTTCTAAAAAATCGTAAATTTTTAATTGGTAGGGTGGATTCTATTAGTGGTAGATTTAGTTCACTTGATCTCAAAATAGACATGCTTAATACTGAACAACTTATTGCTCTAATGTACAATTCTTATAATCCAGACACCTTAGAATCAGTTAGGATAAAAGATGTAGGTGATTTAGATGTTTCTTGATTTATAAACCTATCTAATTACTTATCCTTTAAAATAAAAATTTTTAACTTTTTATACTCTTTAGGCTAATTTTACATATTTCCAGGTACAGTGCTTTGTACTCAGATAATGATATTTTGTAAGCCATACAGAATAAACTAACTACGTAGTTTAGATGGCAAGTGCACCCTAATAGAAAATGTCATATAATCACCTGCTAGGCAATAGTTACTTCTATTTTTTATCTGAAGGTAAATTTTGGAAATAAGGGTTTAATTTTGGATGAGGGCTAAAACTATAAAAACTTATTCCTGCATACTCTTCTTTATCCAAAATCTGAGATAAGTTTACTTCAAACAAATCTTTTAGAGTAATTTTAACACCTAAATTTTCTTCAAAAAATTTTCTTATTGCTAAGGGACTGCCAGAAAACAAGGATTCAAACAAAATTTCAATAAACTCAGACTCTTTTTGTTCTGATAAAGTTTGCCTTATTATACTAATTACTTTAAGCATAGCTGTAGACATACGCACATATCCACTATTAATTATATGGCTATCTATCCTTAGGTAGCCTCTTATTGCGCAGATTATAGCTAATGTTTCTACTACACACTCATTTAAATTATTGCCTATTATTCTTTCTTCTACCCCTCCTCCTTCATCCCTACTTAATATACTATTATAATAAACCAAACCAAGATGGTTATGTATATATATATTTTTTGAAGTAGTTAATAAACTACCCTGCTTTAATAATGAAACACTATGTAAAAATTCATGTATCATTGCTACATAAACACATTCTGGGAGCTGGCTTTTTTTTATATAATCGATATCTATAAAAATTAGACTCTCAGAAGGACTATACAACGCACTCTTTCCTTTGGGTAATCTACTTAAGTAGATCATTGGAATAGATTCGTAGTTATAACCAAACAAACCCTTAAATCTATAAAAAAAGTCTTTGAACCAACTATATGCTTGTGCTAATTTTTTTGCATCCTCTTTTGAGTCCATAACCTCTTGTAGTAGTCTTTGATGAGTACATGCTACTGGACTTTTTATGGGTAGCTGTCTTGCCAGGCCTCTATTTATACCATCACCATAACTATTTAAATCTGGTTTGGGTTCAAAATGACGACGGTCATTAGGAAAAAGTAAGTCATAAAAGTCTATTTCAGGAGATCTTGGTGAAGTTAGCAATTTTGGAGGTTTAGGACTTTTTATAACTTCAACTTTTTCGGTCTTAGGAAATTTTAAGAAATCCATTTATATATAAATTATAATACAATTATAACGTATTATAAACAGATTGTAAAATTTAAATTCAATTTATTCCTCTCTATAATTCTCCACATACACATCTCTGGGTTTGGAGCCGTTGGAAGGCCCGACAACCCCATCTTGTTCTAACAATTCAATCATTTTGCGAGCCTTGGGATAGCCAATGCCAAAAGCTGTCTGAAGCATTGAAGTGGAGGCTGATTGTTGAGTAATAATATATTCTTTTATATTTTGATAAAGTTCTTCAGGATCTTCTGCTTCTTTTCTTGGAGTAATTCCAGGAACTACAATTTTAGTTTTTGGAGGTTGAGTTACAGACTCGTTAAGGTTAGCTGGATAGTCACTGTTTTGAGCTTGTTCTTTCCAAAAATTAGTTACTTTACGAGCTTCTAATTCTTCTACAAAGCAACCTTGAAATCTAACTGGCTTGATAGATTCTTGATTCATGTATAGGCCATCTCCTTGTCCTAAGAGTTTTTCGGCTCCAGCCTGATCCAAAATTACTCTACTATCAACCTGAGAAGCTACTGTAAAAGCAATTCTAGATGGCACGTTGGCTTTTATTAGACCTGTAACTACATTCGTATCTGGTCTTTGAGTACCTAATACTAAATGTATCCCTACCGCTCTAGACATCTGAGTTAGGCGTACAATTATCGGCTCAACTTCGTTTTTAGCAAGCATCATCAAGTCACCTAATTCGTCAATAACAAAGACAATATAAGAAAGTTCCAGTTTATCCTTTATTTCTTCGAGCTTAGAGGTGGTTACGAACTCATTATAGTCAACAATATTTCTTTTACCTAAATCTTCTAACAATTTGTACCGACGGTCCATCTCAACTACAGCCCACTTAAGAGCATTGATAGCTTTTTCCGAATCAGTAATTACTGGAGCTAAAAGATGTGGAATATGTTCGTACAATTTGAGCTCAACTCTTTTCATGTCTACTAGTATTAATTGTAAATCATAAGGCGAGTAACGATAAAGCAAACTCAAAAGCATGGAATTAATCCATACAGATTTACCTGAACCAGTAGCCCCAGCTACTAATAGATGTGGCATTTTAGATATCGAAGAGATTATACCTTTACCGGCTACATCTACGCCTATAGCAACCGGTAGAGGTTTATCATAGTTAATGAATTTTCGAGTTTGCAAAATTTCTTTGAGCCTGACTTGGGATTTGATTTTGTTAGGGATTTCGATACCGACCAAACTCTTGCCAGGTATTGGAGCTTCTAGACGTATACTAGTAGCGGCTAGAGCCAAGGCTAAATCACGTTGTAAACTATCGATAGTTGAGAGCTTGACTCCGCTAGCTGGCTTGAGGGTGTACTGGCTTACAGTTGGTCCAGTGACTACATCAAACATACTTACAGAAATATTAAAATTAGACAAAGTGTCCTGAATAATTTTTTTGTTAGCTTCAATGTTTCCTGGTTCACTTTTGGTATTATTATCCTTAAGCATATCAAAGCTAGGTAACTGCCAATCAGCTTCAGCTTTGAGTTTTTCTTTTAGTTCTTCGTCAGTAATTTTTTGCTCTTCTATTTCTTCGATCAATCTTTGCCTTAGAGTTTCGTTAGCAACTTCGGTTAGCTTAGGATTAAGTAGTTGTTTTCTTTTTCTGGGATTTAAACTTTTTGGCTTATCTTCTTCTTTTTTGTCTTTTGGATTATCATTTATTATTGTTGGTTTACCACCTTTTTTCCAAGTCTCAAATATATCTGGTATCAAGCTCCAAAATTTAGACGGATCTTTGAGAGATTCTTTAGTAATTTCAACAAACTCTACAAAACTAAGCTGAGAAACCAAAAAGAAACCAAAAAAACCTAAACTAAAAAGTATTACCCCAGCAGCAATAGCTCTAAAACGACCAAGCAAGAATGGATAAAAAATATACCCAACTAAACCACCACCCTTAGATATTTCATGCATGCTTTCTACTCTCCAAAATATATTGAGAAAAGCAGTAAAAGATACTAACATAAAAAACATTCCCCAAAACAAACGACTATTAACATCGTTAATCAGCTCAGAGTTTTTTTGGAGTTTGAACATAACCCAGCCAAAATAAAAAAAGACTAATGGTAAAAAATAACCAGCTTTACCAAGCAAGTTAATAACAAAAACGGAAATAAAACCACCAACAACCCCAGCCAAATTAATCAAAGACAAACTCAAAATAATGCCGCTAGCAAAACTGACAATAATCGATAAAGTTACTTTGGCTTGTATATCTAATTGTGGCAAAAACTTACCAAAACCAAATGTTGGAATTAATCTCATGCAAAAAGTTTATCAACCAAATCTATCCATAGACTCTAAAAAAGTCAAATAATAAAAAAAACATCTTAGATATAAATTTGTTAATCTACAGAAACTATTTGATTACTTGTCTTTTATATGTAATCTGTTTACTAACTAGGCAATTTTTTTGGACTTTAATTCAAAAAATAATAGAACCAAGCTTTAGTCACAAAAAAGATGGTTTTCCTAAATTAAAACGTCTAATTTGTTTAGGAATTAGCTATACCGTTATAAAGGCGTAGAAAAAAATTAAACTAAGTTTTTAGCAGACCTAAATAATTAAGTCTAAAAAATAAATTGCACAAATCAATATCACAAAAATAACACTCAAACCTATAATTAAACTTCCAAATCTAATATGAATGTAACTGATGAAACTTCCAGTAATAGTTATACCAACAAAACCTGAAGATTTAAGAATTGCTGGACTAGTGAGCATCATCAAAAAATATAAACAAAAAAGAAATCCTATCCTTTGGTAGTTTTTTAGAGCAACGACAGTGATCAACTCAGGAATTGATAATTCTTGGTATATGTTCTTTAATTCTCTCTCGGAAGACTGCCTAGTCATGCTGTTTTTGTTTTTGTTTTTAGTTTTATAAGGCCTTATCTTCTGCAGATTATAGCCACATACAAAAATTATATATCATTAATTTATTTTAAGCAAATTATAATTTTTACTTACACCCTTTGGACTAATCGTTACGACAATTACCCATTAAGAATTTAGCTTAAATAAGTGATTTATTTCTTTATAAAGAGCTAAATTTTAGGTAATAGTAAACGGATTGCATCCTAATATAGTTTCCGTATAAATACAACCCAAAATTATATTAATTTTTACTTTTAGATTAAAAATAAGCCTTTTAATTATAACTAAATTTGGTTCATTTATAAAATGAAATAGATTTGAGTATACTTATATTAATTTTGCTCGATTACTCAAAAAAAATAATCTTTTTTTATTTTAAAATAAAAAGTGCTAAATTTGTAAAACTTGTTGTGTACCAGTTGCACTTGTAGCTTTTCAGTTGCCTCCCGACTTTTCCAAAAATCCAATCCTAAAAAACTATGAATTGATAAAATAGAGGATAACTGGTTAAAAATACTTGCTTGTCACACTAATTTAGGTTTCTTGTATTACATGTTTCAAACATCTTCTAGATCTCTTTTAGAGTAAACTTGTTACTAAATTATATAAAAGATTTATTCAACTTTTTTGGTTTCTTCCCACTTTTGTTTTATTTTTTTATATCTTCTACGATTAAGTCCTAAGTCTGAGAATCCTATTCGACTACTTGATCTAAAGTGTATAAGCTTGTTTTTTTTATCAATTAAAAATTCAACATCATCTACGAACCCCCACAAAGCTGTTCTGGTTGTAAAATGCAAATATTCATCTTGATTTTTTATTAATACTGTTCTAGTAAGGCTTAACATTAATTTTTCTATTTCGGTTTTTATTTCTTGAATATTTTTTATATTTACAGCAAAATTTAGTGGCTCTACTTTATGCGAATTACTTTTAGCAAAGGTAGATACCCAATTTGGTTTTTTTGAGTTGGTAACAAATTTATTGTTTTCTAGGCCAAGTTTTATAGAAGGCTTACTTTTGGCAAAAACATTTCTAGCTACAGTAAAAAATATAGCTAAAAATAAAATTGTAGATATGATTGACAGCAGGTAAATATTCATAATCAAACTTTGATTTTATATTCAAGTTTTTATTAACTTTTATACCCAAGCGTTAGAGCAAGCTTGCTTCAGAGGACCTTAGGGTTCTGGACGATAAAAGGTGGTAAGGTTATAAATGTAAAAGTTGATAGTAATTTAGGTGTATAATAACGTAAATTTAATTATTTAAATTATCTTTTTAAATATATGTACAATGATAAACATCTCTCAAAAACTTTGAGATCAATTAATTATTTTTTTGTTTATTTTGTCTACTATAAAAATAAAAAGTAGGCTAAATTAGCTTATTTATTATACTTCACCCAAGCCAAATTTAGTTTCTTTTTAAAGTTTAAATTTTCATTTTAGTTTTATTTAATTAGTATCAAAAAGTATTTCTAAAAATTAAAAAAGTCCTAATTTGGATTGATTTTGGTGTAAAACAAGATTATTTTTCTATAAAATTCATTAACATCTGCTTACCGCCTTCAGTAGCAAAGGACTCTGGATGAAATTGAATACCTTCGACTGGGTAGTCTCGATGCCTAAGACCCATAATTTCTATTGATTGGTTTAATTTTTTATTAATATTTGAGTTGAGATTAACTTCGGAGTCATTTTTTACGATTGCTGTAACAATCAAAGAATTAGGTATTTGACTAGGATCTGGAACTAAAGAGTGATATCTCATAACCTCTAAATCTTGAGGAAGGTCAGTAAATAACCCTTTTGAATCATGCTTGATTTTACTTGTCTTCCCATGCATGGCCAGTGGAGCCCTGATAATTTTACCACCAAAGTAATGACAAATCCCTTGCATACCTAGACAAACTCCCATAATAGGAGTAGTTTTACCTAAATTTGTAATTATCTGACCACAAACGCCAAAATATTTTTGATCGCTAGGGTCACCTGGACCAGGAGAAATTATGATTTTGTCATATTTTTTTTCTTTGATTTGATTTACAGTCAGCTCATCGTTACGAACAACTTGTAGCTGAAATTGTTTTGATTTTTTGTCTAAGATTTCTCCAATCTCCTGATATAGATTAAAAGTAAAAGAATCATAGTTATCAATAATTAAGATACGCATATTTTTTGAAATTTTTAATTTTAGATTTAATCAAAGCTAAAGATTTTTTGAAATTTTTAAATAGTTCCAAAAATTTTAGTTTAATTTTACATACCATTAGGGTAGGTTTGATAATCTAGCACTTTAGATTCTCTAACTAATTTTAGAGCTGTGGAATATTCTTTTAGAACTTTAAGAGAATAATTAATTCTTTGTTTAAGGTAACTATCATTAGCATTACCTTCGTTAACGGGGTAATCGTTAAGAACATTGTCAACGTGATCAACTATAATATGATCTGGAATATAGACAATTCTGCTATTTTTATGACTACTTATTCTTAATTCCTGGATTGGGTATCTACCTCCACGTCCAGCAGAGACGCTAATAATCATAGCTGGCTTATCTGCCATTTGTTTATTAAGATACAAAAAAAAGTTTTTGATAGCAGCTGTAGCCATTCCGTTCCATTCTGGAGTAATTAACACTAAACCCTCGCTAGATTGGAGTTCTTGGCTAATTGCCGACCAATTAGGACTAATTTGATCTGGGTTATACAATTCCAGAGGTCTATCGGCCATGTCTAATAAATAGGCTTCTACTTGAAATTCCTTATACATAACTTCTTTAATATATTTGGCTACTTTGGTTGACTGAGCATTTTGTCTTTGGGAGCCAGCAACAATTGTATATTTCATAAACTTATTTAACTTTGTTTAACTAAAACTTATATTTGTACACCATTCCATAATCAATATTTAACACTAGGACTAAACTTAATCGAGTTGTAAGCTATTTTATAACTTTTTAGAATTAAAAAACCTAAACAGGGTTGAAAAATTTACAAATGATATCTTTGCTTTAACCTTACAAAACCATTTTTAACTATATTTAATGATTGGCATTTTTTACGTATAGACATGTTTTAAACACAGAGGAAATCTATCTATATGTCAACGGTCTCGTTTAGGATTAGCTCTAAATTTTGAAACAATTAAAACCTAAAAATCTTTGCCTTAAATGGATAAGTAATAGAGAAATTTAGTAGTAAGAAATAACTATATAGCTAATAACTAACTAAAATCGGCTCTAGCCATAAAGATATCAAAAGCCTGACACCAAAGTATCACTGATCCTGGATATTTATCAAACTCTTCTTTACTAACTCTATATCCTTGCTTACCTTCATTGCTTGTTAAGGCACCTAATCTAAGTGCTTTTTCTTGGATGATTCTTTGTCCTTGAGCTTCGCCCAAATAAACAAAAGGGTCAGGAGCTCCCCCAAAATTAAAATTTTCATCAAACTGAATAATTATACTATCTTCTTCATCAATTACACTAACTGAGCCAGATGTTGGATAATCAGGCTCTCCCAAAAAAACACCTGTTTTTATAATTGCTGGCAAACTGGAAGGTTCAGGGAAAGATCTTTCGGATGATTCTGCTGGATCTGCTGATTCAGAATCAATAGTAGAAGGTGATAATTCATTAAAAGTAGGCTCGCTCAAACTACTATCTTCATCAAAGTCAACTACTCGACCAGCCTCTTGCTTTGCTAATTCTTCGCTTGCTTGCAGTCTTTTATCTACATTTAGCTGATAAGTAAAATATCCAGTCAAACCAACTAAAGTTAAAACTAAAATTATAGCAACCAGGATCAAATATTTTTTAGGCATATTTATTAGATAAAAACTTATGTTACATTTATGTTATAGCTATCTCATTGAGCTTAGGACAACTTATGAACTCTAAGTTTAGTTTAAAAAAAGTCTTAAGAAATATAGAACATCTAAATTGTGTATGGCTAAATTATAACTACTATTAGTATTCAAGGAAATATTTTATTTTTTGTCTACTTTATAAAAAAAATATTGAATTATTAAAAGGTCGCTTGTTGTAAATATTAGCAAAAGGATATATAATTTGACAAACCTGTTATTCAAGGTTATAATTAACTATCATTTTTTTACTTTCAAAAAACTTTATTTAACATCTTATGTTCAAAAAAATACAGGCAATTCTAGCCTTATCAGTGATCTCGGTTGCTACAGTCTTTAGTTTTTCTATTAATGTTCTAGCGGATGACCTATCAATTGATCTGATCTCTTATATTTCTGGTGGTACTACAAGCTCAACTCAAATTTTATCTGATGGATCTATTCTATTTGGTGGGGATTACGGTTTGATCAGAGTATCTGCTGACGGTAGTACTATTATCGACACTGAAGATAGTGTTATAGTTAACGATATAGATAGCGAGGATAATTCCTCCGTTTTTTTGGCTACTAGTGCAGGGGTTTATACTTACGATTCTGGCTCTTCTACTTTGAGTGGACCTTTTACTAGTTGTCTTGGAAACAATTCTAAAGTTAGTATCTCAAATGAGGGGACTGCCTTTATCCAAGGTAATTCTATTTGCACACTTTACAATGCTACTTCTTCGACTTTTTCCATTCCACAAAGTAACCCTGCTGATGTAGCAATGCTTGGGAGCACGGTTTACGTTACTGGCTACGACCAAGTAAGTGCTAATCTACAAGTGCCATTTATATCAGCTTACGAACTAGATGGTACCTTGATTACAACCGCAACCTTCGGCTCTGGTACAGCTGATACTAGAGGTGTAGCTATCAGTGTAGGTGAAGATGGCAATCTATACTTTGCAGGTACTACCGATGGTGGTAATAATCCATTTGAGAACGATCCAAATATTGTTAATCTCAACGAATTTACTAACACTTCTAATTCTAGCGGAGCTAAGAAGTTCACTTATTATGCTAGATTAAATCCAGATACTCTAGAGAGAGAAATTAGCCAGTTTATTGTTTCTAGATTAAGCTCTGGAGGGGCTAATAGTGTAGAAGTAAAGGATATCACCGCAGATGCTAATGGAAATATTTATTTAGCCTTGCAATCTTTTGCTAGTTTTAGTGGCAGAGGCAATGCAACTATTAATGGTCAACCAATTGACGCTTACAGTGGTGGAGAAGCAATTCTATTCAGAGTTAATCCTACTTTGACTACTTGGGATATATCTACACCTTTACCAGCTGGTGGAGCTAGCGATTCAACTTCGACAATTGTAGCTGTAGATACTTTTGGTGGAATTGTGTCCTTCGCTGGAAACACAGAAGGTAGTATTCAAACTGTTAATTCTATAATTGATGCTACTAGTGGTTCATTTTTTGCTCTTTTAGGCACTGACATTATCAGTACTGGTAGTAGTGGCAATGGAGGTGGAGAAGAAAACCAAAGTAATAATCGTCAAGATACACTTCTAACTACAGTTCGCACAGGAGGAGGAGCTTTTATTGCTAGCTCTTTTGTTAGTATAGTATTTATTGTTTCTGGTATTTATGCTCTTAATTCTTTGAAAGCTAAAAACTAAAACTACCCATTAAAAAAAATATTAAATATAAATCTTTCATAAAAAAAAACCCCAGTCGCCGAAAACGCAATCTGGGGGATGAAAAATTAGGGATCTACATCAACATATCGCCTATTACTTTCCCGGGCTGGCATCCGTTATTATCTGTATTTTCCTCGTCTAGCATAGCCTGGAAGGCTAGGCATTCTTCGCGATTGAAGAAAATCCGTGTGATTACCATGATTCCCTGCCGATATACTATGTAGTATGTCTTATCAAGATCGTTTCCAGACGCAGTGGCCGGAATCGTAATAATCGTCAGAACAAGAATAGCTAAGCGAAACATGTGACGAAACATGTGAGACTATCTCTCTAAATTATTTTTCACCTTAAAAAGACTAAAAAGTCTCAATCTAAGGCAAAAGCTACCATAACATATATATATAATTGTCAAATATTTCCAAATCACCCATCAATGCTTTATTTATCTAGCTTTCAAATAAAAAAACGAAAACAAAAAATATAAAGTCATTAACCCAAGAGAATTTTTTATCCAACCAAAAAAAGATGTCTCATCACCACACTCCTAGCAAAAATACTCTCAACTTTATAAATCTTTTCTTATAAACTTTATCAACTCACCTCACACTAAATCCAAAAACTTACGGCTCTGATAACCTTCAAACAAAATTCCAACCTTTACTCTTGATCCGGCCAAAGTTAATAAAGATTTCAAATTTTGTTTAATTTCTGGTGTGTTTTTTCTATTCCAGATTATCACACTATCTTCTTTGAAGCCTTCTTGGATTAGCACTGCCTTAACTATTGGAGCAAAGTTCCGACCAACTAAGACAATTTTATTTATTTTGTTTTTGGCTAGAACCTTAGCTACTTCTACATGAGTCTCTACAGACAATTTGCCAAGCTCTAGAATGTCATCTAAAAAAATAACTTTTTCTTTGACTCCAGATTCTTTTAAAAACTCAATAGCATTCTTAACTCCATCAAAGTTAGCGTTGCGAGAATCGTCAATCTTGTAACCCCAGTCATATTCAGTAACTTCTAGATTTTGCCTTATTATTGGTAAATTTAGCAAAGATTTTTGTATCTCTACTTGGTTAACTCCAAACTGTAGAGCCAAGGCAATTGCTCCAGCTAAGTTTTCTAGATTACCTTTTGATAGCCAATTAGTTTTTAATTGCCAAGTCTTACTTTGTACTTTTTGGTTAGGTCTAATTACTAAGGTAAAGTCAGTTCCTTGAAGGTTAGTTTTATAATTAGTAACCATTACCTGGACTTTAGGTTGTTCTGTTTGAGGTATGTTTTCTGATAGTCCGTATTTGATATAATTAAGGTTCCCAGGTAAATCTAAATCCCTAACCATTTCGCTAGACCAATTAAGAGCAACTGGAGAATTAGCAGGTAAAAAATTCAAAGATTCACTTTCTGCGATTTGGATATTTTCTTTGGAACCAAACAAAGCATAATGTTGCTGATTAAGGCCAGTAATTATAGCTGCCTCAGGAGCAATAAATTCTGATATTATAGAGCTTTCTCCAATCTTATAAGAACCTAATTCGGCAACAAAAATTTCAACTTCTTGATTAAGCTCTAAGGTTCTACGAGCTACAGCAATTTCGGTATTTTCATAGTTTTGGCTCTTGGCTACTTCATATTTACTAGCCAAAATATGGGCTAAAGCTTCTTTGGTGCTAGTTTTGCCATAAGCTCCAGAGATTGCGACTACCTTGAGATTAAGTAAACTTTGTCGATAATCCTTAGCATTTTGATATATTCTAAACTTAGCCTGTCTATCAAAAGGAGTTATAACAAACAACCATATGCCTAAAATTAAAGGTGTATAAAGAAGAAAAAAATTTAGAAATAAAACATAAAAAAGTGAAAAATTAAAAATAAAAATAAAACCTATCCCGACACTAACTAAAGTTAAAAAGGTTAAAGTAAATAAAATCTTAGCCTTGGTGGAAAATCCAGGAATTAATCCAGAATCACCAAAAATATTATTCTGAAAATATTTAATACTCTCAGTTATCCAAGTAAAAAATACAAACAAAACCAACAAAACCTGTATCTGGATATTAATATTAAGTACTAATTGGTACGAGCTAAGACGAAAAACTGCAAACAAAAAAATATATAAACAAACTATAATTATCCAAAAAAAACGCACTAAAGTCCATTTATCTAAAATAAAACCTTTAGCCTCTGGTAAACTTAAATAATCTTTAATTTTGTCTAATCTATATTCTTTGCGTTGAAGTAAAAACAGCCAAGTCAGAGTGAGCTTTAGACTAATCAAAGAAAAAGCTGCTAAAGTAAAAATCAAAAACCAAGGTATATCTAACATGAATAGAAGATTTCAAAGTCTAAAATTAATGTCAATACCTATTTAGCATTTACAAAATTATCATAACTAGTCTGTAACTGATCATATGGTAAAGCTCCTACTACTATTATATTTTTTTTAGTTTGAGAATCGTATATAATTCCAGTTGGTGTGCCATGTCCCAATGGTGCTAGTAGGTTATTAGACTCTTCTACTAAAACTTGGGTAACCTCTTTTTGCTGACTAGAATCCATACATTCTTTAATTTTATTAGTATCTCCGCCATAGTCTGCAGCACGAGTAGCAAAAGTATTAAGAGTAGCCTTAGAATTATAAACTTCATCTAGCATTGGCCAAAAAACTTCGTTTCCACCAAAATTATGGCTACACTCTAAGGCATGAGCATAATCTGAAGCTTCAGGATGAATTTGAGTTAGTGGATAATGTCTAAAAACCAAATTTAAATCAGGATTATTAGTTACCAATTTATCTAAATCAGGATTGATTCTTCCACAAAACGGACAATTTGGATCAGAGTATTTGAACCAGGTGTACCTAGCTCTTGGATTACCTTTCCAGGGTTCTGAATCTAAATCAGGTGGAGTAATGAACTCTACATTATCTGGTTTTGGTTCGGGTAATTGGTTTAGAACAGGCGATAAACGAGCTGTTAAAGTGTTGAGTTGAGTATTCACATTAGTATATCTAGAATTGGAATCTTTTACGTCTTCTTCTAGGTTTATGAACTTTAGTTGAAGTTGTCGATAATTAAAAGCCAGATAACCGCTTACACTAATTGATAAAAGAGTCAAAATAGAGAGAGAGACTATAATAACTCCTATAATTAAATTCCTATTTGAGATCGATCCTAAACTTCTTGTTTTTGTTTTAAACGAGTCAGTTTGATTGTTTTTTTTAGTTGGACTTTTTTTTCCTTCAATACTTTCTTTAGACTGATTTTCAGGATTTTTTTTTGCTGTGGCTTTAGTAGTCATGAGTTTTGTTTAACAAAGTTTAATAAAATTTGATAAAAATAACAAAGTAATAAAAATATTATATTTTGTTTTTTTGTTATTGGCAAGTTTGTGGTTAAATTACCACTTATATTATTATATTGATCCTTTATAAAATTTAGTCCTTACTTGAAATTTATATTATACCAGTTGCATAGTTATCTTGTTTAAGCTAAATTCTTAACGGGTAATTACTGTAACGAAACCTAAAAGGTATGTAAACAAAGGACAGGTAGGTTACTAGAAGAAAAGCTTCTGTGAAAAGATATAAAAATAAGTGCTTACTAAAGGATGTAAGATTGAGAATTAAGGCAGTAAATATGATAATTAAGACAGTTAATTTGAATAAAACAAAAAAGTAAAATATAATATTCATATTAAACCATAAATAAAAAATTATTACTCAAACAAAATTTACTCAAACAAAATGTTTTTTTTAAAATCTAAGAAGTCGTCTTTTATAAAGCTTTTTTCAATTAGCACCTTAACTATAGTTACCACACTCTTAGTAGCTTTTGGTTTTCAATATCTACTCAACCAAAGAAACATCGCTGAGGCTCAAGGTTCCGTGATTAAC
>CAZVWQ010000011.1:0-43302 GCA_964631275.1 uncultured Candidatus Saccharibacteria bacterium | reverse complement strand
TCATCTAAGTCAGAATCTATAAATTGGTCAATTGAGTCTTTAGTATCAGGAGCTGCGGTTAGTGAATTAGTTCTATCAGTGTTTTGTGGAGAAACGTCAGAACCATCAAAGTTCATAATAGTTCCAAACTTATCACCGTCTTGGATAGATCCGTCGTTAGGAGTTTCCATTACATATTTAATGTAACCGTAACCCCTATCGTTATCTAGGGAGTCGCTACTCTGGATTCTATTATGTTGAAGACTGTACTGAGGTTGAGTTTTACAAACTGCAGGATGCGTGGGGTCGTTGTTTGCAATAGGTCCAGGACTACCTCCCCAAGAACCTGTAAAAGAAAAACTACCATAACTTCCTGAATAACCACAATCTGGCCAGTGCAAGTAACGATTGTTTAGAGTATCTACAGTTCTCATTCCGTAGTTTTGGTGATAAACCCAACCGCCAGAAGCGCCTGGATAATAACCTGTTGAATGAGAAGGAGCGTTGGTAAGGGCAGGAGCGTTGGTAGGGCCATAAGTAGCACCACCAGAAATAGGAGTATTATGTATTACAACATTAGTACTACCAGCGTTAAGGTACTGAGCATCTACATTATGTAGCCATCTTACGCCAGCTGTTTCTAGGCGAACTACACTAAGTCTCATAAGAGGATAAGAACCTGCTCCACCTAGACACCCAGGACCCAATTCTGTATTAGAGAAAACTACACCATGAGCACTTCCGTATAAGGAGTCTTTAGCATTAAATGCAAATGGATCGCTAATACCATACTGACACTCAGGAATAATCAAGTACTTCTTTCTTCCATAATTCATTACCGTCTCATCTGCACTAGGTCCATATCCATATGTACCAGCAGCAGCACCTACACCAGTGGAGTTGTTAATAGACGCCTTGTCCACAGTAAAGCCACCACTTCTATCAGCTACATGGTTAGAAGCGTCAATTACAGGAAACTCTGGCTCGTTTTTAAAGTTAGATGTATCTAAAACTGCAGAAGAGGTATTATTGTAATACATTCTAGCTTCTATTTTAGTCCCTACTTGGAAAGTGTTTTTGGTAAATAACTTACCACCTTTATAATATAGTTTTACTGTACAGATTTCTCCATCAAAGTAAGTTTCAGTTTCACCACCATATTGAACATAAGTAGCACAATCAGAAGGATCAAAATCAGTAGCTTCTACTACATTGGGTCCAGAATTAGTACCAAAACCAGTAGCAGTCAAACTGTTTTGTCTAGCAGATTGAGTAACTACACCTCCTCCAATCATGGTAGAATTAGTTCCAAAAGTATCTCCGTCGCTGATTGAACCAGAAGTAGTGGTAGCTACATATTTAATGTATCCATAGCCTCCAGCTTCTAGATTTCCTGTAGTTGCTGTGGTAGATGCACTTCCAATACCAGCTACTGGAGCAACAGTTAGAGACTGACTGCTAAATAAAGAACCTAGAGATACTGCTGCGTTAGCTTGATAAACATTTTCTACAGTTCCAGTGGTAAATTCTGGATTTACTGAATCGTTGATAGTCAGATTGTTAACTGTAGCTGCAGTAGAATTGTAATAATACAACCTAGTTTCGATTTCTTGATTAGGACTAAAGTTGATAGCTCTATATAATTCTCCATTTTTCGCATATAGCTTTATATGACAAACACCATTACTAGTAGAACCTCCATTAGAATCATAAGTAGCACAATCACTAGGGTTAAAGCCTACAGCTAACTCATCAGAAGCTGAAGCTTGGTTAAAATGATTATTAAAAAGAAAAACTGCTCCAGCAACTACACTAGCAAAAGCAATCACACTCAAAGCAATCACACCGAATTTTTTAGAAAAAAATTGTTTAAAAGAAAACTCAGATTTTTTTGAGTTATTTTTGTTAAGATTGCTAACCTTTGTCGGGCTAACTTTGGTAGTAGTTTTGTCTACTAAATTTTTTGTCAGGTCTTTTTTAGCCATATGTTTTTGTTTTTTGTTTTTTTAATTGCAGAGATTCACCTAGACTTACTAGGCACAGCCCTTCTATTTAGCTTTTTTCTCTAATAGTTTAATTAAACTTTAGTTTTTTTGTTTTGGCAAGGAGCTGTGGATATTGTTTGGCATAATTATTTATCTATTTTTTTTGACAAATCCGAAAATTCAGAATTGATTTAGATTTGCTAATCAAACTTTATGATTATATCTAGTTCTGACTCTAAAGCTATTAAAGCTAGTAAAACTAGTAAAATTCTAAAAGAAAAAGAGTTCACTTTAGACAAAGAAGTAGATTTTAATCCTAAGCTTAGACCTCAATTAATTAAAGATTTTATTGGCCAAAACAAAATTAAAAATCAACTTCAGATTATTTTAGAATCAAGTTTAATTAGGGGTGTTTTGCCTGAACATATTTTATTTTATGGGCAACCTGGTCTAGGTAAGACTACTTTAGCTAGTCTGATTAGTTCAGAGTTAGGGGCTGGCTTTAAGGTTTTGGCTGCACCTAGTCTTCAAAAACAAGGAGATTTGGTTACGCTATTGCTTAACTTAGAACCTAAAACTATTCTTTTTATTGATGAAATTCATAGGCTTAGGGCTCCTCTAGAAGAAACTCTGTATACGGCTATGGAGGATAAACAAGTTGATCTAGTTATGGGTAAAGGGGCTGGGGCTCAATCAGCCAGGTTAGATTTACCTGAATTTACTTTGGTGGGAGCTACTACTCAGCTTGGTAAAATTTCTAAACCTCTTAAAGATAGGTTTCCGTCTATCCTCCAATTAGATAAATACTCAGATTCTGAGGTTTTAGAATTAATCGAAAGAAATGCTGATTTATTAGGAATTAAGCTTAATGATGAGGCTAAAGTTTTTTTGTGTAGACGGTGCAGGGGCGTACCTAGAGTGACTAATAATTTACTAAAAAGACTCTTAGATTTTCAAGTGGTTAGAAACATCAAAATCTTAAAAAAATCTGATTTAGAATTATTTTTAGGTGAGCTTGGAGTCTTCGAAAACGGCTTAACTCATTCAGATATAATTTATCTTAAATCTTTAATAAATGGCACTAAAAGCCTAAACTCTTTAGCTGGAATATTGATGGAAGAGGCTGAAACTATAGAACAAGTAGTAGAGCCGTATCTAACTTATCTTGGCTTTATAGATAGAAATAGTTCAGGTAGAATTTTGACTTCTAAAGGGCAAGCTTTTATAGCTAATCTATACTCTAGCTAAACATCAGGCCTTCTGTCTTAAAATTTATTTATAGAATCTGTTTGGTTATTTATCTCTTAAAAAGAGATTTTTATAAAACTTCCGCAGTTTTTTAAGAAAAATACTAAATATAGTAAATTTGACGATAAAATATCTACATTAAGTAGTAAAATTCATTTTTTGCGGAGGGTTTATTTAATTGTTTAGTTGTTTCAAAATTATAATTTAGAATTGTTCTTATACTCAATTCGTTTACTATTACCCTAAATTTAGCTCTTGATAAGGAAATAAACCCTTTATTTAAGAAAATTCTTAACCAGTAATACCCATAGCGATTAGGTCAAAGGTATGCCATAATATTTTAGATTTTTTTATTCAAAATCAAATATAAACTATTTTTTAATTTTTAATATAACAAAAAATTTAGACATTCCTATAGCAACCCTACACTAACTTTGACAGATTATTAAGTACAAAAGCTGTTTCTAGTAAATTTAAGGGTGTCCAAAATGTATAAGATCGTATATGAGCTAAAATTATATCAAGTAGAAACCTGATTTGGTATGCCAGGAATTAATCAAAAAAGTCTACACAAAAATTAATAACTCCTGAATTAATTAAATACTGGCCGGGGCAAAGTTTTGATTAGGAGTATATCTGAATGGATTATATCTATGTTTATTTTTGATTTGATTTCTACAAAGAATTATAAATAAAGCATGACGTACAGGTATTGGAATTTTAGAATTTGATTTTAATCTAAAGTATTCTACAAGGGCATAATCAAGGTTTTGCTCTTTGTTATCTTTTTTTCCTATCTTCATTTGTTTAATTAGATTCATTAAATGAACCCTTTGGCTAGGCCTAAGTTTAGATAAAAGAATCTCTAAAGTCATATTAAACCCAGTTCCTAACATTCTTAAAATTTCTAAGAACTCATCTAGGGTAAGAGATCCCCAATTTATAGTTTGAATTTTTGAATCTAGGGTTGAAGACGTTGGTGGCATAAAAGCCATAAAATAAAAATGAATTAAATTATAAAAAACTATAACTTACTAACAAATTTTTTAAGTTTAGTCAATTTATTTTAGAATCGTTTTTTGGTTTATTAAAAGACATAAACTAGTAATCAAGTTCTTCAACAAGGTGATCATCATTTGCAAAAATTTTGATTTTTATATTTTTTTTGGCTAAGTCAAAAATAGCAGATACTTTGTTTCCTTTATTTTGCCAGGTAACTTTAATACTAGAAGGGTTTGGACTGTTAATATCCATTTCTCCATCAAAAGCTGGATTAGAATTTCTAATTTCCATAATTTTAATAAAATCTTGCACAAAAGGCTGCTCGAATTTTTGTTTAATTTTTTTTGAAGAATGATTATGCCTAACTAGGCTTCGACCTTCTCCAGTTTGTTCGTATAACTCTTCATCGTTTCTTTGACCAAGTAAGTCATTATAATATATTTGAGGAGTACCTGGGGCAAAAAGAACTAGGCTTTGAGCTATTAGCCAAGATTTTTGATCTCTGCAGAAAGCTTCCATTAAAGTTCCGTTAATCCTAGCCACATCAATATTATTAGAACCTAACCCAGAAGCTTTTTGGGTACTTTCCCCAGCATTTTGAAAAATTTTATTTTGAGTAAAAATAACTTGATCTGGACTAAGAATCGGACTTTTTCTGCCAATTAATAAACCGTCGTGATTAGTTATATGGGTAATTAAGTTTTTTCTGTACGGATAAAATCTCTGAAAATGTTTGACTAGAGTGGCAGCTTCTATGGTAAACAAGCTATAAAAAATAGCCTCAGCAAGTGAATAATCATATAGATAGCCACCCATATTTATGATTCTTTCGATTTCTTCTATAGTTCCAAATAATTCGCATAAAGCTTCCATCCCATTACCATGAACCTGATCAAACAACCACTGAATTTCATCATAAACTTCAGGAACTGTATTATAGCCAAGGTTACGGTTTTTTCTAAGGGTGTCTACAGCATCTAAACGAATCATTTTAATTCCTTTTTGAGCATGGTTTTTTATATACTCAGCTAAAATTTTTTTGGTTACTTCTGAAGTAATATCTAAATCCACTTGATAGGGCATGAAGGTTTTGAAGTGCATTTTTTCTTCACCATTTTTTAGCTTTATCTTTACCATTGGCAAAATTGGCCCTAAGTAATCAAATCTGGTAAGTTCGTCGAGGCCCATTTTTTGATCACTAAAGACTTTTTCGACTCGATTGAACATTTCATAGAATTTAGATTTAGAGCCGTTAGAAAGATAATCCAGAAAATAATAAGATTGGTCAGATACATGTCCAGCAATAACATCTAACATCAACTCATAATTTTGACCTAGGTTTTGAATATCTTTCCAATCTCCCCAGTTAGGATCAATCTCTAAGTGAGTCAAAGGTGAGAAACCTCGATCAGCACTAGAAGGATAGGGAGGTAAAATATGTAAAAAGCCGATTGCTTTAGACAAATAAGTATCTAAGATTTCTTTTAGACTAGAGAGATCGCCACCCAAGGAATCTGGGTAGGTCATGAGTTGCACTTTGTTAGTTATCGGCATTCAGTTATCGCAGGCAGCTTGTTTTTATTTTTTTTATAAAAAAACACGACTAATGTCAAAATCAAATATATAGCTAAATGGCATATTACTATTTTGAGACCATCGCCTAAAAGATAGATAAAAATTTAGCTTGATATTAAGAAAATAGTCTTATAATATAACTCAGATTTACAAAACTTTTGTAAAAAAAACAGCACTATTTACAAAAATCATTAATAATTTATTTAATCAGTATAAAAATTTGCTTTTTTCCACCTTCTTAAATATTAGTTTAAAATATAAATAAGACTGAGGAGTTACAAGTTAGTTTTATTTTAAGAGAAGATTATTTTGAGGTCATTTCTATTGGTAGTTTATTTAGGTTCATTTTACGTTCATACCAAAAAGTCATCCAATATTCAGGTTTAACGCCTAATTTTTTAAATTGTTTATAAGCTAATAATAACAGAATAGTGCAAGCAAATAAAACTAAAATTCTTAGCTGAATTTCGTATTCAGGCAAAAACCCCTTCAAAAAATCATTGTTAGTGACTGGAATAACTCCAGATCCAATAGCTAAAAAATTTTGTGTAGTGGTGATTGGACAGCCATTATAAATAGCGTGAATCCCAATGTACAATGAAACATACATAGCCGTGTAAGGTACGTATCTAACTAAAATTATTCTAATTAAAGCAAATAAAAATAATACCAAAAAACTAAAATGAATCAGCTCGCTAAGCACAAATAACCCTAAAAATAATTCTGACATGATGTGTAAATATTAGAGTTTATAGTTATTGGCGTAAAAAATTCCAAAATAAAAACTAACCGTAAATATAATAGTAAAAATCACTATGAAGCTTATCATCACACGTTTAATCCATTTGTTAATTTTCCAAGTAGTTATCCATATAATTAGCAAATATGCAAAAATCACTGGCCATGCAAAAATACCAATTAAGGTTATGGATAGGATAAGAAAAATAAATTTGGTGCTGGCTCTTTGCAAAAAATTATTTAACATATTATTCTTATTTTACTTTGATTGGCTCTTTAAAAATGTCAAGCTTAGATTTTTAATAAAGTATTACAAATTAATGTTATAACCCAGTCCGTTTGCTATTACCTAAATTTAGTTCTTCATAAGAAAATAAACTCTTTTATTTAAGTTAAATTAAGTTCAAAAATAGGCTTTGTAATTATATTAAATATTTTTTAATAATCGATAGTTTTTTAGGAAGTATAAAAATCCTTAGTATTTGACAAATCCTTAGATTTGAGGTTTTGAGTTAAAAGTATGTTTTGACATACGGGTGTCGTATAATGGTAGTACAGAGGTCTCCAAAACCTTTAGCCAGGGTTCGATTCCTTGCACCCGTGCCAACCATCACAGAAACTAGGTTTACCTTAAATACTCTCGTCTCAAGATCAACAATAGATCAAATTGTTTTCTTTTGTTTTGTCAAAAAGATTGCAACTAATTCTAAATTAATTTTTACTTGTTTTATAAAAGTTAATATAATATTAATTCTCTATAAAACTTAACACACCTTCCTTGAAGTTAAACATATTGCTTTTAATAATTTAGCACAACTTAATCTTATACTTAAATCAATCCAAATCAGGACTTTTTGAATTTTCAAATACTTTCTTTAATGTTGATTAAGCTTAGCTAAAGTTGAAATCTAGATTCAAAAAAAACTGAAATTTAGCTCGTATAGAGTTATAAAAATTATTTTGAGACATAGGCAATTTAAAACCTGATCTAGGCTTATAAAATTTATTTGAAATTTTTGTTAGTTTAAAAATAAAAAATAATCTTCTCTCATTACTCAAAAAAACAAGTTGTTTTTTGTTTGTTTTAAAGTAAAAAATGCAAAATTATATAAAATAATTATTTTACTTTATTTGATCAGAAAAATAAAGATTTTTAAAAAATTACAAAACAAGGTTAATTATTTGTAGTTGATTTTAAACAAGAAAATCTAAAGTCTTAGATTAAGAACAATTCTAAATTACAATTTTTAAAACAACTAAACTTCAAAAGTCTTCATCTTAAAAGATAAATAATTAAATAGGTTCTATCATAAAATTAGCTAACCGAAAACAGTGAATACTTTTTTATATAATACTAATCGCTAAATAAATTTACAACTACTATATGTCTTACAATCTTAATGAAGTAGCTAAAGCTGTACGTTATCTTTCTCTAAAATCTTCTTCTATAGCCGGGTCAGGTCATCCAACTTCTTCACTTTCCGCTACTGACCTAATTGTTGCTCTTATGTTTGGGGGTTACTTTAGGGCTAACTTAGATGAGCCTAAAAATCTAGATAATGATAAATTAATCTTTAGTAAAGGTCATGCTTCCCCACTTTTTTACTCAATCTTTGTGTCTTTAGGTTATTTATCTGAAGATGAATTATATACTTTTAGACAATTTGGTTCCTCTATCGAAGGGCATCCCACACTTAAATTTCCTTATACTGAAGCAGCTACTGGGTCTCTCGGACAAGGTCTTGGAATTGGCCTAGGTATGGCTATAACAGCTCGACTAGATAAAAGAGATTCTAGAATCTGGGTACTCTTAGGTGACTCCGAAATGGCTGAAGGTAGTATCTGGGAAGCTATGGAATTAGCTAGTTATAACCAAACTAGTAACTTAATTGCCATTGCTGACATTAATAGATTAGGGCAAAGAGGAGAGACTATATTAGGTCATGACATCCAAAGATATAAACTAAAATCAGAAGCTTTTGGTTGGGAAACATATGCAATCGATGGTCATAATTTTGACCAAATTAAGGATGCTTATCAAGCTATCATTCACTCTAATTCAAATAAACCAAAAATGGTTCTAGCAAAAACTTACAAAGGTAAAGGAGTTAGCTTTTTGGATGACAAAGATGGCTGGCATGGCAAAGTTTTAGATGAAAATAAATTAAAAGAAGCTCTGGCTGAATTAGGAAATATAGAAAATCTAGTTTTTAAAAATTAAAAACAACTTCTATAGAGTTAGTTAAAAAACAGTATTTATAGGCTTGCTGCACTCAAAAACACTAACAACAGTATTAATCATATATCTCAAAACCTATTTTTACTATTGATTAATATCTACTTTATGGGATCAAAATTTTGTAAATTTGGGTTATGGGACAAGACTATTATAAATAAAACCATAAAGCAATTTCAGCTTTTTAGAATCTAAATTTTAACTTCAATTATAGCAGTTTTATATCCAGCTTGAATAAATTATCAGATATTAAATTTGTTTTAAAGAAATTTTAAAAAACCAAAATGTCTAACTGATATATGGGTTAATTATAATTATTAGCAGAATTATTTCAAGAGATTATTTGAAACTTATTTTGAAATATAGCTATTTATAACTTGTTATTACTTGTCAAAATTTATTAAAGTTTTGAATCTATACTTAATTTAATCTAACTTAAGAAGTTTTGAATATTTTTGAACAAAAGCTTTATATATATTAAATTGTTAACTGCTTAGTAAGTTTTTCTGAATGTGTTTTTTTTATTTAATCAAACTAAAACCTTCAGTTAAATCATAACTTAGTTAGCATCTGAGTATATTATCAAAATTCCTTATTTGTTAATTTAAATCACTCTAAAATATAATAGAAATATGAAAAAAATTTTTCTTGGATTTAATTGGAAAATGAACCCTCTATCTCTAGATGAAGCTGTAGATCTTGCTGAGGTTTACAAACATTTAGAATTTGATAAATCAAAAATGAGTATTTGCTTTTTTCCTCCTAGTATTTATTTATCTTACCTGATCAAAGAAACATATTCATATGCAACCTTGGGTGTGCAAGACATATCCAGCAGTATATCTGGAGCTCAAACTGGCCAAATTAGCTCAGTTATGGCTTCTGATTTAGGTTTAAAGCAGGTTATTATTGGCCATTCAGAAACTAGAGAGGCCTATAGGTTAACCAACCAAGATTTAAACAAAAAATTAATTTTAAGTATTAAAGAAAATTTAACACCTGTCTATTGTATTGGATATCAAACAAGCCGAGAAGATAAAGAAATTAACTATGGTGAGTTAAAAAATCAAGTTTTAGAAGGTCTAAAAAGCATAGAATTAACTTTTAATAACACAATTTATATAGCTTACGAACCTGTGTGGGCTATAGGTTCTGGAAAACCAGCTACACCTCAAGTTGTGTCTGAAATAGTTAATTTTCTTAGAGATCTTTTTGACAAGGAATATCCTGATTACTCTAGTCAATTAAAAATACTTTACGGAGGTAGTATAAATTCATCTAATATAAAAGATTTTCTTGAAATTTTAGGGTTAGATGGTTTTTTGATAGGCGGAGCTTCACTAAAGCCTGAAGAAGTAAAAAATATAGTTTCTAATTGCAGTTAATACCTAATCCGTTTACTATTGCCCTAATCTAGCTCTTTATAAGGAGATAAATCATTTATTTAAGACAAATTTTAACGGGTGATTACCGCAACAATTAGCCCAAAGGGCAGACCTACTAAAGCAAAATAATACCCTTAGATTTTAGTTTTGACTCGTCTTCTTTAGAAAGCTTAATATAAAAATTATGTTGTTTACGTATTAACCCACTAACAAAATTTTCATTTACATTAAAATAATCACTCGACGTTTTGGCTAAACTAGGCCATCTCTCTTGAAGCTCTAGAGGATTAATATTCTTTGCTCCAAAACTAGCTAAATCTAGGCTATTAGCTACAAACTCTTTGCATAGGACAGCTACTGTTTGGCCAGCATGAGTATTAAAAATATGCCTTAATATCCGCTCCATATAACCTGGTCTTTTAGAAATTGTGTGGCCAATTGTTTTTATTTTTATACCGTCTGTCTCAAATTCATAATTGGGATCCATAATCGCAAAAGCAACTAGCTTTTTGGTTTCATCTTCTAGCCAAAAAATATTATTTTTTGCTTTGCTTAATTTATTTATATATACTCTTTCACGTATGCAAAAAGTTGATGAATAATAAGTTATTTCTTTATGAATAGCTGTTACTAATGAGCTTTTATTGCGTAAACTAAGGGTTGAAAAATCGGAATTTGCCATAATCTCTTTTTATTTCCACGATAATTTTTTAGTTCTATCATAAAAAACAATCTTTGTAAAGTGTTTGTAACATTTAGAGATCTGCACAAGACCCAGTTTTATTTTTTAGGTTTGTTCTTTTTAGGCTTATTTTTAAGATTATTTCTGTTTGGAAGTGTTCCTAACGGCCTTAATCAAGACGAAGTTTCTGCCGCCTACGAAGCCTTTAGTTTAGCTTTTTCTGGTAGTGACAGGTGGGGGGATTCATGGCCAGTGTATTTTGTTAGCTGGGGGAGTGGCCAAAATGTTCTTTATTCTTATCTGAGCATACCTTTTGTTAGGTTTTTTGGGCTTAATCATTTCTCAACAAGAGTGGTTAGTTTAATTCTTGGCATATCAACAATACCTATTTTTTATTTTTATCTAAAAAAATTTTACTCCAAAAAAATTGCTAATCTTGGAACTTTTATTTTTGTTCTTAGTCCTTGGCATGTAATTTTATCTAGGTGGGGGTTAGAAGCTAATATTGCACCTTTTTTTGTACTTAGCTATTTATTATTTTTTAATCTTTATATTTCTAAACAAAGATTTATTTATTTACTTTTAGGTTTAAGTTTTTTAGGTTTAAGTTTTTATTCTTATATTTTACTTTTGCCCGTTGGATTATTATTTTTGTTATTTTTGTTATTTTTCCATTTCAAAATTTTTTTTTCTAAAAAGATTTATTTTATAACTTCTTTTCTGTTTTTTTTATTTGTTAGTTCACCAATTCTAATTTTTTTTATACAAAACACTTTTTTTAAAGAATTTAGATTTACTTTTTTAGAGGAACTTATTTTTAGTATACCATTGCTTCCAGCATCAAGACTAGACCAAGTAAATCAAGGCTTTTTAGCAAATCTTTTAAAAGGTTTAGTTTTTCTTTTTATTGGATTTTATGATGGTCTTGTTTGGAATAATTTACCTTATTTTTTGCCCTTAGGAGTTACTTACTATACCCTAGTAATTACTGGTTTTTATTTTTTAAGTAAAATTTTAAAAGAAAAAAAGGTACCGCAAATAAATTTTAGTTTTTTTAAAAAAAAATTTAAAACCTCTCTAAAAAATTTAGACTTTTTATGGCTATTAGCTTTTTTACCTACATTTTTAATCTCACCATTAAATATTAATCGAACTCATTCTTTGATTTTGATAGTAATAATTTTTATTTCCAGGTTTTTATTTTTTTTAGCTGATAAGGTTTCTGTTTTTAAATATAATTTTCTAAGAATATTTATTATTTGCCAAATTGTTTATTTGATTGTTTTTTTCTTTGTTTATTATTTTGTTTTTCCTAGCTCTAGTGGCGATCAATATAATGCTGGTCTAAAAAAAACACTTATAGTCTCAAAACAAATTGCAAATAGTAATGAAAACATATATTTAACCGAGTCTATTCCAATTAATTATATTTACGTTTTGTTTTATGACCAAGTTAAGCCTGAAAAGTTTAGAGAAAATAGTAATTATTATTTAGAAAATGGTAATTATATGGTAGAAAATTACAAAAATTTCTATTTTGTTTGGGATAAGGTTGAGTCTAAAAGTGAAAACTCCTTTTTAATAATTACCAAAAAACAAGAATTGGAGGTTAGATGCCAAAACTCTGAAAAAACCTGGGAAAACAAAGTTTGGTTAATTCTTAGATGTTATACTTGATTCATTAAATAATCTTGCCTTATTAAAAAACAGTCTCTTTTTTGTTTTTTTAAAAAAAAGACGCCAAAATTATGCAAAATAATTATTTAAAAGACTGCGGTAAGTATTTTTTTACCCTCTTGCTCAAAAACTATTTATTTGCTTAGACTTAAAATATGAATTTTAATCAAGATCTGGCCTCTCAGCTACCTCCCCATGACTTACAAGCCGAACAGTCTCTTTTAGGTAATATTTTACTTAATTCCAGAATTTTGGATGATGTTGCTGACAAAGTTAAGCCTGAATATTTTTATAATCCAGAAAATAAAATTATTTATACTGCTTGTATGGAGTTATGGCTAAAAAATAGACCAGTCGATATTCTTTCTCTTCTAAACATTCTAAAAAAAGCAGAATACACCGCTAAAATAAACCAAGACAATCCAATCAACGAAGACGTTTTAGTTGGTCTTATAGCAAAAAGTAGCTTGATTAGTAGTCCTGTTTACACCGCTGAAAATATTCGAGATAAATTTTTATTAAGGTCGATTATTAATACTTCAGACAGTTTAAAAACCTTAGCTTTAGGCTCTCAAAGTGATCCTAAAGAAGTTCTAGATTCTGCCCAGCAAAAACTTTATGAGATTAGTTTAGATACTTTAGACAAAAATTTTGTAGCTATCAGTGACATTCTTGGAGAAACCTTTGAAAGAATAAGTAATCTATATAACTCTAAAGACGAGCACAGAGGGATTCCCACTGGATTCAGTGACATTGATAAGATTTTAGGTGGCCTGAACAATTCTGATTTAATAATTTTAGCAGCTAGACCATCTATGGGTAAAACTGCTTTATCTCTAGAAATAGTTAAAAGAATAGCCATGAAGCAAAAGATTGGAGTAGCTGTTTTTAGTTTAGAAATGAGTAAAGATCAACTAGTGGATCGTATGTTATCATCCGTATCTGGAATCGATGCTTGGAAGATTAAGACAGGGAAATTTTCTCCAGAAAATGAAAATCAAGAATTTGCTAAGTTAGGGGCTGCTATTGGTCAACTAGATCAAGCACCTGTGTGGATAGATGACTCAGGAAGCTTGAATATTCTAGAACTAAGATCTAAAGCTCGTAGATTAAAATCAAGACATAATATTGGCTTAATAGTAGTAGATTATCTTCAATTAATGAGTAACAACAGTGGTCGCTATCAAGGTAATCGTGTACAAGAAGTCTCTGATATTTCTAGAGGTCTAAAAATGTTAGCTAAAGAATTAGACATACCTGTTTTGGCTTTATCTCAGTTATCTCGTAATCTAGAAGGTAGAGAAGACAAAAGACCCATGTTATCAGATCTACGTGAATCTGGATCTATTGAGCAAGATGCAGATGTGGTCATGTTTGTGCATAGAGAATCAATGTTTATTAGAGATATAGAAAAAAAGAAAGAAAAAGAAGGTCAAGCAGAGGTATTAATCGCTAAGCACCGTAATGGTCGAACTGGCACTGTACAGTTAGCTTGGTTGCAGCGACTAGCTACCTTTGAGAACTTAGAAGGTGCCAAAGTAAGCTCTAGAATACATGAATAAGTTGGCTTATACTTTAAAAATACCCTATTTTTTCTTTATTTTAAAAAATAGTATATAAATAAATCTCTGTGCTAACTAAACAATTCTTTTTTTAGGCTTTAATTTAAAAAAATAGAATCAAGTTTTAGTTACAAAAAAGATGATTTTCTAGATTAAAACTTTTAATTTGTTTAGGAATTAGTATAATATATTTAAATAATCATATCTCAAAACCTATTTTTACGGTTGGTTAATACCTATTTTATGGGTCATAAGTTTTGTAAATCTGAGTTATAGGACAAGGCTAGTCTCGTTTAGTTATATAGCTGACCCATATACTAGTTAGACATTTTGAGTATCCTAAATTTACTTTAAAACAAACTTACACCCAATCCGTTTACTATTACCCAAAATTTAACTCTTCATAAACAAATAAATCTCTTATTTAAGGTAAATTTTTAACGGGTAATTACCGTAATGATTTGCCAAAAGGGTATAATATCTAATAACTTGTTAAGATTTATCTAGGATTGATGAAAAATAAATTTTATAATTATGAAGCAAGTCTGTTTTATTTATTATAAATTTCCATATTTTTTTTGAAATACTCAAAAACTATAATGCACATCCAAATAAGTCCAATACCATAAAAATAATTCTCTAAGGGTGTATTCCATACAACCACACCAGAATAAAACCTTTGGCCGTAAGGCCCAACTATAAAACTATCAAAAAACCAACGTCCATTAAGCCAGTTATCAAAAATAGTTTGTAATAAAATTACCAAGCTTATAAGTATCCAAAATTTTTTTTGTAAATAGAGATTTGTACCCAAAAAATAATCTAAAATTAAGTCAAAAACTAAAAATATAATAACCAAAACTGTGTATTCTAACATATTTTTAAGATTTTAAACCTATACCTCGACGCATCAACTCATAACTAGTTCCAACTAAAATAATAAAAAAAACAGTTAAAATAACAAAGCTCTGCCAAAGTGGAAAACTATTAAAGCCATAAAATCCGAATCTAAAACCGTCAATCATATACACAATTGGATTAAGTCTAGAAACCCCCTGCCAAAAAGCTGGTAAATCATTAATATCATAAAAAACCCCACCAAGATAAGTTAAAGGAGTTAAAATAAAAGTTGGGAAAATAGCTACATCGTCAAATTTTTTTGCAAAAATTCCATTAATTAAACCACCTAAAGAAAAAACTATAGCTGTCATAAAAACAAAAAGTAAAATAATCAACAAGCTATGAGTCTCAGGCCTAACAAAACTAATAGAAACTAAAAATACGATAACCCCTACAAGTAAACCTCTTAACAATCCACCAGTTATAAAACCAGCAATAACAACCCAATTAGGTACAGGTGAGACTTGTAGCTCTTCTAAGTTACGCTGAAACTTAGAACCAAAAAAAGAACTAACTACATTGCTAAAGCTAGCGTTAATTACGCCCATCATAACCAAACCAGGAATAACAAATTGAATATAAGTTACTCCATTTTGAAATTCTCCACTGGGTCCATCAATCCGACTACCAATTAAATTACCAAAAATTACAAAATATAGAGATTGAGTAATTACCGGAGGTAATAGAGTTTGGGTCCATATTCTAAGGAATCTTTTAATTTCTTTACGACTAATAGTAAAATAAGCTATAATACTGGGACTCATTGTTGATTTAATTATGACCTGCTAATAAACTTAAGTAATAAGATAAAAAGTATAAATGTCAAAGTATGTTTTGAACATTATATTTAAAAAATACAAAATACTTAAATTATTTCTTGACAATAAGTTTATCTAGATTCTTGCTAGTTTGTAACTTAATTACAACTAATCAAAAAATCATAAGAATAATTATTTATGTCAGATCCAGCAGTATTAGCCTATATTGGCGTAGCTATTTGTGTAGGGCTTGGAGCCATAGGTTCGGCCATAGGTTCAAGCTTAGTAGCTAGCGTAGGTGCAAGTCTAGTGTCCAAAGAGCCAAATAAGTTTCCCCAAGTATTAATTCTTAGTGCCTTACCTTCATCTCAAGCTTTGTATGGACTTTTGTATGGAATTATTATCATGCTTAGAACAGGTCTATTAGCTGGAGAATTAGTAGACGGTATGACTACAGAAATAGCTCTACAATTTTTATTTTCTGCATTTCCTGTAGGTATCGCTGGTTTAGCTTCTGGGTGGGGCCAAGGAAAAGTAGGAGCTTCAGCAGTAAAGATCGTAGCTGAAAATCCTAACAACCTAAACCAAGGTATAGTATTAGCAGCTCTTATCGAAAGTTTTGCTATCTTCGGGTTAATTGCTTCCATATTAATTGCTTTTATCGGAATAGCTGTGTAAATTTGGTGTTTCTTTAAAGTTTATTGCAACTCTAGCTTATAGAAGCTGTTTGTTTATTTATCTCTTTAAATAAATATATTTTAATTTTTTGTTGTTTTAAAAATTGCAATTTAGAAATTGCTCTTAATATAAGGCTTTAAGCTTTCTTATTTAAAATCAGCTATAAATGATTTCTTTAACTTTTATTTTAAATTGGTAAAAATTTCGAATAGACTTTATAAAATTCGCTTAGTATCTTTTATTGTAAATTTATTTGCACCCTTTAGTCTAATCCTTACGGTAATTACCTTTAAGGGTTTAGCTTAGATAAGAGATTTATTTGTTTATGAAAAGTTAAATTTTGGATAATAATAGACCTCCTGCGCTGAAATTTTTATTCGTTTGGTTGAGTAAACAAAAAATTAGAAATTATAAGTTTTTAATTAGAGGTTAAACAGCTTTACTGCAAAAAGTCTAATAAACAGATTAGGTGCAAAATAACTTTTTTAGCTTTTTACTCTGATAAGTAGAAATATCTAAAAGTAGGAAAGTTTTAAAAATATTTTATATCTGTTCCGTAATCAAATTTGCCAGCAAGTTAAGCTTAATTGAATTTTTGAAGGTACCTTATAGTCTTATTATTATGTAAATAGTACTTAAAATTTTACAGATAAATCATAATTTCTAGAACTTTTGAGTATAAATAAATCTACAGGTGGTTTTTTGATTAAATTTGTACAAATTATTTTAAATTAGGTATTTATAGCTCTTAAAAACTTAATTGTTTGAGCTTTAGGTAAAAATTGCTTCTCATAGCGAGTTTTAATTCCGCCTGTAAATTTAGTTAAGTCAGAATTATATAAATCTGTAGTTTTCTCAATTATTTCTAATTTTGAGTGCTTAAAAGATTGTAAGCTAAAATTAAATAAGTCTAAATTATCAGTTTTTAAGTTAATTATTCCTTTAGGTTGCAAAATTTTTTTATAAATTTCTAAAAACCTAGTACTCGTTAGTCTTTTTTTAAGTTCAGAGTTTTTTGGTCTTGGGTCGGGAAAAGTTATCCAAATTTCTTTAAGTTCGTTTTCACAAAAATATTTATCTAAGTGTTCAGCTAAGCTCCTAACGAAAGCTACATTTTTTAATTTTTTTTGCTTAACCTTTTGCAAGCCCTTCCAAATTCTATCACCTTTAATATCAAGACCAATAAAATTTTTATTTTCATTAATTTCAGCTAAGCCTGTTGTGTATTCAGCATAGCCACATCCAATTTCTAGAATAATTAAATTATCATTGCCAAAAAAATTTGCCCACTTACCTCTTATCTCAGCAAATTGAGTTTCTACAGGCTCAAATACATGAGGATCCTGGCCAGCTTGTTGATATTTCCAAAGTTTACGTCTAGGCAAAGTGTTTGGTTTTAATTTTTTAAAATTTTTTTAATTTATATAAACTTACTTATAAATCTTCCGGTCCTATTTACATTTTAAATTTAAAAGGCTAAAAAAGTAAATTTCTCAATAAAACTTTAGCAATATATTTTTCTTTGAAAAGGTTGTAGACTAAACCTACAAAAGAAATTTTCAAGTTTTCAAGGTAAATTATACAAATTCAATGCCGATAATTACCTTCACTTAGTTTAGGCAATTTTGGGTATTAGTTATTATTTAGTAAAGTAAAACAAAATTCTAAATATAAAAACTATCTGTTTATCTTTGCCAAAAATCTAATTAAAATTAACATTAAAACTAATGTCTGTTCTTAAAAGCCAAAAAGATATAGAAAAATTGAAACACTCAGCTTTAATTTTACGTAGTAGTCTTTATCAAGTAGAAAAACATATAAAGCCTGGGATATCAGCTGCCGAGCTTGACAAGCTTGTAGAAACTTTTATTTTAGATCACCAAGCCAAGCCAGCTTTTAAAAATTTATATGGGTTTCCTAATACACTCATTACAGAGCTTAACGAAGAAGTTGTTCATGGTATTTCAAGTAAAGAAAAAATAATTCCAGAAAATTGTATTGTTAGCTTTGATTGCGGGGTTAATTATCAAGGAATATTTTCTGACATGTGTATTCTAATAATTATTGGAGAGGTTTCAGAAGAAATAAAATACCTTAAAGAAAAAACTGAAGAAGCTCTTTGGGCTGGAATTAATCAAGTCAGAGCAGGTAAAAAAACTGGTGATATCGGACACGCTGTAGATTCGGTTTTATCTGAAGCTGGGCTTGGCAATGTTTTAGATTTAGGTGGTCATGGCTTAGGTTACTCTGCTCATGACGAGCCTCATATAACTCACGCTGGTTTTCCAGGTACTGGCTCAAGGCTTTTTGAGAATCAAGTAATTGCTATCGAGCCAATGGTTACTCTAGGCTCTGGAGAAGTAGATTTTATTACTGTTAATTCTGAAACTAATTGGGAAGTAGTAGTTAGCAAAGAAAGGGTTCCAGCAGCACATATCGAACATACAGTTCTAGTTACAAAAAAAGGGAGAGAAGTAGTTACGGATATTCCTATCAAAAACTTACTCGATAGATAGTAAATAAATTTATACCTTTTTATATTATACCTTTGGCTTTATACCCTTTGGCTAATCGTTACGGTAATTTACCTGTTAAGAGTTTACCTTAAATAAAAGAAAAGGATTTATTTTCTTATTAAGAGCTAAATTTAGGTTAATAATAAACGAATTGCATATAAAATAAATTTGATTTCTTTGTGGAATCTTCGCAAAGATGTAAGTTACTTGCTTTTCATTCTTAGATACATATCCATAATTACTAAAGCTGACATGGCTTCAACAATTGGTACAGCTCGTGGCAAGACGCAAGGATCATGGCGACCTTTACCTTCGATGCTAGTTTTTTTACCGTATTTGTCTATAGTCTCTTGGCTTTGACCAATTGTAGCTACTGGTTTGATAGCTACTCTAAATTGAATTGTTTGACCATTAGAAATCCCTCCTAAAACACCTCCAGCATTGTTAGTTATAGTTTTTATTTGTATTTTTTTTTCTAAAATTTTTTTTATGTTTGCTGTATTTTCTTTGGGTTCAATTTGCGGATCAAAATAAAAAGTTTGCAAGCCAAGTTTTTTAGAAACATCTAAAATTTTTAGACTGTCATCAATATGTAAGATTTCTTCAGGTTTAAAACTGAGGGTGTCTTTAACTTTCTCAAAAAATTTAGAATTTTCTTTTAGGAGGCCTAGGTCGCTAGACACAAACCAATGATTAAAAAGCTTAGGAAATTGAGTTTTTTGAAGATATTTAGCTCTATAAGGTTCTTGCTGAGTAACTACACACACAGTATATTTTAGTCGTTTAAGATCTCTAACCAAAGCAAAAGTCTCTTTAACTATTCGGTGATCGGCTTTATGCCAGAAATTAATAAATTCTTGAGGGGATTTTTGCCAGTTAATTTTTTTTAGGTAAGGCTCTAGTTCCTGAATTGTGTCACCTTTTCCTATGGCTAATATGGGAAATTTTTTTGTCCAAAATTCTTTAAAATTAGCTTCAAAATTATCCAAATCATAGTCTTTTTGGATTAACTCTGTAAGGCCAAAAGGTAGGCTTAGAACACCATCAATATCAAATAAAATTGCTCTAATCTTGGGTTTTTTTATGCTTACAAATTTATCGTTATGCTGGCTACCTTTCATTTTTGCAGATCTAAACCCAGAGCCAATCTCAAAGCCCTTAGTAGCATTAATGCTCATCATAGCTTTAGCTAATTCTGCTGGGAGCTTATCAAATTCAGGCTCACCTAAGCCAACTGGAACGTTACGAATAACTCCTTGGATAATTCCACCGACAGAGTCTTTTTCAGCTCTAGTTTTTTCAATTAGAGCTATCATTTTTTCAGCAACTATCGAATCTGGACAACGCACAATGTTGGCTTCAATTTGTTCAGAGGTCACTGTTTCGTAGAGAGGTAATTGCTTAGAATCTTTTTCTAAAGATTTGCTAACTGGCAATTCGTATTCAACCCACAAAAACTCTTTCCCTATTTTTTCGCTTTTTTCAGAATATTTTTTTACTTCCTTACCACCTAAGCTTTCAACTAACTTACGGCTAGCCATGTTTTTTTGTTCAGCTCTATAGACAAATTTCTCTACTATCAAGTTTTCTTCAGCAAATTGTTTTAGAGTTTTTATCATCTCTTTACCATAACCCATCCCTTGCTTAGATTCTTTAACCCAAAGCCCAAAACTTATCTCTCCTGTAATAATTCCCCTTATCGAGCAAAGGCCAATAAAATTTGGATTTAGGGCTACAAAAGTCATAACTTCCCCTTTTTGTATTTCTAGCAAAGTCTTATGAATAAATTCTGCGGTTTCGGAAATACTTTTTGGTACTGTAGTATTAGGATTAATAAAAGAAGCAACTTTATGTGTGAAATTTTTGTGAATATCTTGTAAATACTCAAAAGATATTGGTTTGAGGGTTAGCCTTTTTGATTCTATTTCTAAATTAAGTGGTTTTTGATTTTTGGTTTTTGATTTTTCAGCAATCTTAACATCTCCAACCTGCTCAGTGTAGGCTAGAAATTCCATGTTAAACTTTTGTTTTAGGAATTTCTTAGCTATCGCTCCAGCTGCTACTCTGCCAATCATAATCCTAGCACTAGTTCTTCCACCACCTCTAGGGTCTCTGTGACCATATTTTTTTTCAAAAGTATAATCAGCATGGCCCGGTCGAAAGACTTTTTTAATTTCACTATAATCCTGACTACGTTGATCTTGATTCCAAACCAGCATGGCAATTGGGGCCCCAGTAGTTTTGCCTTCATAAACTCCAGATAGGATTTCTACCTGATCTTTTTCGTCGCGAGCTGTAGTTACCTTGCTTTGACCTGGCCTTCTACGAGTCAAATCGATTTGAATGTCACTTTCTGAAAGTTCTAAACCAGCTGGGCAGCCATCAACTACCACCCCCACAGCCTTGCCGTGAGATTCTCCAAAAGTAGACACTCGAAAATTAGTTCCAAAAATATTTCCTGCCATTTAGCTGATTGTAGGTAGTTTTTTGTTTTAGAGCAAGTATTTATATTTAGATCATTTTTAGTATCCACTCAACTTGGGGCCAATTGTTACTTAAAATTTCAGGTTTTGTTTTTAAACTAGAATTAATTCCTTCTTCGTCATTTAATTTATTTTTCCAATTTTCTAAAGTAGTCGTAAACAAAAAATAATGCTCAATTACATGGCTAGGTTGATCCTTAAACAAAAAGAAATTATGGCAACTACCTAAATTTTTAATAAATTGCAAATTTTTTAATCCAACTTCTTCCTCAGTTTCTCTAATTGCTGATGTCCTGGGTGTTTCTCCACTTTCTACGTGACCGCCTGGAAACCTCCATAAACTATCATTTCTATCATAAACTATGTATTTATCGGTATTTTTTAAACAAATAACAGCTACCCCACGCTCAAAAGCTGGTAAACTTAAATTTGGTTTAACTTCTGAAGAATAAAAAATTGGTAAGTTTGAGGACATAAAATTCTTTTATATTAAAATCAATCTAAATTAAAACTTTTTGATATTTAATTTAAAGCCAACTGAAACCGAAAGTTTAGATCCAAAAAAACTAAAAATAATGTTTGTATAAAAATTCTGGTTATAAAAAATTTTTATCGAAATCAGAAATATTTTACAAAGATTTTGTTTTTGCAAAAAATTATACTTAACCTGTTTTAGCTCTAATTAAAATCTTATTCCTAATCTAAAATAAGAATTGGTGCAAACTTGAGTATAAGCAAATTTTATATTAAAATCAACTTATTGCTTATTATAATTTCTTATTATCAGCCCTAAACCTCTTAATAAATCAATAGGTTTGCAAAAAATCTCAAAGACTATCTAAAATTAATAATTTAATAAAAAGCTTAATAAATTAGCTTAATATACAAAGCCTTACATAAGAAATCAATTTTACTATTAGACGTAGCATTTTATTGTAACTTATTATATTAAATATTTTTCTTAAAAAAACTGCGGAAGTTTTATGTAATCAACACAAATAAATTTCAATTTTTGGAATCTAGTTTTTGATTAAACTTGGTATCGGCTAAAAGTTAATATTAAAAAGTTCTAAAACCTTAGTTTAGATTGATTAAAATAATAAATAGTATTTTTAATAGACTCTATTATTCAACAATTAGTCAAAAGATAGAATAAAAGTTTAAAAAATGGTCTTTTTTTACCTTAAATATAGGAAATTTGCATTAAAAACACGTGTTTTAAAAAATTTTATTGCTTTTATGAAAGTTTGCTAGCCTGAAAAAAAGCGTTAAATCTCTTGCATGTATCTTCTAATAATAATTCAATAGCTATTTTTTAGTATCATTATAATGTATATAATATTTAGAACTAATCATGTTTCTATTCTGTTATAAAAGTAATCGTTTTTGGAAAAGATATATTTATAAAATGAAATGAGTTTGAGTATAAATAAGCTTACATGTACCTTTCCAGATCTTGTTTACATTTTCTGACAAACTGCTTTTTTTCTTAAAATAAACCACTTTCTGAAATACAAAATTTTTTCATGAGTCCATGAGTATTTTTCTCTAAAATGTCAACAAAATTAGATTTTAATTTAAAAATTAACTTGAAATTTACTAAAATCTTTTACTAATCAAATTTTAGAATTTTTCTATGATTGAGAATATAAATAGTGCTTAAAAGTTTACAACAAGGTAGTGTTTTTTATCAATTTTGTAGCAGTTGTGCATACATAATTTTATAAAAATACTTATATCGCTCCGCTAATTATCACGGTAATTACCGTTAATAATTTACTTTAAATAAAGGAGTTATTTGCTTATAAAGGGTCAAATTTAGGCAATAGTAAGCGGATTAGTATAAAAATTACTACATTCAAACTTATTTGTACTCAGAATAAGCGTATTTTTGTTAATAAAAAATCCCTTGGATTAGCTAGTTTTAGCTTGATGAAAAGCTTGCAGACTGTTCCAAATTGCTATTTTTTGACTATTAGAAAGATTGTATTCTAGGCTTTCAGAAATTTTAATTAAGAAATTTTTATCCAAACCTGAACTAAAAGATACTTGGTTGGTGCTTTTGTAATCTAAATATTTAGAAAGCGACATTTTTAGAAAAAGCTGAAAAGCAGCCCATTGTCTTTTTTTTTGCCAAAAACTAACTACAGAGGTTGGTTTATGGATTTTTAATAAATCTATTTTCTTGGGTAAGTATTCATTCTCAGGGACCAAGCCAGTAAGATTAAATAAGTAACTATTATTTGGTATTTTGGCGTGAATAGATCTAATAAAGTCTGTTTTTAAACTTCCAAGTTTTGGATATTTTGGAAGAAGGTATTCTTTTAGCTCGGCAGCACCTAAAGAAAAAAACTCAGAAACTGAAACTTTTGTTGATTTTTTTGATATTTTATCCAAAGATAAAAAAGGTCCGCTAGAAGCTAATATAACTTGGTATTTTTGATTTTTTTGTAAAAAGCTATAAACCCACTTAGCGACATTAAACCAATAAACTTCTATTATTTTATTAGAGCTAGTTTGAAAACTTAAGATGAAAAAGGGTCTGTTTTTCTTTTGTAGTCTAAAATCAACTAAAATTGCCTCTAGTAAAAATTTAGTTTTATAGCTTGATTCTTGGCTAGCTCCAAAAGGTATAATTATTTCTAAGTCAACAGGTAGGTAGATCAAAAAATCATAGACACTAGATATTCCAACATCTTGAAGTGCCTTGACTTGCTTATCTGTTAAAAGACTGTTTAAGTTTAACATAATGAATGATTTTCTAAAGTAAACCTAATGGTCAAATATTTAAAAATTTTTATTTTTTTAATTTGGTTAATACTCCTGCCTTTTATGAGTGCTCAGGTGCTTGCCTATTATAAAAATCCAGAAATAGATACCACCCGAAGATCTGTGGTTATAGTTTTTGGAGCTGGTATAATTTGGAATAACAAACCTTCTAAAGTGTTAAGGCTCAGACTAGACGAAGCAAAAAAACTTTATGATTACGGTCAGGTTAAAAAAATCTTGGTTTCGGGCGATAATTCCAAACCAGAATATAACGAACCTGCGGTTATGAAAAACTATTTAATTCAAGTTGATATACCTGCTCAAGACATAATTGAGGATTTTGGTGGTAGAAGAACTTATGATACTTGTTATAGAGCTAAGAATACATTTGGAGTTGATAAGGCTATTCTTGTTTCTCAAAGTTTTCATCTTCCTAGGGCTAAAATTACTTGCGAAGGTTTAGGTTTAAATGTAATTCTTAAGCCTTCTGCAAACAGCTCTTGGAATACTACAACCTATGGAATAATTAGAGAGATTCCAGCTAATTTTGTGGCTTGGTTTGATTTACTTACAGGTAGGCAGCCTGAAGTTGGTAGCAATGGTAGTGAGCCTCAACTTTAATAAAATCAAATATTATATAGTAGTAATTTCACACTAAACTTTAATAAGTTATTAGTTATTAATATTCTTAATCAAGTCTAAATATGCAAAAACCTAAGCCGTATATGAACTAACTATAAATATATTTAACACTTAAATTAATAATGTTTTTAAAAATGAGAAAGTAGCAGCATATACGCAGTCCGTTTACTATTACCCAAAATTAGCTCTTCGTAAGGAAATAACTCTTTTATTTAAGGTAAATTCTTAACGGGCAATTACCGAATGATTAGCCCAAAGGGTGTAAGTAGAAAAACTTATTTGAAAATCTTTTATTTTCTTTTTTGACTGTTATGACCATTCTATGACCAAATTTGGCAGTAGAGATAAACTTAATTGAATTTTAAACCTATTTTATAACTTTTTAAATTAAAAAATGTAAATTTTGAAAGTGAATTAAGTATAACTTGGCTTTTAAATTAGACTAGAAATAATTTTGTCTTTTACTAAAAAAATAGTCAATTTTGTTTATTTTAAAAAATTGCTGAATTTACAAAAACATTGCTACTTTTATCTTAACTTAACCAAAAAATAAATATGTTTTTAAGGGTTGTGAAACAGGACTAGCACTGCCTATAATCACAAAAATTGGGATTTGACATTACTTAAAATATAAGTTGTAAATAATCAGTATGTCAGAAAAAGAGGCTAAAAAAAAAGTAGTTCCAGAAATTACTAATGCCAATAAATCAAATTCTAACTCAAAAAACCAAAACTCTAATGAAACTAAACTGGAAATATCTAATGAAACTAAAAATTTAATTTTATTAGTTCATTTACTTAGCATTTTTATCGGTTTTATATCACCTTTAATCTTTTTACTAAGTTCAAAAGAAGAAATAGTAAAACAGCACTCTAAAGTATCATTAAATTGGCAAATCAGTTATATGATTTACATTATTGGATTTGGTATTGTAACTTTTATTTTATCTATAGTTACTTTTGGTTTTTTTGCAATTATCGGGATTCCTTTGTTTTTTTTAATAGGTTTGGTGGCCTATATACTTCCTATAGTCGCTACAATTAAAGCTTCTAACGATCCACAAAAGATTTGGAATTATCCAGGAACAATAAAATTTATTCAATAGATTGTAATTTCCTCAAAATTATACTATACCCGTTTACCCGTTCCATAATCAAATTTAACAAGTAAAACTAAACATAATTGAATTGGAAAGCTTATTTTAAGCTTATTAACATTAAAAAACGTAAATTTTGAAAGTAAATTAAGGATAGTCCGTATATACTCAGATGCTAACTAGATTATGATTTAACTAAAGGTTTTAGTTTGATTAAACAAAGAAAATACAGTCAGAAAAACTCACTGAGTAGTTAACAGTTTAGTATGCTAATTAAACATTTTGGATATTTTAAACTTTATGAAATTTTGCTATTAAAGTTTATAACTTGCATTTTATATTATTTATGAACTTTTTAGTTCATTATTTGAATCTTGATTTAGCCATGTTATGTTGAATTGAGATAGCTTATGGAGTACAAAGTAATTTAAGGAAATTTTAAGAACCTAAACTCCCAAAGTCTTTTTAATGTTTTCTCTATATTTTAAGTAGCTAAGTCTTTTATTAAAGCTATAAATAGTAAAAAATCTTAAAATTGCAAAAAAATCGCCAGCTAAAGTAACTCCTAAAAGTTCAAACAAACCTGGTTTACAGATAATCTTAATAAAACCTTTATAAAGACTATTTTCGATTAATTCAACCTTAATAAAAGTTCCATGTATAGCCTCTGCCTGTCTTTCTGATAAGCCTATATTAGTGACCGGTAAGTAGCTAGAAATTTTTATTTCTTTAGAAAAATTATTAAAATCCAAATTAAGATATTTAGAAAAGCCACCTAAAGACTTAAAATTTTCTACAGTCTCTTCTCTTGGTAGTTCTTGCTTTATAAAATTATAAAGACCAAAGTATTTATTTATATTTTCTTGACCCGCACAACTTCCAAAAGCATAAATATTTGTAGCTACTTGATTGGTTTGTGAATTAATTTTTATACCTTCTTCTGTAAAGGGTATGTTCGTTGTTGCGGATAAATTCAAATTTTCATCTTCAAAAACCTCTTGAACATCAAAATAAACATGAGAATTATTATATTCATTTTTATTTGAATCAACTAAAATTAAGTCTTTCTTATCTTTTTGAATCTCTTTAATTTCAGTTTCGAAGGAAAAATTAACATTTCTCTTCATAAGACTTTTTATCAAAAAATTAAACCCAGTACGATCTAATTTGGTTAAAGCTTTTTGAGGAGGTTTTTTTTCATAAAGATTAACCTTTACACCTAGTCCAGAATAAATGCTAGCAACTTCTAATGTCTCTGGTGTGCAGCCGATAATGGCTAGTTTTGAAGGGGTTTCATTAAACAAAAAAACATTGTGCCTAAAAAGAAAATCAGCCTTACTTAATCCTTTTAACTTAGGCTTAATCATGATATTTTTGCCCGTCGCTAATAGCAGCTTCTTAAACTTAATAAAATGTCTTTCTTTTTTAGAATTAATTTCGGCTAAGTTTTTATTAGAGATCTTAGCAACGCCATTTAAATATTTAAAATTCTGATTTTCCTCAAGGTCTTTAAATTGTTTATCAGCTTCTGCTTGGATATATTTAGCTATTTTGATTTTAGTTGATTGTCTTAGTTTTCGAAGAACTGAAAAAGTGTCTGGATGGTTCTTAAACAAACGTAAACCAGTAGAAAAGTCTTCAGAAAGTTCAGTAATTTTGTTTTTTGCCAGTTCTTTGGTATGTAAATATGACCCTCCAAATTTATCTTGTTCAACTAGAATTATTTTTTCACCCGTTTTAATAAGTTCTTTGGTTAAAATCAAACCAGTTTGGCCGGAGCCGATTATTAGGTAAGTACAATTCAACATAAACTTTAAGTGTTCTGAATACTGGTAATTGTCAAACATTAATTATATCTTAAAAACAAAATAAAAAGCTAGTTTTTTCTTTTTAAAATAAAAAAATGTGATTTTAAGTTCTTAATAACTTCTCTTAAAAATAAAAGCAAAACAATGGTTTTTACTAATTTTAAAATAGTTTTGTTAAGATTTTTGAATATAAAATTTAATTCTAGCTCTTAAAAAACTTTGACAAAAAATACCTTAAATATGATTATTAATAATATGAACTTGCAATTTTTAAAAACTAAAGAGGCTTTTTCACTGAATTCTTTTGATGATGGTTTGATTGCTATCTTCACTTGTGATCCTAATTCTAAGCTAGCGACTAGTCAGCTAGAAAATTTAGAAAATTTAGAATCTCAATTAAGTCAGCTAAAGCTAAAAATTATTTTTGTTACTGATACGAATTCAGAATCTGAAAATGAAAATTACTTTCTAAATGCATCTAGGGATGTTGTTAACCTATCTCCAAAAATCAAAAATCAAAAAAAACTTGGCGAAAACCTAATTGTTTTAATTAAAAGTGGGAATAATATCAAGCATGGTGATACTAAAGAAGATCCTGAAGATAGTAGTAATTGGATAGAAGCTCTTATTCAAGTTGCTAAAAACTTCGAAATTTCTGAGCCAGATAGCGAAGGATACTATATGTGGGGACAGGTAGTGCCAGAAACTGCTGAATATCTATGTAAAGACTGTGGTTATGTAGAAGAATTTCAAGCAGGAACTATTTTTCCTATTTGTGAAGTTTGTATTGCTGGAGAGCCAACAGGCCCAAGTGGTCCAAGCGAAGGTTACTGGGAAAAAATTTAATAACTCCACAAAATTTTTATTATCAATTAAGTAATTCTAATATATACTCAAATGCTAATTAAATTATGATTTAACTGAAGATTTTAGTTTAATTAAATAAGGAAAGTAAAGTTAGAAAAACTCACTAAGTAGTCAACAGTTTTAGTATATTAAATAGCTTGTGTTGTTACTCTTACACGGTTTCCACAAAACTATCAAAAATAACTACCTGATAAGATTATATAGACTAAAAACACCAAATATAGCATTTGTAAAAAACTATGTTAAGTAAAAAGATTTTTATTTTTACGACTTTTAGTAAAAAAAGCTAGCGGCTATACAAAATAATAAACTATATTACACCTATTCCGAAATCAAATTTGAGAGTAGGGTTAAACATTATATCCAGTCCATTTATTGCCCTAAACTTAGCCCTCAATGAGCAGATAAATCCTTTGTTAAGCTAAATTCTTAACAGATGATTATCGTAACGATTATCGAAAGGGGTGTAATGCCAAACAAAAGTAATCACATTTTTACTACTAATTCGGCAAGTCTATTAGAATAGCCCCACTCATTATCGTACCAAACTACAAATTTTATAGCTGATCCTAGTATTTCTGTTAATTTTGAATCAAATATACAAGAGTGTGAGTTGCCTATCACATCTGAACTAACTAGGTCATCTTTAGAATATTCTATAATTCCTTTAAGGTACCCTTCTGTGGCTTCTTTTATTTTTGAATTAAATTCATCAGAACTAATTGGAATAGTTTCTAGCTCTGCAGTAATATATACCATAGACCCAGTAATTGTTGGAATTCTTAAAGCCGATAAAGAAACTTTACCTTTTAATTCTGGAATAACTTGAAAAACTGCTTTAGCAGCTCCAGTTGTACTTGGAATAGCGTTAATTGCAGCTGCTCTACCATCACGAAAATCTTTTTTACTTGGGCTGTCTTGTAAAACTTGGGAAGCAGTATAAGCGTGAGTAGTTATACCAAAAGCTTGCTTTATGGTAAAATTATCATTAATTACTTTAAATATTGGAGCTACGCAATTAGTTGTACAAGAAGCATTAGAGATTATAGGGCTGTTATTATTTACTTGATTAACTCCTAAAACAACTGTATCAACACCCTCACTTTTAGCTGGAGCAGATATAGCAACTTTTTTAGCACCAGCTATAAGGTGTTTGTTAGCTCCTTCTTGGGTTGTAAAAATTCCAGTAGATTCGATTACTACGTCTATATTTAAATCTTTCCAAGGCAATTGTTCTGGATCTCTTTCAGAAAATACTTTTATTTTTCTTTCTCCAATCTTGATATAATCATTTTCTACACTGACTTTTTCAGGAAATTTTCTATAAGTTGAGTCATATTCAAAGAGGTAAGCTAGGTTATCTGCACTAGTTAGATCATTAATAGCTACGATCTCTGTTTCTGGAAATCTGGTAATTAAATTTCTGGTAGTTAATCTGCCAATTCGGCCAAAGCCATTAATTGCAATTTTTTTAGACATGGTTTTATATAATTTAAAAATTTGTTTTAAAATTGTTTCAAATTTAATAATTATTTGCAAATTGGTTTTTAAAAAAATATAAAAACACGTGTTTTAAATACTAAAAAGCTTATTTAATCAAATAAAAAGCTAACTTTTATTTTTTACATTTCCTAAGTATATTATAACAACCTTGTATGCTAAAAAATTGGTATTTGTTTAATTTTAGATAGTAATTAACATGGAATTTTCTAAACTAAACTACAAAAAAACTCTAAAGCTAGCCTTGTTTCTGTCCCCTATTTATAAGCTATTATTTTATACCCAATCCGTTTATTATTACCCAAAATTTAGCTCTTCATAAACAAACAAATCTTTTTATTTAAGGTAAATTCCTAACGGGTAATTACCGTAACGATTGGCCCAAAGGGTGTAAATCAATTAAAATTAAGTAAACTTCCGTAAAATTAGAAAAATACTACTTATAGGCTTATCCACACTAAAACACTAGAATAATAGTGCTTATGCAAAACTTTGTTAGGGCTTATTACTAATGTATCAAATGATATACCAAACCCTGTCACTTTGGCAATACCAATTTTACCTCGTGATTAGAAAAAATAGTCGATTCATCCTTTTATTTATCATAAAAACTAGTAGCTCAAATAAAATAATAAATTTTTGTAAAAATAATTATAACAATTCCATGCCAAACTCTAGCAAGTTATTAGTTGTTAACTTTCTATTTATACTCACCACAAAGCTGATTTTAGTTTTTTTAAAATCTAGTCTTTTGGTTCACAACTAAGTCTAAATAAAAATTCAAAAAGTTCTAACTCGGGTTGATTGAATTATAAAAAAAAGTTAGAATATCTAAAATCTCTAAGTTATATATGGATTAGCTTATATAATTATTACAAATTCTTGTTTATATTTATACTAAACTCTCGTCAATTTTTATAATAAGGCAAGTCTAAATTTAAACTTTCTTTAAAACTTTAAAAACATTTACTGTCATATACACCAGCCAGCTTAATTTACAGAAGTAGAGGTAGCTAGTTTAGGCGTGAAGTAAAGATATAAAAATTAACTTATTTCAAGACAAAGCTATTTTGTGAAAGGCATCCTTAGTTTAAAGCAAGACAGGGATAAATGGAGACAAAAATAAAATTATTTTGAGCATACTGGCCAGTGGAAAAAACCATCAGTAGCCATCATATAAATACTAACTCTAACATTAGCCTCGGCATCAAAAATACTAGCCCCTGGAAGACCTGCGTTAGCTGCTCTATTTGGCCAAAAATTTCTATCTTGTTGAAAAACGCCTACATATAAACCAGTAGGCTTGCTAACTACTGAAGGATTTAGGCCACTTTCACACCTAGCAATTTTTATTGCCATATCATAACTGACGCCGTAGTGGTTAGTCCAATAACGAATTAATTCAGTAACACTCTGATTGTTGGCATTAGAAGCTAAATTGGAGTTAGATTTTTGCTTAGCTGCTTCTTGTCTAGCTAATTCTGCAGCTTTTTTTTTGGCTTCTTCCTCTTTTTTACGCTTAGTTTCCGCTTCTTTGGCTAGTCTAATTTTTTCTTCTTCCTCAGCTTTAACAGCTAGGATGCTTTGTTCTAAGTTGTCTTGGATACTATACTCAAACCTTTCAGAAGTTGAATAAGATAAATAATGTTTAAAACTTTCAGTAGGGTTGAAAAAATACTTTTGGTTTTCTTTCCTTATAACTTCAGTTGTATTAACTTTAGTTTGCAATTCAGGTGTTGTTGTAGATAGTAATTGAATACCTGTGTTAAATACAGAAAGACTCATAACTACCATGATATGTGATATCATACCAATTTAGGGAGCGACCCTAGTATTTCAATAGCTTTTTTGTAGGTATAAGGTTTTTAAAAGTAGTTTATTTTGTAAAGAGTAAATAAATTTACAATTGACATCCTAATCAGTTTTTTTTTGAATTTGGTTTTTAAATCCAAACTTAACTTGTGTAAACTTTGGCGTAAATTATACTTAATTCATTTTCAAATTTACATTTTTGAATCTTAAAAAGCCATAAAATGACTTCTAAATTCAATTAAATTTAGTCTTGCTACCAACTTTGATTATGGAGCGGGTATACTTCTATCTAAAAAAATATTAAACTTATAACCAAAACCTCCACCAAGGTTTTTGATTGGTATTTAAATCTGGAGGGTTTAGACCTTCTTTTTTTAAGGTTTCGTGAATATTTTTGATTAAGTCTTGTTGGGTAATTTCTCCAGTTAATCTTTTACTTTCTTTGCCGTTTTTATCCAGAAAAATAAACTGAGGAATAGTAGCTTCAGACACATCAATTTGAAATTTTTTTAAGATTTTTTTAGTTTCTACATCTTCATTGTCAACATCATAAAAAACTGTGTCTAGCTTGTATCCGTTAGCTTCATAGGCTGCTTCTAGCTTTGCAAATCTAGATTTCATAATTATACATCCTGAGCACCATTTGGCTCCAAATTTGAGAATTTTCATAAAGCTTGTTTGTAGTTTTTTAAAAAAATTTATGTGAGGTAGGCTTTTTAAATTAAATTTTATAAGTAGTATCCTTTAAGATTTGTTTTAAAACAAAAGTTTTGTTTTTATAGAAGGTTAAACCAATTCTCGTATCAAGTTACATAATTTTAGGCAAAATTAATTCTTAAGCAGGTTGTTCGTCTGATTTCTAAAAGATGATTATGAAAGTTGCAAGTATAACTAGTGTGCAACAAATTCTTGTTTTATTACAAGTAAATTATGGAGGTGTATAATTAGTCATGTCCCGTAATTAGAAAAAATGGTTGATTTACTCTTTATTTAGTGAAAAAAACTAATGGTTGAATTAAAGTCGTGAGTTTTCTCTTGTTTTAAAGGAAAAAGTGGCTATTTTGAACTTATTTTGAGACGAGACTAGTGTTTTATACTCATCGCAAGGCAAATTTAGTTTTTTTGGGTCTAGGTTTTTAGTTTTAGAGCTAGCTTAAAATAAATGTCAAAAAGAAATTTTTAAAAATTCAAAAACCTTATTTTGGATTGGTTTGATATTTTGGGTTGGTTTGAGTATAAATTAAGATTTAACAAATTTTAGATTAAAAAGCGTGTTTTAAACTATAACAGTATAAAATATTCTATTTTTTTACCTGCGATTAGGGTAGCTTTTAGACGGTGCTTGCCTTTTTATTTTATTTTATACATTTTTAAAAAATATTTTTTGCTCCATTAATAAACTAACACACGGTATAAAACAATAAAGTTTCTATGCTAGATAGTCTAGAGCTATGGTATCTAAAATTTATTTAAAAAAGCTTACTTTTAAGAATATTAGGTGGTATGTTTAATATTCAAGCCAAAAAAAGATTCTCTCAAAATTTTCTTAAAAATTCTTATTATAAGCAAAAGCTGGCCTCAGCTTGGATAGATTTTATTAATAGATTTCCAACAACTAAAAAAGTGATTGAGATAGGTCCTGGAACTGGGCTTTTAACTCAAGAAATATTAAAAAAAATAAGCTTGTCGGTTATACTTATCGAGCTAGACCCAGAAATGGTAGGTTTTTTAAAACAAAAATTTAGTGAAGAAATTGCTAGAAAAAAACTGGCTATATTTCATAAAGATGCTTTAAAAATAGCAAAAAATAGTTCAATTTTTTTTGAAGAATCTGTAATTGTTTCAAATTTACCTTATAATGTAGGCTCTAGAATTCTTATAGAATTATCAATTAACGCACCTCAAGTAGCGTTTTATGTGTTGTTGCAACAAGAAGTTGTAGATAAAATTCTGAAAGTAAACAAAAACTGTTTGTTTGGTATGTGGCTACGGTTAATTTATGGCTTCGAAAGCGGAGTTAAAATACCTGCTTCTGCTTTTTCACCTGAGCCAAAAGTTACCTCTGCAGCCTTAGCAGCTTTCCCAAAAAAACTTCCTGAGTATTTAAACACTACACAAAAACGACAACTGGCTTTTGATACGCTTAAAAAAATTCTAATCTCACCTCGTAAAACCTTAGCTAATAATATGAAATACTTAAACCTATCTAAAGAAAAAATTGTAGATTATTTTAACTTATACGGTTACCAGTCTAGTTTAAGATTGGATAACTCTAATTACGAATCAATGCTTATCCAAATCTTATCTTATATAAAATCTACTTGATTATTTGTACTATTTGTACAATTATGTATTTTTGGTATAAAATCTATTTGATTGTTTGTCTTTCAAAACAGATATTTTAACTTTTCAAGACTTCCACAAAAAATCAGTTTTGCTACTAATGTAGATATTTTATCTTGAAACTTCTTATATTTAATATTTTTCTTAGAAAACTGTGAAAGTTTTTATACCCTTTGGCTAATCATTAGGGTAATTAGCCGTTAAGAAATTATCTTAAATAAGAGGTTTATTTCCTTATAAAAAGTTAAATTAGGAAGTAGTAAACGAATTAGGTGTAGCTATTTCAAAAATTGTAATTTAGAACTGCTCTTAATCTAAGACTTTAATTTTTTTGTTTAAAATAAACTATAATTTATTCAAAATCAACTACAAACAATTTCATAATTTTTACTTTTAAACTAGTAAAAAATTTCAAATAAGTTCTATATAGGAATATAGGAAGTGTGAGTTGTAAAAGTTTACTCTTATCTTCTGTTCCTATTACTAGAGTTGGTGATTATATTAATTAATTTTCTCTTTTTTCTTTCTATTTGTCTTCTTTTCTTTACTCTATGAGAGTGTTTAGCCATTCTTCGCCTCAAATAAGAAAAAATAATCACAGCCAAGCTCAGAAAGGAGGCGCCAAAAAATACTAAAAACCTTGCTAATACACTCATAATCTTTTGTTTACAGGATTAAATATTAACCTTAGAGATCAGTTATGTCAATGTATGAAGCCTATCACCAAGAGTGGGTCAGAAAAAAACAGAGTAATAAGCACTTTTCGCATCAATATTTAGAAAAACCAGCTATATTTAAAATTTTGAAAAAAATAAATTTAAATTCAAAAAAAATTGTTTGTCTAGGCTGTGGAGAGGGTGGTGAGTGTCAAGAAATTTTAGATTTAGGAGCTAAATCTGTACTCGGCATAGATAACAGTAAAGGTTTAATTGAGAAAGCTAAATACAGCTATCCAAAAGTTGAGTTTTTATATCAAGACCTGCAAAAGTTTAATTTGCTAGAGAATTCTGTAGATATTTTCTTTTCTAGTTTAGCCTTGCATTACTTGCCTGACTGGCCTAAGTTTTTTAGACAAGCCTACAAATTTGGAGCTAAAGGTTCAGAGTTTATTTTTTCTACCCATCATCCAATAAAATGGGGGGCTAAAATTACTCGGAATAAAGATTTTAATCAGTTTTTACTAGGTTATAAAAAATCTAAACAAAGCCAAAATTATGAAATTTATGGTGATTATCTAAATTTTTATCAAAAACAGGACACTCTTTTTGGCAAGCTTAAAATTAATTATTATCACCGTAGTTTTTCTCAGATGTTTACAGATATCACATCTAGTGGTTGGCAAATTTTAGAAGTGGTTGAGCCACAACCAACCCCAGAAAGTAAAAGTACAAAGCCAGATTTTTATGAAGTTTATTCTAAAATTCCTTTATTCGTAATTTTTAGACTTAAAAAGGTTTAATTTTTTGCGTATTTCAGAGTTGTTACACAAATACTATATCTAGAGTTTTTAAATTAAGATAAGTCTACAGCTAGTGCTTTTTAAACTAATTTTGTGAAAATTTTAACATTATATACTCAAATACTAACTAAATTATGATTTAACTAAAGGTTTTAGTTTGATTAAATAAAAAAACACAGTCAGAAAAACTCACTGATTAGTTAACAATTTAGTATAATAAAAGTATTCTGATTATATTACTTACTTGCTAAAAATCAGAAAAAACTTTTTTTTGGATTAAACTAAATAAGTAGATATGTTAAAAAAAGGAAAGACAACCTTTGCCATCATCAAACCTGATGCTATAGCTAAGAATTATGCTGGGCAAATTATAAATATAATTGAAGAGTCTGAGTTTAAAATTATTGCTTTAAAAAAAATCAAGCCTAAAAAAGAACTTTTTGAAAGTTTTTATGAAGTTCATAAAGAAAGGCCGTTTTTTGAGGAATTAGTAGATTTTATGCTGGAAACTCCAGTAATTGTTATGACACTAGAAAAAGATAATGCTGTGGTTGATTTTAGAAAATTGATTGGGGCCACTGATCCAGACGAGGCTGAAGAGGGTACAATTCGCAAAAAATTTGGAGAATCTAAAGGTCGCAACACTATGCATGGTTCTGATTCAGATGAAAATGCCATTTTAGAAATTTCTCACTTTTTTAGCTTAGCTGAAATTGTAAAATAAATAATTATTACACCGCTTTCTTTTTGGTATGGTTTTTATCCTAATCCGCTTACTATTACCCTAAATTTAGCTCTTCATGAGGAGGTAAATCTTTTGTTTAAGCTAAATTCTTAACAGATAATTATCGTAGCGGTTAACGGAAAGAATAGTCTTATCCCATGGCTCAAGTTTACAAAACTTTAATCTCATAAATAGATATTAATCAATATTAAAAATAAGTTTTGAGACGTGATTAATATAATACCAAACTATGTTTGTGCTGGTAAAGCTTATCAAGCAAAACGGTTAGATTAGCTACCTAAAGAAACAGGAAGCTACCTACTTACAGAAAAAAAATCTAAAAATATTAGCTTCACAATTTGATATTCATTTATTTCATATTAGAGATAGAGCTGAGTCTATATTTTCTAATCTCAAACAAAACTGCTTTTTTACAAACACCAGGTTTAGATCAGTTCTTGATTATCTGTTAAACTGTCTACTATTTAGTGTTTAGGGTTAGTTTTCGATATTTAGGATTTAAAATAAATAAATCATAATTAATTATTAAGGTGGGGTTTATTTTGTTAAAGGGTCTCTTGGTATTTTTTTGTGAAATAAGGTTAATATAAGCACTCTTTCTTGACGAGTTTAGTGTTTTTAATATTTATTTCTAGGTAAGCCAGATTAGCTCAGTTGGTAGAGCATCGGTTTTGTAAACCGCAGGTCATCAGTTCGAGTCTGATATCTGGCTCCATTATAGATAATATGAATAATCAAAATCAGTTTGCAAAAAAACTTAGCCTAAATAATTTAAGTTTTGAATTAAACCAAGAAATAAAAAAATACACTACATGGAATATTGGTGGGCCAGCTGATTTTTTAGTTAAACCCAAGAACTCTAAAGAACTAAAAACGGTTATTAAGCTTTGTTTAGAAAATGAAATTTCTTTTGTGATTTTAGGTAAGGGGTCGAATATCTTAATTTCTGATGAAGGTCTTCGTGGGGTAGTTATTATTAATTTTTCTAGAAGAATAGTTTTTTTAGATACGGCTGATTTAGAAAAAAAAGTTTTTATTAATGATGTACAAGAGTATAGCTGGGAATCCCCATATGTACCACCTAGGCATTCAGAAACAGGTGATAAAAGTTTTTATAGTTTTACTGACTTAGACTTTGAAGAATCTGGACATAGGTTAAAAGTTAAATTTGATAGCGGGGTCTTTTTACCTTATGCAATTGCCTGGTCTCTTAAAAACAAACTAACTGGTTTGCAGTGGTTTGCTGGGATTCCAGGTAGTTTGGGTGGTAGTTTGTATAACAATATTCATGGAGGAACTCATCATTTTAGTGAGTATTTTTTAAAAGCTAGGGTTTTAATTCCTGTTTCTGATGTAGAGGCTGTTTCTAAGGTTAGTAGTTTAAACAACTTAGGGGAAAATAAAATTTTAGAAAAAAACAGTTTGTATTATTTAGCGGATGTGGGTTTTGATTATTTTGAGTTTGGCTATGATCAGAGTTTCTTAAGACGAGAAAACAACCAAGTTGTGGTTTTGGATTTGGTTTTAAGTCTTTTTAAGTCCTCACAGGAGACTTTAGAAAAAGCTAGGTTTACAGCAAAAGAGTGGGCTAATCGTAAAAGGTTACAACCAAAAAATAGTTGTGGATCAGTTTTTCAAGCACTTACTCCTGAAGATCAGCAAAGACTAAGTTTACCTACTCCTAGTGTTGGTTATGTGATTGATAAGCTTTTAGGGATGAGAGGTGAAGTGAAGGGTGGAGTGCAAATTTCTGATAAACATGCTAATTTTATTATTAACAATGGTGGTGGTACGGCTTCTGAGGTTTTGTTTTTAATTAGAGAGATTCAGATTAAAGCAAGAGAGCTTTATGGGTTAGAATTAAAACCTGAAATTAATTTTTTAGGATTTAAAACCTAAGTAAAGGTTGTGTATAAGTTGTTATTTTAGTTTGACAGCTATTGTTTTTGGCTTTAAGTTTTTTAGAAATGACAAACTACAGACGCCGAAAAAAACCAACCAGAAATACAATAGTCTCTTATGATGTTAATCGTAGAATTAGAGATCATAAATTACAAGTTATTGATGAAGTTGGTGTTAACTTAGGAATACTAGAAACTAGAAAAGCTTTGGTTATAGCTGGAGAAAAAGGTTTAGATTTGGTTAAAATAAACCCAAAAGCTGAACCTCCAATTGCTAAAATAATGGATTGGAGTAAGCTAAAATATGCTCAGTCTAAATCAGGTGTTAATAAGACTAAAGAAAAAAAATTAAAAACAGTTAGGGTATCGGTAAGGATAGGTCCTCACGACCTTGCTGTTCAGGCAAAAAAAGCTGATCAATTCTTAGAAAAAGGTCATCAGGTAAAACTTCAAGTTCAGATGAAAGGTAGGGAAAAAGCCCACCCTGAGGTAGCTGGAGAAGTTATGGATAATTTGTTAAAATCTTTAGAGTCACCTGTTTTAATGGTTTCTGAAGTAAAAAAAACCAATGATAGTTTTTTTGCTACCGTGCAACTAGATAATAAAATTAAACAAAAATCAGAGGTGGTTTTAGAAGGGTAGTTAAACTAAACTTTTAGTCTATATATGAGTAAAAATACTAGAAATAATAGATTTAGTAGGGTTAAAATAAATGTTAATGGTTATGATTGGGTTTTAATTTCTACGCTTTTTTTGCTTGTGGTTTTGGGGTTAACTTTTTTTGCTAGTTCTTTAACTGCACCATCTAGGGAGGTTTATTTCCAAGAATTTTCTAAACAACTTTTACTAGGTATAGTCTTTGGTTCTGTTGTAGCTTTTTTTTTATCTCAATTTGATTATAATAATTTAATAAAACTATCTCCTTTGTTGATTGTTATTAATTTTTTTTTATTAGGTTTTTTAGCTTTTTTTGCTGTTTATATTTCTTTATCTACCTGGGGTGGAACGCCTACTGAGGTTAATAATTTCCGCTTATCTTTAGTTAATAGTTTAAGAGGTTTGCCAATTAGGCCTCACGCAGCTAATGGAGCAATTAGGTGGATTAGTGTGTCTTTTTTACCTAATTTTCAACCTAGTGAATTTACAAAAATAGCTTTACTTTTGTTTTTAGCTTTTTCTGTAAAAAAAATAGAGAAGTTAGAAAGTGCTTGGTACTCACTTAAACAACCTTTATACGCTCTTTTATTGTCCTCGTTTTTGATACTTATACAACCAGATCTTGGGACTGTGGTTTTGATTTTTATAACATTTTTATCTGCTTTATGGGTTGCTAAGGTTGATCTTAAACTGATTTCTATTGTAGCGGTAGTGGCTTTTTTTGTATTTATGCTTTTAACAGTTTCTGAGGGTTATAGATTGAATAGGGTTCTAGCTGTGATAGATCCTACTAGGAGTGTAGCTACAGATCAAATAAGAGGTGTTCAAGTGGCTATAAGTAATGGTGGTTTGCTAGGTGTTGGTTATGGTGAAAGTGAATATAAAAGGCAAGTTGGAATCTTATATGAAGAAAGTACAGACGCTATTATTGCTATTATTGCTGAAGAGATGGGTTTTGTGGTAACTGTTTTGTTTTTGTCTTTGTATTTAATTTTTTTATGGAGAGGTATTAAAATAGCTAGAGAAGCTCCAAATCTAGAAGGTAGGGTTTTAGCCACGGGTATAACAGTTTGGATAGTCTTGCAGGCTTTGCTTAATATTACAGGAATAACAGGAATTACACCTCTAACAGGTATTCCTTTACCGTATGTTTCTAAAGGTGGTACGGCTATGGTTGTTAATTTAGCAATAGCAGGTATTTTATTAAATATATCTAAGCAAGGGAGAAGTGATACCTTTTTACCATTGAATAAGGTTAAACAATAAACCTCTAAGGATTTTCCAAATATGACTAGCAAAGCTATATTTAAATTAAACTAGTTAAGATTTTTAAATTTTAAACACCCAAACCAAGACCAACCTCTACTCGCTAAAAAAACAAGTTCACTCTAAGTTTGAAATAATCTTACCTAACCTAATGTGAGATAATTTGTAAATATATAAACCGCTTGGTATTCTTTATTTAAACTATTAATATTAATAACTTGACTTTATTTTAAAAAAAAGATAATAATAAGTGTGTTACTTTCTTGTTGATTAGTTTTAAACCTAGTCTTAAAAAGAAAAACAAAACCTGAAAACTGTTTATAACTTATGGATTTTTATGTTTAAGAATTTTTTCATACATTTAATATTAACCGGCTTGTTGATTATTAACTTTTCAACACCCGTACTTGTGGATAGTTCTTTTCAATTTAATAAAAATAAGATTTTCACACAACAACAACTTTACTCTTTACCAGATAGGTTTAATACTGTAGATAAGATACAAAAATTCCTAGAAAAAGAAAACAGTATCTTAGCCAACTATCAAGTTAAAATAAACTTTGAACCTGATGATAGGATTCTTAAGAACCAAGAAGTTTTTCCTAATGTTAAAGATTCTAGCTATTTACCCACAATAGCAATTGGTTCAGATATGAATAGACTTATACCAGCCTCAGAGTTTATCTGGAAGATGTCCAGAACTGGGTTCTCTAATAGTTGTGGAACTAACACCTTTGATGGTAAAAATTTAAACTCAATATGTTATAATAACTCCCTTAACCCAATAAACCCAGCTTTTGTTTTAGCTTTAATTCAAAAAGAATCAGGATTAGTCTATGGAGCTTGTGCAAAACCAGATGCTGACACCAACCCTGCTTGCGGTTTTAGCAAACCTAGTTCTATTCAAAAATTAAACTTTAGATTGGAAAGAGCAACAGGTTATTATTGCTTTGAAAGCAGTAGAGATAAAAGTTGCTGGGATGAAAACCCAAACTGGAGATTTTATAAAGGGTTTTTTAGACAAGTATACTACGCAATTAGACTACTAAGAATCAGAGAAAAAACTTGTGATGCCGGAGCACCTTATACATTTACTAATTGGCAAGGTTCTCACGAAGTAGGTAAGACTGTAACTTTAAGTGGCCAACCTGTAACCTACGAAAACGGCATGACCTGTTCTCTCTATATATATACACCACACATCAGTGATAGTATCTGGAAAGTAATGAAAGATCTTGGAGGCCTAGAGAATGATTTTAATAATAAATTTAACCTAGGAAACGAATACTTACCGAAAAAAACTATCAACGAGGAAGTTCGTTAAAAACACCGTAAAAGCTTGACACAAAAACACAAAACATAAAATATTCAACAAATATAAAAAACAAAAATCTACATGTCACCAAAAAAAATTGAGACGATTTTGAGCTTAATAGAAGTAGCTGAAACCAACCTAAAAAACGCCAAAACAATAATTAAACAAACTTTTGAAGAAAAAGGTCATAAGTTTGACTTCGACCAACTAAACAAAACACCAGGGTTAAAAAGTAACGACGAAAACGACGCCTTGGAAGTTGTTGAAGGTTATTTTGATGGAGAAAACATGGTTGGAGATAACACTCAAACATATCCTGTTCCCCAAAATTATGCCAGCAAAACACAACTAATTATTGGTGACAGAATGAAGTGGATACTAACCACCAACCGAGAAATATTTAAATTAATACAACCAGCTCCAAGAAAAAGAGTAACAGGTACTTTTGCTATTGAAGGAGATAACTACGTGGTTTTAGTTGATGATTTTCCCAATCCTGTAAAAATTCTAAAAGCTAGTGCCACCTATGCAATTAAGAATTTAGACTTAAAAACAGGTGACCAAGTTGCAGTATACATACCTCAAAACACCACCCCAGTATGGGGAGCTTTTATTAGCGTAGTTAAAGGATCTGAAGAAGAAAAAATTAACAATAGCAACCAAAAAATAGAGGCTAAAACCTCAGAACTAGATTCCCTAGAAGAGTTTTCATTACACACTGAAGATAAAAAACCGCTAACAGACGATATAGCAAAGAAAGTCGAAGATTTTTTTTAAAAACCACAATATAGTGATTTTCTCTAAAATATTTTCTCTAAAATAAAACAACAAACCTCTAAACCCACATTCAAACAAGCTTAAAGAAAGGTTTCTTGAATTTCTAGATGTACATCTTAATAAAATATTTTTTATACCCAAATCAACTTCTACTATTATATATTCATGCACTAACTAAATTATAATTTATACCTAAATCAATTCAAAGTAGGACTTTTTGAATTTTAAACGTTTCTTTTTAATGTTTGTTTCAGCTTAGCTAAAACTAAAAGCTTAAATTCCAAAAAAACTGAAATTTGCTTTGTAGTGAGTATAACAAAAGGTTTTAACTTTATTAAATAAAGAAAATATAGTCAAAAAACTCACCGATTAGTTAATAATTTTATTACAACTCTATGGATTTTTTTAAAAATAGCAGAGAACTTCTAAATAAAATAGAATCTCTCAGAGAGACAAGTTTACTAGCTATACAAACTGTAATTTATGATTTATATACAAATGCAGAAAGGTATGCAAACTCTAATAACTATATTCCTATTAGAAAAGAATATTTAGAAAAAGCTGTTGCAAACAAAAACCCTAAAGAGAATAATTTTTATTTTGATCTTTTAGTTTTAATTCCTTGCGAAAACTGTTATTTTATAGTAGAGTTTAAGTATTTAAATGAAGAAAAATTTGAAATTTTACAAAAAGATATTTTTGCTAATTATATTATAACCGCTTATTTTGCTAAAGATTTATAAATTTCATGTCGTTTACTCCTATACCCAGCTATAACCAAATTTAACATCAAACCTAAGTTTAATTTGATTTCAAAGGTATTTTACAGTCTTTTAAGATTTAAAAATATACATTTATTTAAGCTGAATTGAGTTACATTGAAACCCCTACAAAAATTGTGTCTGACATAAAAACTATTTTTAATCATAAATAAAAAAGT
>CAZVWQ010000010.1:0-44184 GCA_964631275.1 uncultured Candidatus Saccharibacteria bacterium | reverse complement strand
GGAATATATAATTTTGAGTTGGATAGTAGTTAAATCGCAAGAGGTCTAGTCTTAAAATTAGTTAGAGATGATCCCATAAAAAGTAGTAATAATGATTCTTAACTTATCTAGACCCTATATTTATATCTGAATTTTATGTGAATTGCTATTAACAGTAGAAGAAAGGAAGAGTGCGTAATCAAAAATGCGTAGAATATTGTTCTAAAATCAATTCCAAAGATACTAAACTCAAATTTGAAGACCAATTCATTTAAATCATTTTGATTAGATAATAACTCGTAACTGTTAACAAACCCAAACCCCCTGAAAGAATCGTTTCTTAGATTTTGCACTTTCCAACCTGTGTCATAAAGTTGAGGAATAGATAAATAATTTACTTTTTCCTCTATTTTTAAAATGTAACTTTCAGAATTCGTATCATAATCAACTGGCATCTCATTTAAACTAGTCTGATATTGATCTTCATTAAGTAAATTCTGATTCAGAGAATATACACTATCAAAAAATTTAGGCGAGTTATAGATTTGAATATCTTCTATGCTAAAACTGTTTTCTAGAGCCTGAGGAAAAGCCACAAAATGGATTACCGCTTCAGTGCTTTTTGAAGGTGTATCTAGTGTTAACCGATACCTATTATCCTCGGCATCAAGAGTTATTACTTCTCTGCTAAAAGAAAGATCATCATCATTATAATTAACAAATAGTATAATTTCTGGTGAGTTGTAAATATTTTTTGCCTCGAAATCGAAATATAAATTTCTGTTTGGCTGTATGCCTTTTCTCAACCTGATACAACCGGCATGAAAATTCTTAGAGGTAATTGTAAAGCTTTGATCATCTTCTATACTAATACTTGCATTATCTGAAAAATTAGTTACCTTCTGACAGTCAGCCTTTGCCCAATCAGTTAATTCAAAGTTGATATTCTTTAACTTTTGCTGATTATTTTTTTCAGTTGGTTCTACTTTGTCTAAGTAATAGTTATCCATAAAACTTACCTCCAAATTTGTGGCTGAGGGTTTTACTTTTCTAACCTTTAAGTTACTATACTCAGATTTAGAATTTGTCGCCTCTTTTGAACTTCCAGATTCTAGATAATACCTGAAATATTCATGTTTTTCTTCTAAATTAAAAATAAAACCCAAGCCTTCTACCTCTTGGTCTAGAGTCTTAGTTATAACTTCTAATCTTTGCCGTTCTTCGTTAAGAAGCTCTACTACAAGTTTAGCATCATTATCTGAACGTCTATTAAACTCTAAAGCAATATAGTTACTATCGTTATTTGATATATCTATTTCCCTATATATGCATGCATTCGAGCCATCTGAAGAATCTAAAACTATACTTTTACCTTCTTCATTGTAAGTGAAATTTACTAATTCAAAATTTCTATTGGGGCTGCAATCTGTTTGTCTGTGACCTTCTCTACTGAGATCTAAACTAAAATTATCTTCTCCGCTTAAATATTCTAAGACTGCTATGTTTTGGTTATTCTGTTTGGCAATATCAATTGGCAAGTCGTTTTTAGAAAAGTTTAATTGGTTAAATTGTAAGCCTGCAAAACTCTCTCTATTCACTTCGAAATCCTTTGATTGCTTGTCTTGATAGGTGTATGATTTTCCGGCTAAGACCACTTCTTCGGATTTGGCAAAAACTAAGATATTTTCCTGAAGGGTAATCGAGAGTTCGTGGTAATTATCACCTAGAGTGTTTACCAAGATTTCTTCTGATTGATTTCTGTACTTTGATGATTGTAAAGGGTTTATCTTTTTTATCTCTTCTGCTATAACTTCTGAATCAAGATTTTCTAGACTTGAGCGATCTATAATCATAATATCCTCTTCCAAAACCTTTCGCAAAGATAAAATATTATTAACTGAATTAGTTGAACCTGATTCATCAATAACCGAAATCTTGTTATAATCTTTGATCAAGGGTTTGTCATAAAGTTTAGTTCTAAACAAACTATAGCTGTTATTGGAATACTCCAATTCTCCGAGAACGGTTTCTTTAAAATCCTCAGATTCAAGTCCTTCTGTGAGCCAAGATTCTTCAAACCATTGATAATTTAGACTATCTGGTCTTTCTTTACTTTGTATAATATATTTAACACCTAAAAGATCAAGAAATATACCCACCTCTTGAAACTTTTGCTCTCTAACTAAAGAATTAAAACTATCTCTCAAAACGGATAAACCTTTTGTGGATATAAAGTTGTTATGACCAGTTAATATTGGTAAAGGACTATTACCTAAAAACAGATTTGAACTATTCGGATCAGAATCTTCTATAACTTCATAGCCTGAATGGTTTAAATTAAGATTCATTACTTTGTATTTATGAGGTACATTATCTTTGGTATAATCTATTATATCATAATAGTCTGGGTTTAGATCAGAGATTTTTCTATAGATATTGTCAGATCTCCAGATTTTGGTGTGGGTATAGCCACCAGCCAAAAAGGGTAAAAAATTAAAAACGAAAATACATATAAGAAAAATATTTAGGTACCTTTGAAACCTACTAGTAAATTTCTGATTAAAACTATAGGTTCTAAAATGAACATGGGCAAATTCTATAGCTGAAGCCAATAACAAGAATAAAGCTGCTGCTACAGCCAAAGAAAACTTACCAATAAAATTCCTAAACATAAAAAACCCTGGAAGGTTTTTCCCAAGATATATAAAAACGTCTTTGAAGTTAGGATCTGGAACGTCTACAGTATAACTAAAACTTAAGATTACGAAAGCAACTAAAAAAAGTAAATATTTAAGTTTAGTTTTTAAATTAACTTGGTTAATAGTTACCAATATAATAGCTATTAACAAAATTATTGGAATTAAAAAATTAATAAAGATTAAATTCAGAAAATAACTTTCATACAAATAAAATCTAGGTGTTTCTAGTCTTTCGTATAATTTATAATGCTCTAAATTGATAAAAGGGTTTAAAGCATTAGTATAAGCAGATAGAGTATTTACAGTTGGGCTGAAAGTATCTTCTACTCCAGATTCAGCAAAAAAACCTTTCGCTAAGGAATCTTCTTGTCTCAAAAATTGGCTTAAAAAAGGTACTATCCAAAACAAACTAGAAATAAAGATAAATAAACCAAAGAAAAAACTCGAAACAAGAAATTTTTTAAAAGATGTTTTTTTCTCTAAAAACAAAACTAATGTGCAAAAAATAAAAACTATAGCAAAAGGTAGTATCCAAGGAATTTGAAACAAACCAATAGAGAAAAAGAATGTCACTATTGAAGTATGGATATATTCTCTAATTTTTTCTAGCAGATCTAAATTTTTAACTAATAATTTAAGATATTTATATAAATAAAACATCATCAAAGGAGCTGTAAAGATAGTATATAGTGGTATCTCGTAGATAATAAAAGAAGAGATTGGAGAAGAGGCAAAAAGCAGGGCAATAATTATTTCTATCCATTTCGGAAGGCCGAACAAAAGATTTAAAACCTTTGAAAAATAATAAAAAGAAAAGAAAAAAACTAGTGAGTAAACTAAATGATGAAAAACGAAAATCGGTTGAGGTATTTGCTTAAAAATTCCACCAATAAACATGAAAGGTGCGGTGAAGTAGCTAGGATTAAAATAGCCGATACCTATAGGATACCAGTTTTTTAGACTTATATTTTCGAAAAAACTACCAGGGTAAAGCAAATAAGTATTGCCTTGGTCACCTCCTAAATTTAATCTTGTCCCAAACCAAATATAAGGAAGTAAAATTGATAATAGAAATATTAATCCAAAAATCTTGAATTCAGAGAAATTATTTTTTGATGAAAAAAACTTAAGAATCATATTTTATCAACAATTTCTATAAACTCTTTTACCTTTTTAAGCATGTTTTTTCTAATTGTAGTCAATTTCTGATTATAGATAGTTATTTCATCTTGAATATTTTCCCAAATCTTATCCAAATTATCCAAATTATCCATATTTATGCAATAATTACTGAGATTATTTGAGTCAAAGAAAGCTTGAACCTTTTCTCTATAGGCTATCCCGATTGAAGGAGTCCCTGAAATAAAAGATAGAATGTTGGAGTGCAGTCGTGTTCCAACAGTAAGATCAGCTTCTTTTAAAACTTGTAAATAATCTTCTAGAGAAGATCCATCGAAAATTTCATAATTAGATTTTTCTAACTTTTTGGATAATTGTTTACAGGCCCAAAGATCATCTTGATCTAAATTATTCGAAATCATCATAGGTAGCAAAATAAATTGTTTATCTTGGTTCTTATTAATTATCCTAGCTAAACTATCTACAAGTTTAGGAAAGTTAAACTCCGGATCTGGCACATGATATAGTATAGAAATTATTACCTTTTTAATCTTATTTTTGTTTTCTTTCGATTGTAATTTTTCTGGAAGTAAGTTGGTTGTAAGATCAGGCAAGACCTTATATTTATATTTTTTTAGACCTAGTCTTTGGCTAGAATCTTTGTCTCTAAAGACAATAAAGTCAGCTAAGTTAGCAGATAGTTTGGCTATTCGTAAAGATCGAGAGTCTAATTCAGCTACACCACAACCAAGGTAATAAATTTTTTTACCTAAGACTTTGGCTATAAAATTAACAAAGACCATTTTCCAGAGGTTCCGGTTAGGCAGCTTTTCACCAATCAAACTAAGCCAAAGATTACCACCTCCATAAACTATAGCCTTGATTTGAAACAAAGTTTTAATTTTTACTAAAGGTTTAGAAAAAAAGTTAGTATCTAAAGTTTGAACTTTATCCTCCACCTCAGATGGTAGTCTACTATCTCCAGCAGAATTAATTATAATTTGATATTTATCTTTGAAGAATTTATAGAGAACTACTAAAAAAGCATCATCTCCAATATTACCTCTCCCATAAGATCCTATTATTAGAATTTTCTGATTTTTCATATTTAATTAGAAATTTTCAATTATTTCTAGATATGCTTGGCCAGTTTTTGCCCAACTAAAACCTATAGCAAATTTATAATTATCATTAAGTATTTTTTTATTTCTGTCTAAAGACTCAATTTTTTCTAAGGCTGTAAAGGCAAACTGCTGATAATCAAAATTTTGAATTAGCTCTAGTCGCTCACCAAAATTATATAAACTAGAAGGGATTCTGTAGCCAATAACCAAGTTCTTAACCAAAAAATTCTCCAAAACTACAATTCCAAAACTTTCAAAATGTGATGTAAAAAGGAAAACTTTAGAACTAGCTAAAGCTTTTATTTTTTCTTGATTAAATAGTTTACCTGTTAGAAAAACATTTTCTTGTAAATTATTTTGGACTACAAAATCCTCGAAAGATTTTCCTAAATCTCCAATTATTTTTATGCTAAAATCTGTTTTTTTGGATCTAAATATTAATAGAATTTTTTTGAGATCTTCTAAGCCTTTTTGAGGATGATTTCTACCAATCCAGACAAAATCAGTATCTTTGTTAGGTAAATTTTTAATCTTTTCAAATTCTTCTATGTCAGAGCCATAATTAATTACTTTTATTTTTTCTTTTAAAGTTTTTTTTAGAATACTATTTCTTAGATCAGCTTCTATATTTTTAGCGGTGGCAACAATTTTTGTATTTTTGGAATTGGCAAATATATTAAGCAAAGAGAAAGTCAAGAGATTACTTAAGAAATAGTGAATTTCAGATAAATCAGGAAAATGCATTTTTTGCTTATAGCCATAAAACGGATTACGAGCCACCATGTTGAAAATAACTACTTTTGATTTTTTTTTGAGAGAAAATAATGACAAAGTATCACAGTAGAAGTCGCTGGCTAGAATGAAGGTAGAATTTTTTTCTTTGACTATTTTGCTCGTTTCATAACCTCTTTTTAGATACCACCAGATAATTTTTAAGGGATTTTCTAGAGATTTAGAATAGTTATCAGTTAGCTTGTACGATATTTTTTCAGGTATATTTTGCTGACAAACAATTTTGCCAATTGGGTGAGTAATAATTTCTATATTGTACTTTTTTTTATACAGAATGTACTTTGCTATTTCAATAAAGTTTTTATCACCACCACTAACATTTTTTTTAGTAAAACCATTGGCAATAATGGTAATTGTTTTAGGCATTATTTGGTTTTAACTTTCCATATACAAGTCCTAAACCTCCAAATAAATATTTACTAAACATATATATCAAAAATCCAATTGCTAGATGCGGCTTGGCGATAAATTTTTTCCAGTATTTAAAATAAACTGTGCGAAAGGTTTGCTTTCCAACCTGGTCAGAGTTATTTCTAACATAATTGCTAGAGTCCACACCATATCTAAAGAATTTCTTCATGAGTTTGAAAAACTCTCTATCCTTTGGTTCGTCAAGGTGCATAGCTTCAGCCTCTATAAATCCAGTTTTAAAACCTCCTTTATTTAGTTTATTCTGAAAATCGTAGTCTTCTCCAGCTGTAATCTCAGGGTTAAAACCACCAATTTTTTGATAGACTTCTTTTTTTACAAACCTAGCTGAGGAGTGGGTCAGATCATATTTGTACATATCAACTTCAAAATCTCTAACTCTAGCCAAAAAACTAACTGAAATATCAGGGCTATTGTGAACTACGATAGCATCAAAACCTTTTTGCACTTCTAAAACGCATTGCTCTATGACCTTTGAGTCTAATAAAAAATCTGAGTCTACCTTGTAAATATACTTTCCTTCAGCCTTGCTTACACCATAGTTAACTTGAGCTGATCTCTCTGGACCTTTTTGAAAAAACTTATCTGTATATTTTTTTGCAATTTCTGGAGTTCTGTCAGTAGAAAAATTATCAACCACAATCAATTCAAAATCTTGAAAGGTTTGCTTCTTTATTGATTCTAAGCATTTTTCCAAAAATCTCTCAGAGTTCTTAGTTGGTACAATAACTGAAACTAAAGGCATAAAATTTGTAATAAACACCAAAAAAGATCGACTTATTTACTCGTCTGGACGAGACGCTTCTTGAAGAGAAAATATACTCTTTTGGTTTTTTTGTAAAGTTGATAACCGCCAAAGTTAAATGTATTGACAACAAAGCACAAAAACTGAAGCCCTTAAAGTATGTCTCATACACTAACTCAATAACTCAATCTCACATCAAAGACCAAAAATTAGTTTATGTTTAGTATGACAAGGTTTTTATGAATAAAAAGGTAAGCTTTTAGCTACCTACTTCTTCTAGCCACTTTTCGGTGTCCATAGCGGCTCTGCACCCGTCTCCAGCAGCAGTGATAGCTTGTCGATAAGTAGTATCTTCGATATCTCCAGCGACAAAAACTCCAGGAATTTTGGTGGCTGTGTCATATTTACTAACTCGATACTCTGGAGAGACTTTCCACTGTGGAATTAGATAACCAGCCTTGTCTTTGTCTAAAAGATTACCTATAAACCCAGAATTTGGAATATGTCCAATAGCTACAAATACACCTTCTACTTGAAGCTCAGATTTTTTACCAGTTTTGATATCTTCTAGGATCACATAATCTATTTTTTCTTCTCCAACAAATTGTATAATTTTTTTGAAAGTCATGATCTCGATTTTTGGATTTTTTTTGGCTCTTTCTAGCATTATCTTAGAAGCTTTAAATTCGTCTCGACGATGTATCAAATAGACTTTCTTTGCAAATTTGGTTAAAAAATTAGCTTCTTCCATAGCACTATCTCCACCGCCAACTACAGCAATTTCTTTGTCTCTATAAAAGAACCCATCACAAGTAGCACAGCTATGATAACCTTTACCTACAAATTTTTCTTCACCTTCTAGACCTAAATATCTAGCAGAAGCACCAGAGGCTATGATAACTGCATCGTAAGTTTCTTGACCACTGGAACTAGTTACTTGGAATTTATTACTACCAATTGATTCAATTTTTTTAACTTCTTCTAGTCTAGTTTTGGCTCCAAAGTGTTCAGCTTGTTTTTGGATTAGTTGCATTAGATCAGGACCCATCATTCCCTGTTTAGTTTCAGAATTCCAGGCTCCAGGAAAGTTTTCAATTTCGGTAGTTGTAGTTAATTGCCCACCAGGTTGCATTCCGAGATAAATTGTAGTATCTAACTGAGCTCTAGAGGTATAAATTCCAGCAGTCAAGCCACTTGGTCCAGAACCTATAATAGCTACTTTTTGGGTTTTTGAGGTTTCTTTTTCTTTAGAGTTTAAAGAGATTTTGCTTTTTCCTAGGACTTCTAAGATTTGATTAGTCATATCAGTTTGACTTTGACTTCCACCAAGTTCTTTAATTATGTTGCTTTTATCAAATTCCCCATTAGCATTGAATTTAACCAAAAAAAATCTAGGTATCGTAGGTATTTCAAAATTGTATTTTTTAATTAAATTAGTATTTTTGTCTCTGTCAATTTTAATAAATTTGATTTCTTTAAGTTCTTTTGATTGGCTAATATTCTCAAAGATAGGAGCCATAACCTTGCATGGCCCACACCAATCAGCATAAAAGTCAATTACACAATAATTGTTAGAATTTTTAATTAACTCTTCAAATTCTTCAAGATTTTTAATTTGATTAATGGCCATAAATTTGTTTTTTTATTTATTTAATTTAAATAAAACTTTAATATTTGAACTAAGTATAAAAAATATACTAAAGATTGTCAAGAGACTTAAGGTTAATTAAATTAATATTTTTGACTATATCCTTAATTAGCTTTGATTTGTTTTTCTAAAAACTTTGAAATTTTTACATAAAACCAAAGCCCGTTTAAAATTTTTTACTATCTAAACTAAAAATTAAGAAGCCGTTTGTAGTTATACCCAATCCGTTTACTATTACCCAAAATTTGGTTCTTCGTAAAGAGATAAAACCTTGTTTAAGCTAAATTCTTAACTGGTAATTACCGAACAATTAGTCCAAAGGGTCTAATTTTGAATAAGAAAATCTAAAATACTAGGTTGGAAGAAACTCTAAATTACAATTTTTGAAATAATTAAAAACTAAAATCTTTTTTATAAAAGGCATCCAATCGGACAAGTTCTATAACTTATCTAAATTTAGTATGGGATAGCTATATCTATATCTATCTTTACAAAACTTTATAAGATAAACAAAATTATTTTATGCATATTTTTATTTCTGGAATTGGTGGTTCAGGTATGAGTGGAATTGCTAATTTGGCCTTAGATATGGGTTTTGAGGTTTCTGGTTCAGACTTGCATCCTAGCTTAACTACCGAGTCTTTAATCTTCAGAAAAGCGAAAATCAGCTTTGAGCAAAGCCTAGAAAATATTAAAAAAATTCATAATAAAAATCCAATTAATTGGTTTATTCATACCTCTTCTATTAATAATTTACACTCAGAATTTATCTTTTGCCAGAATCAAAAAATCAAAATCTCTAAGCGAGATGATTTTCTTAACTATCTGATTAAAGCCAAAAACCTACAACTAGTAGCTATAGCTGGAACTCATGGTAAAACCACAACCACGTCTATGATGGTTTGGACTTTTAAGCAATTAAAAATTCCTGTAAGCTATCTTATAGGCACTGGACTTAGCTGGGGACGAAACGCCGAATACCATCCTAGTAGTAAATATTTTGTTTTAGAAACAGATGAATTTGATAGGAATTTTTTGAGCTATACTCCAGCTTGTATAATCATTACTAGCTTAGAATATGACCATCCAGATACTTACTTAAGTTCTGAAGATTATTTTCAAGCTTTTAATAAATTTCTAAACAAAATTCAAAGGAATATTTTTATTTATGACTCAGATTTAAAACAAACCAACCTTAGAAAAGATAATATTTTTATTAAAACCAAAACTCAAAAAGAAATTCAAGAGATTCAAATCCCAGGAGTCCATAACCGTCAAAATGCTTTTTTGGTCAGAGAGTTTTTTAGACAAATTTTGAAGATCGAAACTTTAAAAATCCTAAATAAATTTCCTGGCAGTCAAAGAAGATTTGAGAAACTAGCAAAAAATATCTATACTGACTACGCTCATCATCCAACCGAAATCAAAGCTACCTTGCAATTGGCTAGTGAGCTTGTTTCTGAGATTATAGTTATTTATCAGCCTCATCAGAATATTCGTCAACACGAAATCAAAGAGCAATATGCTAAAGTTTTTTATTTAGCTAAAAAAGTTTATTGGCTACCAACTTATCTAACTCGTGAAAATCCAAATCTAGAAATTATCAGCCCTAAAGATTTATCCAAATTTAGTAAGCACCCGAGTGTTATTCAAGCTGATCTAGATAAAGATTTGATTAAAAATTTACAATTAGAACTTAAAAAAAACCAAACCTTAATTTTTATGGGAGCAGGCACAATCGACAACTGGTTAAGGAAAAATTTAGATCAAATAAATCAATAGTTTATCCTGTTTTTACTCAATTTATTGGTAAAATTTATATTTTTATACCCAATCCGTTTACTATTACCCAAAATTTGGTTCTTCGTAAGGAGATAAATCTTTATTTAAGTTAAATTTTTAACAGATAATTACTGTAACAATTAGCCCAAAGGGTATGTTGTAAATAAATTATAGAAAGAGTATACAATTAACTTATTCTAAAAAAGTAATTTCAGCCAAATTGCTCAAAAAGTACACCTATAGACTTATCTATATCCAAAAAGACTTGATATAGCATTTGTGCAAAATTCTGGTAAGGCTAGTAACAAAATTTTTAATGACCATATCTCAAAACTTTTCAAAAATCTTTATTTTTTTTGATTAAATAAAGTAAAAGTGGTAAGTGTGATAAGTTTCACAAATTCAGCATTTTTTTGATTAAATAAATAAAAAATGGCTTATTTCTTTAAGTTTTAGGATAAGACTAATTTTAACAATTTCAATTTGTAAAGCAAATTTGATCATTAATCAAAAATATCTCAAAAATAAACTAATATATTTATATTTTTAAACTTTTTTATCTTACTGAACTTCAAAAAACTTATTTTTAGAAAATACTTATTATTTATATCTCTTGACTTATTTTTAGATTTTTATCATATTAGTCAATATTTATGTTACAAAGAGCTATTTTTGAAGGGTTTAAAAACCTTACTCGTACAATATGGTTGTCAGTTACAGCCATCTCTGTGCTTACAGTCAGCTTTGGTTCAGTAGCTCTAATTGCTATAATGTCTACAACTGTTAGTTACACTGTAGACAATTTGGATAACTTAATTACTATCAGAGCCCTCATTAGCGATAAATTTCCAGAAGAGAGAATTCCAGAATTAGTGACTATTATAGAATCTTTAGATGGTGTAAACTCTCAAGAGGTTAGATATTTTGATAAAGAAATGTCAAAAGAAGATTTCCTAGAATCAAATAAAGATACCTTAGGGCAGAATTTATTAGATAGCTTTACTGGCGATATTTTTTTTAGGTTTATTCAAGTAGTTCCTGAAAAACCAGAAGATTATGGTCTTGTTATCCAAGGTATGAACGAAATTACCATAAATGACATAGATGATATTTGGGAGCAAATTCCAAAAAACCAAGAATTAGTAGATAATCTAAAATCTGTAAATCGTTTTATTAGGATTGTTGTTGTAGCTTTGGTTATAGTTTTTGCTTCGATATCAATTTTGGTAATGGCTAATATCTTGAGGATAACTATTTACTCTCATAGAGAAGAAATAGAAATTATGAGACTTGTAGGAGCAACCAACAATTATATTAGAATGCCTTTTGTAGCCGAAGGAGTCTATTATAATCTGATTAGTGCTACAATTGTTATTCTTGTGTTTGTTCCGCTTTTAGGAATAATTTTACCTCAGATTCAGAGGTATATTTTAGGAACAACCTTTGCTCCAAGTGCAGCTAGTGACCTAGGTTTGCAGATATATTTGACTATTGGTGCTACTCTAATTTTTGGTACTTTGATAGGAGTCTTGACTAGCTATTTAACTATCCAAAGATACCTAAAACTATAACAAAATTGATAAATACAGAATCTGTTTGAAATTTTTTACCAATTTATACTCACCACAAAGCAAATTTCAGTTTTTTTGGAATCTAAATTTTGGTTTCAATCACCTTTATTATAATTTTTTAGATAACCATCAATAAATAAAAAATTAGCTTTTTGTAGTTTTGTTTTTGCAAGTTCAAAATTTTTCTTGACTAATTAAATTAGTATAGTTTATACTAATCCTTGTTTTATGTCCAATGCTAAAATCAACAAGCAAACCGTAAAAAAAATGGCTTTGCTAGCTAGAATATCCAAAGACCTAAGTGATAAAGAATTAAATGAATATGCTGAAAAGTTAGACTCTGTCTTAAGCTATGTTCAAGAATTGCAGGAGATCGACGTTTCTGGAGTTGAGGCTACAGATATTATTCCGACTTGTACGATTGATGATTTGAGGGAAGATGAGGCCTGTAAAGACCAAGACAGTTATCAGCGAGTTCGCCAAAATATTATTAGTAATTTTCCTAAAAAACAAGGAGATTTGTTAGTTTTACCAGTTAAGGTGGTAGAGTAGTAAGTTTTACAAAAAAATCAAAGCATACTAAGTAAACTGGATCGTAGATACCTATATACGATATTATCTTATCCCAAAATAACTAATTTAAAATTCTTACTAAAAAATAGGAAGGTCTCTAGCTTGGTATACAATTTTTTGAAAGCCGATTGAGTATATTTTTTGAATATGAGAGGGTCTAAGGCATAACCTAGATTTAACCTTTATTCGAGATATGCAAGAGCTCTATTTAATCAAGTTTAAAGCCTAACCATTATGTTCCATAAGAAAATAATACTTTATTTAAGATAAATTATTGAGGGATAATGTAACTATTAGCAAAAGTATAAGAAACTTCTTTATGAGTTAAGTACAATGTAAATAATTAGTCCAAAAAGAGTATATTAGTTTACTTGTCTAAATTAAAAATTTGAATTAGTTTATTTTTAATAAAAGTTTTATGAAAATTACTACTGCAACTATCGGCTTATTACTTTTAACTGGGATTACTTTACCTATTCTTTCTAGGATTTTTAGCTATAATGTTTTTACTAGTAATAAGCCTATCGATTTTGGTTCTTATAATAGCAGAGCTGAATCTGCTAACTCTAATAGTGGAAGCGGAGGCATATCTGGTGGTAAATAAAGATTCAATATGAATTACGAAAAATATTTGTTTATAGGAGCTAGAGGCGAATATCATAAAACTAGGTTTGAGGTTTTAGGGCATGGTCAAGTAGATTATATCCCTAATTATACAAGATATTTAGAAGATCGGAATGAACTAGGTAAAGTATTCAAAACCCATGAATATTACTGTTTAGCCAATAATGGTCAAATTTGGTATTTTGCAATTGAGGCAGAGGAGGTTTATTATTGCCGACAGTTATCTAAAGAAGAAATTGCAGATCTTAATCAACCTAAACTGATTCTAAACGAAAAAGGTAAAGGCCGAATGAAAAAATATAAAGGTAGGGCTTTGATTGATTTTTTAAACTATAGGACTTTTGAATATTATAATTATAGCCTGGCTAACAAAAACTACTCTAAAGATATTTTTGATAATAATTATGAAGAATGGTTCGAAACAAAATTTATTGCTAAAGAAGAACTTCCTAGAATATTTTATAATACTCTAAGAATACAAAACCCAAAAAAAGCTAACTTAGTAAAGCAAAGTAAATTGAATTTAAATTTATTGATAATTTCTTGTATAGTTCTGATTATTTCGTTGTTTGGATATCCTATATTAAATAGAATAGCTACCAAAAAAATTACTGAATCAAAAATAACTTTTGACTTGAGTAATCCTAATACTGAATATCAAATTTTAGCTAATTACGAAACCGAACCTAACCAGTTTTATAGGTTTAGATTAATAACTGAAGTAGATAAAAATCCAAGTAAACGAATAAACTTTGACAGTAAAATTGTAGTTTCTGAAAACGAAGTAACTAAAGAAACAATTGAAGAAAAATTTGGCCTAGAATACAAGCGATTTACCGAAAGATATAATTTTTATACTAAAACTAAACAAACACACACTATAAGTATAAAATTAAGCCAAACGGAAATGACTGATCTAATTAATCCTAGTATTAACCAAAACCAAACTCCAAATAATCAAGAAAAAATAACTTTTAAGACAATCGTTTATACTGGTGGCTTAGATAAAGGTATTTGGGTCTTTGGTATATTTATTATTTCTTTGACAATTTTAGCTACTTACTTTCTATTTTCAAACACTAAAGAAAAATTAAAAGCCCTCCAGTATGAAAATTAAATATCTTAAAAATCTATCTATATTTGTAGGTTTTATTATAAGTTTTGGGTTAATGATGTTAGAACAAACTGAAGTATTAGAAAATGGCAGGCCAATAACTATTTTTATTTCTGTGATTAGCTATTCACTTTTAGGTTCAATAATACTTTTTATTGCCTATAAATTTATTGACTGGTTAATTCCTGTAGACATAGAAGCTGAAATCTTTAAAAAAAATAACCTAGCTGTAGGGGTTTTCAAAGGCCTTTTTCTTTTATCTATTGCTATAATTATTGGCATGGTTATTTTGTCTCCTTAAATAAAAATCTTTATAAAATATAGGGCTAACTATAGAATCTATTTGGCTACTTGTTCGTTTAAAACAAGCATTTTTAAGTTTTAGTTATTTCAAAAATTGTAATTTAGAATTCTTTTTAACCTAGTATTTTAGATTTTCTTATTCAAAATTAACCACAAATAATTTCTTTGATTTTTACTTTAAATTGGTAAAAAATTTTAAATGGGTTCTAAGGATTTTCACACTAAACTTAGATAAGTTATATTTAGCTCACTTTCAAAATTTATATTTTTAAATTTAACTAAGCATAAAAATTGACTACTTAGGCATAGTGTCTTTTGTAAGAAAATAAATACAACTAATGACAAAAACTAAAAATCCAAAACCAATTCTACTTTTGGTGGAAGTTTTTATTGTCTCTGTCTGTTCTTTGACCTATGAATTATTAATTTCCACAGCAGTTTCTAACTTAACTGGCAACTCTGTTTTATCTTTTTCTATTTCTGTTGGTTTGTTCTTAGCTGGTCTTGGAACTGGCTCTTACGCTAGTAAGTTTATATCAGATAAAAACCTAGCTAAAAGATTTTTGGATACTGAAAGTATGTTAGCTTTGGTTGGAGGGTTTTCGGTAATATTAATTTATTTAGCCATTGGATACACTACCTACTTTCGTTTGGCTCAAGTTTTTTTAACTTTTTTAATCGGTCTTCTATCTGGCCTAGAAATTCCTATATTAACTAGACTTCTAAATACAGATTATTTCAAAAAATCACCATTAAAAAACATAATTGCCGAGATTTTAAGTTTTGATTATTTTGGAGGTTTATTAGCTTCACTTCTTTTTCCACTGGTTCTTTTACCTTATTTTGGATTAGTTAGGCTGAGTTTTTTAGTTGGAATCCTAAACTTATGTATGGCTTTTTTAAGTCTTTGGATTTTTTGGAAAATTATTAATAACAAAAAAATTGTTATTTTTAGGTTGCTGTCAATTTTGTTTTTTTTGCTAGTCGGGGTGATTTTTAGTTCTCAAATTTATAACTTTGCTGAATCTAAATTTTATAGAGATCCTATTGTTTATTCTAAGCAAACTCAATATCAAAGAATCGTAATTACCAAGCAATCAGACCGAACAAGACTTTATTTAAACGGAAATATTCAACTCAACTCTTTAGATGAATATCGTTACCACGAGACTTTGGTTTTTCCTTCTATGGCTCAAATGGTTAATGAAAACAACCTAAAAATAGCCGTACTCGGCGGAGGTGATGGTATGGCTGTGCGAGAATTATTAAAATTTGAAGATCAGATTGAATCTATTAGCCTTGTAGATATAGATCCCGAAATTACCAAACTAGCAAGTCAAAATACTCTATTGACTTCACTAAATCAAAATTCACTAAATCACACAAAAGTTAATATTTATAACCAAGATGCTCAGGTTTGGTTACAAAATCAAAATCAACTTTTTGATCTAATAATTGCTGATTTTCCTGATCCAGATGACACAACAACAGCTAAACTTTATTCCTTAGAATTCTATAAATTAATAAAACAAAGTTTAGATTCGGATGGTCAATTTATCACTCAAAGTAGTAGTATATTAGCTGCTCCAGCTGTTTTTTGGTCAATTAATAAAACTCTCCAAAAAGCTATGCCAGAGCTAAATATACACCCTTTGGTCCAATATATTCCAAGTTTTGGCTATTGGGGTTTTAATTTAGTTACCCAGAAAGAATTACAATTTACTCAAGAACATACTTTTTATGAACATACTTTTTATGATTACATAAGTATACAGAATGCTTTCGAGCTTACTGAGGACGCTTTGGAACCTAGGCTTAATAATAAACAAAAACTAAATATTGATTCTTTACAAATTAACACTCTCGACAATTTGATCTTGGTTAATTATCAACAAATCAAAGGCATAGAAAGATTTAATTAATAAAGATTCACTTTAGTTAGCAACCAACTTCCTAAGTTAAAATTTACATTTTATTGATCCAACTCTATTCTACCTCCCAGACCTACTACTCTAGATCTCCTCTAGACGACACCGCTACACAAAACAAAGCTTCCGTAGACACCACTATATTTTGTATTTAAATACTTAACTAAAGCTACATTTAGTAGTATACTTCTTGCAGTAAAGCTGTTTAACCTCTAATTAAAAACAATAATTCAGAATTTTTAAAAACTTACAATTTCTAATTTTTTGTTTACTCAACCAAACGAATAAAAATTTCAGTGCAGGAGGTCTACTCATGAATTGGATATTTCATATAAATTTCTTTCTTCAAAATCTTTAATTACCGTAAAGGTGTAATCTAGAAGTGAATCAGGAGATTCAAAAGATAATTTATTCTTTGTAGCTTTTGTTTTATTTTGAGTAGACATGTATCAGACAATAAAGAGTTAATTGAATTTTTTATATCAGACACAATTTTGTGTAGCGGTATCTTGTGGGGAGTATAATAGTTAATAAATTTGTTATTTAAAAAAATAATCTTGCCTTATAACTCACAAAATACCCTATTTTTTACTTATTTTATAAATAAAATTTCTAAATTTATGCAAAACTATTGCTGGATATCCTATTCAATTAAAAACAAGATTTTTAAAAATTTTTATAACCAAACTAATTCTTAGAGAGTCTTCTGATCTAAGTATTAATCTTAAAGATAGGATTTAGACTAATTTTTATTAATTGACAATTTTTGTTAACATTTTTTAACTAAATTAACTTTTAGTAATATTTGACTAAATAGTCGGTAAGTCCTAAAAATACAGACTAATTGGTCAGTTTTTAGTAAAAACTATATTAAAAAAAGGTTGTTTTTTGACAATAAATTTTTAATGTTTTAAAATATTTACTTGCAAGTCGTCTTTTTATTTATTTTCTTAGTTCTGACTCAAAAAAAATCAGAATTAACATTCAATATGTCTTCACAAACTATAGACATTTCTAAACAAAACATAACAATAAAAAGAGATAATGAGCTCATAGATAGTAGTATCTATAAGCCTAATTTTGTTTTGATTGCTAATAATAAATCTAATCAGGTAAATCAAGATTATGACAGTTATCTAGCTAACGACCCAGCTAGTAGTCTTGCTGATCTCTTATATTCGAGCAAAGTAATTATGATTTGTCTTTGGAGCTTTTTCTTTGAAATAGTTAATAATACAGTTTACCAAGCTTATCTTCTGGCTACTTCAACGTTAGAATTTTTAGATAATTTACCAGCTACGATTAGACATATTTATAGAAGTATTAAAGAATATTTAGCTATTATTTTTGATGCTAGTACTAGATCTCTTTGGTGGTTTAATACTCGTTTAGAAATAATTAAGGCTATTTCTTCTATTTTTGATATTCTTTATAGAGTTTTTGGAATTTTTCAAAAAATGTACTTAGCTGGAATTGTAGTTGTTGTTTTGGGTGTTTTGAATTTTGCAGCAATGGTTTATTCTGCTCCAGGATCAACTGGAAGTGCTTTGAGTAAAACTCTAGAAAGTAAAACTTTATACGCTCAAGAATCAACAATCTCGACCATAGATTCTAATAAAATCGTAGCTCTTAGTTTGATCAATCAAGAGGCAAATCAAAGAGATATATTATTATTAGACAGAGTTATAATTCATGAAACTAAACCTACTGAAACTTTGGATTCTTTAGCTGAAAGCTATGGAGTTAAGATAGAGACTATTGCTTATAACAATGGGATCGATGAAGGTGCTTATGAGTTACCAGAAAAAATTCTAATTCCTTGGGCTAACGGATATATTTATAAGGTTGAAAGTGAAATCTCAGCCGAAGATTTATCTGATATATACAAAATTGATAAAAATTTGATTAAACAAGAAAACGAACAAATACTTAAAGATGGAAGATTTGATAAAGATAGTTATGTATTTTTACCGACTGAAGATTTTGAGAGTATAACTAAATACAACGAAGAAGAAGAACAGAGAAAAACTAATCTAAGAAAAGCTGAAGAAGCTAGAAAAGCTAGAGAAGATGCTCTAGCCAAAGCAGAAAGACAGACCTATGTCCAAACTGTTTCTTCCCAAAAAGCTACTGCTGGGTTTATTTGGCCAACAACAGGTAGTATAACTAGATGCGTAGTTGGTAGTCATATAGCCTGTGATATTGCTAACCCTTCTGCTCCAGCTATTTTTTCTGTACAAAACGGAACTGTAGCTGCTGTTTATAGATACTCTATTAGTGGTTATGGACTAGCAGTTTTAGTTAACCATGATAATGGCTTACAGACACTTTATGCACACATGTCAGAAATTTATGTTGGAGAAGGTCAAAGTGTAAAACAAGGTCAATCTATTGGTCGTATGGGTTGTACTGGACTTTGTTTTGGTACTCATCTTCACTTTGAAGTACGCAAAAATGGAATCAAACAGAATCCTCTCAACTACCTACCTTAACCTTATAATTTAGAGACTCCTGTAATAATTATCTCTGGCAAAATAATATTAATAAGCTTAATTAAAAATATATATCTAACTTATATAAAACCTATTTGATCACTTATCCTCTAAAACAGATATTTTTAACTTTTAGTTATTTCAAAAATTCTAATTTAGAACTACTTTTAACCTTATTATTTTAGATTTTCTTGTTTAAAATAGCCTTGTCCATAACTCAGATTTACAAAACTTTAACCCCATTAAATAGCTGTTAATCAACAGTAAAAATAGGTTTTGAGACATCTTAATCAACTACAAAAATTTCTTAATTTTTAGTTTCAAATAGGTTTTAATAAATTAGTTTTATGAGTTTTTGGACAGAATTAGCAAGTAAAAAATCAATTCTTGCCTTAGCTCCAATGGAAGATGTTACTGACACTAGCTTTCGTAAATTAATTCTAGAAATCGCTAGGCCAGATGTACTTTTTACTGAATTTACCAGCTCTGAGGGTGTCCAGTCAGAAGGTAAACAAAGAGTTATACATAGACTAAAATTTGATAAAAAGAAAGAAAGACCGATTGTGGCTCAGATCTGGGGTGTAACTCCAGAAGATTATTATCACACAGCTCAAATGATTTTGGAGATGAATTTTGATGGAATTGATATAAATATGGGCTGTCCAGTCAAAAAAATTGTGAAACAAGGTGCTTGCTCGGCACTAATTAAAAATCCTAACTTGGCAAAAGAAATTACCTTAGCTGTAAAAGAAGGTGTAAAAGACAAAATTCCAGTAAGTATAAAAACCAGAATTGGCTTTAACAAAATTCAAACCGAAGAGTGGATTGGCTTTTTGTTACAAGAGTGTAAACCTGAAGTTATAACTATTCATGGAAGGACAGCTAAAGAAATGAGTAAAACTTCTAATAATTGGGAAGAAATTTTTAAAACTGTAAAGTTAAGAGAAGTTCTGCAGAAAGACTTAACCAAAAAAACTTTAATTCTTGGTAACGGAGATATTAGGTCTTATCAAGAAGCTCAAAAAAAAATTGAAGAAAATCACCTAGACGGAGTCATGATAGGGCGTGGTGTTTTTTATAATTTATGGATATTTGATCCAAAGTCTAGGATTGATAAAAATGGTTCTCTTTGGCTTGGAGAAAAACTAATTACCAAAGAAGATAGAATTAATCTGCTTCGTAGGCATATAGAGATTTGGATAAGTGATTGGAGCCTAAAAACTTTTGATTCTAATTTGTCTAAAGACCCTAATACAAATCGTAGATATATAAAAAATTTTGCTATTTTAAAAAGATTTTTCAAAATTTACATTTCTGGATTTAGCGGTGCTGGTGATCTCAGATCACAGCTTATGCAAACAAACAACCATCTACAAGTTTTAGAAATTTTAGATTGACAAAGTAAAAAACAAACCTAAAAATAGGTTACATAAAATAAATTAAAATGGTAATTAAAAAAAATAAATTTACTAAAAAAAGACATAAAATAAAAAGAAATCAACCTCCTGGAGTACTTAAAAAAGCTGTTTCTTTTAGATTCAGACGTAACCCTTTAGGTAATCTTAATTTAGTAAATATATTAACTATTCTTACAACTTTGATTTTTTTTCTTTTAGTAGCACAATCTTTGATTGATACAGAGAGTCAAGCTAAGTCCGAAGTTTTAGGAGATTCTACGGTTAGACCTTATACCAACTTTAGAGTCTCTAGTAGCTCTCAATCGTCTGAACACAAGCTTAGGCCTTTACCCAAATCACAAATACCTAGTCAAATTTTAGAGCAGAGTTTTAATGATCTTAATTCAGCTCCATCTAAGAATAATAACCTAGAAACTGTAGGTAATAATTCTCAACAGTTAGAAACTAATCCTTCTCAGCCAGCTAATCAAGACACTACAGTACAAATTGATAAAAAAACTCAAGCTCAAAATTTATCTGAATCTTCAAGCCAAGTAGAATTAGGGATTGTTATTCATACGGTTCAATCTGGAGATACTTTGTACAATTTATCTAAAAAATACAATTCTACCTTAGATAATATTGCTATAGCTAACAACTTAGAACCACCTTATATTCTTAAGGTTGGCGATAAGCTAAAAATACCAATTAAATAAAACAAAGTAATCTTTATAGAACCTATCTCAAATGCTAACTAAATTATGATTTAACTGAAGGTTTTAGTTTGATTAAATAAAGAAAGCACAGTCAAAAAACTCACTGACTAGTTAACAGTTTAGTATATTTGATTACTTACCCTTCTAAATAAATATTTTTCTAAAAAAACTTTAAGATATACCTTTTGAACTAATTGTTACGGTAATTACCCGTTAAGAATTTAGCTTAAATAAGGGAGTTGTTTGCTTATAAAAAGTTAAATTTGGGTAATAGGAAACGGATTTGGTAAAGACCACTTAATCCTAAAATATTTTGGTTTAGAGTATTATTTAATTTAATTCTATCAAAAAAAGTAGTAAATATTAAGCTACTTAAAGATATAAGGAACTAGATAGTTTTGACAAAACAGCTTCAAAGAGGCATCATAATCCCTATGAATCAGAAAATAATCTATCAAGGTGAAGAAGGTAGTTTTGGAAATTTGGCAGCAATTAAATTATTCCCTAATGCTGATCTAACTAAAGTACCTAAATTTTTTGATCTGTTTAAAGCCTTAGATAACCCTTCAGTTATGGCTTCAGTATTACCTATTGAAAATTCCTTAGCTGGCTCGGTGATTGCTAATTATGATTTTTTATTAGACCAAGAAGTCTTAATAACTAATGAAATTTATCTGCCTGTCCAGCATTTTCTATTAGGTATTCAAAATTCAGAAATTTCTACCATAACAGAAGTAATTTCTCACCCTAAGGCTCTAGAACAGTGCAAAGATTTTTTCATCAGTAATCCAAATATCAGTGCCAAGCCTGTAGAAAACACAGCTTTAGCTGCTAAGATTGTTAATCAAAAAAAAGATCCGAATTTAGGGGCAATTGCCAGTTATCAAGCTTCGCAAATTTATAATTTAAAAATTCTTAAACCTAATTTAGAAGATCACACTCACAACTGGACAAGATTTGTAGTAATCAAAAAAAAATTTAAAAATAACTATTGGCAAGATTCTCAAGCTGATAAATTAAGTTTAGCTTATAACTTACCTAGAGATGTTGCAGGGAGTTTATTTAGTAGTTTAGAGGTTTTTGCTTGTCGTAATCTTAATCTAACTAATATCGAGTCAAGGCCGATTCCAGGAAAGTTTTTTGAATATGTTTTTTATGTTGATGTAGAGTTTGGTAAACAAGTCGAGCAAATCAAAGCAGCCTTGAGAGAGTTAGAATCACTAGCCGAAAATATTAAAGTTTTAGGAATTTATCCAAAAGGTGAAATCACTTTTAGTACTCTAAATTAGGCATATACCCTTTGAGCTAATAGAGTTATAGCAATTCCAACTTCGACTTAGATAAATTATTAGATATTAAGTTTGTTTTAAAGTAACTTTAGAATATCCAAAATATCTAACTGATATATGAGCTATATAACCCGTTAAGAATTTAGTTTAATTAAGGGGTTGCTCCATTCCTTTATATTCACTAATCATGTCTTAAAATCTATTTTTACTGTTGATTAATATCCATTTATGAGGTCAAAGTTTTGTAAATTTGAGTTATAGAACAAGACTAATGTTTCAAGATAAAATATTTACATTTAGCAGTAAAATAGCAGCAAAATTGATTTTTGTGGAAGCTTTTTTTATAGCTCCTAGCTTACCTCAAACCACTTACCAAATACAATTGTTTAGATTTTTGTCCTTCGGGAGAAAGTACAGAAGGTTTACCTGGGTTAGATTCCCAAAAGATTTTTTCAGCATTAACTAAATTAATATAGTCTAAAAGGTAATCAGCATTAAAGGATTGACTCCAATCTTCATCTATGCCTTGATAATTACTAACACTAACTTCACTTTGGCTAGACTCGCCTTTATCAGTTTTGGACTCGATAACAATCTTATTTTCTTTTGGTTTGATATTTAGGTTGATTGATTTATTAACCGTGTTAGCTCTAGCAGTTAGATAAGCTTGTCTTAAAGCCATAGATATCTCTTGAGTAACTACAACAAAACTACAAGCAAAACTCTGAGGAATTATTTTATTATAATCTGGATATTCAAGACCACCATATCTAACAGCCAAAGAGTTTTCTCCTAGTTTAAGCCACAAAAAATCAGAATTAAAATGCAAAGAAACTTTTTCGATATCACTAGCTTCGCTAATTATGTATTGTAAATTTTTTGGTAAAGTTAAGTAATTTTTATTAGACTCTAAATCTGAAGAAATTTCTTTAAATTCAGCTGGAATGACGTTTTTAGTCACTCTATATCTGTCAGTAGAAACTATCAAAAATTGATTTTCGGATTTATCTACTGTCATACAAATATTTAAGAACTTAGAATCATAAACACTCTTGGGTTGACCCACAGAGACTAGAGTGGCTTTTACTGAATCAATAAAATCTTGAGAATTAACAGTAACTATAATTTCTAGGTTTTCTTTTTTTTCTTCAGGAGTAATAAAATTATCTATATTTTCAGTAGTAATTCTTATAGTATGTCTAGCTTTAGCTCCTTGAATTTGTAAAGTCTCTTTGTCTAAATTAACCTCAAAACCCACCTCTTCATCTTGTAACAAATTAATACTACTAACTAATAAATCAGTAGACACTAAAAACTCTAACTCATTAATAGTTATATCTAAGTTATTGGCTTTTAACTTTGACTCAAAAAAAGCGTTAGCATTGACAGCTTGAATATTAACTAAACCATCTTTGAGTTTTATTTTGGTTTTAGTAAATATTTCAACGTCACTCTTTTTGGGCGAGATTTGACTTATAAGAGCTAATCCTGATTTTAAACCTTTTTTTGTTAAACTAAAAAATGACATGAATTAATTGGTAAAAGTTACCCAGCCTTAGCATATATTTTTGTTGATGTCAACTAAAAAGTATTTTAAACCCCTTCTACTTTTTCTGACTAATTTGTAGACAAAGTCAATAGATAGAATACTATGTCTTTAACAGATTTTCTGAAGATTTTTTTAAAATATAATAAATATGCTCAAAATTAAAAGAAAATTTTAGAACTACTTAACAAATCATGAGCAATAGAAAGACTCAAATTTTTCCTTTAAGTGAAAATCACAGGTAGTATAAATCATTTTTTGGATTACTTGGTTAAAAATTCCTAAAATAAACTAACCTCGCCTCAAAAATTTTCAAGAATCGATATTTTTTGATTAAAAAAATAATACCTCTCAAAACCTATTTTTACTGTTGATTTGACAGCTATTTTATGGGGGTTAAAGTTTTGTAAATCTAGGCTATTTGGCAAGACTAATGTAAATTTGAAAGTTAATTGAGTATAAAAAAGTCTTTTAGAAAGATTGCTATCCAAGTGGCGGAGACGGCGAGATTCGAACTCGCGAGGGGGGTACCCAACACGCGTTCCAGGCGTGCGCACTAAACCACTATGCGACGTCTCCTTTTTTGTTTTAAAAAGATATAAAATATAAAATTTTGCAAGAGTAGAAAATAGTTTTTTTACCTCTCAAAGTTTTTTAAATTAGTTTTGCAAGTTCATAAGTTGTCTAAATTTAGCGTGACATAGCTCTATATAATTTCCAAAATTATATATCTCCGTATCAACTTACATAAACTTTTATACAAAATTAACTCCTTATTTGGTTGTTAAAAGATAATTATGAAAGTTGTAAGTGTAACTTAAGCTAATTCATACACAGCTTAGACATTTACGTATTTTATAACTTGCTCTAAAAGAGACTTAATAGCTAATAAGTTGTCAAAGTTTGGTCTGAAATCATCACATAACCCATTTGAAATTTTTTACTAATTTAAAACTAAAAATTAAGAAATAATTGTATTTAATATTTAAACAAAAAAATCTAAAATACTAGATTGAGAGCAATTATAAATTACAATTTTTGAAACAACTAAATCTTAAAAGCCTTTGTTTTAGAGAATAAGTAATCAAATAAAATTATATATTGTTTATGGGTTTTACATTAATTATTCAAATAAAGTTAAAGATTCTTTAGATATTCACTAATTAGGTTTAAAAACAATACTACATGTTTGAAAATAGCACTAGCCTTACCCCATTACTTAAGAAAATGGGCTATTTTTTTTGTTTTAAGACAAAATGTAAAATCCCCAAAATATCATTTTGGTTTATCTAATTAAAAAATAAATATTTTTGAAAATTCTTAGATAAGACTGTTATACTAATTTGTTTACTATTACCCTAACGATTAGCCCAAAGGGGTATACCAGAAACTAAAAATACTATTATTTTATCTCTCAAATACTATTTCTGGCTCTAGATTAGTTTGATTAGTTCCATCATAATAATTTCCAGCTGGAGAATCTAATAGTAGTAGCTGTTGTGACTCAGCCAATATTTTATTAATTTTAATTTTATTTTTTTCATAGTTATTTATGACCAATTCTAGACCCTCATTAGTTAGTTTTATTTTCCATTGCAAATATCCACAAAAACCAGCGTCAATAACGGCCCCAATCACAGTCTCTACATATTTACTTTCGATTTTTTCTAGTCTAAGGACTCTACTTCGATTTTGGAAGATTCCATAGACTTTATCAAAATAAAAGACTTGACTTGATTGAAAATAGGCTACTTGATTTTTTTTATTAAAAGCAGTGATTTCAATTTTGTTTAAATCAAAAGTTGGAATCTTAGAGATTTGTATAACATTTTTTGACATACTTGACTAAAGTTTAACAAACTGAAAAAAATTAACTTAAATAGTTATTAAAATTAGGCTCAAAAAAATAAAGGCTAGCCTAGTTAAAATTTAATTGATTCTAAACCTATTAGCAAATCAACTAAAACTATTTATTTATATTTAGCTAAATTTTTGCCAAGCCTAAATCCATAGTTAATAGTTAGTTAGAATTTTTAAATTTTCTAAAGCTTAAAAAAACTTGTATTATTATATTTTATCATATGAGATGATTTCTAGAATAAAAAACTTCAGTACGGGTTTTTTGCTGTTTTTGTTGGTTGGTCAAGTCTTATTACCTCTCGACCTAGAAGCTCAAAACACTCAAAATCCAATTAAGCTAGGTATTGTAGCTGTAACCAAGAATGGCCAAAAACAAAACACTAGAGCTACAAACACTAACCAATATTTTTTTGATGGTTCACTTAACCTTGATGACGCTATTCGTTATCAATGGGAAGGGGTAGATCTGGCTCTAAGATATATTGACAATCCTTCGATCGGCGGAGGTTATCTAAAAATCTACAAAGACGAAGTTAAAGAAGATAATTTTTTGTTAGATTCTGGTAGGGAGAACTATCCAATTAAGTTATCAGAAATTGCTGACAAATTAAACGAAGGAAAAAACACCTTGCAATTTGTCTATGTTTATAGCCCCAATAAGCAAAGCTACAGGCCAGTTAGTCTAACTTTTGATTTTGAAAAATCAGGCGATGCTCCACAGCTTAAAGTAATTAGTCCAGCAGTTGGATCTGTGTTTATGCCTGATCTAGATAATAAGATAATTTTAGAACTTAATAACTTTAAGTTAACTAACACTGCTACTAATGCCGATAACAGTGGTCGTCTAAAAGTCTACTATGAGAGTATTAATGACAATAATCTATTAGGTAGAGTTACTGACGGAGAAACTATAGAAGAAAATAAATTTCGAGTTGATATCGCAGAAGATGAATTAGACTATTCTAAAGTTCCAGACTCTACGGAAATGCCTTTGATATTTGTACTGACTAACTCAGCCGAAACCGAGGTTATAGCCCAAACAGAACTAGTAATAAAAAGCAACTTCAAAGAAACTTTGAACATTGGTTTGCCTTCAGTAAAATTTATTGAACCAGCCAAGGACAGAAGTAACCTAACAGTCACAGAATCAACCAAATTTATGGTTAATGTAGAAAATTTTAATTTACTAGCCGAAATTAAAACTCAAGAAGGAGAGACCAAGCCTAACGAAGGATATTTACAGATTCATATTACCGAAAATGGAGTCACCACCCCAATTCAAACCGTTTGGCCAAAAACTGATTTTACTCTGAAAGAAATAGGCTATCTCGATAGTTCGAGTGATAATTCTGGTACAAAATCTGTCAGAGTTCAGCTAGTTAATACTAATTTTTTAACTCTAGAGCCAGAAGCTCAGGATCAGCTAGAGATATTCTACGAAACTATAATTATTAGTACTGCCAACTCTAACGATATTATAGAAAATAATACTTGGCGGATGATTATTATTTCTCTAACAGTTTTGTTAATTATTGGAGTAATTACAGTACTTATCACTAAAGGGTAGCCTTATCTCAAAATTTTATAGGGCTCGGTTAATTTTTATTGTAAAAATTGACAATAATTTGGGTATAAAAATAAATAAAAGGCACTAATATTTATGTAACTATTGCTTATACTCAATACATTATTAGAGCTAATATATAAACAAAAATAAAGTATTTTGTGAAGTGCAAGGCATGATTTTTTGGTGTTTACAATTTGGTTTGTGTTGATTATAAATAAATTTTATTAGAATTCTAGATGTCACTAAAAATTTTAGTTTTTAATTGGAAAGACATTAGCCATCCCAAAGCTGGAGGAGCTGAGGTTGTTACTCACGAGTTATTAAAGAGATTAGCTATTAATAAATACAAAGTAACTTTGATTGTTGGTAGTTATCCAGGAGCCTCTAAATTTGAGACAATCGATGGAATAAAAATTATCAGATTAGGTGGCTTGGCTACTCATTATCCACTAGCAATTTGGTATTATCTAACAAATCTCAGAAATCAATTTGATATAATTATCGAAGAAATTAATACTGTTCCTTATTTTCTTAATTTTTTCAAGGGTAAGGAAAAAGTATTTTTGTTATACCATATGCTAGCTAGACAAATTTGGTTCCACGAATTTTTTCAACCTTTATCAACAATTGGTTTTTTGATTGAACCAATTTATACCTGGGTTCAGAGTAGATTTAGAAATACAGTAATAACCATTTCTGAATCAAGTAAAAAAGATTTGATTAGATTTAGATTTAGAGAAATAGATATAAAGATAATCTCTGTAGGTATAGAGAATAAACCTTTAAACAAAATTACAGACTCAAAAACTAAAGAAAACAAATTTACAATTCTCTATCATGGTTCTTTAAGAAAGATGAAACGGCCAATTGAAGTTTTTAAAAGTTTTCAAGTTTTTTTGGATTTGCTTAAAAAAAAAGATACCAAAAGTCAAAACCAGGTTCAATTATGGGTTTCTGGGGGTGGAGATCAAACCCAGCTCAAAGAGTTTGCTAAAAAACACAATTTTTTAGGTAAAGTAAAGTTCTTTGGCAGAACTAGTCAAAAAAAGAAATTAGAATTGATGCAAAAAGCTAGTGTTTTAGCAGTTACTTCGCTCAAAGAAGGCTGGGGTCTGGTTGTCACCGAAGCTAACTCGATGGCTACTCCAGCTGTGGTTTATGATGTTGACGGCCTAAGAGATTCAGCTAACTTTGATGGAAACTTTGTTATACCTGAAGACTCACAAGCTTTAGGCCAAAAGTTCTTCGAGTTATTTATAAATTTTACAAAAGATTTAAAAAAATACAATCGACTAAGGGCTAAAGTTTTAGAATCTAGTAAAAAAATTAACTTTGATAAAGCTTATAAAGATTTTTGCAAAGTAGTTTTTGATTAATCTTATTGTCTATTGACAGAGGGTAGCCTTGTTCTGAAGACTTTCATGAATATTTTTTATTACACTTAAATTAATCCAAATTAGGACTTTTTTATTTTTTTAAATATTTTTTTTGATATTTATTTAAACCTAATTGAAGGCAAAAATCCAGACTATAAAAAACTAAAATTTGCTTTGCGGTAATGTCTAAGTTGTATATGGGTTGGCTATGTGTTATTCAAAAAGAGGTAGACGAGGTTAAATGTTAATATTTAATTAATTTTGGTAGGTCTTTTAATAAACTTCTAGGCACATCAATAATTAGGCCATACTGAGTAATATGTTTAGCGTTGACTAGCTCTTCGATAGCTATAAAATAAGGATGAAGTTCTCCAGGATGATTAACATAAAAACCTTTTTGTATAAGTAGATTTTTCCAAAAATCCAACTCAGTAGTATAAAAGATGTATTTGAGATAAGTTTTATCTAAATAAAAATCAGGAATCTCTAGACTGCCTTGAGGCCTAGAATTAATAGCCGTTAAGAAAAAATTATAAAAACTCTTAGCTTGATTTTGTAAACTACTAGCTTGATGAATTAAGTGCTTAGGTTTACCGTAATCACGAAATTTTACTGGAGTTAAAACTTGCAAATCAAAAACAATATCAGGTAGAGCAGAATCAAAAATATTGGGATAATTAGCCTCCATAAGTTTTCTAGCTTCGTTCGGATTGTTAAATTTGTTTACCAAAATAAATCGAGAAAAAAGCTGATACAAGTTTCCGACAAATTTTTGTTTTTTGTATTCCTCAAGAAGAAGATAAAAATAAGCTTCAATAATTGGTAAATAAATATCTTGACTTTCACGAAGGTGATATTCTAGAACTGATCGTGTACGAGTTTCAATTTGCCAACTAAGATACCAATTTTTGGTGGGGAGTTTGTGTTTCATAACTATATTAAGTTGATCATCCCAAAAACTATCACCAAAACTCCAAATAAAACCTCCTAGTTTGAGATTTTCAAACAAATCAATCAAACTCAGATTAATATCAAAGTTGTTAATTACTACCAAACTAGCTATACCTTTAGATTGGGAATAATTTATATTCTCTTTTAACTCTTCATAAAGACCACAAAAATTATAATGAATCACCAAATCTATAGCCTCATTATCAATTGAATTTTGGTATTTATCTAATTCAAAATTAAAATCAGACTTGGAAATATCTAAACTAAAAACATTATTAGTTCTACTAAGAACTTCGTCAATCAAAAAATTAGGTAAAAGTGGATGCACTAAAACCCTAGATTTGCTAGTTATATGATTTTTATCTAGCATATTGCTAAAACTCTTGAAGATCGAGTAATGACAATAAGCACTCCAACGTCCAGCCGTAATAGACTGATTATCAAAACCTTCGGAAAGAGCAAAGATTTTTTTGTTAATATATTTCTTAATCGATAAACCAGTAAACCACCTATCCTTACGGCTAAGTGCAGAATATAAAAGTTTTAATTTCTGGATAATGATTTCTTCTTGGTTCATGTTTTTGGTTTGATTCCATAATTATTCCTATTTCTAAACTAAAAACAAATATAGACTAAGTTTAGTTATTTTTATAATTAAGGTCAAATCAAAATAAAGTTTTTGACTACTCAGCCTATAAATCTTACTAAAAAGTAGCCTTGAATTTTTAAAAGTATTTTTGGTTTAAATAATTTATTTATTCTGATTGCGGCTTCATTTTACTAAAAGTAAACCTTTTGTTTATACTCTCCGCAAATAAAATTTTAGTTTTTAGTATCTTATACTCAATCTGTTAAGGATTACTCAAAAGAATATAAAAACTTTTTGATTAAAAAACAAACTGAACTTAAATTTGACAAATTTACTAATAAATTATTTATATATACTATATTGTTATACAAATATAACAAATTTTTAATAAAATTTAGACTACTTAGTCTATAAAATCTTACGCTGAACTTAAATATAAAAGTGTAAGTTTTTAATCACAAAACCTCTAGAACATTATCATTAAAAAGTTTTAGTGAGTTTTAAGTTACTTCAAATTAAAGATTTAATCTTGTTGATATTTTAGAGCAAAAATACTAGTAGAAAATTTTGTATTCCAAAAAATGTTTTGTTTTAAGAGTAAAACTAGCTTACCAGAAAATATAAATAAAAAGCTCAAAAATACTTATATAAAGTTATAAAAACTACAGTTTATCTTTAAAAAACTTAGAAGAAATATAAAATATATAAGTAGATATAAGGCTAATTAAAAACCTAATTTAGATTTTTTTATGTTCTATAATAACTCTAAAAAAAATAATAGAATACTTTCTATATTTAGTTTTTTATTAATATTTAGTTTTTTTGTTTTAAGTTTTTATCCACTTAAAAGTTTTGCGGACATAGTTTCTTACGATCATTTTTTGCCTTATCCGAGTGGAACTAAATTGAGAGTAATACAAGGATATAACGGTTGGTTTTCTCATAGTGGTAATTTAGCCAAAGGCTTGGATTTTGCGGCTAATTATAGCGATTCCTCAGGAACTCCTATCTTGGCTACTAAAGCTGGAAAAGTAGTTTCTGCCAAGCAAGGAGGTAAATATGATTACAATTGTAAAAATCTCAGAGATTGCCAAGCAAAAGGAATGCGAGGCCAACCCACTGACGATTATAACTACACCAATGGTAATTTAGTAGTTATTGATCATGGAAATAGATTAACCTCACATTATTATCATCTTCAGCCAGGTAGTATTAGTGTTAAATATGGTGATTACGTTTCTCAAGGTCAAATGATTGGTAGATTAGGTAATACTGGATTATCAACTAGGCCACATCTACATTACCATGTGTGGCAAGATAGTCAAACTCCTGTGGATGTACGATTTGTAGAGTGTGGTAACTGTACTTTACGTAATAACTGGGTCTACACCTCTAATAATCGAGTACCTGATAACTACGGTATTGTTACTAAGGTCAAATCTTTAAAAGTTAGAAATAAACCTGGAGGCAGTATAGTTACCTCTTTACCTGCTGGAACAAAAGGTGTGATTTTGGACGGACCAAAGTCAGCCCGGCTTGGTCAATATAATTATAGTTGGATAAAGATTAGATGGGAAAATGGTTACGAAGGTTGGTCGGTAGATTTAGCTGAGTATTTGCAGATTAAAAAATAACAATAATCACGTCTCAAAACCTATTTTTACTAACTAAGTTATCTAAATTAAATACAGTTTCACTATATTATCTCAGAAAAAACCAACAACCAAACCAAACCCAAATCTTCCAAATCAAAAAAAGGTTTGATCGGCAGTATTATCGTCAATTATTCTAATAATGTTCCTGTTGGAAGGAGCTGTGGGAACTTACTCCTTCGCTGCATGTCCGCCGAATATATTTCTGAGTACAGACAAAACTTTACCAGTATAACTTGGATTGGATTCTGACTGTTTGCGAAAGTCTAGAGAACCTTCAATAATCGGTACTGGAATGTTCATTTCTTTGGCCGTGTCTACTGTCCACTGACCTTCGCCTGAGTGATTAACCTTACTGGAAATAGATTCTAGGTCTTGACCATAACTTTCATAACCATCCCAGAGCCATTTGATAAGACTACTCTCAATTACGCTGCCGTTATTATAGACTTTAGTTACAGCTTCTAGATCCAGATTATAATAAGATTTTTTCATTATTTCAAAGCCTTCAGCGATGGCCTGCATCATGCCGTATTCGATCCCGTTATGCACCATCTTCACGAAGTGTCCAGCTCCATCCCCTTCAAAAAATTGATAACCACCAGGTATACACAGATCTCTGATTAAGTTTTCAATGTAATCAAAATCCTGCTTCTTGCCTCCAGCCATTATGCAAGCTCCATTTAGAGCTCCACCTGGACCGCCAGAGACTCCAATATCAATCATTTTAATTCCTTTTTCAGCTAATCTTTTGTATAAATCTTTAGAATTTTTATAAAAAGAATTTCCACCTTCAATAATCATGTCTCCAGGTTTTAGTAATTCAACCAAACCATCCTCACCAAAAATTGTCTCTTCAACTGTCTTGCCAGCTGGCAACATTAACCAAATAACTTTTTTTTCTGGTAATTTTGAGACCATTTCAGATAGATCATAACTAGTTTCTAGGCCAAATTTTGCCAGAGCTTCAGTTTTTTCTTTTGAACGATTATAACCAACCACTTCGTAGCCATTTCTTAGAGCGTTTCTAGCCAACCCAGCTCCCATCTTACCTAGACCAATTAATCCAAATTTTTGGACTTTGTCTTGACGATTAAATCCAAAATTTTTAGCTAGGAGCGTAGCCTCGTGAGAATTTGGCTCGTAAGTGTCAAGGTCTTCGATTTTTTCTTTCCATCTAGTAATAATTGGATCCACATAAGTCCATTGAGCCACCACCTCATCAATAGAATTAAATAAACTTTGATCGCCACAAATAGCATCGTAAATCATTTTTTGGTATTCCTCGGTATATTGTTGTCTTTTTTCTGTTGGTTCTCTAAGGTTAGACTCGAATTTTTTTTCAGTTAATCTAAACTCCATATCTGGTTTTTTGGAATTATATTTGATCACAATTTTTTCTTCTGGTTCTAGACAAAATATAACTTGCGAGATTGATTCTTGATTTATAATCTTACTAAATTCTTTAATCGGTCTAAAATTAACTGTGATATCTTTGACTTGCTTTTCCATGCGTTTGCCGGATTGAATACTCATCTCAACCCCATGCCAGCGAGAGTTATTAATAAAACAATAATTCTTAAAGAAAGTTTCTACATGAGAGTCGTTATCCACTTCTTGGATATTCCTGTAGCCTTTGTACTGAGCTCTGTAGGTAAATCTATCTACTTCTTGTTTATCAAAAATTTTTAATTTGGATAGAACTTTGGCTCTAGCTTCTTGTAAAGCTCGTCCAGACATAGCTTCAGGCTTGTCCATAGTTACTAAGGCAATCATTTGTAAAAGATGATTTTGACCGACGTCTTTAAAAGTTCCGTTTTGCTCATAAAAGCTACCTCTATCCTCAACCCCCATCGTCTCCCAAAGTCTAGCTTGGATACTTTCGATATGATCATTATTCCAGCCATCCTCGAACCAAGGATTAAAAAATCTAAAAGCCAAAATATTTTGTAAAGTTTCTTTGGCTAAGTAGTGATCAATACGAAAAATTTGTTCTTCTCTAAAAATTACCTTGAGTTGAGTATCTAATTTTTGAGCAGAGCTAGCGTCTTCTCCAAAAGGTTTTTCGATAATTATTCTGCTCCAACCTTCCTCTGGCGAGCAAGGATTAGACAAGCCAGTAGCTTTTAGATTGTTCAGAATATCAGTATAAAACTCTGGAGAAACTGAAAGATAAAAAAGTTTATTATTACATACCTCCCAATTTTGGTCATTATCTTTAACCCAATTAGCTAGTTTTTGATAATCTTCTAAATTTCCAAATTTACCAGGTACAAAATAAATTAAACTAAGAAAATCTTTAACCTTTTGACTATCCAAATTCTCTTGGCCAAATTTTTTTTCTAAAATTTCTTTGATAAAATTCTGATACTCTTCTCTAGAGTAATCTCTACGAGAAAATCCAGTAATCTGAAAAAGTTGAGGTAACTTATCTGAAAGAAAAAGTGTGTACAAAGCCGGGGCAATTTTTTTGCGAACTAGATCTCCAGTACCCCCAAAGATAATAAATTGAGTTGGAATATTTTTAGCTTTGGTGTTAATAAACATAGATTTTAAGTATTTTTTTTAAAGTTAATTTAGATATTAAACAAAAGAAAATATGTTGTAAAGTAAATAAAAACCACAAATAACTATAGCTCAGAGTTTTTTTATACTTAAATCAAAAATTAAGATTTTTGGAATTTTTTAATTCAATATGCATTATTACCTTAATTTAGCTCTTCATATAGAAAATAAATCTCTTAGTCTAAAGTTAATTCTAAAGTTTTGAGGCAGGCGGTAAAGTAGACAACAAACAAGCCCCTTGCGGGGCTTTAAACTAAGTTTGTAAAATATTTAAACGGAAAAAATTAAGATTTTTTATTGTTAAAACCTCCAAAGAATCCTCCTTTTTCTGAGTTTTCTGTTTCGTCAGATTGTTTGCCTTGAGCTTGTTGATTTTGAGGTTGTCCATATTGATCAGTAGCTGGTTGGTCGTAGCTAGGGTCGCCACCATCACTTGGAGGAAGGCTAGAGCCCACGCTTTCAGTAAATTTTTTAACCATTTCTGGAGCGACTTCCATAAGGATGCCAGGATTAATTTCACCAATTCCATTAGGAGCTTCTTTAAGTGAAGAAGCAACGACAAGCAATACGTCGTTAAGTGGAAGATGAACTCCATCTTGAGGTTCAGTTTCTAATTGTTCAGCAATTTCTGCTGGCGAGATTTCTTTTGCTAAGGCAAAGTTAACCAAACCTAGGATAGTATCCAAAGCGTGCTTCAGCTCAGGATCCAGGCCGTCCCCGTTGGCCGAAACCAATTTAGGACCTTGTCCGTCGTATTGAATGGTGATAAGAATTTCACCATAAGCGTCAGTTTGTACTAGTTGTTCTAATTTTAATGCATATTTTGACATAAATAATAACCTTAAGAATTTAATTTTATGTTAGATTAATTATAACACAAAAAAATCCTGAAGTCAAAGACTTATCGTCAAATTCTATTTTGAGTCATAATAAAGGCTTAAGATTAAGATATATAACTTAAACAATGTTTTTTTATTTAAAATTTATTTTAGCTAGAAGTGGTAAAATTTGGAAAAACCAAAAATTAGCTTTGTTTATAGTTTTATTTTTGAGTGCATTTATTAACTATCTAAATAATTTTCAAAATTTTTTTTGGATTTTGAGTTTTATTGCTTGGGCTATATTTGGCTGGGGTACATTGCCTTTGGCCTTTACTTCTGTAACACTGATCATTAGCATTCCAATATTTATTTATTTTGGATTAGAAGATTTTGCAGAAGAAGCTACAGTTTATACTTATTTTAATTTATCAGCTTTAGTTATCTTAGAAGTATTAAGATATTTTAATATTAATCTATGGATTTATGAATTACAAAAATGGCTAGTACATCCTAATTTTAATTTTCTACGAAACGGCCTAAAGCATGGTATCTTTTATGAAGATCCACTACTACTTAACAGCAATCCTTTGCTCAAAGGATATTTAACTTATGATGAGAGAGAGAATCTAGCTAAACAAAATGAAAAAATTAAACAATTAAAGCTTCTACAAGGTAGTTCTCAAGAGTCTATTTTGAAAGAAATCAAAAGAATACCTGAAACCGAAATCGAAGTTTTTGCTGAGCCTACTAATGATCAAATATTTCAATCTCAAGCAAGTATTAGTCCAGCAACATCAAAATTAAACCTTAGTTTTAACCCAGATGAGGATTATATACAAAAGTTAATTGAGAAAGCAAAACAACAAGAAGTTCCTAAATTATCTAAACCTGTAGCTCCAGAGTTTGAAAATGTTACAGACGCTAGCCAATTAGAATTTTCTTATCAAGAATCAGATTCTAAAGAAATTCTTTACAGACCAGGTTATACCCTTACAAAAAACAACTATGATAGTACTGAACTAGAAAACCAAAATTTAGAAATTAGTAATTCTGACTTTGATCTATTATCTTTTGATGGAATTTTCTTTAGTTTGACTGGTTTATTTTGCTTATTAGTTTTTAACCTAAAACAACAAGTGTTTTTTACTCATTGGGTTATGTTAGATAGCTTTGACGGATTATCTAATAATCTTTGGAAGTTTGAGTATTTAGTTATTAAAGTTTATAATTATTTTTCTGGTTTGAATTCGATGATGGTTTATAATACTTTTTTTCAGTTAACTTATTTATTTAGTTTTTTAATTACATACATCTATATAAAAAAAATCGCTTACTTAATCAATCCTAATCCAGCTATTTTGGTTAGATTATTTATTTGGTTTAGTAGCTTGATTCTAATTTTTAATCCACTTACTTTTAGTTCTTTTTTTGATGGAAATATTTCTATAACTATAATTCAGTCAATTTTGGTGGCTTTAGTGTATTTGATTTTTAGATATATTAGGAACTCTAAAAAACCAAAAGATGGATTTTTGAATAAAGATTTTGTAAACTTTGTAACCTCATCTAGTTTGCTGATATTTGCTTTGAGTTATTTAGCCACCGAAACTTTGAGTTTAGTTTTGATTGTGGTTTTGGGAGTTTTAGGATTTGTTTATTTTAGGAATAGTTTTATGCAGGATGAAATCATAGAAAATCATGAGATTTATTCTCCAAAAATTACTAAATTTACAATTATAAAAATACTTGTTAAATTAAAATTTTTATTTTTAACATTAGCTTTTCTTTTGGGATCGGTGTTTGTAGTTTTTAACAGGTATCCAGACTTAGTGGTTCGTAGTAGTGTTAGGTCAGATGTAATTTCTTTTAATTCTCCAACTGATCCAACCGAAGCTATTATCGGTATTAATTACTTTGAACAAAATAAACATCCTGAAATTATTAGGTTAAATAAAGAGCAGCCAATAGTCAGTTCAATTTTTGCTGAGGGTAGTTTAGTTAGGTTAATTTTTATTATAAATCTTGCTATTCTTGGTTGGGTTGGTTTTTTGAATAAGGATAAACTTAATAGCAGAACTTATTATTTGTCTTTGTCTGTGATAATTGTTTTTGTTATTTTAGGATTTGGTTATTGGGGGATATTTAGCTTAATAAATAATTTATTCTACGGATTATCTATCAACTATATGTATTTAATTAATGGTACAATTTATAGTTTTTTGGGTGCTAGTGTAGTAACTTTTTTTGTCTATATTGTAAGTAAATTAAACAAATTAACTTGGCTTTATAATTTTAGTTTCGGATTTTGGGTTGTAGTTTTTATGAGTAATTTTTATTTTTTGAGTGTTTATGTTAATTATTACAAAGAGCCACAGATAATATCTGAGTTAAATTCTAAATGTAGCTCTGAAGATAGAGTTTTGGTTTATCCCTTGGATTTTTATAACTCAGTGTCTTTTGATAATTATACTGACAAACAGCTTGGTCAAGCTTATCAAACTTTAGTTACTTGTCCAATTTTTAGCCCTCAAGAATATACATATAGAAGATCTGGAGAAGAGCTTAAACTAAGACCTAGTGACAGCCAATCTTTTAGTCTAGAAAATAGTTTTGTTCGCTATATAAGTGACCCAGATAGATCTAATTACCAAAATCTAATTGAAGAACTAGAAGCTAATTTGATAAAATTTGTGGTTGTAGATATTAAATCAAGTAGTCAGGTGGTAAGCTTAGCTTTTAATTTGTCTTCTGTAGAGGGTCAGAACTATACTAAGTCAGAAGATATTTTTGTATTTGAATTTTAGAGTATTTTTTTAATTCAGATTCAAAACTTAAGTTGCTTTTGGAAGTTTACCAAGCTACTGATTAAATCCAAAAGGTGCAAGGTAAGATTACTTTAATTTGCCAAAGATTAGTTTCTTGCTTTATTATTATTAAGTTAATTAAGCCTTTAATTGATATTTCAAAACCTTTGCAATATTTTTTTATAATAATAATCGTATCTCAAAATTTATCTTTTAGGTATAAAACTTTACAAATTTGATTTATAAAACCTAATTAATCTTAGGCTTTGGTATAAAATTTTAAAACAAAACTCAATTTCAACCACTCATGTCACGACTGCCTCTTAATAAGATTAAAAATGCTTATAACGAAAATAATCAAAAACTAGCTAGCACTCAGGATACTGAAGAGATAATTAAAATTTCCAAAGAACAAAAAAAATTACAGGTTCAATTTGAACTAGCTAACCAAATAGAATCTTTAGAAAAAACTCTCAGTAAAAATAGGCAATTATTAGAGATTTTGGATCAATCTGAAGAGGAGCTTTTAGAACTAACAAAATTAGACATCGGAGAAAAAAATAAAGAATTAACTGAAATCGAAACAAAGCTCTTAGGATATTTAAGTCCTAGCAACCCTCACGATGATGACGATATTTATTTAGAAATTAGAGCTGGAGCTGGTGGTGATGAGAGTAGTTTGTTTGCTGCTGAGATGCTCAGAATGTATAATTATATGGCTGATAAAGTTGGCCTAAAGCTAAAAGTTGTTAGTTTCAACGAAAACTCTCTAGGAGGATATAAAGAAGTAATTGCTGAAGTTAAAGGAGAGGCAGCATACAGCTGGTTCAAATATGAAGGTGGAGTACATCGGGTACAAAGAGTACCAGAAACTGAAAAGCAGGGGAGGATCCATACTTCTACAGTAAGTGTAGCTATTATGCCACTTATTGAAGGTAATAACGATTTCAAACTTAATATGGATGATGTAGAGATTATGATTGCCATGGCTTCTGGTCATGGAGGACAGAGTGTTAATACAACTTACTCGGCTGTAAAAATGCGCCACAAACCAACTGGAATTGAAGCTAGTGCTTCAGAAAAAAACCAAATTCAAAATCGAGAAAATTGCATACGGATCTTAACTGCTAGAGTATTTGACTACTATGAAAAGCAGAGGTTAGCTGAAGAAGCTAGCAAACGTAAAGAGCAAGTTGGTGCAGCTGATCGAAGCGAAAAAATTAGAACTTATAATTTTCCTCAAGATAGATTAACTGATCACAGGTATAACAACAGCTGGAACCAATTACTAAATATCATGAACGGTGATATTTTGGAAGTTATTGAAGACATTAAAAAAATCGAAGCCGAAAGAAATTTAGAAAATATTTCTCAAAAAGAAGAGTTTAATGATTAAAATTATCCCTGCTAAAAAATCCTTAAAAATAAATTTTAAAATATTTAGAAATTAATTATCATTATTTAATTTATGCTTCCCGTTGCTATAGAAAATTTAGCTGAAAATTTTAGATCGTTTCCTGGAATTGGTAAAAAAAGTAGTCAAAAATTAGCTTTGGATATACTTAGTCTTGAGTCAGAAGAGTATGTTAGTTTTTTAGAAAATATAAAAAAAGTAAAAACTAGAGTTAAAATTTGTGAAGAGTGTGGTTTTTTTGCAGAAAAAAAAGAAACTGATACTCCTGTTCTTTGCGAAATTTGTAAGAATAAATACAGAAATAAATTTCAAGTTTGTTTTGTGGAGACTCAACTTGATGTTTTAACACTAGAGAGAAGTGGAATTTATAACGGCAGATATCATGTTTTAGACAAGCTTATTTCTCCACTTGAAAATATTTTTCCAGAAAATACCAAGCTTGGAGATTTTTTTGATAAAAGAATGAAACCTTTAATCGAAGAACTTAAAGTCAGAAATCAACTACCTCAAACCAGTAAACAATACATAGACAAGATTGAGTTAATAGTTTTTTTTAAAGCTGGGTTTGCTGCTGAGGCTACAACTGCCTATATCAAAGAATACCTTGTCCAAAAAAACTTAGATTCTAAAATTAAAATCACCAAACTTGCTCAAGGGTTGCCTTTGTACTATAACCCAGAAACTTTAGACCAAGCTACAATGGCTAAAGCTTTAGAGGATCGTAGAGAGATTTTTTAGTTTTATCTTATACCTCAAAAAACTTTTTTTGTTAATTTTTATAACTAATCCATGAGTGGCTTAGACATTTTAGATTTTTTAAGTTTCTTTAAAAGAAATTTAATAGCTAATAATTTATCTAAAGTTTGTTGTAAAACCCTACATATACTCAAATCATTGTCAGTTTTGACATTTAAACATAGAATTCTCATCAAATTCAACTTTAAGAATTACAAAATAATTATGTCTCAAAACCTATTTTACTGCTGCTTAATAACTGTTTTATAGGATTAAAACTTTGTAAATCTGAGTTATGAGACAAGGCTAATTTTTAAACTAGTTTGTATATAGTAGTAAAAGTGCCATACTTATTCTCATGTCGACTTACATTAACTTTTTACAAAAAATTAACTATCATTTAAAAATCTTTACACCTAATCCGTTTACTATTACCCTCAATTTAGCTCTTCATAAGAAAATAAATCTTTTATTTAAGATAAATTCTTAAAAAATATAATTATTCCTAAATATTAGCGAAGAGAGTTTAGAACATGGTTTTTGATTATTTTAGAAAGTTTAAGTTCTTATTATTTCATAAATACTATAAAATGTCTTCAATATTTTATTTTAATACTCCTGATAGTGCTCGCTATCTGATTCTACAGGAAGGTTATAGTCAAGAAGATTTAGATAAATTTTTGGAAACCAAAAAATCAGAAATTGACAAAGGAGTTACAAAGATAAGGGTTATCTTTAATAAATCTGAAGACAAATATAATCTAAAAAAAAGTTTTTCTATTCTCTCAAAAAATTTAAATAACCAGTTTGAAATCAAAGATTACGACACTAATTTTTTTAAAATCAATAAACAAAGATTAAATCAGGTTTGTACTAATTTTCCTTTAGCTTGTTGGGATACTTACGAATCTCAATTTAGCTATGAGAAGGTTGTAGATAATTCTCAAGCTGAGCTTCTAAAGCAGATTATGGTTGAATCTTTTGGCAATAGTTACTTTATGGAAGAAGGTGAAATAATCATTGAGCCAAAACCTATCAAAATTCAAAAAATAAAAGAAAAAATTAAACTTTCTTTAGGTGATTCTAAGACTCATGCTTTGATTATTAAAGACAAAAATAAACAAATTGTCGGTAGTTTGAGTTTGGTTAATTTAGGTGAGGATATACAAATTCATTCAGTGGGAGGAAGATATAGCCAGAGTAAGTTTCAAGGAAAAAAGCTTCCAGTTTTGGTTGCTAGTGGATTGGAATATTGGCGACAAAATTTTTCTGAATCAAAATATTGCTCACTTTCTAGCTCTAAACAAAAATTAGCTAAGGCTTATCAAGATTTAGGTTTTAGTTTTTTTGAAGGTCGCTGTGGGTTAATTTTTACAAGGATTAATTAGATTTAATTGACACCATGATTTTTATTCATGCACGACTTAGGTTTTTTAAGTATACACGTTTAAAGTAAATCTTTTTCAAAGAGCTTGAGGTATGACTATTTTTTATTTAGGTTAGGTTTTTAATTTCTTCTATCTTGATTCTTTTTTGGTCCATGATATCTCTATCTCTAATAGTTACAGTTCCATCCTTCATGGTATCATAGTCGATAGTGACGCATTTGGGAGTTCCGTTTTCGTCTTGTCTTCGGTATCTTTTGCCGATTGAGCCAGCTTCGTCGTAGTCGCACATAAGACCTTTTTTTCTTAGATCTACAAAAATTTCTTCAGCTTTTTCTTTAAGACCATCTTTTTTCATTAGAGGCAAAATAGCAATCTTGTGTGGGGCTAGGTGGGTAGGAAATCTGCAGACAATTCTGGTTTCGGTTTCGCCTTTAGAGTTAGTTATTTTTTCTTCGTCGTAGAATTCACATAGACTAGCAAAGAATAATCTATCGACCCCAATAGTTGGCTCCATCACATGTGGAAGATATTTGTCACCAGTTTCTGGATCGGTGTATTCTAGGTTTTGGCCAGAATGCTCTTGGTGCTGCTTGAGGTCAAAGTCAGTGCGGTAGGCTAGTCCGGATAATTCTTTGAAACCAAAAGGAAAGTTGTATTCGATATCTACAGTTCGCTTAGAATAATGAGAAAGTTTTTCTTTAGAGTGTTCATATTTATTTAGATTTTTTTCTTTAAAACCAAGCTTAACAGTCAGAAACTCCCATTGCTTATTTAGCCACCACTCAAAGTAATTATTCCATTGATTGTCATTCTCTGGAGGTTTGATGAAATATTCAATCTCCATCTGCTCAAATTCAACAACACGATACATAAAGTTACCTGGGGTAATTTCGTTGCGGAAAGCTTTACCAACTTGGCCTAATCCAAAGGGTAGCTTAGGTCTTTCGGTCTGTAGGATATTCCTAAACTGGACAAACATACCTTGAGCGGTCTCGGGCCTTAAATAAATTCTTTGACTAGGGTCGTTACCAACTTTGTCTCTGTTGGTTTCAAACATGAGGTTCATGTAGCGAGCTTCGGTCCAGTCTCCTTCTTCTTGAGTAATTGGATTTTTGAGTTTGTTATCTCTGATTATCTGGGTGATTTCTTCTGGGCTTTTGCCTTCGACGTCGATATCAAGTTGGTCTTCGATTAGGTGATCAGCCCGAAATCGGTGTTTAGCCTTTTTGTCATCGACTAGACAGTCGCTAAAGCCAGATGTATGCCCGCTAGCCTCCCAAACCTTTTGATTCATGAAGATCCCAGCGTCTAATTCTAGCATGTCGGTACGCTCGTGGATAAAAAATTCTTTCCAGGCTTTTTTTAGGTTTTCTTTAAGTAATACTCCTTTTGGTCCGTAATCCCAAGTGTTAGCGAGGCCGCCGTAGATCTCAGAGCCAGGATAGACAAAGCCCTTACGTTTTGCAAAATCAGCAATAGTTTTTTGGTTGAATTGAGACATAATTTTGGTCAAGTTTGTGCCTTTAATACAAGAACTTATTTGAAATATTTTGTTATTTTAAAACTAAAAATTAAGGAGCTGTGTGTAGTTGATTTTGGATAAGAAAATCTAAAATACCAGGTTAAGAAGAATTCTAAACTAGAATTTTTGAAATAATTAAAACCTAAAAATCTCTATTCAACAGAGCAAGCAAATAGGTTCTATAAGCTGACTGAATATTAAATATCAAGTTAGATTTTTTATTACAAGAGTCATTCTTGAAATTTTTTTAGAGAAACATTAAGACATAAAACTGTCAAAGTTAAGATTTGGCTTGCCAGTATGTATTTTTTAAACTAAAATTTAATTTAATTGTAATGTTTATAACTTTTTTTCAAAAAAAATACTTTATTTTAGAGAGGTTATGGTTAACTAATATTATTATATAAATATGTCTCAAATTCAATTAACAGATGAACAAAAAGATTATTTGTCTATGCTCGATGGTCTAGTGATGAGTATTGTCGGAGTAGGGATCTTGGATCTACCCGAAAAAGAAAGAGAAAATATCGTGGAGGAATGTCTAGATTATTTTGCTAGATGGATCGAAGATTATGTCGAAAGAAAATACAGCAAAAAAGACGCCATGCGAGTCAAAGCCGCTAGAATGGCCTCTAATGACACTGATGTCTTCAGTAAATACGAAGATCTAGGACCAAAGTTCGATGAGGCTTGGTCGGCTTTCTTTACTGAAAGGGAAAAAGAATGGCAAAAGAAAATCCAAAACGGAGCAGATACTTAATTCATTATATGCCGCCCCTAAATTCTCTACTTCATAAGAAACAACTTCCTTATTTGCAGAGAATTTTTAACGGGGCTATGGCAGTAATGATTAAAGAAGAAAGTTATAAACTATTTACAAAAGTAAAAAAGTGTGATAGGTTAAAGGAAAATTAATATTTATTGAATAAAAAAATATAATTAAAATTATTATTATGGAAGAACAAATAGCAGGTGTAAATTTAAGTACTAGACCAGATGTTCCGCAAGGGCATTCAACCCTTACACCCCCAAAGTTTTAACTAGTATCAAGTAAATACCATAAATACTTG